>NZ_CP011058.1:1145000-1745000 GCF_000961095.1 Paenibacillus beijingensis | reverse complement strand
CGACAGCAGCCTGATGGGCAAGCTCTATGAATTTTTGGGCATGACGGTCGGCTGCAACCTGAACAGCCTCAGCCACGAAGAGAAACAGCAGGCTTATGCCTGCGATATCACATACGGGACAAATAACGAGTTCGGCTTCGATTATCTGCGGGACAACATGGTGCTCTACAAGGAGCAGATGGTGCAGCGTCCGCTTTATTTTGCCATTATCGACGAAGTGGACTCGATCCTTATCGACGAAGCGCGTACGCCGCTCATTATTTCCGGACAAGCGGCCAAGTCGACGGAGCTGTACACGTCTGCGGACCGTTTCGTATCCCGGCTGAAGGAAGAGGAAGACTACACGGTCGACATCAAGCTGCGCAGTGTAACGTTGACGGAAGAAGGGGTGGAGAAGGCCGAGCGCGCTTTTGGCATTGAGAATCTGTTCGACCATGCCAACGTGCTGCTTAACCATCATATCCAACAGGGGCTCAAAGCGCATGCCATTATGAAACGCGACGTCGATTACGTTGTGCAGGACGATGAGGTTCTTATCGTTGACGAGTTCACGGGCCGCATCATGTCCGGACGCCGTTACAGCGACGGACTGCACCAGGCGATCGAAGCGAAAGAAAAGCTGAAGGTGCAGAACGAGAGCATGACGCTTGCGACGATTACGTTCCAGAACTATTTCCGGATGTACCGCAAGCTGGCCGGTATGACCGGTACGGCGAAGACGGAAGAGGAAGAGTTCAAGAAAATTTATGGACTTGAAGTCGTGCAAATTCCGACGAACCGGACCAATATCCGGAACGACATCTCGGACGTTGTGTACAAGACGGAGGAAGGCAAGTTCAAGGCGGTCGTCACGGAAATCGTGGAGCGGCACGCGAAGAACCAACCGGTCCTTGTCGGTACCGTTTCGATCGAGAATTCCGAGAAGCTGTCGGATATGCTGAAGAAGCGCGGCATCAGCCATAAAGTGCTCAATGCGAAATACCATGCCGAGGAAGCGGAAATTATTTCGCGCGCGGGTCAGCCGGGATCGGTTACGATCGCCACGAACATGGCCGGCCGCGGAACGGATATTTTGCTCGGCGACGGGGTATCGGATGTCGGCGGGCTGCATATTATCGGTACGGAACGGCATGAAAGCCGCCGGATCGATAACCAGCTGCGCGGACGCGCGGGACGTCAGGGCGACCCGGGCTCGTCGCAATTTTATTTATCGCTGGAAGACGAATTGATGCGCCGCTTCGGTTCCGAAAATATTATGGGCATGATGGAGCGGCTCGGGTTTGAAGAAGACCAGCCGATCGAAAGCCGTCTGATCAGCCGTGCGATCGAATCGGCGCAGAAACGGGTCGAGGGCAACAACTTCGATACGCGGAAGATCGTTCTGCAGTACGACGACGTGATGAATCAGCAGCGGGAAATCATTTACAAGCAGCGCCGCGAAGTGCTGAACTCCGAAAATATTCGCGAGATCGTCATGGAGATGATTCGCCCGGTGATTGACCGGATTGTCGAAGCCCACTGCCCGTCGGAAGAGGTGCCGGAGAACTGGGAGCTGCAGGCGATCGTCGATTACGCGCAAGGAACGTTCCTTCAAGAAGGCATGATTACGAAGGATGATCTGTGGGGCAAGGAAGCGAATGAAATTGCCGACCTCCTCTTTGAAAAGGTCGAACAGCTGTACAACGAGCGCGAGGAAGCGATCGGACCGGAAATGATGCGCGAGTTCGAAAAGGTGGTCGTGCTCCGTGCGGTCGACAGCAAGTGGATGGATCACATCGACGCGATGGACCAGCTGCGCCAAGGCATCCATCTGCGGGCTTACGGCGGAACCGATCCGCTGCGCGAATACCAGTTCGAAGGCTTCGAAATGTTCAAGGAAATGATTGAACATATCCAGGAAGAAGTCACGAAATATATTATGAAGGCGCATGTCGAGAACAACCTGGAGCGCCAGGAAGTGGCCAAGGGCCAGACGGAGTCCGGCGGCAGCAGCGAGCCGCAGGCGAAGCGCCCGGCCAAGCGGGAAGAGCGCGTCGGCCGCAACGATCCTTGCCCTTGCGGAAGCGGCAAGAAGTACAAGCTGTGCCACGGCAAGTAACGGCTGCGCTTAAGTAGGCATAGCCTACGAGTAAGCAGATGAAATTGAAGGGGCCTTCGGGAAGTTCCGCCGGGTCCCGTTCCAGCCTCCCCGGCTTAGAAGGAGGCTCCCGCGGGACTTGCCGATCCTTTCGTGTCCGCACGGAAGGATCGGCGTCCGTTTGTATCCGCAATTGAGCTCGCCGCGTTGTGGACATTGGCGGGGGATACGCTAAAGCTGCAGCAGCGGCGGCAATTTTTTATATTGAGGTGAAGCATTCGTATGATAGACGCATCGGTTAAGCAGGACCTGCGCGAGTTGGCGAAGCGGCTCCAAGAACTCAGGGGGTCTCTTTGACTTAGATCTCAAGCAGGAGATCATTTCAAACTACGAGGAAAAAATGACGGCGCCCGATTTTTGGGACGATAACGATCGGGCCCAGGGCGTCATCGCGGAATTAAATGCGGTCAAGTCCGTTGTGGACCAGTACGGGAAGCTTGCGCAGGAGCACGGCGATCTGGAAACGATGCTGGAGCTCGCGGAAGAAGAAGGCGACGAGGCGCTTGAAGCCGAACTGGCGGAAGGCGTGGCGGAGCTGGTCCGCAAGGCCGGCGAGTTCGAGCTGCAGCTGCTGCTCAATCAGCCTTACGACAAGCTGAACGCCATTTTGGAGCTGCATCCGGGGGCGGGCGGAACGGAGTCGCAGGACTGGGGCCAAATGCTGTACCGGATGTACACACGCTGGGCCGAGAAGCGCGGCTTTAAGGTGGAAGTGCTGGACTATTTGCCGGGCGACGAGGCGGGCATCAAGAGCGTTACGATCATGGTGAAAGGTTATAACGCATACGGCTATTTGAAAGCGGAAAAAGGGGTGCACCGGCTGGTGCGCATTTCGCCGTTCGACGCTTCGGGCCGCAGGCATACGTCATTCGTATCGTGCGACATCATGCCGGAAATTTCCGACGATGTCGAGATCGAAATCCGCCCTGAGGACCTGAAGGTCGATACGTACCGCTCCAGCGGCGCCGGCGGCCAGCACGTCAACAAGACGGAATCGGCGATCCGGATTACCCACATTCCTACTGGAATCGTGGTTGCCTGCCAGACGGAACGGTCCCAGATCCAAAACCGCGAGCGCGCGATGAAGATGCTTCGTTCCAAGCTCTATGAACGCAAGATTGAAGAACAGCAGAAGGCACTGGCGGAAATTCGCGGCGAAGTGTCGGATATCGCTTGGGGAAGCCAGATCCGTTCTTATGTGTTCCATCCCTACAGCATGGTGAAGGACCACCGGACCTCGGTGGAAACCGGCAATGTGGGCGCCGTGATGGACGGCGACCTGGACGCCTTCATCGACGGATATTTGCGGCATCAGATCCGCCAAGAGGAGCCGGGGGTATAAACCGCTGATTCATAAACATGACGCCCGGCTTTATGCTAAACCGCGCTACGAAAAGAAGAGTGCGATGGCGTCATCCCGTGCATACGGATGTGAAAGAGTTCCAACACTGATAAGGTGTGGAACTCTTTTTTTGTGCTGCGGAGGCGATCGTTTGAAGGGACAGGCCGGGAACGGAAAAAATGGACGATTCGGGCGGGTCCGTCCGGCTTACGTCAATTGGCTGCTGCTGGTGGCGGGAGCTTTTATTGTGGCGGTCAGCTTTAACTGTTTTTTGCTCGCGAATGAAATCGCCTCGGGCGGCGTGTCCGGTATATCGGTGCTTGTTCAGCGGATGCAGGGCATCCCGCCGGCATACACGCAGTGGGCGCTCAATATTCCGCTCTTCTTTGCGGGCTGGTTCACGCTCGGCAGCCGCTTTGCCGTCCGTACGGCGGCCGGGTCGGTCGTGCTTCCTTTGTTCGTGCTGCTCACATCGCACTGGCCCGTTCCGACGCATAACCCGCTGCTCGCCTCCATTTACGGCGGCATCGGCGTCGGCACCGGTCTCGGACTCGTGTTCCGGGGGCGCGGCTCGACGGGCGGAATCGACTTGGCGGCACAAATTTTGCATCGCTTCACCGGCATGCCGCTCGGATTGTCCGTCGCATGTCTGGACGGATGCATTATTGCTGCCGCAGGCATTTTGCTATCCCCTGAAAAGGCGCTTTATGCCTTAATCGGTCTGTTCGTCACCAGTAAAACGATCGATATCGTGCAGACCGGTCCGGCGCTGTCGAAGGTCGCTTTTATTATTTCGTCCCGCGCGGAGGAGCTGGCGGATGCGGTGCTGCACGAATTGGACCGGGGGCTGACCCGGCTCGACGCCCATGGCGGCTATACCGGCGATGCCCGCACCGTGCTGATGGTTGTCGTCGGGCAGAACGAGGTGGCGGAACTGAAGCGGATCGTGCAGCGCGCCGACTCCGATGCGTTTGTCATAATCAGCCATACGGCCGAAGTGCTCGGCAAGGGCTTCAAAATGGGCTAAGAATCCCGGTGTATGCGGCTTAATGCGGCAATATTCAGCACGGATGCATACGCATCATTCGGCTGATAAAGGTCCGGCAGTGCATAAACGTATACATATACCGCCGGACAGCCGCTGGAACGGAGCGGAGCCTGCATAGGTGCCGGCAGCCTTTATATCGGAAAATGAACGGATTATAAAGGCTTTTTGCAGAAAAAGGGGCTCTTTTCAACGAAGGAATAGGCAGAGAAACGTATTGTATTTTTATGTATACGGATGTATAATAACACAAAGCTAAACTAGGGTATTTCATCGGGTAACCAACTATTGTACAATAAATATTCAGAACGGCTTATCGGATAGGAGAGACAGGAATGGGTTCCAAGTTGAAAGTAGCGATTGTCGGTTCTACCGGATACGGCGGAGTGGAGCTGATCCGTCTGCTCGAGGCGCATCCGCTCGCGGAGGTGACGTCGGTCATCTCATCTTCAAGCGCCGGAACGCCGATTGCAGAAGGGTTCCCGCATTTGAGCGAAATCCGCACCGATCTGCTTGACGGGATTGATCCCGCAGCGATCAAGGCGAAGGCGGATGTCGTGTTCACCGCGACGCCGGCAGGCGTGGCTTCGAAGCTTGCGCCGCAGCTGCTGGAAGCGGGATTGAAAGTGATCGATTTGTCGGGCGATTTTCGTTTGAAGTCACCTGAAGTATATGAACAGTGGTATAAAAAGGAGCCGGCTGCAGAGCACGACCTGCAGCGGGCGGTATTCGGACTTGCGGAAGTGTACGGTGACCAGGTGAAGGGTGCGGAGCTTATTTCCAACCCGGGCTGTTATCCGACGGCAACGCTGCTCGGACTGGTTCCGGCGCTTGCGGCCGGCTGGATCGACCCGTCGACCATTATCGTCGACGCCAAATCGGGCGTCTCCGGAGCAGGCCGGGGGGCGAGCCTGGGCACTCATTACTCGGAATTGAACGAGAATTTCAAAGCCTACAAGCTGAACAAGCACCAGCATATTCCCGAGATCGAACAGGTGCTCACCGATGTGGCGGGGCGTGAGGTAACGGCAACGTTCACGACCCATCTTGTGCCGATGACGCGCGGTATTATGGCGACGATTTACGCTTCGCTGACCGAAAGCCGCACGGATCGGGACCTGATCGGTCTTTACCGCGATTATTATCACGGCCGCCCGTTCGTACGCGTCCGGAATGAGGGAATCTGGCCGGCGACAAAAGAAGTTTCGGGCTCCAATTACTGCGACATCGGCTTTGCGGTCGACAGCCGTACGGGCAGGGTTACGATTATTTCGGTCATTGACAATTTGGTCAAGGGAGCGGCAGGGCAAGCAATCCAAAATCTTAATCTGATGATGGGTTGGGACGAGTTGACAGGTTTGAACTTTGTTCCGGTCTATCCTTAATACGGCGTCAAAGGGGAATCGATAACGGCTTATGTCACACGAATATCCACGGCTGTTCTCCGTGGTTGAGAACGGGTCCGTCACGACGCCTGCCGGCTTTAAAGCGGGCGGGCTGCACTGCGGCTTGAAAAAAACGACCCGCCACGATTTGGGCGCCATTGTGAGCGAAGTTCCGGCTGCGGCTGCCGGCGTCTATACGACGAATGTGTTTCAGGCGGCGCCGCTGAAAGTAACGCGCGACAGCATCGGGCAGGACGGCCGGCTGCAGGCGGTGCTCGTCAACAGCGGCAATGCCAATGCCTGCACCGGGAAGCAGGGCGAAGCTGATGCCTATGAGATGCGCAGCCGTTTTGCGGAAGCGATCGGCGTGAAAGCGGACGATGTCGCCGTCGCTTCGACCGGCGTGATCGGCGAGAATTTGAAGATGGATCGGGTGCGAAGCGGGATCGACGGCCTTCCCGGCAGGCTGCTGGGCAGCCGTGAAGGCAGCGACGACTTCTGCCAGGCGATTTTGACGACCGATTTGGTGCAAAAGATGGTTTGCGTCAAGCTCGTCGTCGACGGCCGGGACGTTCTTATCGCCGGCGCGGCCAAAGGGTCCGGCATGATTCACCCGAACATGGCAACGATGCTTGGTTTCGTAACGACGGACGCCTTGATCGGAAGTGAAGCGCTGCAGCAGCTGCTGCGGGAAGCGACCAACCTGACATTTAATATGATTACGGTCGACGGTGATACAAGCACGAACGATATGCTCGTGGCGATGGCAAACGGGCTTGCGGGCAACCGCGAGCTGACGCCGCAGCATCCGGATTGGGCGGCGTTTGCTTCCGCGCTCCGGTACGTATGCGAAGTGCTTGCCAAGGCGATCGCCCGCGACGGTGAAGGCGCGACGAAACTCGTTGAAGTGCAGGTGCGCGGCGCAGAGAGCGACGCCTCCGCGGCGGCGATCGCGAAGACGGTTATCGGTTCCTCTCTTGTGAAATCGGCCATTTTCGGCGCCGATGCGAACTGGGGACGGATTATCGCGGCGGTCGGCCGCGCAGGACAGCCTGTTAATCCGGAGACGGTCGACATCCGGCTCGGAACGATTTTAACCCTGGAGCAGTCGCGTCCGATCGCTTTTGACGAAGAAGAGGCGCTGGAATATTTGAAGGGCGAAACTGTTGTCATTACGGTCGATCTGCATATGGCCGGCGGCGAAGCGGTCGCCTGGGGCTGCGATTTGACCTACGACTATGTAAGGATTAACGCCGCTTACCGGACTTGATTGGACGACTTCTTGAAACGCAAGCGGAGCCGGTCGCTTTTTAAAGGCGTCTGCAGGGTATTAACTCATGAAGCGGATGCGGCACGATTTTTGACAGACGAAAGGGAAGTATGGGGATGGAACAACGGTTTGTTATGAAATGCGGCGGCAGCACGCTGGCGGCGCTTCCGGATTCGTTCTTCGCCGACCTGCGGCGGCTGCAGGCCGAAGGCGTGCGTCCGGTCATCGTGCACGGCGGCGGACCGGCGATCTCCTCCACGCTGGAGAAGCTCGGCATCGAGACCGAGTTTGTGGGCGGATTGCGCAAGACGACCGGTGACGTGCTCGATGTCGTGGAGATGGTGCTGGCAGGGGCGATCAACAAGGAGATCGTCCGCAAAATTCAGCAAAGCGGCGCGAAGGCGCTTGGCTTATCCGGCGTCGACGGCATGCTGATTCAAGCGCAGCCGGTGGCAAACGCCGTGGACATCGGCTATGTGGGCGATGTGACGGATGTGAACGCGGAAGTGATCGAAGGCGTCATGGCGATGGGGTACATCCCGGTATTGGCGCCGATCGGCATTGACGGGGCCGGACAGCGGTACAACATTAACGCCGATACGGCTGCGGGAGCGGTCGCTTCGCGGCTCGGCGTAGAGCGGATGATCGTGGTAACCGACGTGCCGGGCATTATGAAGACGGTGGACGGACAGAAAAAGGTGCTGCCGAGCATTACCGTTGCCGAGATCGATGAGATGATTGCAAGCGGCGAAATTTACGGCGGCATGATTCCGAAAGTGCGTGCGGCGGTGAAGTGCCTGCACGGCAACGTCCGCGAAGTCGTGATCGTAAGCGGCGAAGAGCCGAATGTGCTCAGCCGCGTCGTTCGCGAAGGCGGAGTCGGAACGGTGATCGCCGGCGGCTAGAACGCCGGCGCCGGCTGCTGCCGGACAGCGGGAATGCCGGCTCCGACCTGCGGGCAGGATGGCGGGAATGCCGGTCCGACCTGCCCGCAGGACGGCTGCACAAAGCGCAGTCCGAGCGGTCACACGGTATTTCAAGGCGGTATGACCGCCGGGCGGCTGGCACGCGTAGAACAAATGATGCGTTCAGCCCGGCGACGCCCGAAAGACAAGCAGGAGAGCCGGAACCGACCCGGATGTGCGAGAGGGCCGGTGGCAGAAGGAGTTCAAAAAGCGGCTCCCGTTTTGTCACTATACTTATCGAAAGGTGGAAATGATAATGAGTGGTGAACATTCTCTTTTTCCAACATATGGGAGATACTCGGTCTCGCTTGTGAAGGGCGAAGGAAGCTGGCTGTGGGATGATCAGGGCAACAAATATTTGGATTTTATGTGCGGACTGGCCGTAACGAATCTCGGTCACGTGCCGCAGACGGTGAAGGAAGCGCTCGTGAAGCAGCTTGACGAGCTGTGGCACGTCTCCAACCTGTTTCATATCCCGGGGCAGGAAGCTGCGGCCAAGCTGCTGACGGACAATACGTGCGCGGATGCGGTATTCTTCTGCAACTCCGGTGCGGAGGCCAATGAAGCGGCGATCAAGCTTGCCAGACGTTATCATCAAAAAGTGCTCGGAACGGGACGCTACGAAGTCATTTCGTTCCATCAGTCGTTCCACGGGCGGACGCTGGCTACACTGACCGCGACGGGACAGCAGAAGGTGAAGGAAGGCTTCCTTCCTCTCCCCGCAGGATTCGTAACGGTTCCGCTGCACGATGAGGCGGCTTTGAAAGCGGCAGTGAGCGACAACACAGCCGCCATTATGATCGAGATGGTGCAAGCCGAAGGCGGTGTTCATCCGGTTAAGCCTGAGTTTATGCAATTTATCGTGAAGCTTTGCCAGGACAACGGTCTGCTGCTTATTATCGACGAGGTTCAGACTGGCATGGGCCGGACAGGCAAGCTGTTTGCACACGAGCATTACGGGATCGAACCGGACATTTTCACCGTGGCCAAAGGGGTCGGCAGCGGCTTCCCGGTCGGCGCGATGCTCGGCAAGGAAAAGCTGCGCGAGGCGTTCAGCGCGGGCAGTCACGGCACGACGTTCGGCGGCACGCCGATTGCGTCCGCTGTCGTAAAAGCAACGGTCGAAACGATTATCGGGAACAAAGTGCCGCAGCGCGCCCTGGAAGCGGGCAATTACTTGATGGGCCAGCTTCGCGAGAAGCTCGCCGGCAACCCGTTCGTGAAAGATATCCGCGGCTTAGGCCTGATGATCGGGATCGAATGCGCGGAGCCTGTGGCCGATATCGTGACGGAAGCCCGCAATCGCGGCCTGCTCGTTGTGACGGCCGGACCGGACGTTGTACGTCTTCTGCCGAATCTGCTGGTCACCAACGAGGAGATCGACGAGGCGGTACGCGTGCTGGCTGAAGTTTTGGCGGAGAAGACGGTAGCGGCTTCTTAACGCTTTTCGCTACACCACTATACCGGGAAAAAGGAGCGGAGCGGCTGACTTGTGACTGGAGAAGCGTTAGCGTTCGCCTACAGGCTTTCCGCAGGAAAGCCACTTCGGAAGCATACGCTTTGTAGACGGATCGTAATGCTGTTAGGGGTTAAAAGTTCAAAACGATCCGGCTACAACAGCGATCGGATGATCAAGTTCAGCCGCGCAGCGTCCGCTTTCCCGGACATCCATCACCATTAAGGGAGGGATCGCATCCCATGCAAAACACCATCAAAGAAAGTATGGCCGTCAATCTGAAGGGGCGGGATTTTCTGGCGCTGGCCGATTACACGCCGGAGGAAATCCGCTACTTGATCGATTTGGCGATCGACTTAAAGCATAAGCAAAAAGCGGGCGAAATTTATCATCCGCTCAAAGGGAAAACGCTTGGTATGATTTTCGAAAAATCGTCCACCCGCACGCGCGTATCGTTTGAAGTGGGCATGTACCAGCTCGGGGGCCAGGCGCTGTTCCTGTCCCGCAACGATCTGCAGATCGGGCGCGGAGAGCCGATTTTGGATACGGCGCAAGTGCTTTCGCGTTATTTGGACGGCATCATGATCCGCACGTTCGCTCACCGCACCGTAATCGAACTGGCGCGCGGAGCGACGGTTCCCGTCATCAACGGCCTGACCGACGCTTCGCATCCTTGCCAGGCGCTGGCCGACTACCAAACGGTGCTTGAGCACAAAGGACGGCTGGAAGGGCTTAAGGTTGCCTACATCGGGGACGGAAACAATATGGTCCATTCGCTCATCATGGGCGCGGCCAAGCTGGGCATGAACATTTCGGTTGCGACGCCGGAAGGCTACGAGCCCGATCCGGAGCTTGTTGACCAGGCGAAGGACGTCGCCTCGGCGACGGGAGCCGGTATCGTCATATGCCGCGATCCGAAAGAAGCGATCAGCGGCGCCGATGTCGTCTACACCGACGTTTGGGCGAGCATGGGCTTCGAGGAGGAGCAGAAAGAGCGCGAGCAGGCTTTTGCGAGCTACCAGGTGAACGAAGAGCTGGCGAAATACGCGAACAAGGATTACCTGTTCATGCACTGTCTGCCCGCCCACCGCGGCGAAGAAGTGAGCGAAGGCGTCATTGACGGCCACAACTCCATCATTTACGACCAGGCGGAAAACCGCTTGCACGCACAAAAAGCCATTATGGCGGCGATTATGTAAGTTCACCCGGGCGGTCGGAGTTTCCGGATCCGGGTTACACATCGGGAGGGCCGCAGCGCCAGAAGCGGACGCCTCCCGCGTTTGTGTGAGCAATTATTTTGAGCATGAGAAAGGTGCGAAGGACTATTATGGCAAAAGAAAAAATCGTGCTGGCCTACTCGGGCGGCCTCGACACATCCGTTATTTTGAAATGGCTGAAAGAAACGTACGACGCGGAAATTATCGCCTTTACCGCCGATATCGGCCAGAAGGAGGAGCTGGACGGTCTCGAAGCCAAAGCGCTTGCGACCGGGGCTTCCAAAGTATATATCGACGACCTGCAGGAAGAGTTCGCGAAGGACTTCATTTTCCCGATGTTCCAATCGGGCGCGCTGTATGAAGGACAATACCTGCTCGGCACGTCGATCGCGCGTCCGCTGATCGCCAAGCGCATGGTGGAAATCGCCCGCGCCGAAGGCGCAACCGCGATTGCCCACGGCGCAACGGGCAAAGGCAACGACCAAGTGCGCTTCGAGCTGACGGCCGCCGCGCTGGCGCCGGAAATCAAAGTGATCGCGCCTTGGAGAAGCAACGAATTCCGTGAGCAGTTCCCAGGCCGCGCCGAGATGATCGCCTACGCGCAGGAGCACAATATTCCGGTTACGGCTTCGGCCGCCAAACCGTACTCCACGGACCGCAACCTGCTGCACATCAGCTTCGAGAGCGGCATGCTGGAAGATCCTTGGTTCGATCCGAGCGCGGAATCGAATAAGGACATGTATGTGCTGAGCGTGGCGCCGGAGGATGCTCCGGATCAGCCCGAGTATGTGGAGCTGACGTTCGAAGCCGGAGACTGCGTCGCCGTTAACGGCGAACGGTTGAACCCGCTTGGTGTCATGGAAAAGCTGAACGAGCTCGGCGGCAAGCACGGCATCGGACGCATCGACATGGTCGAGAACCGTTTTGTCGGCATGAAGAGCCGCGGCGTGTACGAAACGCCGGGCGGTACGATCCTGTTCACTGCACACCGCAAAATGGAGTCGCTCACGATGGACCGCGACGTCATGCACCTTCGCGATTCGCTCATTTCCAAATATGCGCAGCTCGTTTACAACGGCTTCTGGTTTGCGCCGGAACGTCTGGCGCTGCAGGCGCTTGTAACGGAAAGCCAGAAGAACGTGACGGGCGTCGTCCGCCTGAAGCTGTATAAAGGCAACGTCATCGGCGCCGGCGTCAAAAGCCCGGTCAGCCTGTACAACCCGGATATCGCCACGATGGAGGCCGATCCTTCCCAGGCATACGACCAGAACGACGCGACCGGCTTCATTCACCTGAACGCGCTCCGTCTGAAAGTATCGTCGGGCGTGGAACAGAGCAAAAAGCAATAAGGAGCGTAGCCAAGTGAGCAAATTGTGGGGTGGGCGGTTCACCAAAAAAACCGACCAGTTGGTGGAAGAATATACGGCATCGATTTTGTTCGATAAGGAACTGGCCGAAGAGGACGTTCAAGGCAGTCTCGCGCACGTGACGATGCTGGGCAAGCAGGGCATTCTGCCGGCCGAGGACGTCGAGACGATCAAGGGCGGCCTGCAGCGCGTGCTGGAGCGGATCCGCAAAGGTGAGCTCGAGTTCTCCGTATCCGATGAAGACATTCATATGAATATTGAAAAAGCGCTGATCGACGATATCGGGCCGGTCGGCGGCAAGCTGCATACGGGCCGCAGCCGCAACGATCAGGTGGCGACGGACATGCATCTGTATCTGCGCAAGCGGGTCGTCGAGTTCGTCGGCCTGCTGCAGAAGCTGCAGGAAGCGCTCATCGGGCAGGCGAAAGCGAACCTCGACACGATCGTGCCGGGCTACACGCATTTGCAGCGCGCGCAGCCGATTTTGTTCGCGCATCATCTGATGGCGTACGTCTCGATGTTCGGCCGCGACCTGGAGCGTCTGCAGGACAGCTACAAGCGCATCAACGTGCTGCCGCTCGGAGCGGGCGCGCTAGCCGGCACGACGTTCCCGATTGACCGTCACTTTGTGGCGGAGCAGCTCGGCTTTGACCGCGTCTACGAAAACAGTCTGGACGCCGTAAGCGACCGCGATTTTATCGTTGAGTTTCTGGCGAACGCCTCGCTCATTATGACGCATCTGTCGCGTCTGTCGGAGGAGCTGATCCTCTGGTCGAGCACCGAGTTCCGTTTCGTCGAGCTGGACGACGCGTTCTGTACGGGCAGCAGCATTATGCCGCAGAAGAAAAATCCGGATGTGCCGGAGCTTGTCCGCGGCAAGACCGGCCGCGTCTACGGCAATCTGGTCGGCCTGCTGACCGTGCTCAAGTCGCTGCCGCTCGCGTACAACAAAGATATGCAGGAAGACAAGGAAGGCATGTTCGATACGGTGCGCACGCTTCAGGGCGCGCTGCAGCTGTTCGCGCCGATGATCGCTACGATGAAGGTGAACAAGGAGCAGATGCGAAAGGCGGTCAACCAGGACTTCTCGAACGCCACCGATATCGCCGACTTCCTCGTCGGCAAAGGGCTGCCGTTCCGCCAGGCGCACGAAGTGATCGGCAAGACGGTGCTGTACTGCATCCAGCAGGACAAATATCTGCTCGACCTGACGCTGGACGAGTTCAAGCAGTTCTCCGAGCTGTTCGACGACCGCATCTATGCGGTGCTGCAGCCGGAAGCGGTCGTTGACGCCCGCAACGTGTACGGCGGCACGGCGAAGAAGCAGGTGTCCGAGGCGATCGGACGCGCAGAGAGCGCGCTTGCATCCGCCGCTTCCTGGGTCGAAGAATACGCGGCGCGGAACTAGGTTTTACACGTCAACACGGCACATAATCGTTTAAATGAAATTGTAAAGCAGACTGAATCAGACTGCGTCCAACCGGACGCAGTCTTTTTTGTGATGTCCTTAAAACATTTAATTGACAGA
Source organism: Paenibacillus beijingensis (assembly GCF_000961095.1). NCBI lineage: Bacteria > Bacillati > Bacillota > Bacilli > Caryophanales > Paenibacillaceae > Paenibacillus > Paenibacillus beijingensis. Next base: position 1,731,288 of record NZ_CP011058.1, on the reverse strand, counting down.
AAATTCATCCCAAATTATAATATGATAAATCCTATAAGAATAGTAAGGAATAAACCAGGCTGCTTATAGGGCTTTAAAAGCAATCATAATCATACATACGTTCATGACCGGGAGGAATCATCTGCGTGCATACCAACTACCGCATTGTGGAATGCGTAGGGAATACTCCCTTGTTTCGGCTCTCCACCGTAACGGGGGAGCTGGAGCGGCAAGGTGTCAGCGTTTATGTCAAGGCCGAGCACTTGAACCCTAGCGGGTCCGTGAAAGACAGGGCTGCCAAAGCGATGATTCTGGATGGGATCCGTTCGGGACAGCTGACCGAAGGGAAATCGATCATCGACGGAACGAGCGGCAACACCGGCATCTCCTATGCCATGATTGGGGCTGCTCTTGGCTACGGCGTTACGCTTTGTCTTCCCAAAAACGCGAATATCGAACGAAAACGCATTTTGCGCGCTTATGGAGCCGAGATCATCGAAACCGATCCGCTGCAAAGCTCGGACGGCGCTCAGCTTGCCGCCAAGCGAATAGCTGAAGAGGAGCCGGAGAAGTATTTTTATCCCGACCAGTATAACAACGCGGAGAATTGGAAGGCGCACTATAACGGCACCGCGCTGGAGATCTGGGAGCAGACGGATAAGAAAATTACTCATTTTGTCGCAGGCATGGGCACTTCCGGTACGTTCATCGGAACTTCCAGGAGGCTGAAGCAGCTCAATCCCTCCATACGGACCATTGCGATGCAGCCCGACTCGCCCCTGCACGGGCTTGAAGGGATGAAGCATCTGGCAACGACGCTGCTGCCCGGCATCTATGACAGCAAGGTAGCGGACGGTCAGATCGATATATCGACGGAGGAGGCGCAGCGGATGCAGCTGCGGCTGGCTCGGGAGGAAGGGCTGTTCGTCGGGATCAGCTCCGGGGCTAATGTGTCCGCGGCTCTGCAGCTTGCCGCCGGTCTTCCGCCGGGCTCGGTGGTCGTTACGATTTTGTGCGACAGCGGGCTGCGCTATCTTAGCGACGGGCTATGGGCAAAGGAGAGTTCAACATGATCAGGCTGACGGATGAACAGATTCAGGAGATTAACAAGCATGCCGAGGAGGATTATCCTTACGAATGCTGCGGCATCCTGTTTGGTCAGTTCGGGGCGGATAACAACAAAACCGTCACGCAGCTTCGGCGCAGCTCCAATGCGCGGCAGGACGAAGCGAAGCATAACCGTTTTCTGATCAGCGCCGAGGAGCTTATGCGCAGCGAGCTGTACGCCCGCAAGCATGGTCTGGACATTGTGGGCTTCTACCATTCGCACCCGGATCATCCGGCCATCCCTTCTGCATTCGATTTGGAGCATGCGTGGCCGCTGTATTCGTACATCATTGTGTCGGTCCGTGCAGGCGAGGCGGGGGATTTGACTTCCTGGGAATTGAAACATGACCGGTCCGCTTTTAATGCCGAAACCATCATACGAGGAGAGTAAAGCGATGAGCGTAACGTTATTCATACCTACTGCTTTAAGATCGTTCACAGACGGATTATCGGAGGTTGAGGTGCAGGCCGCCACCATCGAAGAGGCTCTGGCTCGGTTAACGGAACGGTTCGATGACCTGCAGCGTCATTTGTTCACGGGAGAAAACAAGCTCCGCAGCTACGTCAATATTTACTTAAACGAGGATGACATCCGTCAGAAGGACGGTCTTCAAACCCCGGTCTCGGACGGTGATACGATCCTGCTTGTGCCTTCTATTGCGGGCGGCTCCGGCGTGGGCAGCGCTCACAAGTCCTCCGCTGGCAGCGCGCATGAGTCTGCTGCCACCGGCAATCACGGGTATGCCGCGAGCAACGAGCCCGTCGTGGGCGGCACCAACGAGCCCGCCGATCTGCCCGAGCTGACCCATGATGAAGTGACGCGTTACAGCCGCCATCTTATTTTGCCGGAAGTCGGTGTGGAAGGACAGCGGAAGTTAAAAAAAAGCCGCGTGCTGCTCATCGGAACGGGAGGGCTCGGCGCACCGCTTGCCATGTATTTGGCGGCAGCCGGGGTCGGGACGCTCGGAATCGTCGATTACGATTTTGTCGATGAGACGAACCTGCAGCGGCAGATCATTCACGGAACGCGCGATATCGGCCGCCCGAAGATCGCTTCGGCGAAGGACCGGATCAAAAACATCAACCCGAAAGTAAACATCGTCGCCTTCGAGCAGAAGCTGACCAGCAAGAACGCCCTGGACATCATCAAAGATTTTGACGTAGTCGTGGACGGCACAGACAATTTCCCGACGCGGTATTTGGTGAACGATGCCTGCGTATTGCTCGGCAAACCGAATGTATACGGGTCCGTATTCCGGTTTGAAGGGCAGGCCAGCGTATTTCACGCGGAAAAGGGAGCTTGCTACCGCTGTCTCTATCCGTCTCCGCCGCCGGCGGGACTCGTGCCGACCTGCTCCGAGGGAGGCATATTGGGCGTCGTGCCCGGTATCGTAGGCACCATCCAGGCGAATGAGACGATCAAGCTGCTCCTTGGCAAAGGCGAGCCGCTCATCAATCGCCTTGTGCTGTTCGACGCCTGGAAGCTGAAGTTCCGTGAGCTGAAGCTGAACAAGGATCCGAACTGCCCGGTCTGCGGACAAAATCCGACGATTACGGAATTGATCGATTACGAGGAGTTTTGCGGTTTGAAGCCGCCGGCGGAGCAGGAGGAACCGATTGAGGAGGTTGCGCCGGCGGAACTGAAGCGCCGTCTGGACAGCCGCGAGCCGGTGCAGGTCATCGATATCCGGGAGCCGCATGAGCTGGCGATCGGCAAAATTCCGGGAACGAAGGCGGTTCCGTTCGGCCAGGTTGTCCGCAGGCAGGAAGAGCTGGACCCCGCGATCGATACGGTTGTCGTTTGCAAAGTAGGGCAGCGCAGCATCCTGGCGATCCGGGCGCTGCGCAAGGCAGGCTATACCGGCCGGCTGCTCAACCTTAAAGACGGGATTAATGCGTGGGCGAGTGAAATCGACCCGAGCATTGCCATATATTAACCGCAATTTGACTACACTACTGCATGGATCAGGAGAGGATATGAAATGGCAGAACAAGAGAATAGCGTAAAGACATTGGGCTCGTCCGCAGCCTACCAGCTTGCTAATGTAACGAAAACAGCCCCGGTATTCGAAGCGGTCACACCAAGATTTCTGACGCGGCTGTTTGAGTGGAAGGGGCTGGAGACGGGGATATTCAGGCTGAATAAAGTCAATGAAGGCGAGACGACGCTCGATATTTTGTGCAGCCAGAGCGACGATGTCAACATTACAGAAGGCTTTGTCGATTGCAGCTCCAAGCCTCGCGAATATACGCTGAACGCCATTTCAACGGTCGTTAATGTACACACGCATATATCCGATCTGTACAGCAGTCCTTATGATCAGGTCAAAGAGCAGCTCCGTCTTAGCATCGAAAGCATCAAGGAAAGACAGGAGAGCCAGCTGATTAACAGCGATGACTACGGCCTGCTGAAAAATGCCGCCGAATCGCAGCGCATCCAGACGCGCTTCGGCCCGCCGACTCCGGACGATCTCGATGAGCTGATCTCCAAGGTGTGGAAGGAGCCTTCCTTCTTCCTGGCGCATCCGCGGGCGATTGCGGCGTTTGGCCGTGAATGCACAAGACGCGGCGTTCCACCGCAAACGGTGCAGCTCTTCGGCGCGCACTTTCTGACGTGGAGAGGCATACCGATCATTCCGACGGACAAGCTGTTCGTGGACGGTCAGAAATCGCCGAAGGGCAAAGGCGGGAAAACGAACATTCTGCTTGTCCGCACCGGCGAGCAGAAACAAGGCGTTGTAGGCCTTTACCAGGCAGGCGTTCCCGGCGAGCAGTCCAAAGGGCTGTCGGTCCGGTTTATGGGCCTCGATAAAAACGGCATCGGTTCCTATCTTCTTTCTTTATACTGCTCGGTAGCCATCCTGGCCGATGATGCGGTCGCGGTGCTGGAAGACGTAGACGTAGGTAACTATTATGACTACCAATAACCGGTTTCTGGACCCGTCGGTGCTGGAGGCGCTGGCAAACGAATATTTCCCGGAATTTAACGCTTCACCCAATCCTAATTCTAACACCAGTCCGGCTTGGCAATCCTACGCGCCGACGGCGCTATCATCGAGAACGGTGTTGAGCGAAAAGGATTGGCTGCAGGCGATTGCCGATTCCGCCGATTCCGCCGATTCGTATGACCAGCCACAGATTCACAATCTTCCTGCGCATCCCGCAGCGCCCGCCCACAGCGATCTGATTATTCCCGGCTTTGCGGGCGGCATTCCACAGCCGGAGCCGAGCCTGACCACGAAAGGACAAGGCTTCTCGCCGATCATCGTGCCGGCATCGGACCTGTCCGCGAACCTCGCCGGGTTCGATGTCAACGTGATCCGAAAAGATTTTCCGATTCTAGAGGAGAAGGTGAACGGGAAGGATTTGGTCTGGCTCGACAATGCGGCGACGACGCATAAGCCGCGCCAGGTCATCGACCGCATCTCCTACTTCTACGAGCATGAGAATTCCAACGTGCACCGGGCGGCGCATGAGCTCGCTGCGCGCTCGACGGACGCATACGATGCCGCACGCGAGAAAGTCGCCAAGTTTCTGAACGCGCCTTCGGCGAAGGAAATTGTGTTCGTGCGCGGGGCGACCGAAGCGATTAATCTGGTGGCGCACAGCTACGCCAAGCATTTCCTGCAGAAGGACGACGAAATCATCATTTCGTGGCTGGAGCATCACGCCAACATCGTCCCATGGCAGCTGGTATGCGCCGAAACCGGGGCCAAGCTGCGCGTCATTCCGGTCGATGAGACCGGACAAATAGTGCTTAGCGAATACGAGAAGCTGCTCGGCCCGAGGACGAAGCTTGTGGCGGTGACGCATGTATCGAACGCGCTCGGCACGATAACGCCGGTGGAGGAGATCGTCAGCCTTGCTCATCGTTACGGGGCCAAGGTGCTTGTGGACGGCGCGCAGGCCGTCTCCCACTTGAAGGTTGATGTGCAGGCGCTGGACTGCGACTTTTACGTTTTTTCCGGTCATAAGGTGTTCGGTCCGACGGGAATCGGGGCATTATACGGAAAGCCTGAAGTGCTCGAATCGATGCGGCCTTACCAGGGCGGCGGCAATATGATTGTCGATGTCACGTTCGAGAAAACGGTCGTTCATCCGGCGCCTTTCCGCTTCGAGGCCGGAACGGGCAATATCGCGGATGCCGTCGGGCTTGGGGCCGCCATTGATTATGTTACGGCGATCGGCCTTGAGACGATTAACAAATACGAGCATTTTCTGCTGGAATACGGTACGGAAGCGCTGCGGCGAGTTCCTGGCTTGAAGCTGATCGGCACGGCCCAAAACAAGGCGAGCGTCCTTTCCTTCGTACTCTCCGGCTATAAAACGGAAGAAGTGGGCAGCGCGCTTAGTCGCGAAGGGATCGCGGTACGCTCGGGTCACCACTGCGCACAGCCTATTTTGCGAAGATTCGGTCAGGAGAGCACCGTGCGGCCTTCGCTCGCTTTTTACAATACCTGCGGGGAGATTGATGCGCTCGTGTCGGTGCTGCAGAAGCTGACGAGCGGCAGCCGGTATTATCAAGTATAGTGTAATCATGTTAGGGGAGGAACCGGACTTGCGTCCGGTTTTTTCCCTATAACTTTCTGCCGAGAACAAGAAGGAGGCAAGGATGAACAACATTTTTCATAACCAAATCAATCGTCTCATCTCCGAGATTGCTTACAGTCATCGCGAGCTGCCGCTGAGAATTTCGCTGGACTCCAGTTTGCTTCCTAACTCAGATACGATCATTGAAATCATTCAATTGCTGCGGGAATTGCTGTTTCCGGGATACTTCGGCAAGCAGAATATTATTAACGCGACAATTGAGTACCGGATCGGCGAGGTGCTGATTGAAATTTATGAGAAATTGTCGGAGCAGGTCAGCCGCGTTCTGCGGCATCATGTCAATCCGAACAACCCGTTCAGCGGCAGTGTGGAGCAGGAAACCGAACGGATCATTTACGAGTTTCTGAGTAAAATTCCGGCCATACGGCACGTATTGGCGACCGATGTGCAGGCCGCCTTTGACGGCGACCCTTCCGCCAACAGCGTCGATGAGATCATCTTTTCGTATCCCGGTATTTTTGCCGCGAGCATCTACCGCCTTGCGCATGAGCTGTATGTGCTGAAAGTACCGCTAATTCCACGTTTCATGACGGAATACGCGCACAGCGTCACCGGGATCGACATTCATGCCGGCGCTACCATCGGCTCCTCGTTTTTTATCGATCATGGAACAGGCGTTGTAATCGGGGAGACCACCGTGATCGGGGATCGGGTCAAAATCTACCATGGCGTTACGCTTGGCGCTCTCTCGTTGCGGGGCGGGCAGTCGCTGAACGGCGTAAAGCGCCATCCGACGCTGGAGGATGATGTCACGATTTATTCCGGCGCTTCCATTCTTGGCGGCGAGACGGTGATCGGCAAAGGCGTCGTCATCGGCAGCAACGTGTCCATCTCCAAGTCGGTTCCGGCAGGCGCTAAAGTGACGATGAAAAATCCGGAGCTTATCATCCAGGGGCGCGCGCCGCAGGAGTTTACGCAGGATCCGATCGGCGACTGGGTGATTTGACCGAAGTGCTTGTCATAGATTCAAACTAAATATGGGTTTGGAATCAGGCTGCGCCCGGAACGGTCGCGGCTTTTAAATCGTTAATTATTCGGGGGAATGCGCCCCATTATTTAACACATTTAAGGAGCCGTTAAGAAACATTTGCAAAAATAAAGGGGTGCCAAACGAAACGGTCTGTGATAGATTGGAAGTAACTGTCGGTTGGTTATTTCATCCAAAATTGAGCGAAAGGAAGGTACTCCGAATTCTTATGGCAACTACAAAAATTGCGGCGGGTTCCGTGAAGGAGCAGAGCGGCGCGGAATTATCCCGTTCGGACCGGAATGCGGGAGCAGGCGCCTCGCACGGGGCCATGCGCAAGGAGAGAATTCCGGAGCTGGAGCTGCTGCGGGGGCTCGCTATCCTCGGCGTCATTATGGTGCACGCCACCTCGGCTGCGGTTGTCCGCGTTCACGACTCGCCGATGCTGGGCGTCTATGTTTTTCTGAATACATTTGCGCTCTTTTGCGTACCTGCATTTATATTTCTAACGGGGTTTGTGCTCTTCTACAACTATTACGATAAACCGCTGACGCTGGGCATGCTCCGCAATTTTTACTGGAAGCGGCTGACGCAGCTGCTGATTCCATATATCGTTATCTCGGCAGGGTATGAACTGCTCGGGCATATGGCGAATCATCGGGCATGGAATCCAGGCGCGATGCTTTCGCTGTTCTGGCAGCACTTATTGTCAGGCAAAGCCTACACGCATCTTTACTATGTCATTATTACCATTCAGCTATACGTGCTGTTTCCGCTTCTGTTGCTGCTTTTTCAACGGCTGAAAATGTCGGTGCGCCTGGCGGTTCCGCTCGGGCTGATCATCCAGTGGGGGTTTTATTTGCTCAACCGCAACGTGCTTCATGTCGCTTCCAAAGGAAGCTGGTCGCTGTCGTATTTCACCCCGTTTTTGATCGGCGCCTTCTTCGGCATGTGTTATCCGGTTTTCAAGCGCTGGTTCGGAAGCGGGGAAGAGGCCGGGAACGGCGGAGAGTCAGGCAGGCGGCGTACAATATGGACGGTCGTCATGACCGCGCTTTGGCTGGCTGTAACGGCGGCTTTTATTTGGATGTACTATGAGCTGCGCTCGGGAGGCGTAGTCATTAAAGGCTACTGGTACGAGGCCGGCTACAGCGCGTTCACCGTGCTCACCACGCTCGCGCTCATGAAGCTATGCGGTTTTCTGTACCGCAAAGGGCCGCAGTGGATTGTATCCGCCCTGACCGATCTGGGCGCGCTTTCCTTCGGCATCTATTTGGTTCATCCGCTCATATTGTACGTTTACCGTAAATTTCCTCCCGGATCGGCGCAGCCGCTCATCTATCACTCCTGGATTGCCGGAGGATATGTGGTTGCGCTCGGGGGATCGATCGTAATCCTGCTGGCCGCATACCGGCTGCTCGGATGGTCTTGGATTTTGTTCGGACCGGTACCGGCCCGATTTGGCCGGCAAGCCAAACAGTCCGGCGTGCAAAGCGCCGCATAAAGAGGGAGGGGCATCCACGGATGCACCCCTCCCTTATTTGCTGCTTCGTTACCCTCCTTTAAAGCCGTCAACGGCTTCTTGCCATTCCCGGTCCGGCTGCGGACTGTTTTGCTTCCCTCAGCCACCCGCTGCCCGAGCCGTCCGCGCTCACATGGGGGACCGTATCCTTTGCCGCATAAAGCCAGACCATTCCCCAACCGATCGAAACCGTCAGCAGAAGCGCAAGCAGCACAATAAGCGCCAGATGCAATCGTTTCATCGTTCACTCCTCCTTCGGGAGAGTGCTTGCCGCACTGCATATATACGCGCCGGCCGGCGTTTTTAGTCCTTTACCCTGGCTGATTGTCGAAAAATATCAGCGTAAGCCGGCGGGAAATGTTCACGAGCCGATTATGAGAATCGTGAAAATTGCGGAAATCCATCCGTTTTAAGAGGAATTCAACGCTTTCTGTCGAACTAGTACATTCTGAAAATGAACAGGATGTGATCATAGTTGATTGAAATGCAAGACATCTGGAAAACGTACGCCGACGGCACTCACGCGCTGCGCGGCGTTTCCGTTCGCATAGACCGCAATGAATTCGTGTATTTGGTCGGCCCTTCTGGAGCGGGCAAGTCGACCTTCATGAAGCTTATTTACCGGGAGGAGTTTCCGACTAAGGGTCAAATCTCCGTCAACGGATTTAATATCGGCAAACTCAAGCCCCGCAAGATCCCGTATGTCCGCCGCAACATCGGCGTTATTTTTCAGGATTTCAGACTGCTCCCCAAGCTTACCGTCTATGAAAATGTCGCGTTTGCAATGGAGGTTGTCGAAGCTCCCCGCCGGATCATGAAGAAACGGACAAGCGAGGTGCTGGAGCTGGTCGGACTGAAGAACAAGATGGGCAGCCTGCCCGCCCAGCTCTCCGGAGGCGAGCAGCAGCGCGTCGCGATCGCCCGCGCCATCGTGAACAACCCGACGGTGATCGTCGCCGACGAACCGACCGGCAACCTCGATCCTGAGACGTCGTGGGGCATTATGAATTTGCTGGAGGAAATCAACTTCCGCGGCACGACGATCGTCATGGCCACCCATAACCGGGAGATCGTCAACCGTTTGCGCAAACGCGTAATCGCCATTGAGGACGGTCTCATCGCCCGCGACCAGGTAAGAGGGGAGTACGGTTATGAAAGCTAGTACCTTCGTCCGCCATTTGCGAGAGGGATCCCGCAACGTCATCCGCAACGGCTGGATGTCGTTTGCTTCCATGAGCTCGATTTTTATCTCGCTGTTTATTCTCGGCGTGTTTATGTTGCTGGCGCTGAACGTGAACCATTTGGCCGCCCAATTTGAAAGCCAAGTCGAAATCCGCGCTTACCTGCAGCTCGGAACCGAACAGAACACGATTGACAGCCTGGAGACGAAAATCCGCAATATTCCCGAGGTAAAGAACGTGACGTTCGTTTCCAAGGAGGAAGGGCTTAAGATGCTGCAGCAAAACTTGGGCAAAGACGGGCAGGAGCTTTTGCAAGGCTACAGCGGCGATAATAACCCGCTGCCGGACTCGTTTACGATCGAACTGTTCAATCCGCAGACCGTAGCCGAAACGGCAGCGCAAATCGAAGCGATGAACAAGACGGGCGATACGCCGCCTTTTCTCGCCGTGAAGTATGGAAAGGGAACGGTTGAAACGCTGTTCCGGATCACCCGGCTCGTCCGCAACGTCGGGCTTGCCATTGTGCTTGGGCTTGCGGTGACGGCGATGTTTCTTATTTCCAACACGATCAAAATTACGATTTTGAACCGCCGCCGCGAGATCGGCATTATGAAGCTGGTCGGAGCCACGAATTCGTTCATCAGGTGGCCGTTCTTCGTCGAAGGCGCGCTCATCGGATTCATTTCCTCCGTCTTGACGGCCGGCGTCGTGCTGTACGGGTATTACCGACTGGTCAATGCTTCTCAAGTGGAACTCGGACTGAACATGATCACGCTCGTTAACGTCGGCGAAGCGGGACCGCTTATCGCAGCGCTCATTATCGGAATCGGAACCGTCATCGGCATTTGGGGAAGCACGATATCGGTGCGCAAGTATTTGAAAGTGTAGGTGAACCCGTTGAGAAAAAGCATTTTTCTGCTCGCAGCCCTGCTGTTCGTTTCGCTTATGTATGTGCCGGCCGAGGGGCAAGCGGCTTCGCAGGTGGACAAGATCAACAAAGAGCTTGCGCAGGTTCGCAAGCAGATGCAGCAGGCGGCCCTTAGCCAGAAACAGGCGGAGCACGACAGCGGCGTCGTGCAATCATTGAAAGCGCAGACGGCTCAGTCGCTCCAGGATGTGATCAATCAGATCGATACGGTCGGCAACCAGATCAATATGGTGCAGGGTCAAATCGACAGAACGTCCGCTAAGCTCGAAGATGCGGCGCGCAGTCTGGATGAGGCGGAAGCCCGCATCAAGTCCGGCGACGAGCTGCTGCAGTCCCGGATTCGGCTGAGCTACACGAATGGCGTCGTCTCCTATCTGGACGTGCTGATGAGCGCCTCCAGCTTCAGCGATTTTTTGGACCGGATGGATTCGCTGCACTCCATTATGGATCAGGACAAGGAAATTTTGGAACAGCACAAGAAAGACAAGGAATTGGTCATTGAGAAGAAGAAGGAAGTGGAGGCATCGCTTGCGGAAGTGAAGACGATGTACGCCAAGCTGAATGACTACAAGACGCTGCTCGGGTCCAAGGAATCGCAGAAGCAGGTTATGATTTTGAGCTATAATGCCAAGCTGGAGGAACTTGAGGAGATCAGCGAAGACCAGCAGCAACTCGTTATGGACTTGGCGAAGAAGGAAGCAGAGCTGATCCGCAAGAGGCAGCGCGTGAGAACGTATTACACGGGCGGCAAGCTGGCCGTGCCGCTGAAGAGCGATTACCGGATCAGCTCTTCTTTCGGCTACCGCATTCATCCGATATCGCACAAGCGCAAGCTGCACGCCGGCGTTGACTTTGCGGATCCGGAGGGAACGCCGATCTACGCGGCGGAATCGGGCGTCGTCATTCTCGCCCAGTGGATGACCGGATACGGCAACTGCGTCATTATCGACCACGGCAACGGATTGTGGACGGTGTACGGTCATATCCGCAATGGAGGCATCAAGGTGGAAAAGGGCGAGAACGTCAAACGCGGCGAAAAAATCGCGGAAGTCGGCTCCACCGGCCAATCGACGGGCAACCATTTGCACTTTGAAGTACGCAAAAACGGCGAAGCGGTCAACCCGATGCCGTATTTGAAATAGCGAGCGCACCTTCTTGCTTGTCCCGTCATTCTCCCGGGTACGGACGTTCCTCTTGCCATCAGCCGGTATAAATATTTAGGATAAGATTGTCATATACTAGGCGATGTTGATGGAACTGGAAGAAGAGGGAAAGAGGTGGAAGCTTGCTGTTTAAAGGTCGTACAGTCGCCGCATTTATGGCGTTAACGATGGCGGGTTCGGTGCTGATCACGCTGACCGTAACGGAAAAGTATTTCTCTTTAACGGCTCCGGCCCCGGCGGCAGGCGCTGTGTCTGCGTCATCCGCGGCAGGGAAGGGCGGGCTCACGCCCAAAGAGCTGGACAAGCTGAACACCGTCATGGAGCTGATCGAGAACAAATATTTTACGGATATAAACCGGGAGCAGCTTGTAGACGGGGCGCTGAGCGGCATGGTGGAGGCGCTGGGCGATCCTTATTCCACGTACATGGAAAAAAACATCGCCGAGCAGTTTTCCGAAACGGTGGAAGGCTCCTTTACCGGCGTCGGCGCGGAAATTACGATGGAGGACGGCAATATCGTCGTCGTGTCCGCGATCAAAAACTCACCCGCCGAGCGGGCGGGGCTGCTTGCCAAAGATATCGTGCTGTCGGTCAACGGGCAAAGCATGAGCGGGCTTCCGCTTAAGGAAGCCGTCGCCAAGCTGCGCGGTCCGAAAGGAAGTCAGGCGAAGCTGCAGATCCGCCGGGCCGGCATGGCGCAGCCGATTCAGCTTGTGCTTGTACGGGACGACATTGACGTCGAGACCGTGTACGGCAGCCTGCGTCCGGACGGAGTGGGCATTATCGAAATCCGCCAATTCTCCCTGAACACGGCGAAACGGTTTGCCGACGAGCTGGGCGAGCTGGAGAAAAAAGGGATGAAGGCGCTGCTGATCGATGTGCGCAACAATCCGGGCGGCGTGCTGCCGGTCGTCGAAAAAATCGTCGAGCCTCTCATCCCGAGCGGCAAAACGATCGTGCAGGTCCAGTATCGCGGTGCACCCGCCGAACGGGCGGTTTCCAAGGGAAAAGGCAAATCGTACCCGATCGCGGTTCTGATCAACAAAGGCAGCGCCAGCGCTTCGGAGATATTGGCGGGAGCGCTCAAGGAATCGGCCGGAGCGGTAGTGGTTGGCGAAACGTCCTACGGCAAAGGCACGGTTCAGATCAGCTACGATAACGGTTTGGGCGGCGATCTCGTCAAGATGACGGTTGCGAAATGGCTGACGCCGGATGGCAACTGGGTGCATGAGAAAGGCATCAAGCCGGATGTGCCGGCGGCTCCGCCTTCCCTTTATACGGTAGCCCGGCTGGCCAAGGCGAAGACGCTGCAGCCGGATACGATTGGGGACGAGGTGAAAAGCCTGCAGACGATGCTGCAGGGACTCGGATTCGATCCCGGCCGCAAAGACGGCTATTACAGCCGGGAGACGGCAGAGGCGGTTATGGCCTTCCAAACGAGCGGCGGTCTGGAGCCGACCGGAATTGCCGATGTGAAGACCCAGCAGTCGCTTGAGCAGGCGGCAAGGAAATGGGTGCGTTGTCCGCAGAACGACAGCCAATTGGCCAAAGCAATCGAGACGTTGAAAGCGCGGCTCGGCGGCGGGCAGTGATAACGGGGGGCGAATCTTGCCGGCATACCCGATTTATCCCGGGCAGGAAATCATGGTCTTATGTCGAATGGGTTAAAGGTTGGCTTCGCGCCCTGCGGAGCCAACCTTTTTCTTTACAAGTTTTTTCGTCACAACGATCGGAAAGCATTCGTTAACCGGTATCATGCCGAAGCATCATGCTTGAGCAATAGATTTGCGAAACCGAATCGACAAAGGGGATGAGATGTTGGAAACGGCACAGGAGTTGCTGGAGCAGGCTTGGAGAGCGTTAATGGGGCTTATCGCGCAGCCCTTCTATTATGTAGCCGGTCTGCTCATTGTGCTTCATTATATACGGCAGACGCGCATGGAGCGAAAGCTGTTCCATGTCCGTCTGCACATTTGGCCGCGCCTGCTTGTGCGTGCGATCGTTGCGGGCGCGCTGGCGGGAGCCGCGGTATCGGCGGCCGGAGTGTTTATCGGGCTGACGCTCACGCCCGATGCGACGCTGTGGCTGTGGGGAATGACGCTCGTGCTGCTGCTCCTCCGTGTCCGCTATTTGTGCTTCGCATACAGCGCCGGCCTGCTCGGTCTGCTGCAGTGGGGGGCCGGCTTCACGCCGCTCGGCAGCCATGAAGGCGTCATCGGAACGTTCGTCCGCTCGCTGGCGGAGCTGGATATTCCCGGTCTGCTGCTGCTTGTGGCGCTGCTCCATGCGGCCGAGGCGCTGCTCGTACGGGCCGAAGGAGCGCGGCTGGCTACGCCGCTGTTTCTGGAAGGGAAACGCGGGAAGCTGGTCGGCGGCTATGCGCTGCAAGGCTACTGGCCGGTTCCGCTGCTGCTGCTTATGCCCGCCGCGGCCGGCGGATCGGCGGCAGGAATCGGGCTGCCGTGGACGCCGCTGCTCGGCGGCACGGATGGGTCGGGCGGCTGGACGCTTATTGCGCTGCCCGCCATTATCGGCTTCACGGAGCTGACCCGTTCCGTCGTCCCCGGCTCGCAGGCGCGTCTTACCGCGCGCAATTTGCTGGTGTACAGCATGATTTTGGCGGCGCTGGCCGCAGGTTCGGTCTTTTGGCCGCCGCTTGTGCCGGCCGCCGCGATTTGTTCGCTTGTTCTGCACGAGGTGCTGATCCGGATGGGCGTCCGCAGGGAACGGGAACGCAGTCCGCTGTATGTCCATGATGAGAGGGGACTGCGCGTGCTGGGCGTCGTTCCCGGAACGCCGGCGGAGCAGCTGGGCATTATGGCGGGCGAAGTGCTCCATAAGGTGAACGGGCGGCGCGTCCGCACGAAGGAGGATTTGCACGCCGCGCTGCACATCAATTCCGCCTTTTGCAAGCTTGAACTGTTCAATTTGGAAGGCCAGTTGAAATTTACGCAACGCGCCCGCTATGAAGGCGAGCACCATCAGCTGGGCGTCATTCTTGCGCCTGATGAGGATGCGGGCTATTATGCCGCTCCCGCCCCGGCTTCGCTGCTCGATCTCGTGCGGCGCAGCCGGGCGGCGCACCGCCGCGATGTGAGGGAAACGTCGTTTTGAGGAAAAGGATGTGCGATAACGCCGGGCTGCGGCCGTTGACTCCCGCCGGCGCATGCGTCTGGCAGAAGTTTGTGCTTACGATGAGAAGGAGCGGGAAGGAATGAAGGATGGGGGCAAGCCGGTCTATGTGACGCTGCCGGCTGCATTTGTGAAATGGATCGTGCTCGGCGGAGCGGTGGGCCTGCTTGCAGGCTCCGCGTCCGCCTTGTTTTTGGCGGGACTGGACTGGGCGACCGGCGCGCGGGTCAATCATCCGTGGCTGCTGTATTTGCTTCCGATTGCCGGAGCGGCGGTAAGCTGGCTGTACGCCAAGTTCGGCGGCAATTCGGGTAAAGGCAACAATCTCATATTGGAGCAAATTCATGATGGCGGGGAAACGATTCCGCTGCGGATGGCGCCCTTCACGCTTGCGGGCACGATCGCGACCCATCTGTTCGGCGGGTCCGCCGGACGCGAAGGGACTGCGGTGCAGATGGGCGGGGCGCTGTCCGACGGGCTGGCGCGCTTGATCCGCGCGGATGCGTACGACCGCCGGCTGCTGCTCATGTGCGGCGTCAGCGGCGGGTTCGGCGCGGTGTTCGGCACGCCGCTGGCGGGGGCGGTGTTCGGCCTTGAAGTGGCGGCGATCGGCATACTCCGCTACGAAGCGCTTATCCCGTGTCTCAGCGCCGGGTTAATAGGCGATTGGACGACGAGAGCGTGGGGAATCGGCCACTCCGCATACAGCATAGGAGCCGTTCCCGCATTGTCGGCCGCCGTTATTGCCAAAGTGGCGGCGGCATCGATTCTATTCGGCTTGACCAGCCGGCTGTTCAGCGAGCTGACGCATGCGCTGAAGCGTGCTTACGCCGCTGCCGTGCCCAATCCGGCGCTGCGCGGCTTTGCCGGCGGCGTTCTCATCATCGGACTCGTGGCGCTGCTCGGAACGCGGGACTACATCGGATTGAGCCTGCCGCTGCTGGAGGAAGCGTTCCGCCAAGCGGCCGATCCGCTTGCGTTTCTGTGGAAAACGATCGCAACGTCGCTGACGCTCGGTGCCGGCTTTCAGGGCGGAGAAGTGACGCCGCTGTTCGTGATCGGAGCGACGCTCGGCAGCGCGCTTGCGCCGCTGCTGCAACTGTCCGTTCCGTTCATGGCGGCGCTTGGCTTGATCGGCGTCTTCTGCGGCGCCGCGAACACGCCGATCGCCTGCTTTATTCTCGGGCTGGAGCTGTTCGGCGCCGAAGGCGCGATCCCGCTTTTTATCGTCTGCTCGGTCAGCTACCTGTTCTCCGGCCACAGCGGCATTTACACGTCGCAGCGCATCGCTTCCGGCAAATACCGGGCGTTTGGGCAGCACGAGGGACTGACAGGGCTGACGCTTGCCCAAATCCGGCGGAAGAAACGCGAATAAGGGTATCGACACTTCGGCTGCTTATTCACCGTGCTTCAAGGAAAGAAGAAAAAAACCGCCGGATCGCTCCGGCGGTTTGTCCGGCGGCGCCTGTATCGGCGCCGCTATTCTTTTTCATAAACGTGATGCTTACTTTCCTTACAGGGGAATTACTTCGTACCTTCGGCTTCCGGAGCCGCCGGCGCACCGGTATCGGTTGATCCCGGAGCGGCCGCGCCTTCATCCGCATTGTCCAAGGTGTTCGTAATGGTTGCTTTGGATTTGAGATCGGCCATCCACGAAGCGGACATCGATTGAATCGCCTGATCCTGGAGTGTCTTCTTGATCGTTTCTTTTTGTTCGTCCAGCGTCGCCGTGTGGGCCTCTTTATGCCCGGTTACTTTAATGATGTGGTAACCGAACGAAGACTTCACAGGCTCTGAGCTGGTTTCGCCCACTTTCAGCTTGAAGGCTGCTTCTTCAAATGCGGGGTCCATCGCTCCTTTGCCGAAATAGCCGAGAGCGCCGCCGTTATCTTTGGAGCCCGGATCGGTCGATTTCTCTTTGGCAATGGCGGCGAAGTCGGCACCGCCGTTCAGCTGCTTGATGATCGCGTCGGCTTCCTGCTCGGTGGCCACCAGAATATGCGATGCTTCAACCTGCTCCGCCGTATTGAACGACTGTTTGTTTTCCTCGAAATACTGCTTGATTTGCTCGTCCGTCACATTTGTTTTCGGCAGCAAAATTTTGCGGATTTGAACCTGCGCCTTCATCTGGCTTTTCAGATCGTCCAGCGTCATGCCGTATTGCTGCAGCGCCGCGTTGAATTGCTCTTCGGTGCCGAACTGTTTTTTAATTTCCTGCAGCTCGCTGTCCAGATCGGCTTGCGTTACCGTAACGTTCTGTTTCTTCGCTTCCTGATCTACCAGCTTCTCGGTAATCAATGAATCAAGCGTGTTTTTGCCGCCGGATTTGACAAGCGAATCATATAATTGATCCTGTGTAATCTTCTCGCCGTTGACCGTTGCAACGGTTTCATTCCCGCTTCCGCCGAACGGCGGCTTGATCAGAACGACGACAAGCAGAATTGCAAGCACGAGTGAAACGATCATCCAGCCGAGAGAAGCACCGGATTTTTTCGGTGCGCGTTCGCGCTCCTCTTCCGCTGCTGCGCCCGAAACGGCGCTTCCGAGCGGAGACAGGGCCGACGCTTCAGCCGTCTCTTCCAGCTCGCGGTCTTCGTCGCCATTCCGCGCCGCGGACGGCTTCTCACCACTTTCCAAAGCCGTTTCCGGCGTTTGCGCCGCAACTTCTTCCTCTGTTGCATTACGCTGATTCTCGTCTTGTGGATTGAAATCTTTCTCTTTCATTCCTTGCATAACTCCCTTCAGTCTAAGATGCATGTTTTAACAGCAGCCCTGAGTGCAACTATAACAGAGAACAACCGCCTAAACCTTAAGAAGAGATAAAAAAGGACTGGTTATATCATCCATCTGTTATAGGTTTTCCGCAAAAAAGCGTACCGATACGTTCAGCGCTTCCTCCAGCGCGGGCGTCGTTCCTGCGAACGGATGAACGGCGCCGAACGTATGCGCGGCGCCCTCGATCAGATGATGGCGGGCGGCGGGGGCCGCTTCCCGCAGCGCCCCGAAGCCGGTGACGATGCGCTCGCTGTCCGCGCTGCCTAGCACAAGCAGAACGGGAATCCGCTCTGTCAGCCGGGAAAGCCGCTGCGCAATATTGAACCGTTCCCCCTGGGACTTCAAATCCTCGAAAAAAACGTGCGAGATCGGCATTTGCTGGCCTGTCCGGGCATTGGGGGTATAAGCGACGCCTTTGCTTGCCGCTTCCGCCTCAAACGATGCGTCGAACAGATTGGCGCGCGCGACGCCGTTCCAGGTCACGACCGCTTTCACCGCCGGATGCTCCGCGGCGAACAGAATAGCGTTTCCGCCGCCGCGGCTGTGGCCGAGCACCGCGACCGTGCGGGCGTCGGCCTCGCTTGCGAGCGGCAGCTGCCGCTGCTGGACAGCGTGCAGGACGGCTGCCAGATCCCCCTGTTCGCGGGAGTAGGTATTGACCGCGAATTTGTCCAGCTCGTCAAAATCGGTCTCGTTCACGCCGTTGCAGCTGAAATTGAACGTAACGGTATAAAAACCGCTGGCCGCAAACCGTTCCGCGATATAAGGGAAGAAGCCCCAATCTTTGAACGCTTTAAATCCGTGCGCGATCAGCAGGACCGGCTTCAGCCCGGGCAATCCGGCGCATCTTACTTCTCCCCGTACTTTGAGTCCGCTGCCGAGATCAATGACAAACGGCTCCGTTACAATCGTACGTTCTTCCATAGCATACCCTCCCCATATTAAACCAATCTTACTTTCAAGCATAAGCTTCCCGGTCGCCCGCTTCAAGTGAACCTTGTCTCTTTGGGTCCGCACGCGATATGATGGTACGGGTTAAGGCGCAACTTATCGGCCGTTATGATCGTTTTGTATCGTATAACAATCGGTTAGCAGTATGGACTTGAAAGGAGCGGCATGATGAAAAAAACGACTTTTTCCGCGCTGATCGTAATGGCAATCATCGCGGTTGGCCTTTTCGCGTGGATGAAGAGCGGCGGGGCGATATTCTTGGAAGGGACTGCGGATCGGCATAATCCGGATACTTCCGCTGCCAGCGGAGGACAATCCGTGAGCGGTGGGGAGAACGGAAAGGGCGGCAGCAGCGGCACATCTGCGGGCAACGGCGCATCCGCGGGCGGAAGTTCGCAAGCGGACGCCAAGGACGGCA
This sequence comes from Paenibacillus beijingensis, assembly GCF_000961095.1. NCBI lineage: Bacteria > Bacillati > Bacillota > Bacilli > Caryophanales > Paenibacillaceae > Paenibacillus > Paenibacillus beijingensis. The sequence continues at coordinate 1,712,554 of NZ_CP011058.1, read as the reverse complement.
CGGCTCCTGCGCCGGGCACAGAAACCGCGCCGGGGACAAAGCCGGCTGAGGGCTCTGACCCGGCATCAAGCACGCCACCCGCAGCGGGCGGCGACGGGAGCGGTTCGGAAGGCAATGGAAGCCGGCCGGACGGAAGCAAAGACGATGGCAGCTCCGGTTCCGGGGCGGACAAAGGGGACACAGCCGGCGGAACATCAAGCGGCAGCGACGGCGAGGCGGAGCAGGTCGTAGCGAACGCGGAGAGCGAATCCGTGCTTGTCAACAAAACGTACCGGCTGCCCAAAGGGTATGTGCCGGACGATCTCGTCTATCCCGATATTCCGTTCACCTTTACGGAAAAGATCGATAAGCGCAAGCTGCGCAAGGAAGCGGCTGCGGCGCTGGAGGAGCTTGTCGCCGGGGCCAAGGCGGACGGGGTAGCGCTGGCGGGCGTATCCGGCTACCGCTCGGAAGCCCGGCAGAAGACGCTGTTTGACAACTATGCGAAGAAGGACGGCATCGAAGCGGCGAACCGGTACAGCGCCAAGCCGGGGTACAGCGAGCATCAGACGGGTCTGGCGATCGATATGGCCGGCAGCGACGGCAAATGCGCCGCAGAGCAGTGCTTCAGCGACACCGAGGCTGCGAAGTGGCTGGCGAAGCATGCGCAGGAATACGGCTTTATCATCCGTTACCCTGAAGGCAAAGAAAAGATTACCGGATACATGTACGAATCGTGGCATATTCGCTATGTCGGCAAAAAGATCGCGCAGGAAATTTACGATAAAGGCATTACGCTGGAGGAATACTTTGGAGATGCCGTTCCGGTCATCGGCGCAGCGGATCAGAAAAAGCAGTAGCGGAACTGGAAAGAACAGAAAATTTTACCTTTCTATCCAGTCCAGGTTGCAAATGGTTATCGGTTGTGGTAGGATAACTACATATTGATTATTTTGAAACCTGATTCACGTGCTGGGGGTTCAAGATGTCCCTTAGTGTGTGGATCTTTTTTTCGGTATAAAATGATCAAAATTGCGGGAAAAGGAGGGCATACTCCATGCAAACTGGTACTGTAAAATGGTTTAACGCGGAGAAAGGCTTTGGTTTTATCGAAGTTGAAGGCGGAAGCGACGTGTTCGTGCATTTCAGCGCGATTACGGGCGAAGGCTTCAAGACGCTTGACGAAGGACAACAAGTTCAATTCAACGTTGTTCAAGGCAACCGTGGACCGCAAGCCGAGAACGTTGTTAAGCTGTAAGCGATAGCGCCAATAGCTTAAACAGACAAGAACGCTCCCTGAAGACGGAACGCAAGTTCCGCTGAAAAGGAGCGTTTTTTATTTTGCTCTTAGCTAGAACATGCAGCTGCCGGCGATGCCGGCCGTTCCGGCGATGCGGGCGATCCGGTGATCCGGAGGCAGCCGCGTTTTATTGCTATCCATACGGGGTATGAGGTTGACAGCCATCACGCGCCGTCGCACCTTGCGCGGCGAACTGCGCGAGGTGCCGAAAGTATCAACAGAGCAGGCAACGTTTCGAAAAAGAAAGAGGCTGTTTCATAACTGTTTGCATGAACGAGCAAGACCCAAATAGGAGGCAATAGGACCTCCCGCTCCGTTGACAGCGCGGATTCCGAACGAACGCATGTATTTCAAAAATTCCCCCTTCGTGCAGAGCGATTGCAGCGTTTGAAAACAAGTCCCGATCCGATAGCGGGAGGGGATGCAATGGAGCTGCGAGTGTACCATAGCCCAAATTGCGAAGGCTTCCACTGAAAAACGAACGAACCGGCCAAGGATGCCCCTTGATCGGTTCGTTGTCCGTTTACCCGTTCACGACATCGCCGCCGTTGACATGGATCGTTTGTCCCGACACGTACGAGGAGTCGGAGGAAGCCAAGTAGACGTAGGCGGGCGCCAGCTCATGCGGCTGTCCGGCCCGTTTCATCGGCGTGTCGGCTCCGAACTGGGACACCTGCTGCGCGTCGAATGTAGAGGGGATGAGCGGCGTCCAGATCGGACCCGGCGCAACGGCGTTGACGCGGATGCCGCGTTCGGACAGATGGTTCGACAGCGCCCGCGTAAACGTGACAATCGCTCCTTTGGTGGAGGAGTAGTCGATCAGCATCGGGTTTCCTTTATAAGCGGTGATCGAAGCGGTATTTACGATCGCGGCGCCCGGCTTCAAGTGAGGCAAGCCCGCTTTAACCATATGAAACATCGAAAAAATATTGGTACGGAACGTTTGCGTCAGCTGCTCTTCCGTAATATCTTCGAATCGTTGCTGCGGATGCTGTTCCGCGGCATTGTTGACGATAATGTCGAGCTGCCCGAGCTGCCGGACGGTTTGCTCCACCGCCTGCGCGCAAAATGCGGCATCGCCGACATCGCCCGGAATAAGCATACAGGTGCGGCCAAGCTTATCGATGACCCGCTTCGTTTCCTCGGCATCGGATTGTTCGCTTAGGTAGACGATGGCGACATCGGCGCCTTCTTTCGCGAAAGCGACGGCTACAGCTCTGCCGATCCCACTGTCGCCTCCCGTCACAATCGCTTTCTTGCCTGCCAATTTGCCGCCGGGGCGATAATCCGGCGAATCGTAGACGGGAAGCGGGTTCATCTCCGATTCAATTCCCGGCTGCTTGTTTTGATGCTGCGGCGGGAATGTGGTTTTGGCCGGGGCCGTTTGCGAATTAGACATGATCGTTACCTCCTTCGATTAACCTGCCTTTCATGCGGCAGAATGGACTGTAACGGCAATCGTGCCGTTCTTTGAGGCCATTACCCTATTTTGGAACGGCTGAACCGATTTCATACGTGCCAAACGGATGTCCACCGTGAACGCCAAAAAACCCCCTTTCAAAGATGCGCAAGGCATCGTGAAAAAGGGGGGCGTTGGAGCAAGGAGCAGCTTTTTAGCGGCTTAGTTTGTTTTGGCGGCGGAGCGGGGCTCGCACGAGAAGGTCAGCTCGGCCTCTACGGCGTCTCCCGGCTCAACGAAGACCAGCTCGTCCCGGCGGTTCAGCTCGCCGGTCAGCGCCATCCAAGGCTCGACGCACACAAACGGCTTGCCGTCGACGGACCAGAGCACGACCGTTTTGAACAGGTCGCTGTACTTCATGCGGACGTTGACGGCGTCCGACAGCTCAAACGAAATTTCGGGCTTGACGGGATCCAGCAGTGCGGCAGACTCCTTCATGCCTTCCAAATTCAAAGCGCCCTCGTATTTTTTTTCGATCATGTCGTTGTAATCCAAGTAACGCGTGGCGTCCGTCTTGTATGCGATGTTCTTCTCATTGGTGGCGAAGTACGGATGAAACCCTGGATACATCGGCATCGGGGTATCCGAAAGATTCCGGTACTGCTGCTCGATGAGAAGTTCCCCGCCGCGCAGCGTGTACGTAAAGAGCAGTTCGAAATCGAACGGGAACTGTTCCTTCGTTTTCGCGCTGCTGGTCAGCTTCAGCGTAACTGAAGCCCGTCCGTCGAATGACGTTTCGACAATTTCCCACGGCTCGGTGCGCGCAACACCATGATTTTTCATCGTATATGTAGTGCCGTTCCATTCATACTGCCCGTCTTCGAGCTGACCGCTGATCGGGAACAGCACGGGATTGCCGCCCCTGATATTCGCTTCGGGATCGAGAAACGTTTCCTTGTCCAGGTAGAACAGTTCATATCCGTTCAACCGGCACTGGATGGCGATTCCGCCTCTTTCGGGACAAATCGTTACGCTGGAGCGGCTGTCCTCTTCCACTAATTCGACCATCGTATATTGTTCTTTGTATATGGCAACCCGGTAATTGGTGCTCATCGTTTCACTCCCTCTGTCGGATCCGGAGGATCAAACTTTTTTTATCAGCATATCACAGACGGCACCGCTTCAAAAGTTACGGATCCAATTTTTAAACTCTTTATTTGGGCCGTATGTTAATAGAGCCTCGGAAAAGAGCCGTTTTTGCAGGACAAAAGCGCTGCCGGCCGTTAATATTAATTTTTCATGAGCGCTCTCACGCCGCCGGTAAAGAATAAGAAAGCGCTGTTACTTCTATGGACAGTACGTTACAATAAAGAGACCGCAATCATCCGGCGGTGCAGATCTTCCACTACATACGAGGAGGAATTGTCATTCATGTCTTACCAGGCGTTAAACGAACGTTATGAGCAAATGACTTACAACCGCACCGGACGCAGCGGCCTGAAGCTCCCGGCTGTATCGCTGGGGCTGTGGCACAATTTCGGCGGCAATGACCGCTATGAGAACGGAAGGGCGATGGTGCGCCGTGCCTTCGACCTCGGCATTACCCATTTTGATCTGGCGAACAATTACGGTCCGCCGGCAGGATCGGCGGAAGAGAATTTCGGCCGCATTCTGAAAGCGGATTTCGCGGCCTACCGCGATGAAATGATCATTTCGACCAAAGCCGGCTATTATATGTGGCCGGGTCCTTACGGCGAATGGGGCTCGCGCAAATATATGCTGTCCAGTCTGGATCAAAGCCTGAAGCGGCTCGGTTTGGAATACGTCGATATTTTTTATTCCCACCGTCCGGATCCGGACACGCCGCTCGAGGAAACGATGATGGCGCTCGATTACGCCGTCCGGTCGGGGAAAGCGCTTTATGCGGGCATCTCCAGCTACAGCGCGGAGCAGACCCGCCAGGCGTCAGTCATTTTGAAGCGGCTCGGAACGCCGTGCCTCATCCACCAGCCTTCCTATTCGATGTTCAACCGCTGGATCGAGGACGGATTGCAGGATGTGCTGGATGAGGAAGGGATCGGTTCGATCGTTTTCTCGCCGCTTGCAGGGGGAATGCTGTCCGACCGTTATTTGGAAGGCATTCCGGCCGATTCGCGTGCGGCCGGCCCAAGCGTGTTCTTAAGCGGCAATCAAATTACCGAGGCGAAGCTGGCCAAGATCCGCTCGCTGAACGATATCGCCCGCGAGCGCGGCCAGTCGCTTGCCCAAATGGCGCTTGCGTGGGTGCTGCGCGGCGGGCGGGTGACGTCGGCGCTGATCGGGGCAAGCCGCGTTTCCCAAATCGAAGACAATGTCGCAGCTTTGGACAATCTTACGTTCACCGACGAAGAGCTGATCCGGATCGAAACCGTGCTGGCGCAGCCGGAGTAAGCGAGTGCAAGCCTGAGTGCAAGCCTGAGTGCAAGCCTGAGTGCAAGCCTGACGGCAAACCTGACGACAAACAAACCCGGCCAACGTGCGGCCGGGTTTGTTTGTCGTGCGCAGTCGTACGCAAGTCGTGCGCAAGTAGATCGCTCCGAAAAACCTTCCGATGATCTAACGGAAATCAGTGCTCTTATTTTGCATTTATGAGCCCATTTGGATAGCTAACGGAACTCACAGCACTTAATCTCTTTAAAATGGGTTACGTTCAGACCGACTAACAGAAATAAGGTCCGATACTTCCGTTAGATTTACAAATCGAACAAAATGAGCTGAATAACGTCCACTGCTTCCGTTAGCATCCAAGAACAACCCGTAACCGTAACGGTTTTTCGGGATCGTTCTACTAGTCAAGCGCTAATCGTGTGTTAGTCATGAGCTAAACGTGCGCTAATCGTGAGCTAGTCATGAGCTAAACGAGAGCGAAACGGGTGCTAGCCATGCGTTAATCGCGCTAGTCGTGCTCTTGGCAGTACAGCGTGCGGACGGGTGCGATACCCGTGTTCATCAGCCGCCAACAATTTTCGTTACGGCGGGCAGCGTCTCTGCGATGACGCGTCCGCTGCGAACGACATAACGGGGAGAGGGGCGATTGCGGATCAAGTCGCCCGCATCTTCCGCGTCGAAGAGCAGGAACGAAGCGGGAGCTCCTTCCACAAACGCTCCGCCCGAAAATCCGTAAGCGTTCCCCAGGTTCATCGCCGCCGCACCGCCCGCCGTGATCATGCCGATCAGCTCCTGCAGCTCGCTGCGTCCGCTCATATGAGCCAGGTGCGCGGCCATGTGGGCGGCATCAAGCGGATTGCCCGTTCCGAGCGGATAGAACGGCGTGCGGATGTCGTCGTGGGCCAAGGCGACGTTGACGCCTGTGCGCACAAACTCCTTGATGCGCGTAATGCCTCTTCCTTTCGGATAAGCGTCGTAACGGCCCTGCATGACGCTGTTGATGAGCGGACAAGCGACGATCGAGAGGCCGGACTGCTTGACGAGCCCGACAATTTTTTGAAAATACGGTTCGTTATAATAAGCCGCGGCGTTTGCGTGGGCCGCCGTTACCCGCGACAACAGGCCGGTTTCGATCGCCAGAGAAGCGCATACCTCGAGGAAGCGGGAAGCTTCGTCGTCCGTCTCGTCGCAGAACACATGAACGTAAGCTTGCTGCCGCTGCGCAAGCCGGAACGCTTTCTGCAGGGACAAGACGCCGTCTTCGCGGGTGCGCTCCAGATGCGGGACGGCGGAAACTCCGTCCGCTCCCATGCGAAGCGCTTCTTCCATCCGCTGTTCGTTATCCGGGCACGATACGATTCCGTCCTGGGGAAAGGCCGTCACCTGGATGTCGATCTGCTCGCGGTAACGCTCTTTGAGCTCCAGCACCGCTTCCAGCGCGGTCAGCTTCGGGTCGCCGATGTCGACCATCGAGCGAAGGTGGAGGACGCCGTACCCGATATACATTCGGATGGTCCGCTCCGCCCTGGCGATCACGTCCTCCTTCGTGAGGGCCGCTTTGCGCGCGGTCCAGATGGAGATCCCCTCCGCAAGCGTCCCGCTCTCATTCCAGACGGGATTGCCGGCTGTAAGCGTCGTATCGAGGTGGACATGCGGTTCCGTGAAGGGCGGAAGCAGCAGCATTCCCTCCGCGTCGATGACAGCTTCGGCTTCGGCCGCCGCTAACTGGCCGATCGCGGCGAAACGTCCGTCGCGGATGCCGAGGTCGAGCCTCCCGCCGCTGCCTGCCAATCGGGCATTTCGGATTATCAATTCATATGTGTTCGTCATCGTTTATCCCCGCTGAGCTTATTTAATTCCTTTGGTTGCCTCGGCAAATCGGGCTACTCTTGCGCCCAGTCTGCCGGCCATGAGCAATTCCCGTTCGTCCGGCGTCCGCGAGCTGTCCGGACCGGCCAGCGTCGAAGGTCCGTATGGCGAGCCTCCGATTGCGTCCGCCGTCAAATACTCCGGATTCTGCGAGTAAGGAAGACCGACGTAAATCAACCCGAAATGAAGCAGCGGCACAATTGAAGTCAGAATGGTCGCTTCGTGGCCGGTATGAATCGATCCCGCGCTCGTCATGACTCCCGTCGGCTTGCCTTCCAATTCTCCGCCGGCGCACAAGCTTCCCGACATATCGAGAAACGACTTGACCTGAGCCGGCATCGAGCCGTAATAAGTCGGAAATCCCCATACGATACCGTCCGCCCAGCGCAGATCGTCCGCGGTTGCCTCCGGCACGCCTTTCTGCTCCTCCTGGGACGCCTCGTACTTGCTCCATCTGGCTCCGATGCGGAACGTGCCGGACAGAGAATCATCATCATCGCGCCGCTGTCTGCGGCTGGGGTGATCCAGCAATGCCGTTATATTGTCGGGGGAGCGAAATTCCGGAATACGCACAATCCTTGTCGTATGCCCGTCTTCACTAGCCCCCTTCGCAGCCGCTTCCGCCATGCGGTGAATATGCCCATATGCGCTGAAATAAACGACCAGCAATTTAGCCATCCGGATTCCTCCCATCCTTGAAAAATGAGGAGACCGCGGCGCGATCGCACGCAGCCCCCTCTGTTTTTGCCGGCCTTTACGATTTGGCAGGAAGGAAATCGTTTGTGAATACGCTGCTGATTGGGTCGGCTTTTTTCAGCATGCCGATATCCACCAGCTGCTTCTGCAGGCTTTCCCAAATTTCCGGCGTCATGTAGCCGACACCGTTCGCTTCCGCGTCTCCGCCGTAAATGAGCGGCTCCTGGGCTTTGGCGCCGTACGCCATCGATTCCAGCTTCAGGTCGGGGTTTTTCTCCTGCATCACTTTATTGATTTCTTCGGTGTTGTCCTTGTAGTACATCCAGCCTTTAATGGAAGCTTCGACGTAGGCTTTGACAATGTCGGCGTGATTCTTGATGTAATCTTCCGTCGTGTACAAAATGTTGCCGTACTGCTTATAGCCGAGATCGTAGTTGAGGAAATATTCGACCTCCACGCCTTGCTGCTGCATCGTGAACGGCTCGGACGTGACGTAAATTTGCGTTGCCGATTCCGGATCGGCGACGAAGTTGGCCAGAGATCCGGTGTATTTCAACTCTTGGACGCTGTCGAGCTTGTACGCTTTTTTCAAATATTCCCAGTATGCGGATCCGCTGCCTACATAAACTTTTTTGCCGTTAAGCTCGGAGAGATCCTTGTACTTTCCTTTATGGAACATAATGCCTTGCGGGTTCTTTTGGAAGATGGCCGCAATCGCCACGAGCGGAATGCCGTTCTGCCGTGCCAGTAAAATTTCGTCCGCGGAACCCATTCCGAACTCGGCTTTGCCCGAAGCGACGATCTGTGTCGAAGAAATGCCCGGACCGCCCGACTGCAGTGTCATGTCAAGACCTGCTTCTTTGTAGAACCCTTTGGAAACCGCCGCGTACTGTCCGCCATGCTCCGGCTCCGCGAACCAGTTGGTCACCTGGGTAACGGCCGTCAGCTTGGTCTCGGTAGTCGTTGTGGAGTCGGAAGAGGATGGTGCGGCCGGTTCGGTTGTCGTGCTTGAAGATTCGCTTGTCGATCCGCCGTTTGTGGATGCGGAGTTGTTGCCGCCGGAACCGCATGCGGAGATACTCAGAACGACGGCCAGCATAACCGATAGCGCACCTAATTTGTACCTCTTGCCGGACAAATCTTTCGTAAGCATGTTTCTTCCTCCCTTATCCTATAAGAATCTATTTGTGCATCCGCTTCTGTGCGGATAGTCACCATGAGGAGACCGGTCACGTTAACGGGAGCCGCCGGCTAGCGCCGACCATTGCGGATCGATTCCTTGCTTCTTCAATTCGGAAGCGTAGATCCAGCGCGACTTGTTGTACACCCAGCGTGTGGCAGGCAATTCCTGGAACAGCTCCTCCGCCGACAGGGCATCGATGACGACGAAGCTTGCCGGGTTACCGGCTGCGACTCCATAGCTCTGAAGACCGGCAATGGCTGCCGGAACGTGCGTCAGCATCCGCAGCACGTGACCGATGTCCTCTTCGCGTGCCAGATGCGCCGCATAGGCGGTCATCAGGCCGATCTGCAGCATATCGCCGCGGCCGAACGGATGGAACGGATCCTGGATGTTGTCGGAAGCGGCTGCGACGGGAACGCCGGCTTCCGACAGTTCCCGCACCCGGGTGACGCCGCGTCTGACGTTGCCCTTATCTCCCCGTCCTTGCAGATATAGATTGACCGCGGGAAGCGTAACCGCCCCAACCCCGGCTTCCGCCATCTTGGCGATCAGACGGTCGGCCTCGTTCTGATCCATCGCCGACAGCGAGCACAGATGCCCGGCTGTCGCCTTTCCGGCGTAACCGTTTTGAAGCACATGGTCGCAATAGGTGTCAATCGTCTTCACAGAGGGATCGTCGGACTCGTCGCTGTGCAGATCGATCGGCCTGTCGAACGCAAGGGCCAGCTGGAACGCCCATTCGATATTCGCTATTGGATCGGCTGACAGATGAGGGGCTCCGCCGACGCCGTCGATGCCCATTCTCAGCGTTTCGGATGCGAATTCGGACAGCTCGCGTTCTATCCCGGGTTCGTAGAAATACATCGGGAAGTACTGGATGTCGATGAAGCCGCTCACGAGCTCCCGAGCTTCCAAAGCCGCTTCGATCGTACGGAAAGCGATGTCCCGGCCGAGGTGAATCGGAACGTCCAGATGGCTGCGCAATGTCGCCGATCCGAAGGACGCCGCCTGAAGCGCCGTCTTGACGATACGGCTCCGGATCGTTTCTTTGCTGAACGACGGCGCGACCGACCGGTAGTTCTCGATCGCCTCCAGCAGCGTTCCGGACCGGTTGCGGACATGGGAGATCGAGTACGCTTTGTCCAGGTGCATATGAACGTCCACAAAGCCCGGAAGCAGCACCCGTCCTTGCAGGTCGATCTCTCGGGATACGCCAAGCCGCTCGGGGCCGATCGCGGAGATCGGCGCGTGCCTCTCCGATACGACCGGACCTGCCTGAGGCTCCACCGAAGCCCACTTTCCGTCCTTGATCGTCAGTTTGTACAATCCGCCGCCGTCCGCAAGCGGCAATCTTGCGTTAACGGCTTCCATATTCGCCGATGGCTCCGGCATGGCCGTCACCTTCCTTCCGCTTCTAATTTCATTAACCTTCCGAGGAGTTCATCTCGGATTCGTGCCAGGAGCTGAGCAGCCATTTGGAGAGGCCGTTCACGATCAGGAAGAAGGCGATCCCGAGCAGGGATGCCGAAAGGCCGCAGGCGAACAGATAAGCGGTTTGGAGACGGGAAGCGGCAACGGTAATCGCATAGCCGAGACCGCCTTTGCCTCCGCCGATGCCTGCGATATATTCGCCTACGATGGCGCCGATAACGGCGAGCGTACAGGAGATTTTGAGACCTGCGGCGATGTAGGGAAGAGCGGCCGGTATCCGCAAGCGGAACATCGTTTGCAGGGGTGAAGCGTTGTACAGGTAGAAAAGATTTTTCATGTTGTGGTCGGCAGAATTAAGGCCGATCAGCGTATTGGACAGCATCGGGAAAAAACCGATCAGGAAGGCGATCGTGACGATGGCGTTTATTCCGGCCCCGAACCATATGACGATGATGGGGGCGACGGCGACGATCGGAATCGTCTGAAGTATGATGGCGTACGGGTAAATGCTCTTCTCGATGAGCTTGGAGCTGGCCAGAATGATGGCGAAACCGACCCCGAGCACGATGCTGATCAGAAATCCGAGCACCGATTCGATCATGGTCGTGTACACGGAAACCCATAAATTCGCGGCGTTCTCCGACGCGGCTCTGACGATATCGGACGGCTTGGGCAGCAAATACGGCTTCATTCCGGCGAGCCGGCAGAACAGCTCCCACCCGCCGATGAACACGACGAACGCCGAAACGGGCGGCAGCTTGCTGACCCAAAATGCTCTCCCTTTCGAGGACGATCTTCCCGGCGCCGAAGCCGATTTGCGGGGGTGAACGCCTGCGGTCGCCTTTTCGGATATCGTATCCTTCATGGTTCATCGCTCCTTATCGGTTCTGTTACCGGAGTATTCAGCTTGCCCGGGTTAAGAAGCCCCCGCGGATCGTTGGACCGTTTGGCCGCGAGCATCGCCTCCAGCTGTCCGCGCCCTCCCATCTCGAGCATCCACGTATGGGGATCGTTGATGCTGACGCCGATCGAACGGAAATAGCCGATAATCTCGTACAGACGCTCATGAGTCGTATAGCGGACGATCGGAAGCGCTGCGGGCACGACGACGCCGCCCGAACGCATAAATTCCAAATGCATCAGCACTTCGTCGCCGAATTTTTCCTTGATTTGGCCGATTTGCCCGAGGAAGTCGACCGGATGAAACCCGGCTTGCAAATAGGTGAGCGAAGGGTCTGTCTTCAAAGCCCATAAAGTGGTATGGTTCCACGTAAAGTCGGACAGCCCGATCGTTTTGCGGTATTGTTCGTAAGGAATGACGTAACCGATCCGGCCGTTAAACGATGCGGCATGGGCGGCAAGCGCGTCCTCGGTCCCTTCTTCGGTTTCGAGCAGGCATGCGCTTGCGCCGGACTCCAGCTGTTTGACGATCGGTTTGAAAAAGGAAGGGATCGGCCATTCGACCGGTGCGACCAGCCGTTTGCGGATGGAGTCGTCGGTCGCTACCGCATGGGAGAAGCGGCAAGCCGATTCGAAATCGTCGAATTGCGCGACGGTCTGTCTCCAGGGGACGCTGGAAGAGACCGGAATGGTCAGCTCCGTCAGAACGCCGTTCGTGCCGTAATTATGAATGTAAGCGATGAGCTCCGGCCCGCGTACGACGAGCCTGCGGGGCGTCTCCTCCAGTGTGTACACGACGGCCTCCAGCACGTTGCCGTCCCACAGATTGCCCCATGTAATCGAGCCGATCCCTCCGGAGCCGCCGCAAACGAATCCGCCGACCGTCGCCTTCATGAACGTGCTGGGATAAATCCGCAGCTCGCTTCCTTGCCCCCGCAGCAGCTTCTCCAGCGCCCCGAGCCGGACGCCGGCCTGAACGCGGGCGTACGCATCCGTCACTTCCAGCACCTTGTCCATCCGGCTTAGATCCAGCACGATGCCGCCCTCGAGCGGAACCGCCTGTCCGTAATTGCCCGTTCCCGCTCCCCGGGTCGTGACCGGAATATTGCTGCGGTAAGCGGCGGCAAGCACCTGTGCGACCTGCTCTTCCGACTCCGCCAGTACGATTCCGTCCGCCCGTTTGTCGCGCAGCAGCGGCTCCAGCACCGGCGAGTACCAGTAATAATCTTTGGACAGCTTATCCCGCTGATCGGGGCTTAGGAGCAGATGCTCCTCCCCGACGACGTCCAGCATTTCTTTCGTCCAGTCAACCGTCATTAGCGAATCAACCTCCCAGCTTCATTCGGCGTTTCAATGCTTCAGCGCTTCCGATACGGAGCGGACAATTTGCCCGAATTCCGGTGTGGTGCGGAACGTTTCGTCGCGGGGAAAAGGCACCGGGACGTCGATCATCGCGGCCACCTTTCCCGGCCGGGGCGTCATGACCGCGATCCGGGTGGAAAGAAACACGGCCTCGAATACGTTATGCGTGACGAACAAGATGGTCATCTCTCTGTCGCGGTGCCACAGATCGAGAAGCTCAAGCTGAAGCGTCTGCCGGGTAATTTCGTCCAGCGCTCCGAAAGGTTCGTCCATTAGAAGCAGCTTCGGCTTCGAGACGAGAGCCCGGGCGATCGAAGCCCGCATCTTCATGCCCCCTGACAGCTGCCGCGGCATCGACTTCGTATGATCCTTCAATCCGACCAGTTCCAACACGCGTTCCGCCTCTTGCCTGCGCTCCTTGCGCGAGATTCCGCGAAGCGCCAAGGGGAGCGCCACATTATCGATGACGGAGCTCCACGGCAGAAGCGTATGATCCTGGAAGACGAACGCCGTGTCGCTTTGCTTGCGGGCCTGCTTGGGAGAAGTGCCCATAACCTCGAGCGATCCTCCCGTCGGTTCGGAGAGACCGGTAATCATCTTGAAGATCGTCGATTTCCCGCAGCCCGACGGGCCGACGAAAGAGAGAAATTCGCCTTCGCGAATCGAGAGGTTGACATCCTGGACGGCGACGGTTCCGTTCGGGTACACCTTGGACAGCCTCTCCATCCGCACCCATTCTTTTGTGCTCATAGCTGCTTCCATGCGCTGACGCACCTCCGCTCTGTTATTGTTGCAGCGATCTCATATCGAACGCCGCGATTTCCATTAACGCTTCGGCAAGCAGCGGGCCTGCTTTTTCGAGCATCTCCTTGCCTCTTTCAGGGTTTGCTTTCGTTGCGTCGCCGGCGATCCCGCTGCGGGAGATGTCGCTCATGATCCAGGCGAACGATTTGGAGCGGAAAGAGAACGAGGGCGACTGAGGAAATTGCGGCATCTCGCGCAGCGCCAATTCGGGGTGGACCCAGTCCGGACAGACGGCCATCACCAGGGACGTTTCCACGTCTCCGGCATGAATGCCGCTTGCTTTCTCGTCATCGTCCGTGAATGAATCGCTGTAGCGGACCGAGCCCGGGTCAAGCCGGTAGACGGCAAGGCCGGTCGCGATGCGGATTTCTCTGGCCATCATGCCGAGAAGATCGGCGTTGCCGCCGTGGGTGTTGAAGAGCAGCAGCTTCTTGAATCCGCTGCGAGCGAGAGAGGCGGCGATATCCTGCAGGACCATCATGAGCGTCTGGGCCGACAGCGTGATCGTTCCGGGATACGCCGCGTGTTCGGTGCTTTTGCCATAATTGACGGAGGGAAGCAGCCAGATCGGAGCTTCTTCGGGAAGGTGTTCGAACGCCTGTGCCATCAACGCTTCTCCAAGCAGCGTATCCGTGTAGACGGGCATATGGGGCCCGTGCTGTTCGATGGCGCCGACAGGCAGAACGATTAAGACTTCATCTTTCGGCATCGCTTCAATTTCTTTCGTCGTCAACCGGGGCAGAAAGCGGCGATCGTAGGCATTCCCGGTATATCTGAATCCCATGAACCTCACCTCACATGAAATATATGAATGTAAAATCCGATAGCCGAACGAAGAAAAAAAGGGGGTAAACCAATGCTGTTCCTGTGTAATGAGTCACAATTTCTAACACCAAATGAACATAAAACTATCAATATGTTTTACTTATATCACACAAACGAAAGTTTGTATAGTGCGTTTTAACAAAATTATGGAATGAGTTCGTAGTGACAACGACGGCCTGGGAACGATATAATTGCAACCATACAAAGCAAGTTTCGGGGAGGAATCACCTTATGCTTACGGGGACGCGACGTCATGAAATAATGAAGCTGCTCGAACTGAAGCGCCAAGTTACGATTATTGAACTTGCGGAGAAGTTCAACGTATCGCAAATGACAATACGCCGCGATTTGGATCTGCTCCAATCCGAAGGCAAAGTCCAGCGCTCCCATGGCGGCGCGATCAAGGTCAAACGATTTATGGGCGCCAACTACGATCAGCGCGCGAATGAGCATAAAGCGGAGAAGATGGCAATCGCCAGAGAGGCGGTCAAGCATATCCAGGACGGGATGAGCGTCATTCTGGACGCCGGCACGACGGTCGCGGCCATGGTGGAGGAGCTCGAGAGGTTCAAGGGGCTGAAAATCATTACCCGCGATCTGCATACCGCGCTGCTGCTCTCGAACGAAGACCGCTTCGGCACCTTCGATGTCTACTGCACGGGGGGCAGGCTGAGCAAGTGGGCGTACAGTCTCGACGGCATTTATGCGGAGAAAATGCTTAGTTCGTTGACGGTTGACGTGGCGTTTCTGACATGCGAGGCCGTATCCCATGCCAAAGGCGCCATGGCCTGGTCGCCGATGCTCGTCGGCGCGCGCCAGACCGCCATGAACGCGGCCGCCAAAAGCGTCCTGCTTGTCGATGCCGCCAAATTCAGCTACAACTCGCTCGCGATCTTCGCCAGCCTCGATTCGTTCGACGAGATCATTACGGACAACCGGCTCGACGAATACGAAGCCGGCATTTATATCGAAGAAGGCTATCCGTTAAACGTTGTGTCCGTCTCTTGAATAGCCGGCGGTCCGGAAGCGCGATCCGGGACTGCCCGGGCATAATAAAAGAAAAAAACGCGAGGCAGCCCATGCTTCGCGTCTGTTTTCGTTTCATGTTGGCCGACCCGTTAAGCGGGGACCGTTGACGGTTTAGCCAACTTCAAGGTACAGCTTCGTTCCGTCGTTGTATTGAAAAATAGCGACATCGCGCACCATTTCCACCGACTTGATTCGCTTCCATCTTTTGCGGAACTCAAAGTCCATTTCCATCTCGTACAGTTTTTCCGGCAGCATCTTAAGCGAGCTTTCTTGTCCGGGCGTATAATAGACGGGAACGGACCGGTTTTTGAATCGGATGATGTTCATCATTGATCTTCACCTCCTGATCGGACGGTTCGGACGATCGCTTCATGCACCGAGTGAAAATTGAAAAGGATAAATAGTAGGATTAGATAGTGTATATTAAACGTTATTACGGAATATGAAAGAGACGTCAAGCAGCTGATTGCTTTGCCAACCGTTTGGTAACTGCAGCTTTTGGCAAGCGCACCGAAGTGAGACCGCCTGCAGTGGGAGGCGGTCTCACTTTGTTCTCCTATGAGCTTCGTGCAGAGTCGATTAACTGGAATAGCTGCTGCTGCTTCTGCGTTTGTAACGGGATGAACCGTAGTATCCGCTTCCTTTGCGCGGGGGCGGGTACGATCCCGGACGACGATGGTGCTTGTAATCGCTGCTGCTGTAATGGTTATGGGAATGGTGACGGCCTGTCGCGGAATGAAGAAGTTTTTTGATGAGATGTTTGAGCATCAATTCCACCTCCGTTCCTTTCGACTTTTGCTTGCTGCTTCTTTATACGTCCAAGCGGGTAATTAGTTTCACTTTTCGCGAAACGCTTTCGAAACGAATGCTGCCGGCACCCGTAAAAGAATGAAGCAAAGAACGGAGGGTATGTCATGGCTGGAATCGGGACATGGATACGGAATGTGAGGCAAACGTGGCTGGATTACCCTCTTCGGGAAGGAAAAACGATTGCGGAACGTTACCGGATTGAGCGCTTTCTGGGGATGGGCAGCTATGGACAGGCGTATGCCGCCCGCGACAGCGGCGGCCGGCAAGTGATGCTCAAGCTTAACAAGCCGAGTAAGGGCCGGTTCGGCATTCATCTGCTGCGGCGAGAGGATGAAATCATGTGCAGGCTCCTTCTGCCAGGCATTCCGCAGCGGCTCGATTATTTTCGTTGTGGACGGCGGGAAGCGCTCGTGACAGAGCTCGTGCAGGGCAACGATCTGGAGCGGCTGATCATGGACAAGGGAGAAGTATTCGGACAGCGGGAGGCGCTGGTTGTGCTGCGGCAGTTGATGCAGACGCTGAGCGGCTTGCATGAAGCCGGGTATGTACACCGGGACGTCCGGCTTCCTAACGTTATGATGGGGGCGGCGGGAATTACGTTAATTGATTTCGGGTTGGCTTGTCCGATCGGGGAGGAACGTGCGGACGACCCGGCCGCTAAGCAGGACAAGCCGGAAGATGCCGGGGGCTCGCTCAAGCAACGGATGCGAAGACCTTATCCGGCGAGCGATCTGCACGGGTCCGGACATTTGCTGCTGTTTCTTCTCTACTCCGGCTATAAGCCGCCAGAGGACGCTCCTTCCCGCAGCTGGGAGGAGGAGCTTGAGCTGTTTCCGGAGATCGCTCGGGTGATCCGGAAGCTGCTCACCGAAGATGAATCGGGGTACCGGAGCGCTGCCGAATGCGCCGTGGAGCTTGATCGACTGCTTGAAGAGCTTCCGCCGGATCAGGCTGCCGGCAGCGACAACTACGTACTGAGCAGCGTAATGACCAGCAGCTCGTAAAGCACGAGCGGAATAATCGCGTTATAAGGGCCGAAGAAAGCGCGGCTGCCGCGCGCGGTGCATTGCAAATAAATGAAGCAGCGGTCGGCGTGCAGGATGGAGCCTTCATATATATGGCCGTCCACCGTTTGCACGCGGATATGCCGGTGTTTGTGGCGCATGCAGACGTCGGCCATTTTGCTGCGGATATCCATGATCCGTCCGCCGTGGTTCTCCGCGGCTTTATACAGAACGGCCGGAAACAGTCCGTTTGCGGGGGGAGCCGGGTATTGCTGCTCAGCCATCGATCATCGTCCTCCTGTAGTCCATTTACTAGCACCATATGCGGGCATTCGCCCGGTGGTGATTGAAACGGCATTCTATCGTAAAATAGAGTAGACGATATGCGTTGTACACGAATACGAATGGTCCATATACGCCTTAGCTTATGCTTACGATGTGGTTTTGACTCCGGCAAAACCTTAGCTTATGCTTACGAAGTGGTTTTGCCTTCGGCAAAACCTTTAGGAGGATTACATGGCATTTTTCAAAGTGTTCTTCAACAATATCTGTTTGCTGATTGCGCTCGCCTATCTGTTTAATCTCGGGTACAAAACAATGTTCAGCCGCTTGAGCGACACTGCCAAAGAATATGCCGCCATCGTCATGTTCATTGCCGCCGGCTGGCTCACGATGCTGTTCGGGCTGCGTTTGTCAGACAACGCGCTGTTTGACTTGCGTTTCATCCCGCTCATTATGGCGGTGCTCGTATTTAACAGCGCCCCTACCATATTTGTTATCGGGCTCGGCATCGGGCTCGGAAGGTTGTTTTTTGGAGTGGGCGAAGCCGCGTGGGCGGGAGTGGCTAACATGGCGATACTGGGACTGGCAGGAGCGCTGCTGCACGTTGTGCTTAAAAAATCGAAATTGCGGTTTTTATGGCAGGCCGGGGCCAGCATCGCCGTGATCAACACGCTCAACTGTCTCAATATTTCGCTGCTGGGCGTCATCCCGTTTCGTTATTACTGGGAGCATATCGCAGGATTGACGCTGCTGCCGGCACTTGTGTTAAGTGCATTCTTTGTTTATATGATCCGGGATTTTCATAAGGAGCAGCTGCGCTTCGGAGAGATGAGAAATATGAATCTTATCTTGCGGCGCCAAACGAAAGCGCTGCGGGAAGCGAAGCGGGAGCTGGAAGAGAAGGCCCGGCAGCTGATGCTGGCTTCCCGCTACAAATCCGAATTTCTGGCCAACATGTCTCACGAGCTGAAGACGCCGCTTAACAGCATCCTGCTCATCTCGCAGCTCATCCGCGAGAACGAGGAGCGGGAATACGGCGAAGAAGATGTACGGCATGCCGGCATTATTTATACAGCCGGTCATGAACTGCTGCATTTGATCGAGGACATCCTCGATTTGTCGAAAGTGGAGGCGGGGAAAATGGATGTCAATCCGGAGCCGACCTCTCCCCATGAGCTGGTGCACACGATCCAATGCCAGTTCATGCCCGTCGCGGAGCGGAGCGGCGTTCAGTTCAAGGTGGCGGTCGATTCCGACGTTCCGCATACGATCGAGACGGACGCGCTGCGCGCCAGCCAAATTGTCCGCAATCTGCTCACGAACGCGTTCAAATTCACCGAGCAGGGCAGCGTCGAACTGTCGGTATTCGCCGATAAGCGGAAAGAAAAGGGGGCGCTGCCGGCGCATTCCCAGCGCGGCAAAGGACGGGGCTGGGGGCAGTTTCGCTTCCAACGAAATGAACGCCCTGTCGTAAACATCCAGCCGGTGACGGCTGCGGAACCGGAGTGGGTCGGCTTTTCGGTCAAGGATACCGGGATCGGCATCGACAAAGAGAAGCAGAGCCTCATCTTCGAAGCGTTTCAGCAGGAAGACGGCGCCGTCACCCGGAAATACGGCGGAACGGGCCTGGGCTTGTCCATCAGCCTGCAGCTTTCCAGACTGCTCGGCGGAAAGCTTGAGCTCAAGAGTGAAAAAGGAAAGGGCAGCGTCTTCACGCTGCGTCTGCCCGTGAAATACAGCGCGCCCGTCCCGCAGCTGACGGACCAAAACGGGCCGCATCATCAAAAAGAACCGGATCACGCCGGCTGATGGAAGCAAACGTTGATCCGGTTCTTTTTGCAGCGCAAGCGCTATTTCACGATCAGTACCGGCATCGGAGCATGCTGTCCCACATAATGGCTGACGCTGCCCATAAACAGCTCCTTGATCCCGTTTTTGCCGTGGCTGCCGACCACAATCAGGTCCGACCCGCGTTCGCGCGCGGTCTTCACAATCGTTTTGCCGGGATCGCCTTCAACAATGGACACATCAATCGGCGTGTCGGTGCTGGATGCGATTATGGTGCGGGCTTCCGCCGCAACCGTCTCCGCCTGCAGCTTGGTCGATTCCTGCACAGCCGATGGCATTCCCGCCACCGTATCACCGATCACGATCGGGGTAATATTATAAACATGAACGACTTCGATCAGCGATTTGCAGTAAGAAGCCAGCTCCAGAGCCGAACGCAGCGCCCGCACCGACTGCTCCGAGCCGTCATAACCGACCAAAATTTTTGTGTAGGGCATCTTTAACGCCTCCAGTAACTTCGGTAATAGTAAGGACTGACAGCCTCATCCATCTTTACCCGAAGAGCGCCCATTCAAAACGAACTGGTAGGCCGGGACTCAAAAAACCACCATTTTGGAACAAAAAAACAGCCGGAAAAGGCTTGACTTTGCTTCCGCCGCTGTGTATTATAATAAGCGTTGTGCTGATGTAGCTCAGGTGGTAGAGCAACGCACTCGTAATGCGTAGGTCGGTGGTTCGAGTCCTCTCATCAGCACCATTCCATATCAACAGTTCCAGCGCGGTTTTCCGGATTAATCGGAAGCCGCGCTTTTTGATTGTTTTAGGAAGTTATGTGAATCTAAGAATTGTGGATCGGGCACATCGCTGGCAGCGATGGGTCGCAGGTTCAGCCCGCAACCTCGCGCGGGGAACTGCACTCCATGACCTTCGAGAGCTAACGGCTTGCACAGACGTTATTTTGCTCAAAATGCCCTTGCAAAATGTAACGGTTGTGAGAGACCTTATCTGATGGCTTTCGCCCAAAAAGGGCTATTCTTGCAGCCAATAGCTGCGCTCATCTCCGTTAGAACTCTAATCGGGGCATTTTCATTAAATTAGCGGCAATGGCAGCCGTTAGGAAATAACCTGGTTAGGAAATAACCTGGCATCCATCACTCCCTCATCCGGAACGAATCGAACGGGCTGAGTCGAACCGGTCTGAATCGAACCGGGCGGACTCGAACGGAGCCTAAACGTGCGGGATCGCTGGAAGGTCTAACCCGGCGCGGCGCGCCCTTGCTGCCAAGCGGATTGCCTGCCGGTATGATGCGCAGCAAGACCGTTTGCCTCGTGCAGATGCTTATTTTTTGTTCTTCTTTTTCCCGGCTTCCGGCCCTTCCTTCGAAATGCGGCATATTCGTCAAGATCGGTCCATATAAATAAGAAGAGAAAATCGCACCAAACATTCATGAAAACGCTTTAATGTCTGCGCTTTAATGGTTATAATAGAACTATACCGCGTTTGCAAAGTCTGAATCCGGGACACAATGGTTAACAGAAACGGCAAGCAGGGGAGATGAGCTTATGATCAGACGTGAAGGCAGCTTAATCGTCGGGACGATCAATGGACTTGTGCTTTCGCTTCCTTTTTGGACCTGTGTTGTGATTTGGTTCGTCAGCCGGTAACGAGAAGCGACAAGCCGGAAGAGAAAAAGGGCGGAGAAGCCCTACACCGATACGTATAGCCAAAGAGCGCGTGTTTCCCGGACCGGGGCACGCGCTTGCTGTTTTGGGAACAGAACAACTGTGCCTCGCAGCCAGAATGCAACACCAGCACCGTTTTGCCTGCATATGCTGATGGAAAGAGCTTTAGGGGGAAGCCGAGTTATCCGCAGGGCGACACTCACCTGATTGGCCAGCCATAAACCATAACAAAGCGCCCGTCAATCAGGTGAGCCGCCGGATCGTCCGGAACAGCTCGGCGTAATAGCCGCCGTCGCGCGGCACGAAGCGGTCCGCCGTAACCGTCCGCTTGGCAGGGAGCAGCTCTCCGGAGGCGGTGGATTCGACTCCCCGCGCGATAATTTCGCTCCGTCTGCCTTCAAACAGGTCGATTACAGCCGCAAGCTCCGCTTCATATACGCCGGCCACTTCTTCATGCTGCAGCTTGAGCGAGGACAGCGGCACATCGACGGGAAGCGCGAACTCATGGCTGCGCTCATGATCGATGAACGGGACGCCGCCGGCAGTGCCGGCCGTTACCTCGTCGTGGGAGCCGAGCGGAAGCAGCGATTCGAACGCTGCGTCAATGCCGAGCTCTTCTTTGAGCTCCCGCAGCGCGTCCCGAACGGTTTCCCCGGCAGCCAGATGGCCCGCCGCGGTAATGTCGAAGCAGTCCGGGAATGTATCTTTGCTGCTCTGACGCAGCTGAAACCATACATAATGGCGGCCGCCTTCGCGCCGCGTCACCCAGCAGTGAAACGTCATATGGCGCCAGCCGTGCGCGTGCACATCCGCCCGGCTGGCGATGCCGGCCGGCTTCCACTCTTCATCGTAAATATCGAAGAACTCGGTGCCCATGCAGGCCCCTCCTTTTTATGCGAATAATGGCGGCGGTTTGAACGGTTCAGCGGTCCGTTATCCTTTCACGGTCCCGTCGGTATCGGTCATCATCCCGCTTTTCTGTTCGGGCTCCAGATGGGAGGTACAGAAGGCGCAGCGCGTCGCTTTAACCGGAACTTTGGATAGGCAGTACGGGCATTCCTTATCCTTCGGCTTCTCCGAAGCGGGCTGATCGTCCTGCCGGAAGCGCCGCAGCGTGTTCGTTCCTTTTACAATGAGGAAGATGCAGAACGCCACGATAATAAAGTCGAGCACGGTGCTGATGAACTGCCCGTACGTAATGATCGGAGCTGAATTATCCTTTGCTTCGGCCAAGGAAGCGTAAGGGTTGTTCCAGCCGAGGTACAGGTACAAATCTTTAAAATTGCTTCCCCCCAGCAGCAAGCCGATCGGAGGCATAATGATGTCGTTGACGAGCGATGTCGTAATTTTGCCGAACGCTCCCCCGATGATAACCCCGACGGCCAGATCGATCACGTTGCCGCGCATTGCAAATTCTTTAAATTCCTTAATCCATTTCATAGAAGGCCAATCCTTTCCTACAAGTTGAATGCCTTCTATTATAACCGAATCTGCCGTTCTCTGACACGTCCCTTTCGCGTCAAGCGTCCGCTTGGATATAATTTAAGTCACATACGACAGCAGGAAAAGGATTTCCGCCGATATTGTCGAAAAGAAATGGCGACGTCCAATTTTGAAAACGGGGAGAGCTATTAACGTATGCATAATGCCAATGATATTGTGTATCTGCTCCTCGCTTTTATTATTATCACCTTTTCATCCTATACGATGTTCAGCATGATCGAGCATTTGAAACAAAGCCATCCGAAAGGCAAACGCTACTGGCTGTTCGGGGGGGCTGCGGTATTCGGGCTTGGCAACTGGGCGATGCATTTTGTTGCGATGCTGGCTTCGGATTATATGATTAATGTCCGCTGGCCGTCCTTTCCCGCAATGTTAATGCCCGCTATCGGGGCATACCTTTCCTTCCTGGTGCTGAGAAGCCGAAGGAGCTCGCCCATCCGCATCCCCGCTTCGGCGCTGCTGATCTGCTTGGGTTCGCTGCTGGAGCACTATTTTACCGTATTGGTCAATCCGATTAACGCTGCTCAGCTCCACTGCGTTCCTGCCGTTTTGTCGGCGCTGATTATTTTTCTCGGTGCGGCGGTTACAATATATTTATTCGAGCGCAAATCGCGCTCATTCAAGCTGCTCTGCAGCTGCTTGCTCGGCGCATCGGCGCTCGGCATGCACCTGATGGCAATGAAAGCGTTAATCGTCGAATATACCGATGTGCTGACCGCCGACCGGCTGAACCAATCGGTCATGATTATGGCGCTGCTGCTCGGCATCGCCGCGCTGCTTATACTGGCGTTCAGCCTGACGGCATGGTTCGCGGACCGGCGGTACAACCAGATGGACGAGCGGTACAAGCTGCTGGTTGAAAATTCTCTCGATATGATCGCGCTCATTAAAGGCGGCAAATGGGAGTATGTGAACCGGGCCGGCATGCGGATGTTCGAGGTCGATCCCGCCAACCCGCTTGCCGGCCAATCCATCTATCCGTTTCTTCATCCGAAGCATCACGAAGATATTCGTAAGCTATTGAATGACACCGGCAATGAGAAAGCGTGCCCGGAGGATGCGACCGGTTTGTTGGAGCTTGACTGGTACACGGCGACAGGCAAGCAGCTCCATACGGAACTGATCCTGACCAAGTCCTTCTTCTCCGGCAAACAGGTGTTTCAAGCGATTATCCGCGATATTTCCGAGCGAAAGAAGAACGAGGAGCTGCTGATCAACTCCGAGAAACTGTATGTGGCAGGCCAGCTGGCGGCGGGAATCGCCCACGAAATCCGCAATCCGCTTACGTCGCTGAAGGGCTTCCTGCAGCTCATGTCTTCAGGGCGTCAGCTCGGAAAAAACTACCATGACATCATGAAGTCCGAACTGACCCGCATCGAGACGATCGTGAGCGAGCTGCTGATGCTGTCCAAGCCGCAAATTTATGAGCTCAATTATATGGACGTCCGGGTCATTATGGCCGATACGATTACGCTGCTGGAATCGCAGGCCGCGCTGCTTGGCATTGAGATTCAGGCGGACCTCGGCAAATCGCCGCTGTGGATATACGGGGTAGAGACGCAGATTAAGCAGGTTTTTATCAATGTATTGAAAAATGCGGTTGAAGCGATGGTCGAGGGCGGTTCGATTGCCATCACGCTGCAGCCGATAAACGAAGAGATTGTCATCTCCATCGTGGACTGCGGGCCGGGCATCGACGAGGAGCAGCTGTCGAAGATGGGCCAGCCCTTTTATACAACGAAGGAAAAAGGAACGGGGCTCGGTCTGATGGTTTCCTATAAAATCGTCGATAACCACAACGGCAAAATAAACGTGGAAAGCGAGCTCGGCAAGGGCACGTCCTTTCAAATTATTTTGCCTCATGCGAAAGCGGGAGCAGAAGGTTGACGAATGAATGCCCGCTGCGCGGCAGCTGTGTGCCTGCGGCTGGAAAGCGGCCGGGGCTTCCGTTATAATGAGTAGCGGCTAACATGACGCGGAAGACAAGAAGCCCAAAATAACGCTTGCTGCGATAACGAAAGGGGCACTCATCCTATGACGATTGGCGCCCGGGTGCTTAAGACCGGAATGGCCGTCGCCTTGGCGATCTATTTAAGCGAACTGTTTCATTTTGTACCTACGGTAGCGGCTGTCGCTTCCATATTTGCGATCCAACCGAGCGTGCAGCGTTCCTGGCAGCAGATGACCGATCAGGTTCAAGCCAACGTAATCGGTGCCGGGATGGCGCTGCTTGCTTTGCGGGTATTCGGACATACGCCGATTGCGGTCGGTCTTGTATGCATTGCCATGATTCTCATTAACATCCGGCTCAAAATGGAAAGTACAATCGGGCTGACGCTCGTTACCGTCGTCGTCGTCATGGAAACGAGCACATCCGACATTATGTCCGCGCTGCCTCGCATCTTGATGGTACTGATCGGAATGGGATCCGCTTTTGCCGTCAACGTCCTTATTTTTCCGCCGCGCCCGCGCAGGCAGTTTCATTCGGTCGCTTACGATGCGTACCATCAGCTGTCGGTCTTGCTGCGCACCGCGATCTCCGACGAGATGAAGGAGAGCGTCTACAATGCCGAAAAAGAAAAGCTGCACGGCATGCTCCGCAAACTGGAGGACCGCTACGACATGCTTGCCGAGGAGCGCTCCATCCGCCCCAGCACAAAAATCATGCGGGCCAGAAAGCTGCTGATGGCCAAACAGATGATTAAAAGTTTGCAAAAAGGGGCGGATTTGCTCGACGTGGTCGAGGAGCATTACTTTGCTTCGCCGGGTGCGGACAAGTGGGCCCGCAGCTTCGACAGCCAGATTGAAGAGCTGACCAAATACCACGAGCAAATTTTGCTTAAGATGGACGGCAAAATGAAGCCGCATGTGACGATTGAGCCGGAAGAGGGCCAGGAAAAGAGGCTGGCCGATCAGCTGACCGACTATTTGCGCAATAATCCCGACGAGCGGATGCGGCTCGTGTTCGTCGCCTCGGGCCTGTTCGAATACGGCTTCCATCTGCGGCGGCTGGAGCGGGTTGTCGAGCAGGTGCTGAACCGGACGGAAAGCGCGGCGAAGAAGGCGCAGTGAAGCGGACTTAGCGAAATTGAAAACAGTAACGATTTTCCCGCATGGAAGTAACGGCTCGTTTGGACGTAACCGATCTGCCGTTTAAAAAGCCTGATCCGGCGCGTCCGTACGCGGGGGCGGATCAGGCTTTTTAATTCGCGAATCGACCTCTCCGGCTTTGCCCGGCTTACTGGTCGCCGCGGTGCGGCTTGCGGTTATGACGGCGCGGATGCTGCATATGCGCCTCGGGATCGTCATCGTCGTCGTGCGGGACGAGACGGGGATCGGTATGGCCCTGATGATGATTGTTGAAGTCCAACTCGGCAAGCTCCCACTCCGTCGTTCCCAGCTGGGGATCGGCGGGGAACACGTCGCCCCGCTTCAGCTTCGTCTCGCGACCCCATTCATTTTTGTACACACCGTCGACGTCGACATGCTCGCCGGACATCGGCTCCATTTCGAAATGACGCTGTTTTTCGCTCATCTTTTTCCCTCCTAAAGGTTTTGCCGAATGGCAAAACCACTTCGAAAGCATAAGCTTAGGTTTTGCCGAATGGCAAAACCACTTCGAAAGCATCTGCTATAGCTCTCTACTGGCCGTGTTTCAGCAGGGCGGCAAGATCGGCCTCGGACTGCAGCTTGCTGGCGCGCTCCTTGCCCCGGCCGGTTTGGTCGGCAAGTGATTGGGCACTTTTGGCTTGACGCTGTTTATCGGACGGCTGTTCACCAGACATGGGCTTCCTCCTTCGTTGTTGTAGCAAAACAACAGTCTGACCACTAAATGTTCAGCAGAAGATACCGGACGATACCTTAACAGTGTGCTCCAGGAGGGAACGGATTATGAACGGAAACGGCTGTCACTTCAGCTGGTAACGCGCTTCCAGCCGCTTACCCCCGTACCACATGAGCAGCACGACGGCCCCGGTGACGGCAATGCGCCATGGGGCAAGGCTGCCGATATTAAAGCTCAGCAGCGACAGCGAAAAAATCATGACCGCCTTTCCGAGTAAAACGGCGATCACAAACGTGCGAAACGGCAGCGTGCTCAGCCCGGAGGCGATATTAACGAGCACCGACGGCGAAAACGGGAAGCAGGCCAGCAGAAAAATCGGCGTGAACCCCCGCCGTTCAATCCATTTGAAAAAACCTTTCGCGCGCGGAAACCGTTTTTGCAGACGTGTGCCTAAGCTGCCGCCGAGCTTGCGCGCCAGCCAAAACACCGTAATCGCTCCCGCGGAAGCTCCGATCCATGAGAACAGAAATCCGAGCCAGAGGCCGTAAATGTTGGCGTTGGCGGCGATGAATACAAACAGCGGCAAAAACGGAAGAAACGCCTCGGCAAAAGGAAGCAAAATTCCGGGAAGCGGACCGAAAGCCGAATAGCTTTCCAGCGTTTGCTGCAGATCCTGCAAATTCATACCTTTCAATTTCGATATCCATTCCTGAATTAAACTCATGCAACAGCTCCATATTCAAAGTATTTACGGCCTAATCTGGCCATATTCCTTATCCATTATTATATGCGCTCAAAAACAAATATCCAAACCCCAGCCGTAACGCGAAGCGCATGCAAAAAAAGAGCCGGACCCGTTACGGGCCGCGGCTATCATTTTCCTTCCTTCGATCAAATGAGCAGATTGAACATCATCGGATCTTTATTCAGCTCGATCACCTGATAGCCTTTCCGGTTCATCCGTTCCATCAGCGGAGCGTAGTCTTCCTGCCGCTTCAGCTCGATGCCGACCAGGGCGGGGCCGTTCTCCTTGTTATGCTTCTTCGTATATTCGAAACGGGTAATATCGTCTTCCGGACCGAGTACATCGTCGAGAAATTCGCGGAGGGCGCCCGCACGCTGCGGAAAGTTGACCATAAAATAATGCTTAAGCCCCTCGTAAATGAGCGAGCGCTCCTTCATTTCCTGCATCCGGTCCACATCGTTGTTGCCGCCGCTTACGATGCAGACGACCGATTTGCCGACGATTTCGTCGCGGTACATGTCCAGCGCGGAAATCGGCAGCGCTCCGGCCGGCTCCGCAACAATCGCGTTCTCGTTATACAACTCAAGCAATGTGGTGCATACTTTGCCCTCCGGTACGAGAACGATATCGTCGAGCAGATCCCGGCACAGGTCGAACGTCAAATCTCCAACCCGCTTGACGGCGGCGCCGTCCACGAATTTGTCGATCGTATCAAGCGGCGTCACTTTCCCCTTATTCAGCGACACGTTCATGGAAGGAGCGCCTTTTGGCTCGACACCGATAATTTTTGTGCGGGGAGATACCGCTTTAATGTAAGAAGCGACGCCGGCAGCAAGTCCGCCCCCGCCGATCGTCACGAACACATAGTCGGGAATCGAGGCGGAGTCGTCCATAATTTCTTTGCCGATCGTGCCGTTGCCGGCGATAATGGCCGGGTCGTCGAACGGGTGTATAAACGGCATGCCGCTGCTTTCGCTTGCTTTGACGGCTTCCGCGTAAGCGTCATCGAACGTGTCGCCGGTCAGGACGATTTCAACCTGGCTGCCTCCGAAAAACGCCACCTGGTTTACTTTTTGGCGCGGCGTCGTGCTTGGCATATAGATTTTGCCCGGGATGCCGAGTGTTTGACAGGAATAGGCAACGCCCTGCGCGTGATTGCCGGCGCTTGCGCAAACGACGCCTTTGGCCAGCGAGGCGGGGTCCAGCGAACGGATGCGATGGTAAGCTCCGCGGATTTTGAAGGAGCGGACAACCTGTAGATCTTCCCGTTTCAGCAGCAGATTGCACGCATAGCGCTCGGACAACACCCGGTTATGCTGCAGCGGGGTGCGTGTAATGACCTCGGACAAGTGCATCTGGGCTTGTATCATATCTTCCAATTCGATTTTCATCGGTCCAGTCGGCGGGTAAGTCATCGTCTTCATTTCAGTCCTCTCCTTGTTGTTTGCGGCTCGCAAGCAGCCCCAATTTCCCGGACAATCGCACCGGGCATTCTTTTATTAGAAGCTCTATCATTAGAGTGTGCAAAAATCCCGTCCCCGGTAGGGGACGGGCGTATATATCCGAACGTTCTCGTTCATGTTTGTTATACCCCGCAGGACGAGTCTTTGTCAATCAAGCCTATGAAAAGAAATGAAATGAAAAACAAAAGGAAAATTGGTGAATGAAAAAACGGAGAATAACAAAACGGAGAATAAAAAATGCGGCATTGACAGAATAAATGAGAACGGTTATCATCTACATGAAAGTGATAATCATTATCAACCAATTGGACTTGGATGAATTCCCGTAAGTTCGCCTAAGACCGCATAGGCCCAAATTCCGGGGAATGTTGCCGAAAGGAGTGAAGAGATGCTGAACGAAACAAAACCATGCCGCAATTGGCTGCCGCTTTCGTTTTCTTCCGTTACTGGCGGACGGGGATTCGATATATGCCGCATCGATGGGCCATGGGATTTACTGCAAGGAGAACGGCGGGTTGTGGCACGAAATTACAGACGACTCGCAGGAGCTGCGGACGGTTAACCGGATGAGGCTTTACCGCGAGAAATTATATATATGTACGAATGAAGGATTGATGTCCTATTCGCAAGGCGAATGGGAGATGGAGGAGCTGGAAATTCCGTGTTTTCAGCTCAGAATCGCTGGGAGATGCGCATATGCCGGCACTGCTTACGGGCTGTGGAGCTGCTGCTCCGGTTCGTGGAAGATGGTGGGATACCCGGAACGGCGGGTATACGACTTTCTGAATGTGCCCCAATACCTGATTCTGGCGCATGACAAGGGCATTGCCGTGTACGACCGGCTTACGGACAGCTGGGCCGATTTCAATCTTGGCACAGGTGTGACAAGTTTGGCGGTATATCGCGGGCATCTTATTGGCGCTACCGAGAACGGCGGGCTTGTTGTCGGCAATAAAAAGGGCGGATTTGACCGTGTCCACTACCGTCGAACGATAGTCTTTAATGTGATGAACAAAGGCGAAAATGTGTTTCTGTGCACGGACAAAGGGCTTTACCGCTACGGTTACCTGCTCGGGCAAGCGACGATGTATTCGGTCCGGCTCGGGGGACCGGTAGCGGACGCCGACTTGCAGAACGGTTCACTATATATCGCAACAATTTTTGAGGGGATCAAAACATTGCCTGTGGATGAAATTTTATAGACCGGGAACGCGATGAGAACGATGCGAAGCTAAGCTTATGCTTACGAAGTGTTTTTGCTTACGCAAAAACTTAAGGAGGTTTCATTTTGGAAAAAATTATTATTGTGTACGCGAGCTTGACGGGCAATACCGAAGAGATGGCCGAGTCGATTGCCGAAGGGGTCCGAGAGGGGGGCGCGGAACCGGTCGTGAAGGAAGTATCCGGCGTGTCGGCGATTGATCTTCTGAGCTACAAGGCGATGATTCTCGGCACCTACACATGGGGAGACGGCGAGCTTCCGGATGAGTTTGTCGACTTTTATGAGGAGCTGGACGATATTTCGCTGGAAGGGCGACAGGCCGCCGTATTCGGCTCGGGCGATTCCTCTTATCCGGAATTTTGCGGCGCGGTGGATCAACTGGAACAGAAGCTGAAGGAAAGAGGATCTGCCATCGCGGCAGAGAGTCTGAAGCTGGAACTGGACCCGTCGTCCGGGGAAAAGGAAACGTGCAGAGCATTGGGACGCACGATGGCCGGACTGCTTGCGGCTGCGGGATCATAACGTGCGAAGCGGGGTGGACACGGCGATGAAGCCGCGGGCGTGGGAACGCATAGACGATTATACCGTCGAGCAATATTTGCTTTTTGAGCGGGGAGCCGGACGGGGAGCAGCAGATGAGGCGGTTGCTGCCGTGAACGCTCCTCCGGGAAATTTCCTGCCTATGGACCGGCGGACGCCGGCCCTTCGCTGGCAGCATCTGGTGCAGTATGCCGTCAATCATGCCGTCAATGACTTTTATGCATTGCCCCGGACCGCCCGCGACGCGAAAGCGGTACATCGGCTGCTGGAAGCCAGATGGAGCAACCGGGCCTATTTATTCGGCATGAAGCAGCGTTATGTCACGGTAAAAAGCGAGACGGCAAACCGATTAAGCCGGTTTCTTGCAGGCGGTGCGGAGAACGACGAGCCCATCCTTTCTTTCGAGCGGGTCAGCACGCCGGTGCCGGAGCTGCGCAAGGAGCTGGCTATGCTGTATCATCTGGTCTTTGCATCGAAGGAAGGCAGCCCTTCCATCGTTCGCAAATTCATTGTCGATGACCGTGAGGAGCTAAGGGAGGCGATTGTGCACATGGCGGTTGCTGTCAGTATGAACGCCTTCGGACAACTGCCGCAGCGCATCGAAATATGCTCGGTCATGAGCGGCCGCCGGCATGTATACCGGACCGATGAAGGAAGCTTGGCAAGAGCGCTTGATTACATACGGCTGATCGGCACCTGCATGGCCGGCAGCTATACGGAAGGGCGCCTGAATTGCATCGCGCATTAGTTTCAACCTCCTGCTTCCCGGGATTTGCAATAGGCTGTCCCATAAGCAGATATTTAGTAGAAGCAATCAAGTTTTTTAGCTTCAAAAAACGAACCGGTCAAGAGACGATCCTTTACCGGTTCGTTAACACACATCGTCCCTACTTACCCCAATTTCACGGTTTCCTTCTGTCTTCGTACAATTGGCTTACAGTGGACAGCCTTCGCAGTTTGGGCTTCGGTCCACACGCAATTTCACTGCATACCCACAATCGGTTTTTGCATTTTCTTTCGCTTAGGCTTCGGCCGTACCATTGGCTCACTCCGCATCGCCCATCGCAGGTTTTCCCTCCAAACACGCAATAACGATCAATAATATCTTGTATTCGCAGGTTTAGCGAGGAAGGACCTCCGGCTCCGCTTTGCCATGGCGGAACTGGAGGTCCTTTTGCGTCAGATTTGGGAGTTGCTCATTCATATGGACACTTCTGAGACAGCCCCTGTTCAGGTTTTGCTAATATTAGCTTGAGTTAGCTTATTCCGGCACAGCTGATATTAAGCTTGCATGATCCCTGCGCTCTGCCCCCTCTTGCGCCTGTTCCCTGACAGCACTCTCTGTTACAGAATCTAAGCCGAGAAAGCCCTGGCCTTCAGGCATGGGATGAATCGGCTTAGGACAAGAGCTGTCATTAGACAGCTTAATTGTCCTACTTTTTTTAATGTTTTTGTTGGAGTTTTATGTATAAGCTAATACAATTGATGTATGGGACAAGAGTATAGAAGAACAGCAACGACAGTATCGCTCATCAACTATCATTTTGTTTTTTTTCCGCGATACCGAAGAAAGGTATTGACGTCGCGATTTAAAGAACTTATGCAAGAGCTTTGTAAGGCTAACGGTTTGCTCATTGTTGCGATGGAAGTGATGCCTGATTTGTACATCTATTCTTAAACGTGCTGCCGACGGATTCCTCCAGAGGACATCATGGCCAAATTGAAAGGACCAACCACTGCAGCTGCGTCAAGAATTCAACCATTTAAAGCACTTGCCGAGTCTTTGGACGCGAGCCTATTTTGTCAGTACGGCAGGGAACGTATCCAGCGAAATGACTAGGCGGCACGTAGAAGAACAAAAGACAAGGGGGTGAACCGATGCAAACGGTAACCGTTCAAATACGTATATTTCCAAACGATGTTTCGTTATTGAAGGAGATGGGAAACGAATATATCCAAACGGTGAATCGGCTGACCGAACAAGCGGAAACAGCTGGGGTATTTCCAAAACTGACATCCAAGGATGTTGAGGCCAATCTTCCTTCCGCCATAAGGAACCAAGCCATTCGAGATGCGCGAAGCATCCATAAAAAGACAAAGAAGCAAGGAAAGCGCCCAATTCTAAAGCAAAGAGCCTACTACGTCAACAATCAGAACTATACGATTGGCCAAAACACCGTTTCATTTCCTGTCATGGCGGATGGAAAAGTGCGGCGGCTCACAGTATCCGCCCGAATCGAAGAGCGGGAGCAACATGTTCTAGATAGCGGAAAGTCCGGGCTACTAAAAATCGTCGAAAAGTCGGGAAAGTGGTATGTTCATCTTTCTATCGAACTGCAAGTAAAAGAAGCGGCTGGCGATATCACGATGGGAATTGATCTGGGATTAAAGGTTCCCGCCGTCGTTGTCACATCAACAGGCAAAACCAGGTTTGTCGGCAACGGCCGACAAAACAAGTACATCCGCCGCA
Source organism: Paenibacillus beijingensis (assembly GCF_000961095.1). Taxonomy (NCBI): domain Bacteria; kingdom Bacillati; phylum Bacillota; class Bacilli; order Caryophanales; family Paenibacillaceae; genus Paenibacillus; species Paenibacillus beijingensis. The sequence goes on along the minus strand of NZ_CP011058.1, from coordinate 1,680,056 downwards.
AGTACAATTCGCGTCGAAGAAAGATGGGAAAGCTTAAAAAGCTGTCTGCGATCCGAAAGCAACAGAACAAGGAACACCGCTACATAACCGACCAAAACCACAAAATCAGCCGAACGATTGTGAACCTGGCGATCGAAGAGCAAGTCTCCGTGATCAAAGTCGAGAAACTGACGAGCATTCGCCAAACGACAAGAACAAGTCGTAAAAACGCTAAAAACCTGCATAACTGGTCATTCTATCAATTGCAAAAGTTTATTGCGTACAAAGCGGCATTGGCCGGCATCAAAGTGATGGAAGTGAACCCTGCATACACTTCACAAACATGCCCGGCATGCGGCAAACGCAACAAAGCAACGGATCGAACGTATCGGTGTTTATGCGGGTTTCACTCCCACCGGGATCGGGTTGGCGCAGTCAATATCATGCGGCAGCCTGTGACAGATGGCTAACAGTCTGTCAGCCTAAGATGCTATATGCACTGTCTTAGGATGGGTTAATGGCATAACCCCGAACTTGGCAGTTGTCCAAACCGGAAACGGACTGCGGACGCATGGGCTAGCTAAGAATCCCACGGCTTTAGCCGTGCGGAGTGTCAAAATTAGGGCACTAAGCAATTGTAAAGTACTTTAGCTGCTTTAAAGCGTACAGGCAGGAGAGATTAAGTTGTCAGACCCGTTTATTGTAACGTTTCGTTCACCGCCTCTTCCTTATTTTATCGATTCCAACCGCGTGACGTATGCTTCCGGCGAAGAGCATCCGAGCCGCGTCAATATGGGGGTTTTCGGCCTGCTCGTTGTTCAGGAGGGGGCTTTGCATATCGGCGAGGAAGAGCAGGCATGGACCGTGAAGCCGGGACAAGCGCTCATCCTCAGACCCGACAAAAGGCATTATTCAATCCGGCCGTGCCGGGAGCGGACGACGTTTGACTGGGTTCATTTCCAGGCGGCCGGCGCTTGGGAGGAAAGCGGGGGAAGCCGCGAGGCGACGCTGCGCGGAGATCACTATACATATGCGATCCGGCTGCCGAAGATGATGGCGCTGTCCTCCTTCGAGCGGATCGGGGAGGCGCTGGCCAAGCTGCACGAGGCGGCGCAAAGCTCCACACATGCCGCTTTCTGGGGCCGGCAGCAGCGGTTTTTGGATTTGCTGCGGTTGCTGGAGGAAGACTGGCGTTCCGACGCGGCCAAAGCGGCCGTATCGGTCGCCGAGCGTGCGGCCGCATATTTGAAAGCCCATTACCGTTTTCAAGTGACCAATACCGATTTGAGCGGCGAGCTGGGATTGCACGCCAATTACATCGCACGCTGCATGACGGAAGTGTACGGCTGCACGCCGCAGCAATATTTGCTTTATTACCGTATCGATCAGGCGAAGCTGCTGCTGCTGACGACGGACTGGCCGATCTCGCGCGTGGCGGAAGAAACCGGCTTCCGCCAAACGCCGCATTTCTCGCGCCTGTTCGCCGCCCATACCGGCGTTCCGCCGCACCGCTTCCGCAAGCGGTTTACGGAATAGGCTGAAAAAGGAGAGCGAGAGCGGCGGGGTTGAATCTGGAGAAGCGAAGCGTTCGCCTGAAGGCTTTCTGAAGGAAAGCCGCTTCGGAAGCATGCGCTTAGACGGATCGTAACCCTAGAGGGATACGATCAAACGATCCGGCTGCAACAGCGTAAGATCAACCCCGCCGCGCCGCGTCCGCCTTTTCACCGCATTATTGATCTTCTCGGAGAATCGCGGCCGCATGTCCATTGAATTATTCAAACCTTCTCCGAGCGCTGCCTCACCTTTTTCACCTCTCCCGCGCATAGTGTCCCTCCCCTTGCAAATACTGGTTATAAACAAACCAGGGGGTACTTCAAAATGTGCGAACGTTATTCATTAACGGCGGAAGTCAGTGAAATTATGGACATGTTCGGGGTTGTAAAGGCCGGACGCTGTTATACAAACCGGTATAACATTGCGCCTACGCAAACGGTATCCATCGTCATGAACGACCGTCATGAACAAAGAATCATCGACGATTGCAGGTGGGGATTGTTTCCTTTTTGGGCCAAAGACGCGGTAAACGCGGACGCTGTCCGGCTGGAGAGCAGATCATATTTTGACGGCATGCTGAAAAGAGGGCGCTGCGTCGTTCCGGGCAGCGGCTTTTATGGCTGGCGCCGGACGGAAGGGGAGAAAGCGCCCCGGGCGATGCATATTATCGTTCCAGGCCGCAATCTATTCGGCATGGCCGGATTATACGACGAGTGGCGCTCCCCGGGAGGGGAACTGATGCGGGCCGTAACCCTTGTTACCGTGCCTTCGGCGGGACCGATGGCGCTCTGGCAGGAGCGGCTTCCGGTCGTTCTGGATCAGGAAGGGATGAGCGACTGGCTGAATCCTTCCGTGAAGGAATTTGGCCTCCTGCGCAAGCATTTGCAGCCGCTCGAGCCGTTCCAGCTGCGCTCGTATCCCGTAACGAACGCAATCCGCGACGAACAATATGAATCGCCAGACTGCATTACCGAAATCCGCCTCGCTTGAACGAAAGAGAAGGCTGCGCGGGAGGCCCGTCCGTCTGCTAACGAGAAAGACAAGCTCAGCAGGCCGGCGGGCCGGCGTTTGCTTAGGCGCCGACGATGCGCTTCTTCAGCCCATCTTGTCAAAAGCAATCATCCGCTTGAACTGTTTAAAATATTCCCATTTGTGGTAAATGTTTAACAACATCCGATCGTGTTCAAATTACATAAGCCAGTGGCAACATCCGGATGCCGTTGCTCATCCGCTGCCGCGACAAATGTTTTCCCACATTTCACCGGTTTACCGAAGCGAGGGCGCAAACTGCTGCTTGTAAAGGGGCAGGCATGTTAGCGCCTTGTATATCTCCTTCAGACTACATCTCCAGTTCATTTTACAGGCTTGATTCAGGTCTTTCCATAGCGAAAAAACGCGAAAATTCACCGTTTATGGCGGATGCCGGCTAACTCCCGGGCCAATCGAGTTTGAAGAGGGGCAGCGGCTGAACGCAAGGCGGTTTTGAACGCCTGGCATAGAGAAAAGAAGTGCTTATCGGGAGCGGCGAGGATGCGCTTCCCGTTACGCAAAAAACTTTCCGGAGGCTGAAAAGGAAACGGCCCGAAGCACAGAGAATAGTAGTGACAACCGTGTTGTTTGGAAAAAAGCAACGTTCATCCGAGAAGCGAATGAGGGCAGCTTTCGCCCTGGCGAAACTACAAGGGGAGGCGAAATGTATGACACTGATTCAGCCCGGCTCCGTTTCCGAAACGAATGACCGGCAGGAATCGGTTTCTAATCCGGTCCGGATCGTCGGGATCGGAGCTTCGGCGGGAGGGCTTGACGGCTTGAAAAACTTTTTCCAAAACATGAGTACGGAATCCGGATTAGCCTTTGTCGTCATTCAACACCTGTCACCGGATCATAAAAGTTTGATGAACGAAATTTTGGCCCGCTATACAACGATGGAGATTCATATTGCGCGTGACGGGATGGTTATTGAAAGCGACTCGGTTTATTTGATCCCGCCGCGCAAATCGTTGACGGTCCGCTCGGGGAGCTTGTGGCTGTCGGATCCGCATCCGGACGAGATCCATTTTCCGATCGACCACTTCTATCATTCGCTTGCCATCGACCAAGGGGCGCAGGCGATTGCCGTCATCTTGTCGGGAACGGGCAGCGACGGCTCGCGCGGAATCGCCACCGTCAAGCGGGCCGGGGGGATCGTCTTCGCCCAGAACGAAGAGTCCGCCAAGTTCGAGGGCATGCCGCGCAGCGCCATTGAGACGGGACATGTCGACTATGTGCTGCCGCCGGAGAGGATCGCGCAGAAGCTGAAATTGCCAAGCTCGCTTATTCCGAGCGCTTCGGCCGTCGGAACGATCGGCGCACTGCCCGATCCCCGCACGGAGGAGGCGATCGCGCGCATATTGGAGAAAGTGCGGGCGCATACCTGCATTGACTTCAGCTATTACAAAAGAAACAGTCTGCTGCGCCGCATCGAAAAAAGGATGGCCATTACAGGATCGGCGGATATCCAGGCGTATTCCGAGTGGTTAGACGAGAATCCGGACGAGATATCCGCGCTGCGCCAGGATTTGCTTATCCATGTCACCCATTTCTTCCGCGATCCGGAAGCGTTCGTCATCATCAAAGAGAAAGTGCTGCCGCAGCTCATTATGCAAAAGTTAAACGGCAAGGGCAACCCGGAGCTGCGGATTTGGACGGCCGGCTGCTCCACGGGAGAAGAAGCTTACACGCTGGCGATGCTGGTGATCGAAGAGCTGGAGAAGCAGAAGCTGGCGTGTCTGTTTACCGTGCGCATTTTTGCAACGGACGTCGACAAGCAATCGATCGATTACGCCAATCACGGGGTATATCCGCTCAGCATTGAAAATAGCGTGGACAAGCATTATCTGACCCGGTTTTTCGTCCGCCAGGGAGATACGTACCAGGTGACGAAGGAGCTGCGGCGGGTCGTCGTGTTCGCGCCCCATAATTTGACCAAGGATCCGCCGTTCAGCAATCTGGACCTCATTTCATGCCGGAACATGCTCATTTATTTGCAGTCGGATATGCAGCTGAAGGTGCTTTCCCTGTTCCACTTTGCGCTCAGCTCGTCAGGGTTTCTATTCCTGGGGCCTAGCGAAACAATCGGCAAGCTCAGTCACATGTTCGAGCCTTACAACAGCAAGTGGAATGTGTTCCGGCATAAAGCTTCGCGCAAATCGGTCTCTGCGCCGCCCTTGCCCGTTGACAGAAGCTCCGGCGGGGTGACCGTTCTGGACGGCCGCGAGCGGCGAAGGTTCAGCATTTCGGCGGAGCACGCGGAGAACCGGAAAAACAGCGAGCTGTACAGCACCTTTGTCAACGAGCATATGCCTCCTTCGCTCCTTCTGGACGAGAATTTGGACGTGAGGCATTTGACGGGCAAAATTCAGCCGTATCTGTCACCCGCCGAAGGACGGCCGAGCTGGAATATTCATAAAATGATGGAGCCCGGACTTGCGATATCGATCGTGACCGCTGCGAACAAAATCCGCGCCGGAGAGAAGCGGGTCCGCTTCCGCAATCGGCTCGTGCAAACACCGTCGGGGGAAGAGGTGGTCGATGTGCTCGTCAAGCCGTTCTCTTCTTCGGGTAAAGCATACAACGAATATATGCTCGTTACGTTCGAGCCGGTCCGGGAGGAAGAGGAGAACCAGCTCTCCCAGGCCGATCTGGACGAAAACGTCCGGCGGCAGATGCTCTGGCTGGAGCAGCAGCTCCGCGATACGGAAGAGAGGCTGCAGGCCGCCATTGAGGAGCTGGAGACGTCCAACGAAGAGCTGCAGAGCACAAACGAGGAGCTGATCGCCGCCAACGAGGAGCTGCAGAGCACGAACGAGGAGCTGCAAGCGGTCAACGAAGAGCTGGTGACGATCAATGCCGAGTACCAGTTCAAAATTCAGGAGTTAACCGAACTGAACAACGATATGGATCTGTTTCTGGTGAGCACGAAGATCGGCACAATTTTCCTCGACACGCAGTTTTGTGTCCGCCGCTTCACACCGGCCGTCACCAAAGAAATCAACCTGCTCGACGTCGACATCGGCCGGCCGTTCAGCCATATCTCGCACAACTTTTTGTACAACGACTTCATCAAGGATGCCGCCCAGGTGTTGAAATTGCTCAGATCGTTGGAGAAGGAGATCAAGAGCAAGACGGGCAAATGGTACAAAATGCGCATGATGCCTTACCGGACGCTTGAACATTTTACAAAAGGCATCATTATTACATTCGTCGATATTACGGAGTTGAAGGAAATGAACGAGGAGCTGCTCCGGCTCTCGAACGCCATGGAGCAAAGCCCGGTCATGGTGGCGATCACCGATCTGGAAGGGCGCATCGTGTTCGTGAACAGCACGTTTTTGCAGATGGTCGGCTGCAGCGCGGAGAGCATGTACGGCAAGCCGCTGGAGGGGCTTAACGACTGGCAGGCTTCCGGCGTCCGGTATGCGGAAATTTTGGACAAGCTGCGCCGCGGGGATTCGTGGGAAGGCGAGCTTGCGGGAATCGGCTGCAACGGCCAGACCTATTGGGAGCAGGCGAAGCTGCTGCCGATTCTGAAACGCGGCGAGACGATTCACTACATGAAAATTTCCGAGAATATAACCGAACGCAAGGAAACCGAGGAGCTGCTGCGCAAGTCGGAAATGCTGTCGGCCGTCGGGCAGCTGGCAGCGGGAATCGCGCATGAAATACGCAATCCGCTCACCGCTCTGAAAGGGTTTACAAAGCTGATGCAGGAAGACAATAAGCGCAACTATATTTCCATCATGGCGATGGAGCTGGAGCGGATCGAGCAGATCGTAAGCGAGCTGCTCGTGCTTTCCAAGCCGCAAGCGATGGATTTTCTTCCGACTGCGCTGGATGCGGTGCTGCGGGATGTGGTCATGCTGATCGAGGCGCAGGCGATTATGAACGATGTTCAGCTGGAGCTTACGGTGCCGGAAGAGTACTTATATGTGCACGGAGTAGCCAATCAATTAAAACAAGTTTTTATTAATCTTCTCAAAAACGGCATTGAAGCGATGCCGGGCGGGGGCACCATTACGATCAAGGTAAGCAAAGATGAAGGCGGCATGATTTGGACGACCGTGCAGGACCAGGGAATCGGTATTCCGCCGGAGAAGCTTGCCAAGCTGGGCGAACCGTTCTTCTCCACGAAATCGAAGGGTACGGGTCTTGGGCTTGTGATGAGTTATAAAATTATCGAGAACCACCACGGCAAGCTCGTTTACGAGAGCGAGCCGGGCAAAGGAACGAAGGTGAGCGTCGGTCTGCCGTCGCTGCCGCAGCTGCACCATTAAATGACTTGATGGATATAACGGCGTCCGCGCTTCAATAACGAGCGGGGCGCCGTTTGTTTTTCCCCGGGAGCTGCGGCAATATTGCCGAAAGCGGCGCATAAGATGAAACGGTAAAGCGCGGAAGGGAAGCGGGCAGCACGCCGCCTTTATCGTAAAGCGCAGACAGGGGAGGTGAGCGGCCACCAACTCATTTATTACTGTGCAGATATGTTTCATTTTCAGGATAAAGAGTATTAAAATGCAGTAAAAAATGCATTCTCTTTTCATTGTTGTGCATGAAGTGGTATAATAATGTGAAAAGTAAGATTATTGTGAATTTGTCCATGGAGTGCCTGCACCGAAGGGGGTAGAGGCGGCTAGTTGCCGTATACGTTCTCGTCATAACTGTTTAGGACGACCATCCAACGTCTAAGGAGGAGATTTCATGGCGAAGCACAGCCAAAATGAAGTCAAGGAAAGCCTTAAAGAACTTACGAGAATTTTTCAGCCGAAAGATCCGCGCAAATTCGTCAAGGAATACATCCGCAAATACCGGATTACGGGGGGATACGAAGACGAACTGACCGTTTTGGTCGAGCACGAGCTCGGAAGGCTCAACTCATCGGTGGGCTGACCTTTTTCCTTACTTTTCGAACAGGCCATACAAGTCTTGCTTGCGAACCGGAGCCACCCAAGGCTCCCTCGCGGGCAGGGCTTTTTTTTCGTCCGTTTATCGGTTGCGGCCATTGCCGTTTGCCGCCTGTGGAGCGGGGTAGGGGCATAGGATTATCGGCTGCCAGCTGCCGTCACTAACTTGATGACGATTTGCCGCCGCGTCCGATGGAATGAAGGACATTCAGGAGGAATAAAGTAGGAGGAGGATTGTGAAAAAGGGGGCAGGTTAATGACGGAGTTGAAAACGGAGGAGGAGATCGGCTGCATCCGAAAAGCGGGGCGAGTTGTGGCCGAGTGTCATCAAGCCATCGCGCGCCGCATCGCTCCGGGAGTGACGACGCTTGAAATCGACCGTTTTGTCGAGCGGATGATGGTCGAGCGCGGAGCCCGTCCCGCCCAGAAAGGGTACCGGGGCTATCCGTTCGCAACCTGCGCATCGGTTAACGAAATCGTCTGCCATGGGTTTCCGGATACCGTTCCGCTCCAGCAGGGGGATATCGTCACGATCGATATGGTAGCCGATGTGGACGGCTGGAAAGCGGACTCCGCATGGACCTATACGATCGGCAAAGGAAGCCCGCAGGTGGAATATTTGCTGAAGACGGCGAAACAGGCGCTGTTCCGGGGCATCCAGCAGGCGCTTCCCGGCAGGCGGATCGGCGATATCGGCCAAGCGGTTCGGCAGCATGCGGAGAGCAGCGGCTTCGCAGTCGTGCCCAGCTTCGTCGGTCACGGGATCGGCCGTGACATTCACGAGCCGCCGGAAGTAAGCCATGTGGCGCGGGCGGGCAGCGGGGGAATGCTGCGGGACGGAACGGTGCTGACGATTGAACCGATTCTGACGATCGGCAGACCGGAAGTGTGGATCGGCAGCGACGGCTGGACCGCCCAGACGAGAGACGGCTCATGGTCGGCGCAGTTCGAGCATACGGTAGCCGTCACCGCCGCCGGACCCGTTATTTTAACCGCATTATAGGCGGAAGCCTCCGTTAGCCGCTGGTCCGGTTCTCAACCGCAGCAGCCAAAGTTGTGGATAACATTAGCGTTTTAAAAGGTCCACAGCCGCTCTAACAGGGGATAAACCGGATTTTATACACATTGTCCACAGAAGTTATTCACATTACCCACAGGCGCAATCCATACTTCGTTTTGCAGCTTTACCCTATCCACAGCCTCCAACCGCCCATCTGCACAAACACGATCCATACGAGCACAAACGTCATGCCGATAAACAGCGTTTCGAATACGGCTGCGCTGAATTTGCCGGTCCGCATGAGCGGGATGCACAGCTTCCATTCAAGCGGCGGCAAAGGGCGGATTCCCCGCTGGGTCAAAGCGTCGGTGAGCAGGTGGAGCAGGTAGGCGATGCCGCCGGCCTGCCAAACGGCAGGCTCCGCCGGCGCGATCCAATACAGCAGCCCGGTCCAGATTGCAGTTGCATACAGCGTATGCGTAAATCCCCGATGCGGCAGCAGTGCGCAGAGGCCGAGCACCCCTCCGATGACGGCCGCGAGCGGCTCCCCCGGCAGCAGCATATATTGCGGAAAGCCGCCTTGCAGCACGAACCATGGAATGCCGATTAGTCCGGCGGTGATCAGCGCGGCGGCGATCAGCAGCATGAGCGCCTGCCGCAGCTTCCGGTCGGTGGCAAACACCGACAGGGCGAGCAGCGCGCACCCGGCCCAGTTCCACGGCGCGTACGGGCGGGCGAGCCAGCAGACCGCGGCTGCGGCAATAAGCAGCACCGCTTTGAGCAGCCGCAGCGCCGGCTTCGGCAGCGAACGGCTGAGAAGCAGCGCGCCCGGCTCGTCGATGTCCGGCAGCAGGCTGCCGATAACGGCCGCAGCGGCTGCTGCGGGAGTAAGCGGGGTATGCAGCAGAGCGGCACAGGCGAGCGAGACGCCGGTGCCGGTTATGAGATGGGAAGATCCTTTCATATGATTCCGTTCGCCTTTCTCGTATCGTGATCGATTGCTTTGGTGATGTCAGTATAGTTCAGAACGGGACATATAGCAAACGAATGTTCGCTATTTTATTTTCGTATTTTACAAGTTCAATTCAGTGTATTATATTTTGTTACAATTAAACATGTTTAGTTAAATCCAGTTGATATTGCGGACGGCATCGAAGTATGAACAGGAGGCTATTGGAGTGAAAATGAAAGTGAATGTGATAGTGAAAACAGGCTGGATCAGCCTGCTCGTACTGCTTGTCGTTATGGCAGCTTCAGGCTGCGGAGCAGGGGGCAGCGCTTCAAAGGATAACGGCTCCGCCGCACCCGATCGGACGCAGAGCGGAACCGGCGAAGGCGCGGCTGACGCGGGTGCGGCCGCGGAACTGACCGTCTCGGCGGCGGCCAGCCTCACCGATGCGCTGAATGAGATTAAGGCCGCTTACGAGGCATCTCATCCGGATGTGAAGCTGGTCTTTAATTTCGGCGCTTCCGGCACGCTGCAGAAACAGATTTCACAGGGCGCACCCGCCGATCTGTTCTTGTCCGCCTCGTCCAAAAATATGAAGAGTCTCGTCGATGAAGGGCTTGTTGACGCCGCCGAGCAGACGAATCTGCTGGCCGGAGAGCTCGTTGTGGTCGTCCCGGCCGAGGGAAGCGGCATAACGAAGCTGGAGGACTTGCAAAATCCCGCCGTAAGCAAGGTTGCCGTCGGCATTCCGGAAAGCGTACCCGCCGGCAGCTACGCCCGCGACGCGCTTACCGCCGCCAACCTGTGGGACAAGCTGCAGTTGAAGACGGTGCAGGCGAAAGATGTGCGCCAAGTGCTGAGCTACGTCGAGACCGGCAACGCCGACGCCGGGTTCGTTTACCGCACCGACGCCCTTGCGACAGACAAGGCGAAAATCGCTTTTGCCGTCGCTCCTTCCCTGTACAAGCCGATCGTATACCCGGCCGGCATCGTCAAAGCGACGAAGAACCGTGACGCTGCCGCCGCTTTTTATCAGTATTTGCAATCGGAGGAATCGCTTGATGTCTTTCGGAAATACGGCTTTTCTGTGCCGACACAGTGATGCATGGGGGAGCGGTAGAGCGTACAGGCGTTCGGGGAATGCTGCTGATTTGGCTGCAGAAATGATGCTGCTCTGGTTTCAGATGCTGGGAATTGTTGGGTTTTAAATAGCCCTCCATTGTTGACGGGCGCCGCGCGCAAGTGAGAAAATGAAGCTGCAGAGCATTTCTTGTTTGCTTAGGAAATTATGCGAATCTAAGAATTGTGGATAACGGCTTGCAAAGACGTTATGATGCTCAAAATGCCCTTTTGCACAATCTTAACGGTTGTGAGAGACCTTATCTGATCGTTTTCGTTGAAACAGGACTATTCTTGCATACAATAGCTGCGCTCAGCTCCGTTAGAATTTTAAAGGGGTCATTTTCATTAAATTAGAGGCTGTGGCAGCCGTTAGAAAATAACCCGGCATCCATCGACTCCCTCATCCGGAACGAATCGAACCGGCGCAGCAAGGCATTTTGCCTCATGCAGGATGCTTATTTTTGTTCCGGCTTCTTTTTCTTTATGATCCGCAGCGCTCGTTATGAAGGCGGTTTTTTTTTCTGTTTTCGTGAGAAAATTTTATGCGCATTTTTTTTAGGTGAGCAATATTTTCCGGCAAGAAAGATCTGCGGCGTGAAATGTTAACTTCGTAAACGATACAGGCGGAAATCCTGCCCGAGCGAATACATCTTTGTCCGGCTGAAACGGCTTGCATTAACGCCTGTGCGGTGAAAGTACGAATGAAGCCAAGGAGGGTGTACCGTTCATGGAATACCGGATCGAAAAGGATACGATGGGCGAAATCCGCGTACCGGCGGACAAATTATGGGGCGCGCAGACGCAGCGCAGCCGCGAAAATTTCCGGATCGGCTGGGAGCGGATGCCGCTTGCGGCCGTTCATGCGATGGCGGTGGTGAAAAAAGCGGCCGCCCGCGCCAACGCAAGGCTCGGCGTGCTGGATAAGACAAAGGCGGAGGCGATCGAGAGCGCGGCGGACGAAATAGTGGCGGGGCGCTGGGACGACCAGTTCCCGCTCGTCGTCTGGCAGACGGGAAGCGGCACGCAGACGAACATGAACGTCAACGAAGTTATCGCTAGCCGCGCCAACCAGCTGCTCGAGGAGCAGGGTAAAGGGCAGTCGCACCGCATTCATCCGAACGATGACGTGAACCGTTCGCAAAGCTCCAACGACACTTTCCCGGCGGCGATGCATATCGCGGCCGTGCTGGAAGTCGAGAAGCGGCTGCTGCCGGCGCTGAAGACACTTCAAACGACATTGGGCGAGAAGAGCAAAGCGTTCGCGGATATTGTGAAAATCGGACGCACGCATTTGCAGGATGCCACCCCGATTACGCTTGGGCAGGAAATCAGCGGTTGGGAGGCTATGCTCGCGAAGTCGGCGTCTATGATTGGCAGCAGCGTCGAGGCGATCCGCGAGCTGGCGCTGGGCGGAACGGCGGTCGGCACCGGCATTAACGCGCATCCCGGCTTCGCGGCCGCCGTGGCGGAGGAGGTGACGGCGCTGACGGGCACCCGCTTCGAGACGGCGCCGAACAAGTTCCACGCGCTCACCAGCCACGATCAGCTGGTGTGGGTGCATGGCGCGGTCAAAGGCTTGGCGGCGGACCTGATGAAGATCGCCAACGACGTCCGCTGGCTGGCGAGCGGTCCGCGCTGCGGCATCGGCGAGCTGACGATTCCGGAGAACGAGCCGGGCAGCTCGATTATGCCTGGCAAAGTCAATCCGACGCAGTGCGAAGCGTTGACGATGGTCGCCTGCCAGGTGATGGGCAACGACGCGGCGATCGGATTTGCCGCCAGCCAGGGCAATTTTGAGCTGAACGTGTACAAGCCGGTCATTATTTACAACTTCCTGCAGTCGGTCGTGCTGCTGGCGGACGCGATGCTGTCGTTCAACGAGCACTGCGCGGTCGGCATTGAGCCGAATCGCGAGACGATCCGGCGCAACCTGGAGCAGTCGCTTATGCTTGTGACGGCGCTCAACCCGCATATCGGGTACGAGAATGCGGCGAAAATCGCCAAGCAGGCCCACAAGGAAGGGCTGACGCTGAAGGAAAGCGCCGTCCGCAGCGGGCTGCTGACCGAGGCGCAGTTTGACCAGTACGTGCGGCCGGAGAAGATGACCGGCGTGATTTCGTAGGCAATTTTGCACAATCGCTTGAAAATCAGCCGTCTGCCAATATATAATCATCATGTTAACTCATTTCGACGAATAACGGAGGACCAATCGACCGATGAAGAAATAACACGTATTTTCCGGATGACAACGAGTCAAAGCGTCAGCTTTGCGTTCGCCAGGCGGCGAACCGGTCAGGGATACGTGTGTCGATTTGGGACTCTCTCATCATAGAGCCGTGAACAAGTATTGGGGTGGATGCAACCGGCCGGAAGGGCGGCTCTCGCGTCTTCATTCCCGTACTTTTCGCAGTCCCCGTACGTTTCCGACCGTGTGCCGCTGGCCGCGGTTTTTTTATTTTTCATCGGAAATGAGGGATGTCGATGCTGATTGTCAAAGCGATCGATCTTCATAAAAGTTTAAGCGGGGCCGCTTTATTCGAACAGGTTTCTTTTGAAGTAAGAGAGGGAGAGCGCCTCGCCCTGTTCGGGCGCAACGGCGCCGGCAAAACGACGCTGCTGCAGGGACTGCTCGGAAAAATTGATTTTGACCAGGGGACGATCCGCCGGGAACTTCCGCTCGAGCATTGGGGCTGGTTGGAGCAGCATGTCGATGTAAGTCCCGATGATACGGTGCTTGAATTCGTGCAGTCCGGATCGGCGGAGCTGTACCGGCTCAAGCAGGAGCTAGAGCGGCTGCAGCAGCGGATGAACGGACAGGCGAGCAGCCGTCCTGCAGCGCCGGAGTGGGTGAACGGACAGGCAAGCGGCCGTCATTCAGCGCCGGAGCATGCGGCGGAAGAGATGTACGGCGGGGAAGCGATGGACACCGTTCTGGAGCGGTACGGCCGGATGTACGAACGGTATGTGCAGCTGGACGGGTATGCGTGGGAAGTAAAGGTAGAGAAAAGTCTCGGGCTGATGAGGCTCGATCCGTCACTGTGGACGCAGCCGTTTTGCAGCTTAAGCGGCGGTCAAAAAACGAGAGCCCAGCTGGCGGCGCTGCTTGTCCGGGAACCGAAATTTATCGTACTGGACGAACCGACCAACCATTTGGATGAGGAGTCGCTCGATTGGCTGGAGATGTGGGTGCGCGCCTATCCCGGCACGGTTTTGTACGTGTCCCACGACCGGACATTTATCGACCGCACGGCGGACGCCGTGATCGAGCTGGAAGCCGGTGGCTGCCGCCGCTATACGGGCGGGTATACCGATTACCGCCGGCAGAAGGAGCTGGAGCTGCGAACGCAGGAAACGGCGTACAAGAAGCAGGAGCAGGAACGCGAGAAGCTGCTGGAAAGCATCCGGCGTTATTCGGAGTGGTTTCATCAGGCGCATCGCTCAGCGGGGCAAAACGATTTTTACCGGTCGAAATCGAAGAAAAACGTCTCCCGTCTGCATGCGAAAGAGGCCGCTCTCGAGCGGCTGGAAAGCGCCCGGGTCCAAAAGCCGCGCGAGGCCGCAGGGCTTCATATGCAGCTCGTTGCCGAATCGTTTGCCGCGCGGGCGCTACTGCGGATGGAAGGTGTGGGCTTTGCCCATGAGACCGGCCGGGAGCTGTTCAAGCAGTTCGGACTGTCGGTGAACCGGGGCGACCGGATTGCCGTATTAGGACCGAACGGGGCGGGAAAATCGACGCTGCTGAAGCTGATCGCGGGACTTTTGCAGCCGATGGCCGGAGCCGTCCGGCTGCATCCACAGGCGAAAATCGGCTATTTTGCCCAGGAGCTTGACCATCTCGAGACGGAGGAAACGATTTTGGGAAGTTTGCTCAAGCTTCCGGACATGACGCAGACGAGGGCACGCACCATTATGGGATGCTTCCTTTTTTCGCGGGAGGACGCCTATAAGAGGATCGGTCAGCTTAGCATGGGGGAAAAGTGCCGTGTCGCCTTCCTCATGCTGCTGTTCAGCGGGGCCAACCTGCTCGTGCTCGACGAACCGACCAATTACCTCGATATCGATACCCGCGAGCGGGTGGAGGAAGCGCTGCTGGAGTATGCCGGCGCCTTCGTCGTCGTCAGCCATGACCGCTATTTCATCCGCAGGGCGGCAAACCGTTTGATCGTGATGGACGAAGCCGGTGCCCCGCAGCTGTTCTCCGGCACTTATGACGAATACCGCTTCAAGGACCGGAGCCGCCCGCTTTCTCCCGAGGAGCAGGGACGGGACAACGAGCGCGTCCAGCTGCAGCTGCGGCTGGCTCAACTCATGAGCATGGAAGAACCTGACGAAGAGGAAGAGCGGCTGCGATTGCTGGAGGAGATTCGGCAGCTGCGGCAGCGTCTGTGATTGTCCCGGAACCGGATACTTCTTAATAAAGCCAAAGACCGTTGAAGTGAAAAAGAGCTGCCTTCCGGCAGGATGTTCCAGTCCTTTCCGGCAGGCAGCAATTGCTTCTATTGAGCTGTCGTTATCCGTTAGCGGAATGTTTTCCGCAATCCTTTCGGTCCACAAAGAAACCCCGCTTGACAACTTACATAGGATTCTGGCTATTCGTTGTTCTTACTATTTTCAATTGGAATCAGCTGTATTTGCTATTACGTCTCAAGCTGATTCGCCCCGCAAGGCGCGTCGGCGATCATGCAGCACCAGAAGGATGATCATCCCCATCATCACCCCCAGGACGGTCCCTGCCTCCGTGGTCAGAACTTGTGCCAGCGGGTACTCCGGGGCGGGCTGGGCATCGGGGCGAGAGGTGGACAAGCGGTTGAAGAGATTGTAAGAGAACAGCATTCCCGACGAGATCCATGCAGCCGCCATGGGGGGCAGGAACCTCCGCGAGCCACGGCGGGTAGTAAGCACGAGCAAGCCCCACGCCCCCGCGAAGGCCCATACGCCGGTACTCAACGACAGCAGGCGCCACCATATATCGCGGTCATCCAGCATGGCAGGCTCGATGCCGAGAGTGCCGCCCGTCGCCCAGAATATCTTTATAATGGCAAGCAAGATGCAGCCGCCTGCGACAAACCTGGCCAGGGTAATCTGGAGTTTCCGGGTGTGTCCCGGCAGTTCCCCGCAGTCGATCGGACCGCCAAGTGCCTCCGGCCACCGTGCCTTGGCGTACCCTGCCAAGGCAATAGGCAGACAGATACCGACCCCGACCAGCGAGACCATGACGAAGATCTGCTCGTAGACCCAGAAGTCGGAGGTACCTGCCTCCATATCCCGGGTAATGGCGGCCGGACCGAGTATCGGGGCCAGCAGCAGCATAGGTACGAGAAGACCGGTGCCCACCCACACAGGAAGAGCCACCAGCCACGAGGGCAACCGCTCACCCCACGGCCTGCAGAACGCCATTGCTAACAAGATGCAGCCCGCGGCGAGAACCATGGTTACTGCGTTGGCAGTGCGCCAACTGAGGTCGCCCATTTGATCGGTCGGCATGAAGAGACCAAAGGTCCAGGCGATTTTAATCAGCAGATACGGCGATACCGCTATGGCGGTGCCATATCCTCAAATTCTTCGCATTCTCATCAAACGTGAGCCTTTATCCTCTGTCATTACTATCATCTTGTCATTCCTTTCCTTCTTATATTTTCGTTAGCATTTCAGACACAGTTCCCTTGATCATTTACGTTTCCAGTAGTTGGGAAGTTGCGTTAAACTGCCCGTTAGAATTCCTGTGGATCCATTATTTTGGACTTTGTAAAAAAAAGAGCGCCTCTGTAACATGGGAGTTGGTAACGGGTCTACAGCCCTTACATCTCGCCATCTGGAGGTCGCTCATCTATGAAGTTAAGGACGTCGCCCGCGCGGTCAGTTATCGGGGAATTGCCCTTGGATCGCCACTGGAATTCGGCAGCCATAACAAAGGCTTTCAACTGTTCGGCCGTTGGATTCAAGATCTGCTCAAGTCTTACAAGCTAAGCAAAGTCATCGTGGGCATGGAACCCGCCGGTCACTACTGGCTGAGCCTGGCACGCCAGCTATCAGGCAAAGGAATGGAGGCTGTTCTTATAAATCCCCACGTCGTCAAAAAGAACTAGGAGAACCGACATGAGTCTGAGTGAGAAAACTAAAGCATCTTGCTCATGTATTAAACCTCTGACTTCTTGCGTACCGGGTATAGCATCGTAAAGTCGAATGTTTCGATTTCTGCATAGGGGATTGTGAGAGCGTTCAACGGTTCAAGCGGAACCGTCTCCATCCCGAGTACGCCTTCACGCACATCAAGCTCATAATCGGGCGACTGCTCCAGCCACGCAAACATCGCATCATATACGAGCCACATGTGCGCCTCATTTCCGTAAACGCGGGCGCTGGCACATACCCCTCCGCGTACCTCCAGAGTCTCAATGCCATCCGGTACATCTCCGTACTCACGAACCGCCAGTCCGACCCAGAGCGTATCGACTTGCTTGCTCCATTGCTCCTGCGGAATAAACACATACGCTGAGGGCCCATCCGTAAGTCGCGCATCGTCAAGGGGGATCTGCGCTGTAAGTTTGCTCCACGCCTCCCGCGTCCCGCTCTTGTCAGGTGTCATTCCCGTCCGTACTGCCAAAGCCTTGAAAGGTGCGACTTCAATCAAATCAACCGCTATCGTCTCCTGCAAGCTACCCTCTCCCCTCATCACGATTATCCTTGCATTTGGCATCCCGTTAATTTTATTCGGTATTCTCCAGAAAAATCCTATTCAAAATTAAGGTTAGTTCCCCGTTAGCCATCCATGCCCCTCTCGGGGCACCACAGAGTAATGAAAATTTTGGTGCGGCGTTCTATACTATTCTTACGGCTGGTGAGGAAGGTCGTTAAGCTATGGTGTCGCGAACCCATCCGTTAGTCTGACTACGACGATCACGGTGCACCACGGTATGTCGCTCCTTTTGGGAAGCACGCGGGGTAGAGTAATCCTTTCTGGTTGTTGCACCAGTCCTCAATTTCAATTGCCGTAGAAAGGTGAATGTTATGGATGTCCTCATCGAGCGCGCTTGCGGTTTGGATGTTCACAAGAAGTCCATTACCGCTTGCGTCATGACTCCCGAAGGAAAGGAGATTAAGACCTTTCGTACGCATACGGTGTTCCTGCTGGATTTAATCGACTGGATCAAGCAGCATCGCTGTACGCACGTGGCCATGGAGAGTACCGGTGTTTACTGGAAACCAATCGTCAACCTGCTTGAAGCCGAGGAGATTCAATTCCTCGTCGTAAACGCACAGCACATTAAAGCTGTTCCCGGCAGGAAGACGGATGTGAAAGATGCCGAGTGGATCTGTAACCTTCTGCGTCATGGACTGCTCAAACCCAGCTACATTCCGGACCGTAACCAACGCGAACTCCGCGAATTAGTCCGTTACCGTCGCAGCCTGATTCAGGAACGCTCTCGTGAACATAACCGGGTTCAGAAGGTCCTTGAAGGCGCCAACATTAAGCTCGCTGCTGTTGTCTCCGACATTATGGGCGTGAGCAGCCGCGATATGATGGGGGCCATGATCGAGGGAGAAGAAGATCCCGAAAAGCTGGCAGCTTTCGCGCGACGAACTCTGAAGAAAAAGAAGGAAGAGTTGGAATTGGCCTTACGCGGCAACATGAGTGCCCACCAACGGATCATGCTGAAAACGATGCTCACACACGTCGATTTTCTGAATGAGCAGATTCTCGAACTGGATACGGAGGTAGCCAAACGGCTCGACCCTTTTCAGCAAGACATTGAACGTCTAGATACCATTCCAGGGATCGGCCGACGAACCGCAGAACAAATCCTTGCCGAAGTTGGGACTGATGTCGGTTCGCGCTTCCCATCCGCCCCTAATCTCTGTTCATGGGCGGGCCTAGTTCCAGGGCAGAATGAAAGTGCCGGAAAACGAAAATCCTCAAAAACTCGCAAAGGCAACAAATATCTCCGAGCGGCACTGATTGAAGTCGCCCATTCCGTATGCAGATCCGACAACTACCTAGGAGCACAGTACAGACGCATTGCCGCCCGAAAAGGCAGACACCGAGCAGCCGTAGCCGTCGCGCACTCCATCATGACCATTGTTTATTACGTTCTTACACGAAAAGAAGATTACAAAGATTTAGGAAGTCATTATTTTGAACAGCGACAACAAGAAGCGATCGTGAGACAAGCCGTACGAAAGCTTGAGAATCTTGGTTTTCAGGTAGCCCTCTTTAATTCGGAGGCCTCTTAGCGTTTCAATGTCTCAAAATTGCGAAGAAGCACAGTTTTTAAAAACCATAAAAGCTGGGCTTAGTTTCGTGCTGCCATTTTTGGGTCTGAGCTAATAGTAATTTTCGGGGTAGCGCAATAATCCTCATCGCGGGCGCATTAAAGCTGCTTCCGCCTGCGGCGGCGGACCCGGACGATCAGCCAGACAACGAGCGCGATCAGCGCAATTAGTGATGCGCCGCCGGCGTACGCGATATGGCGGATGTTAGGCACGGAGACGGTCAAATCGAACGTATTCGGCTGCAGCGGGGCTATGTTCCACGTCAAGGTGCGCCCGTTGCCCGAGATATGATCGGCGTTGCTGGAATCGGGTTTGATCGGCAGCGTCAGCTTCAAATCGAAATTGAACCCCGACAGCGCGAATTTTTTCAGCAGCGGAGACAGGTTCTCCAGTTTGGCGACGGCGCCGGACGCCTGCGTAGGCATCATGGCGGCAGGATCGACGGTTACCGATATATGTTCTTTCGTTGTCCAGAATCCCGGGGCGCTCGTGCGGGACATCGTAACTCCTTTGGGCAGGGCGGCGTTATGGCGGAAATCTTCCGGATCCATATGCTTGGACACGGTAAGTCCCGTCCGGCCGTTTTCCTGCAGCGGCGCGGCGTTCAGACCGTCCGCCTTCAGCCTGTCGATCAGACGGCTCATCAAATCGGATCTGCCGATTTGCTCCAGCGCGCTGCTGCTGACGAGCAGCTTCACATTCATATCGGCCGAGCCGTTCCGGTTAATCGTGACGCTCGCTTCGCCGTCGGCGCAGGCCGATAACGCAGTCAGCATGAACAGGGCGATTATAAGAGCGGCAAAAGCGCGCACCGGCTTGGGTATGTACATGTTCGTCGTTAGCCTCCTTTCAGATGCATAAGCAGGGATGCGGTCTGATGTTGTTTTAATTGTAAAACAACCGACAACCGGGGACAACGCCGTCGGCGGAAGAACTGAAACGGCCGCCGCGCGCCTGCCCGCGGGGGCCCACATATGGTATGATACGGAGGAAGAAGTACGGGCAGTTACGATTCCAACAGAAAGCGCAGGTATTTATACGTCATGCATTTATTGTCCGTTGAACATTTGACGAAAAGCTACGGCGAAAAAATATTGTTTGAAGACGTCTCGTTCGGCGTTGCGGAAGGCGATAAAATCGGCATTATCGGCGTGAACGGGACGGGCAAATCGACTTTTCTCAAGGCGGTCGCGGGTCTTGAGCCTGCCGATTCCGGGAGCGTGACAATTCCTTCGCGTGTCAGGGTAAGGATGCTGGAGCAAAATCCGGACTTCGATCCCGAGGCGACCGTGCTGGGGCATGTGCTGGGCGGCGATTCGCCGCAGCTGCAGGCCGTGCGGGAATACGCGGCGGCGATGGAAGCGCTGGAGCTGCGGCCGTCGGATGCCGGGCTGCAGGAGCGGCTGGTGAAAGCGAACGCCGCAATGGACGAGCACGATGCGTGGCAGCTGGAAAGCGAAGCGAAGACGGCGCTTTCGCGCCTCGGTATTCATGACAAGGACGCGAAGCTCGGCACGCTGTCGGGCGGCCAGCGCAAACGGGTTGCGATGGCGGCGGCGCTGCTGCAGCCGTCCGACGTCCTTATTTTGGACGAGCCGACGAACCATATCGACAACGAGTCGGTCGCCTGGCTGGAAGGCATGCTGCAGAAGCGCCGCGGCGCGCTGCTCATGATTACGCACGACCGCTACTTTCTCGACCGGGTAAGCAACCGGGTCATCGAACTGGACCGCGGCCGCGCCTACTTTTATACCGCCAACTACAGCCGCTTTCTGGAGCTGAAGCTCGAGCGCGAGGAGCGGGAGGCGGCGTCGGAAGCGAAGCGGCAAAATTTGCTGCGCAACGAGCTGGCCTGGATCCGGCGCGGGGCGAAGGCACGGTCGACGAAGCAGAAAGCGCGCATCGAGCGGTTTGAAGCGCTGAAGGGGCAGGCGCCGGAGAAGGCCGCCGGCAAGCTGGAGATGTCGGTGGCGTCTTCAAGGCTGGGCAAAAAGATTGTGGAGCTTACCGATGTGACGTACGGCTACGGCGAGCGGACGCTGATCCGCCACTTCGATTATATCGCCGTGCCGGAGGATAGAGTGGGAATCGTCGGGCGCAACGGCAGCGGCAAGTCGACGCTGCTGAAGCTGATCGCCGGCACGCTTGTGCCGGATTCCGGCACGGTCGAGCTCGGACCGACAGTGAAGCTGGGCTGGTTCACGCAGGAGCACGAAGAGATGGACGAGTCGCTGCGGGTGATCGAATATATCCGCGAAGAAGCGGAGCAGGTGCGCACCGGGGACGGCACGACCATTTCCGCGGCCCAGATGCTGGAGCGGTTTCTGTTTCCGCCGGCGATGCAGTGGACGCCGATTGCGAAGCTGTCGGGCGGAGAGAAGCGGCGGCTGCAGCTGCTGCGCATTTTGATCAGCGCGCCGAACGTGCTGCTGCTTGACGAGCCGACGAACGATCTGGACATTGCGACGCTTGGCGTGCTGGAAGATTATTTGGACGACTTTCCGGGCGTTGTACTGGTCGTATCCCATGACCGGTATTTCCTCGACCGGACGGCGGAGCGGATTTTCGCATTCGAAGGCGACGGCGTCATTACCGAGCATACAGGCAATTATTCCGATTACCAGCAATATGCGGAGAAACGCGCCGCTTCTGTGCCGGCAGTTCCGGAGTCATCACGCGCCGCAGGCAAAGGTGGCGCAGGACGCGGAAGCGCGGCAGCCGGCGGAGGCAAAGAAGGAGGCGGGAGCGCGGCAGCCGGCGGAGGCAACACGGGAGACGCAGCCGGCGGAGGCAACACAGGCGCCAAGGCGGACGGAGGCGGAACCGGCCGGGGCGGCGGCCGGGAAGCGAAGCTGAAGATGTCGTATAAGGAGCAAAAAGATTTTGAGCAGATTGACGGCTGGATTGAACAGACCGAGCAAGCGCTCCAGGAGCTGAGTGAGACGATGGAAGCCGCCTCCAGCGATTCGGCGCGGCTGCAGGAGCTTGTTGCCGAGCAGCAGCGGCTGGAAGCGGTGCTGGAAGAGCAGATGGAGCGGTGGACTTATCTTAACGAGCTGGCCGAGCGGATCGAATCGCAGAAGAAAGGCTAGTCTGTCGAGCCGATTCCTTCTTCGCGACGAATCTGTCGCCACTCCAAATCGAAGCATGGGAGCTGATCTTTCAGATGACAAGGGCAAATCCGTATGAAGCCGCTGCAAGCGGCATTCGAAACATATACTGCATCGGCCGTAATTACCGGCTGCATGCGCTGGAGCTGGGCAACGAAGTGCCGAAAGCGCCGATTGTGTTTTTGAAGCCGGTGCAAACGGCGGTTCCGATGGACGGCGGCGTTATTGAGCTTCCCGGCAGCAGAGGGGAAGTGCATTTCGAGACGGAGATCGTGCTGCGGATCGGGCGCGATTACGAGCCAGGCGCGCAAGCGGACGATTTGATCGACGCCATGACGCTCGGGCTCGATCTGACACTGCGGGACGTGCAGAGCAGGCTGAAGGAGAAAGGCCAGCCGTGGCTGGACGCCAAAGGCTTCCTCCGATCGGCGCCGCTTGGGCCTTGGCTGCCGTATCCCGGCCGGGAAGGCTTGCAGGCGCACGATTTTGAGCTGCGGCGCAACGGAGAGCGGGCCCAGCTCGGCAACGCCGGCGACATGCTGTTTCCTGTCGATGCGCTGATCGAACATATCGGCCGTACGTACGGGCTTGGTGCCGGCGACCTGATCTTTACCGGCACCCCGGCCGGCGTCGCCGCGCTTGCGGACGGCGATGAGCTGACCGTTCTCTGGGCAGGCCAAGAAGCCGGCAGCTGCCGGATCCGTCTCGTCTGAATCGCGAAAGGCCGGCTTCGTCTGGGCGAGGCGGACAGCTAGCCGGGGTCTGTCTCATCAAAACAGGCGGCTGCGCGTTCCGTCAAAGTAAGGCTGCCGGAGCTTCGACTTTTACGGGCAGGACCGGCAGCTTCGTTTTTCAAAAATGGGCAATGCAACAAATGGGTCTGAATGATTATGCTGCGGCAGAAGCCGATGATTCCGAATTGCTAACGCAAAAACGAAGCTAATGCTTACAAAGTGGTTTTGTCATTCGGCAAAACCTTTAGGAGGATGACGATGAAGATTAAACTGACCAGTGTATTTGTGGACGATCAGGACAAAGCCCTCAAGTTTTATACGGAAGTGCTCGGTTTTGTGAAGAAAAGGGAGATTCCGCTGGGGGAAGCCAAATTTTTGACCGTTGTCTCGCCCGAAGCGCCGGACGAGGTCGAGCTGCTGCTTGAGCCAAACGGCAACCCGGCGTCCATGGCCTATCAAAAAGCCATTTTTGAGCAGGGGATTCCCGCCGCGGCATTTGTTGTTGAAGATATTAGGCACGAGTACGAACGGATGACAAAGCTGGGCGTGGCGTTTCGCGGGGAGCCGAAGAAAACGGGACCGGTAACGATTGCCGTATTGGACGATACTTGCGGCAACCTTATTCAGCTCTATCAGGTCTAATCGCCGCCGCCAAAAAAAACTAAAGGACACGATCATATGCCGATCAATATTACAGCTATCGTGTTATTCTATATGATCTTCTACATGAATAATGCGGTATACGCAACCTTTATTCCGCTCTATTTTCAACAGATCGGGTTTACTCCGTCGCAAATCGGCACACTGCTCAGTCTGGGGCCTCTTATTGCGATTATGGCGCAGCCGGTTTGGGGAACGCTGAGCGACAGAGCCAAGACGAAAAACAGCGTTCTCCTCCTTATGCTCGCCGGCAGCGGAGTTTCGATGCTCCTGTATCCGCTCTCCGCCCAGTTCGGTTACGTGTTCGCGATGATCGGTTTGTTCATGTTTTTTTCATCATCCATCGCCGCCGTTGGAGATGCCATCACGCTCGAGACGCTGGACAAGCGCAAATCGGGCGATTTCAGCCGGATCCGGCTCGGAGGCACAATCGGGTTCGCCGTCATGTCCGTCTTGTTCGGATTTATCGCCACCCAACACATTAATCTGCTGTTTCCGGTCAATGCGGCGATCCTGGGCGTCAGCTTCCTGCTGGTTCTCCGTTTTCCCGCCGTTAAGGGACATCAGTCGCAGGGCCGGAAAATGCATCTGCTTGTCCTGTTCCGCAACCGCAAGCTCGTTCTCTATTTAACGCTCAACTTTATTCTGAACATTACGCTGGGCTACTATTACTCCTTTTTCCCGCTCTATTTCAAAGAACTCGGCGGCGACAGCTCTTGGCTGGGGTGGTCGATGCTCATCTCTTCGCTCAGTGAAATTCCGTTTCTGTTGTTTTCGGCCTTCCTTTTCAAACGGATCAACGTGTCCTACATATTGCTCGGGGCCGGAGCCGCCGCCGCGCTGCGGTGGTATCTGTTCTCGGTCATCCACGACCCTTACTGGGTTTTTCCGATTCAGCTGCTGCACGGCGCAATATTTATCGTGCTTTCCGTCACGATGGCTATCGTCATCAACCGGGAAGTGCCGAATGAGCTGAAGGCAAGCGGCCAAACGTTCAACGCGCTGCTCAGCCTCGGCATTGCACGTATTATCGGCAGTCTCGTCGGCGGCGTCGCCAGTGAAGCGTTCGGGATGCGAAACGTTTTTTTCTACAATTCACTCGTTGCGCTGGCCTGTATCGCCGTGTTTGCAGCGGTCTTTCAGACGCAAACCCGCCGCGAAAGCCGTTTGGCGGACAACTGAAAGGAAGCGTTTTATCTGAAAAATAGACGGATGCATCGATCAACCAGCCGCCCGAACAGGTGCCGGAAGATGAATATCCGCATGTAAAAATGAAACCGACTCCTGGATGAGTTGAAAGACTGATTTGGAGCTGAATGAAATGTACTTACGAAGCCTGGAGATTTTGAGGGATGAGCGTTCGCGCCCGGACGGCTATCCGTTTTCCATACCCGCAGTCAAGGCGCTGGATTCGCTTTCGTTTCGCACGAACGTCACTTTTTTTGTAGGGGAGAACGGCTCCGGCAAATCGACGATTCTGGAAGCGATTGCGTATCAATGCGGTTTTCATACGGCTGGAGGAGGGAGGAATAACGTCTATGACGTAGACGCTTCCCATTCCGCTTTGGGAGACTGTATCCGGCTTTCGTGGCTGCCCAAAATCACAAACGGTTTTTTTCTGAGAGCGGAAACCTTTTATCACTTCGCCTCGCATCTGGACACGCTGCCGGAAAGCTTGAAATATTACGGGGGGCGTTCCTTGCATGAGCAATCGCATGGGGAAGCGTTTCTTTCTCTTTTTCAGCACCGCTTTGGAAAAAAGGCGATCTATTTGCTCGACGAGCCGGAGGCTGCTCTTTCGCCGGCAAGACAGCTCGCCCTGCTGCGAATCATCAAAGAGTTGGAGAACGAAGCGCAATTCATTATCGCCACGCACTCTCCGATTTTACTCGGCTATCCGGATGCGCAAATCTTCAATTTTGATGTTCAGCCGGCAGGGGAGATTCGGTACGAAGATACGATGCACTATATCGTGACCCGGCGCTTTCTCGAAAACAGGAAGACGGTTTTGAAGGAATTGTTTGAGGAATGAGTCGGCAGCAAAAATCCCCCTTGGCCGTCCCTGAACTGTGAACCTATTTATGGACAGTTTTTGAAAAAAGACCTTTGGTGTTAAGCAGCCGTGTGATGACTTCTGAATTCATCAGGAGTCATCCTTTTTAATGTCCATCGATAGCTTTCGGAATTGTAAAACGTTATATATTCGTTAATGCATGCACTCAGGGCCGTGTACGAACTGACGTGCAGTCGTCGACAGGCTTTCGGCTGTCGCGGATAAACAGTCTCACGGCGGGTTCTATCGGAAAGATCGGAGAATGGGAAGGAGCGGAAGGCCTTCTCGGCACTCTATGTTCGGCGGACTTTTGCTTTTTTCAATCGAATCAGCGATAGAGATGGAAGCGGAGATGTGAAGGGAATCATTTCCCGATTGAAAGCTCCGCTTTCTGATATTGAAGCCAAGGGACAGCCCCATATCAATATGGAGCTGTCCCTTGGTTAATTCGGACACGCTGTGGTTAAACGCAGGCGCAGTTCAGAACCGGCTTGCGCGCCGCTGTCGTTTCGTCGAGTCTTTTCACGACCGTGTTGTACGGAGCGTTCAAGATAAACTCCGGATTTGTTCTCGCTTCCTCGGCGATTCGGATCATCGTATCGATGAAGCCGTCGAGCGTTTCCTTGCTCTCGGTCTCGGTCGGCTCGATCATGATGCATTCCTCGACGTTAAGCGGGAAGTAGATGGTTGGCGGGTGGTAGCCGAAGTCGAGCAGCCGTTTGGCCACGTCGAGCGTCCGGACGCCATATTTCTTCAGGCCGCGGCCCGACATGACGAATTCGTGCTTGCATACGCCGGGATATGGGATTTCATAATGCGGAGCAAGCCGGTGCATCATATAGTTGGCATTCAGGACGGCGCACTCGGATACCCGGCGAAGTCCTTCCGGGCCGTACGTGCGGATATACGTGTACGCGCGTACGAGAATGCCGAAGTTGCCGTAGAACGCTTTCACCCGGCCAATAGACTCGGGGCGGTCGTAATCGAAGTAGTACGTTCCGTCCTCCCGGCGGCTGACAATCGGCTTCGGCAAATAAGGGATTAGTTTGCTCTTTACGCCGACTGGCCCGGCTCCGGGACCTCCGCCGCCGTGCGGGGTGCTCATCGTCTTGTGCAAATTCAGGTGGACGACGTCGAAGCCCATATCGCCTGGCCTCGTAATGCCCATGATGGCATTTGAGTTCGCGCCGTCATAGTACAGAAGTCCGCCCGCTTCATGCACGATTGCAGCGATCTCTTCGATCTGCTCCTCGAACAACCCAAGCGTGCTCGGGTTGGTCAGCATAAGCGCAGCGGTATCGCTGCCGACCGCCGAGCGGAGCGCATCCAAATCGACCATGCCCCGTTCGTTCGACTTGATCGTGATCGTCTCAAAGCCGGCGACGGTGGCGCTGGCGGGATTCGTTCCGTGCGAGGAGTCGGGAACGATGACCTTGGTGCGACTCTCGCCGCGGCTTTCATGATAGGCGCGGATCATCATAAGCCCCGTCCATTCACCGTGCGCGCCTGCAGCGGGCTGAAGCGTCACCTGATCCATTCCGGTCAACGCCGCCAGGTCGTTCTGAAGCGTATACAGCAGCTCAAGCGCGCCTTGGATGCTCTCTTCCGGCTGGTAAGGATGGATTTTGGCGAAGCCGCTGAAGCGGGCCGTATCTTCATTAATCTTTGGATTGTACTTCATCGTACAGGACCCTAGCGGATAGAAACCGTTGTCGACTCCGAAATTGCGGCGGGACAGCTCGGTGTAATGACGGATCACGTCGACTTCATAAACCTCCGGCAGCTGAGCGGGCTTCTTCCTCAACATGGCGGTCGGAATATATTCGCCTGGCGCTGCCTCCGGCACGTCGCAGGGCGGAAGCGAGTAGGCTATGCGGCCGGGCTTGCTTAATTCGAAGATGAGCGCTTTATCCGTTTTTGCAGCCGCAGCTGTAATTGAAGTTTGAGTCGTAATGGTAGTCGTAGTCGTACTCATTGTCATGCCAGTTCCCCCAATCTGCTTGCAAAACGATCGATTTCGTCCTTGGTCCGTTTCTCGGTGACGGCGACCAGCATATGGCCTTTAAGCTCCGGATAAGGGATTCCCAGGTCGTAGCCGCTGAGGAAGCCAGCCTTAAGAAGCTCCAGGTTGATCTCCTTCACGGAAGTTCCCTCCGGCAGCCGAACGACGAATTCGTTGAAGAACGGCGCGGAAAAAGGCAGCTTGAAGCCGCGCTGCTCGGCCAACTGGCGGGCAGCGTAGTGCGCTTTCTGCAAGTTTAGGTTAGCGGCTTCACGCAACCCTTCCTTGCCCATCGTCGAAAGGTAGATCGAGACGCACAGAGCGAGCAGCGCCTGATTGGAGCAGATGTTCGACGTGGCTTTCTCGCGTCGGATATGCTGTTCCCGCGCTTGCAGTGTTAATACGAAGCCGCGATTGCCGTCGATATCAGTCGTCTGGCCGACGATCCGGCCGGGCATCCGGCGCATCAGCGGCTCGGCGACCGCGAAGAAGCCGCAGGTCGGACCGCCAAGCGATTGGGAGATGCCAAGCGGCTGCGCATCGCCGACGACAATGTCGGCGCCGAGCTTGCCGGGCGGTTCAAGCAGGCCTAGCGACATCGGGTTCGCGCTGACGACGAGCAGCCCTTTGACGCCGTGAATGATCGGCTCGATCGCGGCAATATCTTCGACACAGCCGAAGAAGTTCGGCGATTGAACGAGCACGGCTGCCGTATCGCCGGTTACAGCCGCCTTCAACGCGCCAAGATCCGTCACGCCATTCGCGTAGCCGACCTCGACAACCTCCAGGTTCAGGCCGCGGGCCATCGTACGTACGGTCTCGCGTGCTTCCGGGTGGACGGTGCGCGAGATAACGAGCTGCCTGCGCTTCGTCGCGCCGCTCGCCAGAGCGCCGGCTTCGGACAGCGCCGTCACGCCGTCGTACATGCTGGCGTTGGCGACGGCCATCCCAGTCAGCTCGCAGATATAGGACTGGAATTCGAAGATTGCCTGAAGCTCCCCTTGACTGATTTCGGGCTGATACGGCGTATAGGCGGTATAAAATTCAGATCTGGAGATCATATGATTAATGACGACCGGAATATGGTGATCGTAGATGCCGGCGCCCAGGAAGCTGGCGTAGCGATCCGTATCGGCGTTACGGCCGGCCATTTCCTTCATATGCTCAAGCAGCGAGAACTCATCGAGAGCGGGAGACATCGGCAGGACGCCGCGGTAACGAATCGCCTCCGGTATGTCGCGGAACAGGTCTTCAATCGTTTGTGCGCCGATCGTCTTCAGCATGTCGGCCTGGTCCTGTTCGGTTATCGGGATGTAGCGGTGTTTGTTGGCCACGAAGCTCACTCCTTCGGAAGTCTTTTATAAAATGGCGCCCTGACGACTTGTGCCTTCAGCCGTTTCCCGCGTATTTCCACCCAGAGCTCGGTGCCTGGCCCGGCGTAATCGGCAGCGATCAGGGCAAGGCCGAGATTGCGCTTAAGCGTCGGAGATTGGGTGCCCGTCGTCACTTCGCCGATCACTTTGCCGTTCGCATAGACGGGATATTGGGGACGGGGGATGCCGCGGTCGATCATCTCAATACCGACGAGCTTGCGCGGCACGCCTTCGGCTTTCTGTTTCAGCAGTGCGTCACGGCCGATAAAGTTGTCTTGGGAGAGCTTCACGAAGAAGCCGACGCCCGCCTCAAGCGGGGTAATCGTATTCGAAAGCTCTTGACCATACAGCGGCAGGCGCGCCTCGAAGCGAAGCGTGTCTCTGGCGCCAAGTCCTGCCAGCACGAGCCCGAGCGGTTCGCCCGCCGCGAGCAGAGCGTTCCAGACGTCAGCGGCGCGAGACGCCGGTACGTAAATCTCGAAGCCGTCCTCACCGGTGTAGCCCGTTCGTGAGACAAGCGTCTTCACGCCTGCAATGGAGACATCGGCGGTGAAATGGAAAGGAAGAAGTTCGCCAACAGCCGGCTCTGCCCCCAGCGCATCCATAATGGCGGACGCTTTCGGACCCTGCAGGGCGAGCAGCGCCAACTCATCGGAGATATTCTCGAGTACAACATCCCCGATCAGATGCTCGCGCAGCCAATCAAAGTCTTTGTCGATATTAGAGGCGTTCACTACGAGCATGTACTGGTCGGCCGTGAGCCGGTACACGAGCAAATCATCGACGACGCCTCCGTCCGGATAGCACATAAGCGTGTACTGCGCCTGGCCGTTCGAGAGCTTCGTTACATCGTTCGTCGTCATCATTTGCAGGAAAGCTTCCGCGAATTGCCCGGTCACCTTGATCTCCCCCATGTGGGAGACATCGAACAGACCGGCCTGCTGCCGCACGGCGTCATGCTCCTTCTGAATGCCCGAGAATTGAACGGGAAGCTCCCAGCCGCCGAAGTCGATGCATCGGACGCCGGGATAATCGGCGTAGAGCGGGTAAAGCGGGGTTCGTTTAAGTTTAGTCATCCTTCTCTCCTCCTCAGGTAACGTGAAAACCCATTAAACGCAATAAAGGACAGCAGCAAAAAGGCTGAACGTCCGCAGCGTGAATGCCGCTTTCCGTTTCCTCTTCGCTCTGTCCTTTGTACCTGAGAGTTACCCCGAACTTGAAATGATTGCCCGGGTTTCCCCTTGGGTGACGACGGGCACGCCTTTCGCGTTCCGAACGTTCTCTCCAGAGGCGCGTCCGGTAAAGGTCCTTTTGCCTGAGAGATTCACCTGCATCAGGCTTACTCCTTCGGCGCCGCCCTGTCAGCTGACTTGGGCAATCTCTCCCGTTACCATCATCCGCATGATTATATAGTTTATTAATACCTGACTTCCGAGGGGTATGTCAATATATATTTCCTATTTGCGAAATTTTATTGTGAGGTATCTTGACATGTAAACGGAGTGTCGATTACTCTAAGTGCGTCAAACAATTTTGAAATAAGCGGATGACGATGGCAGGGAGAGACCGGGCGGACAATCTAGGATCGCCAGGCACCGAAGGAGCAAGTCGACGGCCAGCCAGCCGGACGATTAATCTCTCAGGTAAAAAGAACCGCCATCCGACGCAACTCTGGAGAGAGCGAACAGCCACCAAAGGGGTAACAGCGGTTTAAGAACCGCTTAAACTCTCAGGTACCCGGACAGAGAACACGGCGACAAGCCGGTTCTCTGTCCTTTTTTTTACATTTGAAACACCATGTGGAGGTGGCACTTTTGAGTTTGCAAACGTACGATCCTGATATCCATGCGGCCGTTAACCGCGAGCGCGAAAGACAATTGAAGACGCTGGAGTTGATTGCCTCGGAGAATATTGTCAGTCCGGAAGTCATGGAAGCGATGGGGTCCGAGCTGACGAACAAATATGCCGAGGGTTATCCCGGCAAACGGTATTACGGAGGCTGCGAGTATGTGGACGAAGCGGAAACGCTTGCGATCGAACGGGCCAAGGCGCTGTTCGGCGCAGCCTACGCCAACGTCCAGCCGCATTCCGGGGCGCAGGCGAATACCGCAGTTCTGTTTCATCTTCTTGAGCCCGGAGACAAGCTGATGGGCATGAACCTCTACCAGGGAGGACATCTGACGCACGGCAGTCCGGTCAGCCTTTCGGGCAAATGGTTCGACGTCGTGTCCTACGGCGTCGACGAGATCACCCATCGCATCGATTACGATCAGGTCGAAGCGATCGCCCGAAAGGAGAAGCCCCGCCTTATCATCGCCGGGGCGAGCGCCTATCCCCGCCTGATCGACTTCGCCAAATTCAAGGAGATCGCCGATCTTGTCCACGCGAAACTGATGGTTGACATGGCGCACATAGCCGGATTGGTGGCGGCTGGCCTGCATCCGTCTCCGTTCCCGCACGCCGACGTTGTGACGAGCACGACGCACAAGACGCTGCGCGGGCCGCGCGGGGGGCTTTTGCTGACCGACGACGAGGATATGGCCAAAGGGCTGAACAAGGCCATTTTTCCCGGTATCCAAGGCGGTCCGCTCATGCACGTCATAGCGGCGAAGGCCGTTTGCTTCCGAGAGGCGCTTGAGCCTTCCTTTACGGCATACGCCAAGAGGGTTGTCAGCAACGCCGGCACATTGGCACAGACGCTGACAGAGGAAGGGGCGACGCTCGTATCGGGCGGGACCGACAATCATCTTCTGCTGATCGACGTCCGTCCGTGGGGGCTGACCGGGAAGGAAGCGGAAGCGCTGCTCGGGCAGGTCGGCATCACCGTCAACAAAAACACAATTCCCGGTGAAACGGCAAGTCCGTTCGTCACAAGCGGCATCCGCATCGGTACGCCGGCGCTGACGACCCGGGGTATGGGGGAGAAGGAGATGAAGCAGCTCGGCCGCTGTATCGCGGATGCGCTGAAGCACCGCAACGATCCGTTCACGGCAGCAAAGGTCAGAGAGCAAACGGCCGCACTTGCGGCGTCTTTTCCGCTCTTCACAAGGGAAATAAAGGAATGAAACAACCCCAAATAAATCATTCGAAGGGATGTTGGCAATGAGTGAAGTTAAAGCGGGCCTTGGATATTCGGAGGAGCATGAATGGGCGGAAGCCAGAGGAAACCTGGTTCGGATCGGCATTACCGATTTCGCGCAAAGCCAGTTGGGAGATATCGTGTTCGTCGAATTTCCGGAGACAGGTGCCGTTCTTGAGGCGGACGCACCGATGGGGACGATCGAATCGGTCAAAACCGTATCCGACCTATTTAGTCCGGTCAGCGGAACGGTGGTTATGATAAACGAGGCGCTGCTGAATTCGCCGGAGAATGTGAACTCGGACCCCTACGGGGAAGGTTGGATCGTCGAGGTCGAGGTGGACGGGGACGCCGCAGAAGTGGTGGCAGCTCTGCTCAGCGCCGAACAATACGAGGCCTTCATCTCGGGCAAATAAGGAGGTGCGGAGCATGTCGCAAACCAGAGAACGCAAGCCGGAATGGCTGAAGATATCACTGAACACCAGGGACAATTTTCAAGAGATCCGGGGAATGATGCGCGATCGCAAGCTCCACACCGTTTGCGAAGAGGCGAGGTGCCCGAACATTTTCGAGTGCTGGAGCCAGCGCACGGCCACCTTCATGATTTTGGGAAAAATCTGCACGCGAGCCTGCCGCTTTTGCGCCGTAACCTCCGGGCTGCCGACGGAGCTCGACCTGGAGGAGCCGCAGCAGGTTGCACAATCCGTCAAAGAGATGGGGCTTAATCACGTCGTCATTACGTCCGTAGCCCGCGATGACCTGAACGATCACGGCGCGTCCATGTTCGCGGCGACGATACGGGCGGTAAGGGAGAGCAATCCGCTGACGAACGTCGAGGTGCTCGTTCCGGACTTCGGCGGCGCGGCGGAGAGGCTGGCGGTCGTGCTGGAAGCCGGGCCTGACGTGCTGAACCACAATCTGGAGACGGTCAGCCGCCTCTCGGATAAAGTGCGCGCCAAGGCAAAATATGACCGTTCCCTGTCCGTGCTGCGGCAAGCAAAGGCGCTTCGTCCCGGTCAAGTGACGAAATCCGGCCTTATGGTCGGGCTTGGAGAGACGAAGGAGGAGCTGATCGAAGCGATGACGGATCTACGGGCGGCGGGCTGTGACATTGTGACGATCGGGCAGTATTTGCAGCCGTCTCTGAAGCATATGGAGGTTAGCCGCTATTACCATCCGTCGGAGTTCGCCGAGCTGAAGGAAGCCGGGAAGGCGCTCGGGTTCGCACACGTCGAGGCGGGGCCGCTCGTACGCAGCTCTTACCACGCCCTCGAGCAGGCGGAACATGCCAAAGCAGCCTCCGGTGTTATCGTTTAGAAGGGAGAAATCGGGGATGCGGTTCAAACATGTATTTTCCATTATCGGTCCGGTTATGGTTGGACCGTCGAGTTCTCATACAGCCGGGGCGGTTCGCATCGGTCGTGTCGCCCGGCAGCTGCTCGGACGTGTGCCGGAGCAGGCCGTTATTACGCTGCACGGTTCCTTCGCAGAAACATATTCGGGCCACGGCACGGATTTGGCGCTCGTCGGAGGACTGCTTGATTTCGACACTGATGACGAAAGAATTCCGGACGCTTTCGCGGAGGCAGACAAGGCGGGGCTAAGCTATGAGCTGCGGACGGGCGCGGGAATGAGTCCTCATCCCAACTTCGTCGAGATTTCGGCGATCGCTGGCGGCAATGAGATTACGATAAGCGGCGCCTCCATCGGCGGAGGCAATATCGAGATTCATTCGATGAACGGTTTCGCCGCGGGCTTCTCCGGCTATTATCCGACGATTGTCATCTCTCACGACGATCAGGTCGGCGTTCTGGCCTCTATAACCGGAGCTGTCAGCAGCGCAGGATTGAACATCGGCTTTATGAACGTTGACCGCAAGGAAAGAAGCGGGGCGGCGATGACGGTGCTCGAATGCGACCGTAGACCGGACGGAGCGCTGCTCGAAGCCCTAGCCTGCCTGCCGCATATCGGCGGGGCGACCGTCATCGATCTGACCTGACAGATAGTCCGGAGGAGTTGTTGACATGAATTTTCGTACTCTTAATGATATTTCGAACCTGTGCCGCAGGGAGTCACTCTCGATCGCCGAGCTCATGATCGCCGAGCAGGCGAAGGAGACCGGGGAGCCGCCGGATAAGATCGTGCGCCAGATGGCCGATTATTATGAAGTTATGAAGAGAGCGGTTCGCAAAGGGCTCGAGGGCGGCGCCTCGTCGCGGAGCGGGCTCGTCGGGGGCGACGGGCGCAAGGTGCTCGGGCATGTTGCCGCCGGCGAGCCTTCCGTCGGGGATTGGACCGGCAAGGCGATGGCGTACGCGCTGGCGGTATCCGAGGTCAACGCCTCGATGGGGCGCATCGTTGCGACACCAACCGCAGGTTCCTGCGGCATCATTCCCGGTGTGTTCGTCAGCTCCCAAGAGCGCTTCGGCTGGGAAGACGGGAAGCTCGTGAACGGCTTGTTCTGCGCCGGGGCGATCGGCTATGTCATCGCCAACAACTCGTTCATCTCCGGTGCGGAAGGCGGCTGCCAGGCGGAGATCGGCTCCGCCATCGGCATGGCGGCGGGCGCGCTCGTCGAGCTGCGCGGCGGGAGCCCAGAGCAGGCGGTTCATGCCGTCGGTCTCGCGCTCAAAAATACGCTCGGGCTAATCTGTGATCCTGTTGCCGGGCTTGTCGAGGTTCCCTGCATCGTCCGCAACGGCCTGGGCGCAGTAAACGCGCTGGCGGCGGCAGATATGGCGCTTGCCGGGGTGCGAAGCGTCATTCCTTCGGACGAGGTGATCGGCGTCATGCTGGAGGTTGGCTCGAAGATGCCGGGCGAACACCGTGAAACGGCGCTCGGCGGCCTGGCCCAAACGCCAACCGGTCGCAAGCTGACGGAACAGATCAAGGCAGCCAAGCCACCATTTGGTTAGCATCGCAAATACATGGATGGAGTGTGATCCTATGGACATCTACGATATCGTCATTCTGGGCGGCGGTCCGGGAGGATACATCGCCGCGATCCGCGCTGCGCAGCTGGGCAAGCGGACCGCGCTCGTCGAGCGGGATAAGCTCGGCGGGACCTGTCTGCACAAGGGCTGCATTCCGAGCAAGACGCTGCTGCGCAGCGCCGAGCTGTACGAGTCGATGAAGCGCAGCGAAAGTTTCGGCATACTCACTTCTGACGTCGCTCTTGATTTCGGCGGCGTACAGGCACGCAAGGACGCCATCGTCAAACAGCTTCAGACCGGTGTACAGTTTCTGATGAAGAAGAACAAGATCGACGTTTACGAAGGAACCGGTGTCATTGCCGAAACCTCCTCATCTGGTCATTATAACGGCATCATCGATATAACAAGCGCCGAAGCGGTTTCTACCGGCATGTCTTCTATCCGGATCGGCTACCGTGATCTGATCGTCGCTACCGGATCGCGTCCGCGCCGCATTGCGGGCCTTCCGACGCACGAGAGAATCATGACCAGCGACGATGCGCTGGAGATGACTGAGGTTCCGTCATCGGTTCTGATTATCGGAGGCGGAGTGATCGGCGTCGAATGGGCGTCGATGCTGAGCGATTTCGGAGCGCAGGTGACGATCGTCGAGGCCGCGGACCGGATCGTGCCGACGGAGGATGCGGACGTGTCTCGCGAGCTGGCGCGGCTGTTCGCCAAGCGGCGCATCAAGGCGTTGATGGGGGTGAGGCTTCTTGAGGCGGGCGTGACCGCGGACGACAACGGGGCGACAGTGCAGATCGAGCGCAACGGCAGGACGGAGACGCTGGCAGCCGAGCGGTTGCTTGTGTCTGTGGGCCGTACGGCAAACGTTGAGGGCTTTGGCCTGGAGCGGACGGCGGCGCGGGTCGAGCGGGGAGCAATCGTTGTCGACCGCCGCATGCGGACGGACGATCCGCACGTCTACGCCATCGGAGACGTGATCGGCGGTTTGCAGCTTGCGCATGTCGCGAGCCACGAGGGTGTGACCGCGGTGGAGAGCATCTGCGGCCTGGATTCGCATGCTCCCGATCCCGCATCTGTGCCCAAATGCGTGTACAGCCGACCCGAGATGGCGAGCGTTGGCCTGACCGAGCAAGCCGCCATCGACAAGGGCTACGACATTAAAGTGGGCAAATTTTCATTCAAAGCGATCGGCAAAGCGCTTGTGCTCGGAGAATCCGACGGCTTCGTCAAAGTCGTGGCCGAGAAGGCTAGCGGCGTCATACTGGGCGTTCACATGATCGGTCCGCACGTGACCGATTTCATCGGAGAGGCGGCGCTGGCGCAGCTTCTGGAGGCGACCTCGATGCAGGTCGGCCGAATGATCCATCCGCATCCGACGCTGTCGGAGATTATCGGGGAAGCGATGCTCGGTGCGGATCTGCAGGCTTTGGGGGGGTGACCGCCAATGTGGAGATTCATTCATACCGGAAATCGTTCTCCGGCGGAGAACATGGCGATCGACGAAGCGATACTCGCCGCGCAAGAAAAGGGGCTTGTGCCGCCGACCGTCCGCTTCTACGGCTGGAACCCCGCTTCCGTGTCCATCGGCTATTTTCAGCCGAGCAAGGAGATCGACTTCGGGGCGCTTCGCGAGCGCGGCCTCGGCTTTGTCCGGCGGGCGACCGGGGGACGGGCGGTACTGCATGATAACGAGCTTACCTACAGCCTTATCGTCCCGGAGAATTATCCCGGCATCCCGGCGAGCGTAACGGAAGCTTATCGCGTGCTGAGCATGGGGCTGCTGCTCGGCTTTCGCAAGCTCGGTCTAGACGCCAGGATGACGGGACTGGACGTGCCGGCGGGCAATGGGGCCGCATCTTCCCCGGGCGGGCCGATGTCCGCGGCTTGTTTCGATTCGCCTTCCAAATACGAGCTCGTCGTCGAAGGAAGAAAAATTGCGGGCAGCGCGCAGATGCGTTCCAAGGGAGTTATCCTTCAGCACGGCTCGATCCTGCTGGAGCTAGACGTGGATACGCTGTTCGAGGTTCTCCGTTTCCGCGAGCCGTCCGACAAATGCCGAATGAAGAAGGTTTTTGAACGCAAAGCGGTGGCCATTAATTCATGCCTTCGTCATAAAGGCCTGCCGATTGCGACGATGCGGGATCTGGAGCAGTCTTTCCGGTCCGGATTCTCGGCAGGACTGGGCACAGATCTTGTTACCGGGGAGCTCACCGAATACGAGACGGATCTGGTGAGGCGCCTGGCTCAAGAGAAGTATGCCGCTGACAGCTGGAACCTGCAAAGATAATGAAACCCGGCAACGGTTCACCTAATTACGGGTCAATACCTCTCGAATGATGATATAAATAATAACGTAACGTGTTACGAAAGTTTAGACAAAGTGTGACATAATGTGATCAAATGTGACATAAGGATTGACTAGATTTAGTTTTTTAAATAAAATAAAAATATACTTAACATACTGCGAATGAAGATAATATGAAAAGCCGATCCGGCGCCGAAGGAGCAAGTCCTAAAAAAATACCTTTAGGATAATCTCTCAGGTTACTAGAATATTATCGGACGCAACTCTGGAGAGTGCCGTTTGGCCACCGAAGGGGAAACCTTTCTCGTTTATGATCCGTCTGATGGAGACGAGAAAGGAAAGCTCTCAGGTAAAAGGACAGAGAAAGGTCTCGAGGCCTTTCTCTGTCCTTTTTCTCTATTCGGATCGATTACTTCCAGGCGATATAGAGCGGAAGTGATGACCGAGCTTCACAGCCTTACTTATTCGGATAGGAGGTAATGAGTTTGCTGTCAGATCAAAAGGTGGTCATTATCGGAGCGGGAGTGGTTGGTTGCAGCACCGCGTATTTCTTGAGTCAAAAAGGAATTCGCAACATCACGGTGCTGGAACAGGGGCCGTTGTTCGAAACCGGCGGATCGACCTCCCATGCCCCAGGCTTGGTGTTTCAACTGAACGGATCCAAAACAATGACCCGGCTCGCGTCCGAAACCGTCAAATGCTTCATGAGCCTCGACCTTGACGGCCAGCCGTGTTTCTATCCGGTCGGCGGGCTCGAAGTGGCGGCCACGCCAGAACGATGGGAAGAGCTCAAGCGCAAGCGCGGACTGGCCGTCTCATGGGGGATAGAAGCTTCGCTCCTTACGCCGGAACAGTGCGCTGGACATTTTCCGCTGCTGGATCCTTCCAGAGTTTACGGAGGATTGCATGTGGCTACAGACGGAATCGCCAAACCTCTCCGTGCCGTACAGGTAATGGCCCGATATGCGAAGGAACGGGGGGCCGAGTTTTACGGAAATATCGAAGTTACCGGCATCGAGGTTGCAGATGGCCGGGTTACGGCGGTAAAAACAAACGACCGTATCTATGAAGCCGATGTTGTGCTTTGCTGCGCAGGCATGTGGGGACCAAAGATCGGCCGGATGGCGGGGGTTTCCATCCCTCTTCAGCCGATGGCGCATCAATATGCGTATACTTCCCCCTTAAAGGAATTTGCCGATGAGACGGAAGAAGTACGGCTGCCAATCCTCCGGCATCAGGACCGCTCGCTTTATTTCAGGCAAATTTTCGACGGAATCGGCATGGGCTCCTATCAGCATCGGCCCATACCTGTCGAAGTCGAACAGATCGCCCGTCACGGCGAGACGGAAGAAATGCCGTCCGTCCAGCCGTTCACTCCGGAAGATTTCGGGAACGCATGGCAGGACGCAACCCAGCTGCTTCCGGCCTTGAAGGTTGCGCCGGTCAAGCGCGCGATTAACGGACTCTTCTCCTTCACTCCGGACGAGATGCCGATCTTGGGCGAGGCCGCCAAGGTCAAAGGATTTTGGGTTGCTGAAGCGGTTTGGGTAACACATTCGGCAGGCGTCGGCAAAGCGATGGCCGAGTGGATGGTCGACGGCGTACCGGATGTTGATTTGGAAGTGTGCGACATCAATCGTTTCGATTCCTATTCCCAAAGCCCTGCTTACATCAAACAGCGTTGTTCGGAAGCGTTCGAGAAAGTTTATAACATTCACCATCCTCTGGAGCCTGCCGATTCTTGTCGCAATATGAGATTAAGTCCGTTCTACGCGAGGCAGAAAGAGCTTGGCGCACAATTTACGGAAACGAACGGGTGGGAGCAAGCGCGGTGGTACGGGGCGAACGACGCAATGGCAGCCGGACGAGCAAATAACATCCCGGAGCGCGCCGGATGGGAAGCCCGGTATTGGTCGCGGGCTGCAGGCGCAGAACATCTTATTGCACTTGAACAGGCGGCGATGTTTGATCTTACGGCTTTGAAGAAGCGCGGCCGGTTGACCGGCGAAGGAGCAGCGGAATTTTTGCGGATGCTTACAACCGGTTTCTCGCAAAACCGCCCGGGCTACGCTTCCTCAGCACTCATGCTGAATGAAAGAGGAGGCATTAAAGGGGACCTTAACGCGGTTTGTTTGTCCGATACCGACTTTTTCTTCACGGTCAAAGGAGCGGTGGAATGGGATTGGGTTCAGAGACAGCTTCGGCAGTCGCCTTTCGCATCGTCCGTTCGGATCGAGGATCTGAGCTCGGGTACGTGCACAATAGGGATTCTCGGACCAATGGCCGCCGACATCATGCAAGCGGCAGACCGCACTGCCTTTAATCCCGGCAGGTGGATTCCGGGTCAGGCGCGGGAGCTGCACATCGATACAGTGCCGGTAATGGTCGTTTACCTCCCGACGTTCGGACTTCCCGGATGGGAACTGTACACGAGCCACGATCAAGGACTCAGGCTCTGGGATCTGCTGTGGGAAGCGGGAAGGCCGCACGGGCTGATTGCAGCCGGTAGTCAGGCTTACGATAGTTTGCGGCTCGAATCACGTACCCCGGACTATGGAAAAGATTACTGGAGCGAACATGATCCTTACGAAGCGGGAATCGAGGAGGCGGTCGAGGCGGGTAAGACCGGGTTCATCGGCGACAGGGCATTATCGGAGCGGCGAGCCGCCGGTCCCAAGCAA
This sequence comes from Paenibacillus beijingensis, assembly GCF_000961095.1. Classification (NCBI taxonomy): domain Bacteria; kingdom Bacillati; phylum Bacillota; class Bacilli; order Caryophanales; family Paenibacillaceae; genus Paenibacillus; species Paenibacillus beijingensis. The sequence goes on along the minus strand of NZ_CP011058.1, from coordinate 1,640,306 downwards.
TCGCTGACGGTACTGACGGTTGACGATCCGTCGGTGGTCATCATGGGATACGAACCTGTATTCGACGGCGACAAAGCCGCAGGTTTTATTACGAGTACCGGTTACGGATACTCCGAAGGAGGGACCATTGCGTACGCGTGGTTGAGCCCGCAGGCGGCTCTCGCCGGAAAAACGCTGCAGGTCGAATATTTCGGGCGCCGTTACCCGGTAACGGTTGCCGCACAATATTCAGTTGCCGCCAAGTAAGAGAAACCAATTGAAGGGGAGATTGCATTGAAGCAGCATTATGATGTGATTGTCATCGGACTTGGGAGCATGGGAAGTGCAGCTGCCTATCATTTGGCGAAGCGGGGGCAGCGCGTGCTCGGGCTTGAGCGGTTCGGATCGCCGCACGATCAAGGTTCCCACCACGGCGGTTCACGCATTATTCGCCAAGCGTATTTTGAAGATCCCGCTTATGTTCCGCTCCTTCTGCGGGCCTATGAATTATGGGAAGAGATCGAGAAGGAAAGCGGCACCAACATTTTAAACATCACCGGCGGCCTCATGATGGGCAGCGAAAACAGCCTCACGGTAAAGGGCAGTATCGATAGCGCGAAGGCGTGGAACTTATCGTACGACATTCTTGATGCCAAAGAAATACACAGAAAATTCCCAATATTCACACCACCCGAAGGCACAATCGCCTTATACGAAGAGAAAGCCGGTTTTGTAAGACCTGAGAATAGCGTGCTCGCTCATCTGCTTCAAGCTGAGAAACACGGTGCGGATCTGAGGTTTTTCGAACCCGTTATCCGTTGGGAAGCCCATCCTTCCGGTGAAGGAGTGACCGTTGTCACGGCGGACGGCGAATATGAAGCAGGCCGATTGGTAGTTTCTCCGGGAGCGTGGGCGCCGAACGTGCTGGAAGATCTGGGAGTTAATCTGCTGATCGAACGGCAGGTCATGATGTGGTTTGCGCCGACGGACGGAATCGAACCGTTCAGAGTCGGTAACATGCCGATCTACATTTGGGAAGCGGAAGACGGTGTGCAATTCTATGGATTTCCTTCATTCGGCCTTGGCGGGGAAGGGGCCAAAATCGCCTTCTTCCGGATGGGGCAGCCGTGCACGGCAGATACGATTGACCGGAACGTTTACGACTCCGAGATCGATAAGATGAGGGAATATATCGGCAGCCGTATTCCGCAGTTGAATGGAAAGCTTTTGCAGGCAAGAACATGCCTTTATTCCAATACCCCGGATGAACACTTTCTCATTTCCCTTCATCCCCGGCATAAACAGGTTGCAATTGGAGCCGGGTTTTCGGGACATGGCTTCAAATTCGCCAGTGTAGTCGGGGAAATATTGGCTGATCTGGCCACGGAAGGAACATCCCGGCTTCCAATCGAGTTGTTCAGCCCGAATCGGTTTGGCAAAGTACAATTATAATTTAGGCGATAATTGGAGGAGACCAATAATGGCGATGAACCAGATGAAAACGTATGGAGAAGGCACGCTGATCCCGACACTCAAAGGGCATTTTTATACCGACCCGACTATCTTTGAGAGTGAAATGAAAAACATCTTTATGAAGTCGTGGTTTTGTGTCGGGTTTGCGAATGAGGCAGCCCAGCCGGGCCAATACTTTACCGCAAAAATCGGTAATGAGAATGTGATCATCATTCGGGGCAAAGACAACGTCCTCCGAGCCTTTATTAACGCCTGCAAACATCGCGGTTCATTGCTCTGCACCCAGGAAAAAGGCAAAGTAGGCAAAGTCATGCAGTGTCCGTACCATGCTTGGAATTACTCGCTCGACGGAAAGCTTGCAAGTGTTCCTCATACGACGGGGTGCAGCCAGGACATGGTCCATGACGAAGCATTTCATTTGACGCCGGTGCATCTGACCGAATGGCACGGCATGGTCTGGATCAGTTTGGCGGACGATCCTCTCCCGGTAGAGAAGCAACTCGACGAGCAGATTATGAACCGTTTTGGAAATTTGACAACTTTTTCACGGTATGGAATCCAAGATTTGAAGGTCGCACGCCGGATTGAATACGATGTAAAAGCGAATTGGAAGCTCATTATCGAGAATTTCATGGAATGTTACCACTGTACGCTGATCCATCCGGAGTTGACAGCCACTCTCCCGGGATTCCGGGGCGGGAAAGGAACGCAGAACGCGATTGGCAGCGGAGCAAAATTCGGGGACAATATCGAAGCATTCTCGCTGACCGGCAAAGGGGGGCGGTCCATGCTGAAAGGGCTTCAGCCCGAAGACGATCGTACGTACTTTGGCATCACCGTTCTTCCGCAAGTATTCATTAATTTGGTTCCCGATCATGTCATCATCCATCGAATGATCCCGATTGCGGAGGATCGCACCATGCTGGTATGCGACTGGTTGTTTGATCCGGAGGAAATGGAAAAACCCGATTTCGATCCCTCCGACGCCGTGGAATTGTTTCATCGGGTCAACACTCAGGACTTCGATGCGGCCGAATGGTGTCAGACCAATATGGGTTCACGAGCCTATCAAAATGGAGGAGTATTCGTTCCGATCGAACACCATATCGCGAATTTCCACACCTACATCTGCAATGAGCTTGGTATGAAGCACGAGTAAGCGCAGCGCCGTTATTCTATCGAAAGAAGGTGAGGTTTTGTGACAAAGGAACCGATTTTCCGAATCGACCATGTATCCATGACGTTCGGACGACACTCCAAGCAAGCTCTCGACATGAGGGCTGCTGGAAAAAGTAAGTCGGAAATAGAACAATTGACCAACACCACTGTCGCCATACACGACGCCAGCTTTGAAGTGAAGCAGGGAGAAACCTTCGTACTGATCGGGTTATCGGGGAGCGGGAAATCTACGCTTCTCCGGTGCCTGAACGGCTTGATTCATCCGACCCAAGGGTCCGTCTTTCTTAACCGTGAAAATATTGCCACCATGTCAAACAAACAGCTTCAGGAAGTCAGGCGAAACAAAATCGGAATGGTATTCCAAAATGTAGGATTGCTTCCGAATCGCTCGGTGCTCGATAATGTGACGTTCGGGCTCGAAATTCAAGGTGTTGGACTAAAAGAGAGAACAAAAAAAGGTGAAGCGGCTCTCGAAATGGTCAATCTCCAGGGACAAGGCCATAAAAAAATTGACCAGCTGTCGGGAGGGATGCAGCAGCGTGTCGGCCTCGCCCGGGCGCTGGCTACCGGCCAGGAAGTTTTATTGATGGATGAACCGTTCTCAGCATTGGACCCGCTGATCAGGCGTGAAATGCAAAAGCTGTTTCTCGAGATTCAAAATGAAGTGCACAAAACAGTTATTTTTGTCACGCATGATTTGGATGAAGCATTTCGGCTCGGACATCGAGCGGCTGTAATGAAAGACGGGAAGATCATTCAAATTGGGACTGCCGAAGATTTTATATCCGAGCCTGCGACAGATTATATTAGGCAGCTCGTACAGGATATCGATTACAGCAAAGTCCGTAAGGCCGAATGCGCGATGATTGAAGTGAAGAACAATACTTATAAGCAAGAATCTCCTGTACATCGGGTGAGTCGCGACTGTCCGCTTAGGGACGTTCTTCCGCTCATTGCTGAGAACAATGGCCCGATCGCGGTCGTCAACGGTGAGGATCAGTTGGAAGGGATTATTACGGTTGAATCCATCATTTCGAGCCTGACCGGCTCCGCAAAGCAAGCATACTCTGAAGAAGACTATTTAAACCCGAAATATCGGAAGGAGATGGTATGATGACGTACGCGAGCCGAGAACCTCTCATTCCATTGGAAAAATGGGCTGATATTTCCATTAATTACATCATTCATTCGTTTTCCGGAGTGTTTGACGGGTTGAACAACATCATAACGGCGTTCATCCGTTTGCTTCAATGGGTGTTATTGACTCCACCCGAATGGCTTGTTGCTGTTGTCCTGGTGGCGCTCTGCTGGCGACTTGCCGGAATCAGAACGGCTATTTACACAGCTCTTGGCCTGCTGCTTCTTTTTGCACTCGGATTATGGGAAGCTTCCATGATTACACTCTCCCTCGTTCTAGCCTCTACTATACTTTCCCTTGTATGCGGTGTGCCGCTAGGCGTTCTGGCATACCGATTTGAACGGTTCGGAGCGATCATCAAACCGACGCTCGATATAATGCAGACGATGCCGGCTTTCGTTTATTTGATACCTGTGGTTTTGCTGTTCGGATTAGGAGATGTAACGGCGCTGATCGCAACGTTTGTTTTCGCTATGCCTCCTTCGGTTCGTCTTACACTTCTTGGCATCCAGCAAGTACCCAAAGAGACGATTGAAGCAGCCACAGCCTATGGAGCCACGGAATGGCAGAAACTGTTTAAAGTGCAGCTCCCCCTGGCAAAGCCGATGATCATGGCCGGCATCAACCAGGTGATAATGCTTTCGTTATCCATGGTCGTAATCTCTTCTATGGTCGGCGCAGGCGGATTGGGCGCGGAAGTGCTTCGAAGCATCAGTACGCTGGATGTCGGGCGCGGATTCGTCGGCGGCATATCCGTCGTTATCATTGCGGTTTTACTTGATCGGATCTCACAGAGATTTGGTCAAAAAACGAATATTCATACTGGACATTAGGGGGAGAAAACAATGAGAAACAATGCAACCCGGTTAGGAAAAGCATGGTTTACGGCCTTATTGATTGGTTCACTATTCGTATTCCCGGCATGCGGCAAAACAATGGAAAGCGGTTCGAATAGCGAAAAATCCGCCTCCAATGCCGGAGGGGGCAGCAGCGCATCCAACACCTCCAAAGAAATTTCCATCGGCTACATCCCTTGGGATGAAGACGTTGCCGTAACCTATTTGTGGAAAGAATTGCTAGAGGAAAAAGGCTACAAAGTCAAGCTTGTTCAAGCGGAGGTTGCACCGGTTTTCTCAGGCGTGGCTAATGGAAGCGTCGATCTTTTCATGGATGTCTGGTCGCCCATCACCCACGAGTCTTATATGAAGAAGTTCGGCAGCCAATTCGATGTTTTGGGGACCTGGTATGATCAAGCGGACAGTGGACTGGCCGTACCGGATTATGTCGATGTCAAGTCGATCGCAGAGCTGAAAGAGAAGAAAGATGAATTTAAAGGGAAGATTATCGGAATTGAGGCGGGGGCCGGCTTAATGCGTGCCGTACGAGAAGGAGTCTTGCCAAAATATGATTTGAAAGATTGGCAGCTTGTCGAAAGCGGCACGCCGGCCATGCTTGCCGAACTTGAAAAAGCAATCAACAAGAAAGAACCGATCGTCGTAACCTTGTGGAAGCCGCACTGGGCGTTCAGTAAATATAAGATTCATTACCTGGAAGACCCTCAAAACATTTTAAACCCGCAAGGAGCCGAGAAGCTTCAAACGATCGGACGCAAAGGGTTCGCCAAAGACTACCCGGAAGTGGCAAATTGGCTTGGCGAGTTTAAGATGAATTTGGAGCAGCTTGCCAATCTTGAATCCACAATCCAGACTGCCCCGAATGAGGAACAAGGTGTGCAAGAATGGATGAAGGAAAATCGAAAAGATGTTGAACTCTGGTTGAAATAGGAAGGTTGGCCTTCCATATGATCTAAAATTCGAGCTTGGTCCCGTTATCGTATTGGTGTTGGGTTGGCGGCGGATATATTACAGGAACAACCGAAATTGAGTATAAATCGGGTTTTTCTAGATGCAGACGCCCTGGTGTAACGCGGTCAGAGAATCGAGGACGGAACGATTCATTTCGTACGTTTGCGGCTCTGACCAGGTTTTCCTTGAATGCATCGAAGAGTAAGAAAAATGTCTGTTACGTCTGCCGAATTAGGCGTTCGCACAGACATTCGAAATCATTTCGTAAATGAGGCATCTTAAGACAGGCATCGCTGCTCGCGCTTACAATTCGAGCATTGCAAATATTTCTTTGCTTTTAAATGTATGTACCAATTTCTTCAGCCAATTGTAGTATTGGATCGATTCTTCAAGCTGATGCACGTTTTTTTGCGCTTTATCCCGGATGACGTCTGGAACGGCTTCAGACGTCATTAATTCGGCCAATTTTTCATTTGCTTTCGTTATAGCTTCCAGATTAACGGAAATTTCTCTTTCCCATTTCATGCAGAAAAACGAGATGAAGGATCGAAAGAAATCTTTCTCCGCTTCGTACAAATCTTTCCGTTCTCCTTTTCTCCATACCTTCTGAATCATGTGGATATCAATCAAGGAGTGGACAGCGGTGCTCATGCGGGGTTTGCTTAACCCTAACTTGTCGCTCATCTCATCCAGTGTCATCGGCGAATCGCTTAAATACATCACACCGTACAGTCTTCCAATGGAATGCGTAACGCCGTACTGATCCATCGTGTCTGCGATCGCGTCAATTATAACGTTCTCCGCTTCTTTAAGAATTTGAGTATATCGATCAGTCTGAAGAGTATTTTCTCGAGGATTGATTGGATTCGGCACCTTCATTAGTACCTCATTTCTTTAGTTTATTAATAATTACCAATATAAGTTTAATATATCAAACGAACCTGAAAAGTCAATCGAAAAATTCTGAAAATTCTATTTGTATTATTGGTTGATATTTTTAGAAATTACTTTTTTTTGAGGTGAAGGCGATGCAGTTTTTGGCAGTAAACAGCGAAAATAAGAGAGAAGATAGAATGGTAATTACAAGATTCTCAAGAACAAATCCATTTTATGCGAAAGTTTTCAAAAATGTAAATTTAAATATTGCTGGGTCCAGTAAAGAGACAAGGCATATCGAGTTGTCGTTAATTGGATCCGGCCTTTCCTATGTCCCTGGCGATTGCCTTGGGATTATTCCCAAAAATGATCCGGCACTCGTGAATTTCATCCTTGAGGAATTAAAATTGGACGCAGAAACGGCTGTTCAACTTAATAAGCAAGGTGAAACAGCCCCATTAAAGGAAGCTCTAACAACGCACTTTGAAATTACGCTGCTGACTAAAAAAATGGTGCAGCAGGCAGCGGAATTAACAGAAAACGAAAACTTGAAAAAGCTTGTTTCGGATGAAAATGCTTATCAACTCAAAGAGTATATAGACGGGCGTGATCTGCTTGATTTGTTACGTGATTTTGGACCGTGGAAAGCTTCTGCCCAGGAAACACTCTCTCTTTTAAGAAAAATGACGCCACGGCTATATTCAATTGCAAGCAGCATTACCGCTCATCCTGAGGAAGTGCATTTAACCATCGGTGCTGTACGCTATACGGCTCACGGACGCGAACGAAAAGGAGTTTGTTCTATCTTTTGTGCTGAGCGTCTCCAAGAAGGAGATACATTACCGATATTTATACAACAAAACAAACACTTTAATCTGCCTGAGTCTCAAGAACAAGACATTATCATGGTTGGTCCGGGCACAGGCATTGCGCCATTCCGTTCCTTTATTCAGGAACGTGCAGTGAATAAAGCAACAGGTAAAGCATGGCTATTTTTTGGTGACCAGTATTCGGCCACGGATTTCCTCTATCAAACCGAGCTCGAAGGTTATTTAAAAGACGGGTTACTAACCAGATTAGAGACTGCGTTCTCCCGTGATACGGCGGAAAAAGTATACGTACAGCATAAAATGCTTGAAAACAGCAAAGAATTGTTTGAGTGGTTGGAAAATGGCTCATACTTTTACGTTTGTGGAGACAAGCAGCATATGGCGAAAGACGTCCACAACACACTTATTCACATTATTGAAGAAGAAGGTATGATGACCTGTGAAGCAGCGGAAGCGTATCTGAATGACATGAAAGAGCAAGGGCGCTACCAACGTGATGTATATTAAATTTCATAGATGATTTCACAGTCGAATATTTAGAAAATGGGGAGTGGCTTTATTCGCATGAAGGGGCTGAAGGCATTCCTTTGCGAGGCCTGGGAGGAGAGCTTATCCCCGGGACGTTAACTTGGTTCGAGATGGAACTGACCTCCCGGCTTGCTGGCGAGAAATATGGTGCAGATAGCTGGAATTTTCGGATAAAAAGGAGGATGGTCACCGTATGAAACCTAAAAAACGGTTATTCCTTGCCGTGCACCATATGTCGAATCCCGGGCAACCCTCGATTCTTTTTGTCTCTTATTTCTTCTGCTTCGCTCTATTCGGCTCTGCCGCTTACGCTCTTTATACATCCGTTGGCCACACTCCTGCCAAGATTGGGATGGAACTGCTTCCAGGCATTCTTCTTGGCACAGGCACCTACATGCCAAACCATACCCTGAACCGTTCGGCTTGGTCGATGATTAAACCGGGTTTTCTGATTTGCATCGCGGCCTTAATTTGCATGTTTGTTTGGGAAAGCAGTGACTTTACAGTTCTCACGTTTGCCGCATTGTGCGCTGGACTCGGTTTCGCAGCCGTTAGCCATGGGATCTCGCAAGAAAAGGCACATTTTCTGTCGACGGAGTGTTCGCTATATAATGTGAAGGTGCTGTGCCCGAAGCTGTTGGGGGCTATTATTGGCATCGCCTTTGTGGCGCTCTTTGCCTTGGGGCAATGGGGAGGTTTCCTTGCCGTCCTGATCATTCAGCTTTTCGCCCTTTTGTTTTTGTATGCCATAGCAGGCGGTGTTCTCATCAAGGGAGCTTCTTCGTCATAAATTTAAAAACATAAATGGCCCGTAAGATTTTTTTAAAGTGTCCATCTTACGGGCCATAGTTCACCCGCTGCAGATCAAAGAAACGGCGCAGGGGGGGATTGCTATTCGGCTGCCGGCTTACTGGCGGTTAAATGCTTTCAGCATCCATACATGTTTTTCCAGTTCGGTATGGATCGCAAGCAGCATATCGCCGGTCGTTTCGTCGTTTTGCTCGGCGCTGATCGCCATGCCTTCTTTCAATTCGCCGATGACGACGGTAAAGTCGGCCACAACAGAATCGACCATTTCGACGGCGGACTCGCTGCCGGAAGCTTCCTTGACGGACGATGCGGCGAGGAAGCCGCTCATCGTAGCGATCGGCTGCCCTTCCAGCGCAAGCAGACGCTCGGCGATCTCATCCACATGCAGCGCCGCTTGCTCGTACAGCTCCTGGAATTTAGCGTGCAGCGTGAAAAATTGCGGCCCTTTCACATACCAGTGATAGTTGTGCAACTTCACGTACAGAACGCTCCAGTTGGCCAGCTGGCGGTTTAGCACTTCTTGAACTGTTGTTTGCGTACTCATTGAGAATCCCATCCTTTCGTTGGTAAATCGGATTTCGCAGTCTCATAAGATGTCTTAGGCTCTTAGTTGTTAAGGTAGTTTATATTTAATCCCGTTTCCTCATTCATTATACAACCAATCGGGGTTAATAGGCACGTCCTTTCGCCGGTTCAGCTGGCAAGCGCGCCTCTGGCGCAGCCGCGTGGGGGCGGGAGCGGGTCTCTAGCCTTACAGGGGGCAGCTTCTGCACACAGCCGGCACGGATGGCGGTACAACTCGCAGCATAACGTGCACATACGCGCCGGCGTTCTGCTGCCGCCCTGGCGAAAGGCAACCATATTGTGCAGTACGAAAAGTAGTTTTTGAAAAACCTGCGTTCGTACATCTATTCCTTCTCTATTTATCCATCTCGTAAAAATTCCTACAAAAATACATTTTTTTTCGGTCCAAGCTCAAGTTCAGGCAATAATAGCTTGGAATACCTGCACATTTGCAGGATTCTATCTCGATAAGCGAGTTTGACCGATAAAAACTGCACATTTGCAGGTTTACAAAGGCTCGCCGCGCGGACGACCTTGGGTTAGTCGGTTCAGCCAGCAAGCGCGTCACACGCGCAGCCGCGTCTGCTGTTCCCTATTGAAAAAGGTAAGCGAAGCGGGCGGTTTGAATCTGGAGAAGCGTTAGCGTTCGTCCCGGGTGTTAGAAACGTGCGGTGAAGATGAGCGGAGAGGCTGACTTGTGACTGGAGAAGCGTCAGCGTTCGCCTGCAGGCTTTCTGTAAGAAAGCCACTTCGGAAGCAAAATGCTTAGACGGATCGTTCCCTTTAAGGGGACAATTGAATGCGATCCGTCTACAACAGCGCTCGGAAGCACAAGTCAGCCGCGCAGCGGCCCTGCTTCACCGCACTGCTTCACTCCAGAGACTGCGGCGATCGTAAGATCAAACCCGCCCGCGCAGCGCCTCCTTTTTTAAACTACCGCTTCGAATTCTTCCGCTTCCAGGAACCGTTCGCACTCGAGCGCCGCCATGCAGCCGCTGCCCGCCGCGGTGATCGCCTGGCGGAAGTTCTGATCCTGTACGTCGCCGCAAGCGAAGACGCCCGGGATGTTCGTGCGGGTTGTGCCCGGCGTCACGTTAATGTAGCCCTGCTCGTTGGTCTCGACTTGTCCGCCCAGGAAGCCGGTGTTCGGCGTATGGCCGATGGCGACAAAGACGCCGTCGGTTTCCAGCACTTCCTCTTCGCCGGTCTCGTTGTTGCGCACTTTCAGGCCGGTTACTTTCAGACCGTCGGAGATGACTTCCAGCGGGGTGCGGTCCAGGCTCCAGGAAATTTTTTCGTTGGAGCGGGCGCGGTCCTGCATGATTTTGGAAGCGCGCAGCTCGGTGCGGCGGTTTACGAGGCGCACTTCCGAAGCGAAGCGGGTAAGGAAATGCGCTTCTTCCATCGCGGAGTCTCCGCCGCCGATAACGATAATTTTTTTGCCGCGGAAAAAGAATCCGTCACATGTCGCGCACGTGCTGACGCCGCGTCCGACGTTGTCCGTCTCACCGGGAATGCCCAAATATTTGGCCGATGCGCCGGTGGAGATAATGAGCGTTTCCGTCTGCAGCTCGCCGTGGCCTTCCACGTCCAGCGTAAACGGACGATTGTCGAGCTTCACGCTTTTGACCCAACCCGTTTTAAAGACGGCGCCGAATTTCTCGGCTTGCTGCCGCATGTTCGCCATCAGCTCCGGTCCGGTAATGCCTTCGGGAAAGCCGGGGAAATTTTCGACTTCCGTCGTCGTCGTCAGCTGTCCGCCCGGTTGGGGCCCTTCGAGCACAAGAGGATTCATATTGGCGCGCGCCAGATAAATAGCCGCCGTCAACCCGGCAGGACCCGTACCTACAATAATCGATTTATACATAAACAATCAGCCTCCGTTTAATTAAAATGTGATAATGAATACTAATTTAGAATCATTATAATTTACAAAAAAGGCGAAGTCAATAATATGCGGGGGACAGAACATGAAGGTTAGATGAACAAAAGACCCTTCCGAAATTCGGAAAGGTCTTTTGAGCGTATGCGCAGCTGGCACAGAATCAGTTTGCGCTTTTTTGCGGCACGTTTTTGCGGGACGGAATGATGATCCGGTCGCCGGGCATCATCACCACGGTAATAAACGCCAGCGCCGTCGGAATCAGTGCCCACAAGAACATCTGGGAGATGGAGGTTGAGAGGGCGGACGTGATTTTTTCCAGAACGGGAGCGGGAATTTGCGCCCGCGTTTCCGGAGTGAGCGCCGTTGCCGCCTGGCCGGCGAACGCTCCTTGATCCTGTCCCTGGAAAGCGTTTGTAATCTGGTTTGTAAATTCGTTCCGCTGCACGATGCCGTAAATTGAAATGCCGAGCGTCATGCCGAGCGAGCGGATAAACGTTGTCGTCGATGTAGCCGCGCCGCGCTGGCGCATGTCAAAATGGTGAATGGCCGACATATTCAGCACGGAGAACGAGAAGCCGACGCCAAAGCCGCTCAATATCATGTACACGGTAACCATTGCCCGCGACGTATCCGGGCTGAGCGTTCCGAGCAGCAGGATGCCGATGGTGAAGCATGCTGCCGACAGCAGCATCGTATTGCGGTAGGAGGTGCGGGTCGAGAGCACCCCGCCGACCTGGCTGCCGGCCACGACGCCGAGCATCATCGGCATTAGAATGAGACCGGAATTGGAAGCCGATTCGCCGAACACGCCCTGGACAAAAATCGGGATGTAGACGGTGGCGACAATAAAGGTCGAGCCGTAAAACAGCGAAGCGATGACGCTTGTCGCAAACAGCCGCTGGCGGAACATGGCGAATGAAATAATCGGCTCGGACACTTTCGTTTCCACATAGAGAAACACGGCGAGCAGTACGACAAAGCCGGCGAACAGCCCGATAATAACGGACGAATCCCACGCGTACTTTTGTCCCCCGAGCTCAAAGGCGAACATCAGGCAGACGATCGCGCCCACAAGCGTGAAGGCGCCAACCCAATCGATGCGCTGGCGGGAATGCTGCAGCGATTCCTTGTAGAACAGCACAATGAAAAACAGGGAGACGATACCGATCGGCACATTGATGTAAAATACCCAGTTCCAGCCGAGATGGTCGGTAATATAGCCGCCAAGCAGCGGGCCGAGGACGCTGGAGAGCCCGAATACCGCGCCGAACAAGCCGGTCATTTTGCCCCTCTTCTCCGGTGGGAACAAGTCGAAGATGATCGTGAACGCGATCGGCATCAGCGCGCCGCCGCCTATTCCTTGGATCGCCCTGTAAATACTAAGCTGTACGATGCTGTCTGCGGTGCCGCATAGAGCCGACCCGAGCATGAATACGATCAGCCCGAATACGAAAAACCGCTTCCGCCCGTACATGTCGGACAGCTTGCCGAAGATCGGCGTCCCGGCTACGAGTGCGACCATATAGGCCGATGTGACCCATACGAACTCCTCCATGCCGCCCAGCCGGGAAACGATCGTACCCATTGCGGTCGTTACGATTGTATTGTCCATCGCGGCCATCAAAATGCCGAGCATAAGTCCCGCTATGACAAACCGCATATTTCTGGCTTGCTCTGTCATGATTTTACTCCTCTTCTGGAAATTGTTGATCTGATATCATTATATTCAAATTTGAATAAAACTCAATGTCAAAAATGGTTATAACAAAGTGGACAAACGACCCTCCATATGATGCATTATTGACCGTCGGAGATGATTTTAACGGTGAACTCCCGTGTTCTCGGACCGTCAAATTCGCAAAAATAAATGCCCTGCCATCTCCCGAGCAGCGGCCTGCCGCCGGAAATAATGATTTGCTGGCTCGTTCCGGTCGTGAGCGCCTTCAGATGCGCGGCCGTATTGCCTTCCGCATGACGGTATTTCGGATGCTCCCACGGATAGACTTCATTCAGACGCAACAGAATGTCGTGCTTCACATCCGGGTCCGCGTTCTCCTGGATCGTAATGCCCGCCGTCGTATGCGGACAGTAGACGAGGGCGATGCCGTCCTGTACACCGGATTCGGTGATGGCGGCCGCCACGCGGCGGGTAATATCAATCATGTCGTCATGGCGCGACGTGCGCAGCGTTTCGGTAATCAGCATGTTTTTTTCCTCCGTTTCATTATGGCAAATAACCACTCGCTCCTAGTTTGGCAGTGCGGCAAAGACGTGTCAAACCGGATGTCGGGGCGCGTGGACATAGGCTCGCTCGTCCTTGTGGCGGGAAGGCCCATTTGTTGCTACAATGGAATTTAACGCCAGGACCGGGGAATAGAAACGGATGAATGAAATAGATTTAGGATAGGGAGATGGAATGATAATGAATAAAAAGGTACGCAAAGCGGTCATTCCGGCGGGAGGGCTCGGAACCCGGTTTTTGCCCGCGACGAAAGCGCAGCCGAAAGAAATGATGCCGCTGATCGACAAGCCGGCAATTCAATATATCGTGGAGGAAGCGGTCGCTTCCGGAATCGAAAGCATCATGATCGTCAGCGGCCGCAACAAGCGGGCGATCGAGGACCATTTCGATAAATCGGTGGAACTGGAAGCGGAGCTCGAAGCGCGCGGAAATGAGGAAATGCTGAAGCTGGTGCGCGGCATTTCGCGTATGGCGGACATTTGTTATGTGCGCCAGCGGGAGCCGCTCGGTCTCGGGCACGCGGTGCTGTGCGCCCGCAGCTTTATCGAAGACGAGCCGTTTGCGGTGCTGCTCGGAGACGACATTTTGCGCTCGCCGAAGCCGTGCCTCGGACAGATGATCGATTACTATCATGAGCATTCTTCCTCCGTCATTGCAACGATGGAAGTGCCTTGGGACCAGACGCACAAGTACGGGATTGCGGCGCTGGAAGGGGACGGACTGTTCCCGCGCATCCGCAGTCTGGTCGAAAAGCCGGCTCCGGGAGAAGCGCCTTCCAATTGGGCCGTCGTCGGCCGTTACGTGCTGGACCCGGCGATCTTCAAGCTGCTGGAGGCGGCCCAGCCCGGCAAAGGCGGGGAAATCCAGCTGACCGACAGCTTGCAGAAGCTGAACGCCGCTGCGCCGATGCACGCGTTCAAGTACCAGGGCCGCCGGCACGATGTCGGCGACAAGCTCGGGTTCGTACAGGCGACGATCGATATCGCGCTTGAGCGCGACGATTTGGCGGATGCGGTGCGGGAATATATGAGGCAAAAGCTTTCTTTGGAGCCTACGCGGTTTTAAACCAATCGTTTTCAGGAGGGATGTAAGATGAAAGAAGTGACGCTGAAGGTGGAGGGCATGTCCTGCGATCATTGCGTCAAAGCGGTCGAAGGAGCGGTGCAATCGGCAGGAGCCGCAGGAAAGGCCGATCTGGCCGGCGGCAGCGTGACCGTGACGTACAATGAAAGCCGGGTGTCGGTTGACGCGATTAAAGAAGCGATCGAGGAACAGGGGTATGATGTGAAGTAACGCTCCCGCATCTTATGGCGGGGCGCGCGAGCTCAACACGCGGTCTTAAACCGTCCGGAGGGAGCGGGAGTCGCTCCTTACCCGGATGGTTTTTTGCTGTTTTCATTAGCAAAGCTTGCGTCATAAAACAAGCCTGCGCCAAAGACAAGTCTGCGCCAGCGGCAGCCGGTATAGTGAGACGGGGCTAGGCAATGCCACCCGACCTCAAACGACGGAAACCCCGGAGTCCCCGGGCCCCCGGGACAACCCCGGAAACCGGGAAACCCGGAAACCCGGAAACCCGGAAACCTCGGAGTCCTCTGAATCATCGTACATTCTGGACACCCTGGGCACCCGGAATCCCTGGACACCACGGACACCCCGGGCCCCCCGGTTGTTAAAATCCTAACGGAACGAGCAGCCGCTATTTGAAGAAAATGAAGCACTTTAGAATTGTAACGGAGCCAAGGGATTCTATTTACTGAACAACACCGTGTTAAGGCCGTTTATGTGCCTAATAGAGGCTGTGGTCTCCGTTACGTTAGAAATATGGTCATTTTCCTGCTTTTTATGGCGATGAGTTCCGTTAGGTATAGCAAACATTGACGGCTTCATCAGATTCGATCCTTTCGGGACAACCCTGTTTCATTTGCGGTGCGTATCCGCGCAGCTGCGGGAGGGAGGCGGGGGATACGTTCTTTCAGCGGTACATCATCACTTCGCGCATGTACGCTTTTTTCTCCGGTTAGTCAAGGCTCTCGACCCGGTACGGCACCCTTGCTCAGGCACCGGCGTAGAGCAGCTCAACCGTGAGCGTATCGGAAGCCTGAACCGGGAACGACAGCAGAGTGGAAGGGATTTGACGATCGTTGATCCGCAGCAGACAGCGGACTTCGTCGCCGGTTCGGATGCCGCTTACGGAAGCGATGCCGCCGCCTTCCGTGAAGCGGACGACGTTTGTTCCGGCCAGCGCGGCCGCCACCGTAAGACCGGGCTGCCAAAGAACGGAATAGGAGCTCGTTGCGTAAGGGAAGGTTCGGCCTCCGTTAATGACAACCGTGCTGAATACCGGGCCGGCATAATTATTGTAGGTTTGGCCTGGTCGGGGTGCCCCGCCCGGTGCATCCGCCGGAATCGGCGTTCTTGGCCCGAGTCCTGGAGAAAGCGTCCCTGTTCCGGGAGAGAACGGCCCGAGTCCCGGAGGAAGCGTCCCTGTTCCGGGAGAGAACGGCCCGAGTCCCGGAGGAAGCGTCCCTGTTCCGGGAGAGAACGGCCCGAGTCCCGGAGGAAGCGTCCCTGTTCCGGGAGAGAACGGCCCGAGTCCCGGAGGAAGCGTCCCCGTTCCGGGAGGGAACGGCCCGTATCCCGGAGGATACGTACCCGGTCCGGGAGAGAACGGCCCCGGTCCCGGAGGAAGCGTCCCCGGTCCGGGAGAGAACGGCCCGAGTCCCGGAGGAAGCGTCCCCGTTCCGGGAGGGAACGGCCCGTATCCCGGAGGATACGTACCCGGTCCGGGAGAGAACGGCCCCGGTCCCGGAGGAAGTGTCCCCGGTCCGGGAGAGAACGGCCCCGGTCCAGGAGGGTAAGGCCCGTATCCCGGAGGCAACGATCCGGGTCCGGGAGGGAACGGCCCGTATCCCGGCGGATACGTCCCCGGTCCGGGAGGGAATGGGCCGTGTCCCGGAGGAACCGCCCCCGGTCCGGGAGGGAACGTCCCGTATCCCGGAGGGAATGGCCCAGTACCTGGCGAGAAGCCGCCGGACAGTGCCGGAATAAGAAACGGGAGGAGCAGCGCACGGTCCGGCTGCTGCCCGGGGCCGGGCTGTGCGGCGGGCGCTCCGCCGCAGCCGCAGTCCCCGTCCGCGCTGGCAGGACGGTAAAATGAACCCGTGTCGTTCGAATGGGTATACCGCATCGGGTAAGCAACTCCTTTTTCGTCCGAGGATGGTTACTTTCTCTCTAAAGCTTATGCGGCATCCGCCCATTGGGTGTTTTCTCTATACAACGAAAAAACACCTTATCGCATTCAACAGAGCGCGAAAAGGTGTTTTTGCTGATTCGACCGTCCCAAGCGGGGCGGTTATGGCTTGTGAAACGTTTATTACTTTGCAACCGCGTCGTAGCGTTTGCCGACTTCTTCCCAGTTGACAACGTTCCAGAAAGCTGCGATGTAGTCCGGGCGTTTGTTTTGGTATTTCAGGTAGTAAGCGTGCTCCCATACGTCCAGTCCGAGCAGAGGCGTTTCGCCTTCCATGAGCGGGCTGTCTTGGTTCGGCAGGCTGTATACTTTCAGTTTGCCGTTTTTGTCAGCTGCGAGGAACGCCCAGCCGCTGCCGAAACGGGTTGCTCCCGCTTTGGCGAAATCGGCTTTGAATTGCTCGAAGCCGCCCAGTTCGCTGTCGATCGCCGCAGCGAGCTTGCCAGTCGGAGCTCCGCCGCCGTTAGGGCCGATTGTAAGCCAGAACAGGCTGTGGTTGGCATGACCGCCGCCGTTGTTGCGGACTGCGGTGCGGATCGATTCAGGCACGCTGTTCAGATCGGAGATCAGATCTTCAACGGATGCGCTTTGCAGCTCAGGAGCGGATTCCAGAGCGGCATTCAGGTTCGTTACATACGTGTTGTGATGACGGTCGTGGTGGATTTCCATCGTCAAAGCATCGAAATGCGGTTCCAGTGCATTGTTAGCGTAAGGCAAAGCCGGTAGTTGATGTGCCATCATTCATTACCTCCAAAAAATAGAATATGTAGTCGTCCCAGCCCATTATCCCTCAACCTGACGAATAAATCAACATACCTGTTGCAAAAGTCGGAATAATCGCCTAGACGACTCCTATTTTGCCCAACTAGTCTGGCTCAACGAAATAGCCTTTATACATCTAACCTCTAATAAAAAGTTTGAAACAGCAACCTGAAAAAGAAAGCGATTTCAGTCAAATGTTATCGGAATATTAAATTTTTAAATTCTTTTTGAAGAAATCAGGAGCATTTCGTTAACTTTTGTCGTATAATGGTCAGTAGCTTGTACAATGACATTTGATGTAAGGGGAAAACATCTATGCATGTTCGTTCTTTTCAGCTGGCTGATTACCGTCCTGTCACGTCTCTGTTGGAAACCGTATTGTCGGAAGATTGCTATGAGCTTACGATGAAAGCCTTCGGCAGACAGCTTTCTTGGGATAGCGAGCTTGTCCTGGTCGCCGAGGAGGAAGACAAAGTTATTGGGATGATCATCGGCACGATCGACAATAACCGCGGTTATTATTACCGTGTCGCCGTAGATCCGGATTACCGGAAGCAAGGTGTCGGCAAAGAGCTGACCCGTCTGCTCAGACAGCGTTTCGAACAAAGGAATGTAACGAAGATCATGGTAACGGCGGATGAACATAACGAACAGATTCTGCCGTTTTATGAATCAATCGGTTATGCATCGAACGACTTTTTTCGTTCTTTCCAGAAGCTTAGCATTGTAGCCGGTTGAATGTTAGCGCAAAGCCTGCAAGGACTCGGCCGGTCTTTTCGCTTCTTGTGAAGGAATGGCCCCCTATAAGCATGTCTTGACGTCATTGCATTTGGCGTTGAGATATGCTTTTCTTATTGTAGAGAATGGTGCGAAAAATCAGGCAAAATCAAGCATATGCTCGAAGTGGTTTTGCTCCGCAAAACGAAGCGAATGCTTACGAAGTTGGTTTTGCATACGCAAAACCTAGCATATGCTTACGAAGCAGTTTTGCTTCGCAAAACTTTAAGGAGTAAAGGAATGGATACCTATCGGCGCTGTGTCATCAAAAGCTTTAAACATGACGGTCATCTGCACCGGATGTGGTTTCGCAATTGGAGCGTGCCCCGCAGCCGGCTTCTGCCGGAACATAAAGCGGAAGGGATGCACGTTCTGATCAACAGGCAGACGCCGATCCGGGAAGCGGACGGGGGCATGTGGGTGAGCCGCGTGTCTGCGGTCTCTTTTTTTATCCCGGGACAATGGTTTAACGTCGTGGCTCTGCTGGAGGACAGCGGGACCCGCTATTATTGCAACATCGCGTCGCCGCCGTATATCTCGGGCGATGTGCTCACTTACATCGATTATGATCTGGACGTAATCCGAACCGCCGGAGGGGAGATGCATGTTGTGGATCGCGATGAATATGAGCTTCATAAAGCCGAATACAAATACCCACCGATAATCGACGCCAAAACCGGGCAGGGACTGGGCGAGCTTCAAAGGCGGATCATGAACGGAAGTTCTCCTTTTCAGGACGAAGCCGCGCTCGCTTACTACGAAGATTGGCTCGAGTATATGGAAGGGAATTTGAGCGAGGCCGAATTATGAGCCGTTTTTTGCAGGGGAAATCCGGCAAAGCGCAGCTTACACCCTCCGCACCGCAAGGCGGTTCCGCTCCATCGGAGCGCCGCCCTTCATGGGTGAAGGAACTGCTTGAGTGGGTGAAAATGGTCGCGGCCGCGCTTGTCATCGTGCTGCTGCTGCATGTGTTTGTTTTCAATTTGTCGACGGTCGTCGGACATTCCATGGAGCCGACGCTCAAGGAGCGGGAATGGCTGTTCGTCAACAAGCTCGCGCTGCGGCTTGGGAAGCCCCGGCTGGGCGATATCGTCGTTTTGAAAGACGTCTCCACGCCTTCGGGACCACAAAGCTATCTTGTCAAAAGAGTCGTCGGTGTACCGGGAGACCGGATTGAAATTCGCAGCGGCAAGCTGTACCGCAACGGAGCCCCGGCGGCAGAGCCGTACACCGATTCGGATATCGATGACGCGGATTACGGTCCGGTTGTCGTGGAGCCCGGCAGATATTTTGTGATGGGAGACAACCGTCATACGGGCGCAAGCCGGGACAGCCGCTCGTTCGGAACGGTTCCGGGCAGCCAGATCGAAGGCCGGGCGGATTTGATTTTATGGCCGGTTCGCCAGCTGAAGGCACTTTAAACGCGGGGTTAAAACGTTGCTCGTACGGGCAAGGTAAAACTTTCGGAAGGAGCTGCAGGTTTGAAAGAGGTTATCATTTATACCGACGGCGCCTGTTCGGGCAATCCCGGACCGGGCGGATGGGGAGCCGTGCTGTTTTATGGGCAGCATAAAAAAGAAATTTCCGGCGGCGAGAAGCTTACGACGAACAACCGGATGGAAATCCAGGCCGTCATCGAGGCGCTCAGCTTGCTTAAGGAACCGTGCAAGGCGGCAGTGCACAGCGACTCCGCCTATGTGGTGAATTGCTTTCAGCAGAACTGGATAAAAGGGTGGCTGCGCAACGGCTGGAAAAACAGCAAAAATCAGCCGGTCGAAAACAAGGAGCTGTGGCAAAAGCTGCTGGAGCAGATGGAACGGCATGAGGTCCGTTACGTGAAGGTAAAAGGGCACAGCGACAACGAATGGAACAACCGCTGCGACGAGCTGGCGCGGGAAGCGATCCGCAAGCTGTAGGACGCCCCGGTGAGCGGCAAACGCAAACATCATTAAGTGCGGTGATAAAGAAGCGGAGTGGGCGGATTCGTTCTGGAGAAGCGATAGCGTTCGCCTTTGTCCCCGGATTTCTACCACTATTGCGATAAATGTAAGAAATCTGGGGGCAACAGCGACCCTAAAGAATGATCCGTCCGCGCAGCGGGCAATAGATCACCGAACTTATGATATGGAGGTAAGGCAGCATGACGATGCGTGAACAGGAGAGGGGAGCGGAGGAGCGGTCGTTCTGGGAAGCGCTGAAGGCGGAGCTGAAGGAAGCGGCTCCCGGCCTTGGCATTGACGCGGTCGGCGTCGCTTCGCCCGATCCGTTCACAGAGCTGAAAGGGCGGCTCATGCGGCACCGGGAGCTCGGATACGAATCCGGCTTCGAGGAAGCGGATTTGCAGAAGCGCACCGATCCGGCGCTGCTGTTCCGCGAGCCGCAGTCGATTATCGCCATCGCGGTGGCGTACCCGTCCAAGCTGCCGGATCCGCCGAAGTCGGAGCCGGGCGCAAGGCGCGGCATTTTGTCCCGGTCGGCTTGGGGCGAGGATTACCACCGCGTGCTGCGCAGCCGTCTGCAGCGGCTGGAGGAATGGCTGCGGGAGCGGGTGCCGTGGCTGCGCGCGGAGAGCATGGTTGATACCGGCGCGCTCTCCGACCGTGCCGTCGCCGAGCGGGCAGGCATCGGCTGGAGCGGCAAAAACAGCTTTATTATGAACGAGAAGCTGGGCTCCTGGATGTATTTGGCGGAGATGATCACTAATCTGCCGCTGCCGCCGGATGCTCCGGCCGAGGAAGGATGCGGCACCTGCACGAAGTGCATCGACGCCTGTCCGACCGGGGCGCTCGTCGGTCCGGGCCAGTTGAACGCGCAACGCTGCATCTCGTACGTGACGCAGACGAAAGAAATGGTCGGCGACGAGCTGATGCGCAAAATCGGCAACAGGCTCTACGGCTGCGACACGTGCCAGATCGTTTGTCCGGTCAACCGGGGCGTAAACTGGACGCACCACCCCGAGCTGCAGCCGGACGCGGAGAAGGTCAAGCCGCTGCTGGAGCCGCTGCTTCAGATGAGCAACAAGGAATACCAGCGGCAATATGGCTCTAACGCCTCGTCCTGGCGGGGCAAAAAGCCGATTCAGCGCAACGCCGTCATCGCGCTCGGCAATTTCCGCGAAGCGGGCGCCGTTCCGCAGCTGACGGAGGTGCTGCGCAGCGACCCGCGCCCCGTGCTGCGCGGAACCGCCGCGTGGTCGCTCGGCCGGATCGGCGGGGAGGCTGCACTCGAAGCGCTGCGCCAAGCCAAAGAGGAAGAGCGCGATCCCGAAGCGCTTGCCGCGATTGAAAAAGCGCTGGCAGATAAGAAGGATGAAGCATAAGCTGTAAGGCAGTTTCCGGAGCAAAAAAAGCGGTGCGCAAGCGGCGTTCCGTAGCGGAAAAACAAGTGTTTTAACCGTTTGCGAATAAGGGGCGGACATGCTATCATTAGGGGCGTTAACGCTTGAATTAGGAGATAATGACAAAGGACAGGTGAATCTTGGGTCATGGTATGGGATATTATTATTCCGATTGTAACGCTTATCGTCGGTGCTGTCGGCGGCTTTTTCATCGGCGTTTTTTATTTGCGCAAGCAGCTTGAGAAAATGCAGAGCGATCCGGAGATGCTGCAGAAGATGGCCAAGCAAATGGGCTACAATCTGAACAGCAAACAGATGCAGAAGGCTCAGCAAATGATGAAAAACCAGAAAATGGGTCAAAACCAGAAATTCGGCGGCCGCAAGTAACCGTCCGAAGGACCGGAAGGGGCGGTGAATCGAATGGCGGGAGCAAAAGATTACGTTAATTCGATGGTTTCCCGGAATCGGGAACAGATTGAATATCATATTAAAGAAATTTTGAAGCTGATCGGCGAAGATGTGGAGCGCGAAGGGCTGCTCGAAACGCCTGCGCGGGTTACTCGGATGTACGAGGAGATTTTCGCCGGTTACGATGTGGACCCCCGCGATGTGCTGGGCGTCACGTTCGACGAGCGGCATGAAGAGCTTGTCATCGTCCGCGACATCGTCTACTACAGCCAGTGCGAGCACCATATGGCCCCGTTTTTCGGCAAAGCTCATATCGGTTACATCCCGAGCGGGAAAATCGCCGGACTGAGCAAGCTCGCACGGCTGGTGGAAGCCGTCTCGCGCAAGCTTCAGGTCCAGGAGCGGATTACGACGCAGATTGCCGACATTTTGGTGGAAACATTGCAGCCGCACGGCGTCATGGTCGTGGTGGAAGGCGAGCATCTGTGCATGTGCGCGCGCGGCGTCAAGAAGCCGGGCAGCAAAACCGTTACTTCTGCGGTGCGCGGCGAGTTCCGCAGCAGCGAAGCGCTGCGCTCGGAGTTTCTGTCGCTGCTCAAGCAATAGTCAATGTACCGCCTGAAAAAAGCGTCGAAAAAAACCGTTTCTCTCACCGCGAAAGCGCAGGCTTTCCGGCGGGAGGAACGGTTTTTTTGTACAGGCAATCAGCCTTTCTGAATGCGAAAAACAAACTTCCAAACCGCCGTATTGCCGGAGTACCGGCCGCGGTTTTCGGTTACGGTGGCGGTGATCGTCACGGTCTTCGAGGAGGAGATGCCGCTTACGGCGACCGATTTGGCTGCCGTCCCGATATCCGGGATTTTGTCCATTTCGCCGGCTGTGACCTCAAGCTTGATCTTATCGGAAGATTTGAGCTTCAGCGTTATTTTGTCGCCGGCGCCAAGCGGCTTGCCGTTCACTTCCGCTTCCGTTTCCCACTCGTTGCCGACATGATCGTTGGATACGAGCTCCGCTTCGATATGCGTCACCGTATACGTTGCCGTTTTGGCGGCGGCTTGGGCAGCATAAACAGAATAGGAGCCTGCCAGCATCAGCAGCATCAGCGCCAGGCAGAGATAAAGCGCCCGCGCGGATTTCATAGCTTTTAACACCGGTTTCGTTCCCCCTAGGATATGGATAAATAGAATTCTGTTTCCAAATATAGCATACCGGTTAGGGGTTGTCTCCTTTATTTTGCGGACCGTTTCGATCCTGTTGAACGACGGGGAAATCTTATCATTACCGGATTCTATGAAACTACTTCACGGTTACGTAAAACGACACGATTGCCGCGCGGTCGGCTTTTACGATGGTACGCGGCGGATTATACAGCGTGACGATATAGGTATAGGTGCCGGGGTCGTCCTCAGGCTTGAAGCGAAACGAGAAGCTGCCGTCTTTCGCGACCGGGAACGATAACGGTTTGGTTTCCGTACCGCCAACTTTGCGGTACGTTATCCGCAGGGAAGTATATTTGAAGGTTTCCGGTTCCATTATTCCTATAATATCCGCGTAAGAGCTCGTCTCCGCATAGCCGGCCGGCCAAGCCTTGCCGTCGCTTGAAATCAGCTTGAGATTCAAATCCAGTCCGTCGAATGCGGGATAGCCGCTGTAGCGGAACGGAATGTCCGCATCGGACAAATTGGCCTTAAACGGGATGGAATTAATGACTCGCCTGCTTAAAGCGTCACGGTACACAAATTCATTGTCGCCGGGCAGCAGCGGAATCCGGACAACGTAAACGGTATATTTTAGCGTATTGTAGCCTTGCGGCGGTTTGTTTTGTATATATGACCAGCCATTTTCGGAACCGAGCCGGCTGTTCTCATAGAGGAAAGACGGACCGGCGGTGCTGAGCACCGTTACGGAATAGTCGGCTTTATCCGCTTGTTCCAAAGCGCGGCTGTTCGTGAACCAGCTGTTATAGTGAATGGAGACGGTCTTGGAAATCGGGTTATAATCCAGCTTCAGTCCGAACTGCTCCGTTAAAAAGCGCAGCGGAACAAGAGTCGTTCCATCCACCGTGCGGACCGGAACCGTCCCGATTTTCGTTCCTTTCCGGTATACCCCGCCGGTTTGGAGATTCAGCTTCAGCTCGTTATAATAGCCGTTCTCGGACAAGTAAACCGCATGCTCCTGCGGAACATATTGAATGTGCCCCTGAATCACCTGAACAATATCTTTGAGCGGCAAATAAACCGAACCGCCGATGATGGCGGGCTTGCGGCTGAGCGTAATGAACTTGTTCTCACGCGGCTCGAACGCTTCGTTTCGGCCGACCTGCAGATCGAGCCGGGTTTCGAGCGGAAGCAGCACCACGTCGGCGGCGTCGAGCAGGTTAATAACCGGCCTGAAGCTGTACAGCACGGATATAAAATCTTCAAGCGATGATCGGCTCTCGAACGTGTAGCCTGTTTTTCCGTCAAACGTCCAATAGGCGGTATACGTTCGGCCGGTGCCTGAACCCGTCACACGGACGAAGCCTTTAGCATCGGCAAAAGGGACGCTAAACCGGGCGGCTCGAACGAAAGCGTCCTCGAGCTGCTTCTTCTCTGAGTCGTCCATAGCCGCGGCCTTGTCCGCCTCGAACTTCCATCGGTCTTTTTCGTATAAAAGAATGGTGCTTCTGCTGGACGTAAAGTTGCTTCCGATATCGCTGACGCTTTCGGCCGATATATTCCCTACGGATATTTTGAACAAGAATGCACCGGAATCGAAATCGGCATCGGTTTCTGCGGCTGAAGCGGACGGCAGGCTGCTTTGCGCTGAAGGGGGACGGTCGCTCTTGTAGCCGTACACTTCGTAGCCGTCCATCCGGAGCCGACTCTTCAGGCCGTAATAATGCCAGTCCGAGTCTGGCAAACGGGTCGGCAAGTAAGCTGTTACCGGACTGCCGCCGTACAGCCGCTTCGCGAGCGGCTCCCAAATGCTCCTGTAACCGAAGCCGGGATCGAGCACGACGCGCCCGCTGTCCCCGCCCAAGGAGGCGGCCCCGGCCGCAGAAGCGGCGAATGCAGAAGCCCCGAAAGCTGTGGGGTCGAACGCTGATACGCCAAGCGGAACCGATCCGGCGATGACCAGCGCGGCAAGGGCGGTTCCGATCCGCCGCTTGACGGTTTTTGCAACGATAGCCACGTTGTACAGCCTCCTTATAGACAAGCCTTTTTTATGTTAGACGCCTCATTTTCCAGAAAGTTGCAATTGAGCGGGTTGATAAGAGTAAACTAGTGTATGCCGGGTTAATTCCTTACTCATTGATTTCATTTCTAATTTTCCGGAAATCTTTAGGTGTTCTTTCATGATATTTTTTAAAAGACTGAATGAAGTGATTTACATGATTGAAACCCACTCTGTGGGCTATTTCGGTTATTGGATAATCTGTTGAGCTTAATAACTCGCTGCTTTTCTTGATACGGTACTTAATTAAGTAGTCGTAAGGTGTCATATGAATGGTTCTCTTAAAACTCCGAGTGCATTCCGAAACACTTAGATGCGCTACATCAGCAATCTCTTGAAGTGTTATATGATTGGAGTAGTTCTGATGGATGAAGCTGAGCATTAATTGAAGTCTTTCTTGTTGCAGCTTTAAGTATTTAGGTGCTTCCTCAGAAGAGAGTGAAATGTTAGAAATTAAGGTAAACCATACTTGTACCGTTTTGATCGAAACCTCATATTCCCACCCCCAGTTTTTTTTCATATCAAATTTCTTTTTCATATCCCAAAGCATTTCGAGTACTTGACTTTCCCATTCAACATCTCCCTTGATTACTAGTGACACTAAGGAAGAGTTTGTATAAGGCAGTACATAATTTTTTTCCATGGCACTATCACCGTAGAAGGCCAGCAGCTTCTCAGGAAAATTAAAACTGATATATTGGCCGTTATGTGTCAGGTTCGTAGTAACATGAAGGATGCCCTTATTAATTAAAATGGCCTGACCTGTTTCTAATTCATGATTAATCCCATTAACTTGTATAACTAGTTTTCCTTTTGTAACCAAAGTGATTTGTAGTTCTTCATGCCAATGTAAATCGTTAAATCCTCTACCTTCAGGAATACTTTTATGAATAGTATGGGTGTACATGATGTATGGAAATGAAACATCGGGATATAAAATGGTCTCGTGCAATTGTTTTTCCATTTTAGCGAAGTCCTTTCTTATGACGATATTTCTATATAAATTAAAGATATAGTTACACAAATAAAATAAAAGTGGTGATATTATTATATCAGATCTTCGGCTTATCATTACAATCCTGTGCACAGACGATTGGATAAGACATTTTGGAGGCGTACATGTGAAAATAAATCAATCGTCGTTACCGTTTCATCCGTATATTTTGCTTTTCATCAGCATACTGTCTGTTTCGATCTCTTCCATCATGATAAAATCCTCAGATACTCCAACCTCTGTGGCTGGGATGTACAGATTGTATATATCCGTAATCATTATGCTTCCTTTTGTACCTTGGAAAACTCTCCGATCCTCAGAGATGAACAAAAAAGATTGGAGTACCGTTTTTTTAGCCGGTCTATTTCTCGGGTTATACTTCTTATGTTGGATGGAATCTTTAGTCTATACCTCAGTTGCGAGCTCCATGGTCATCTTATCTTTACAACCGTTATTTGTAATGATTGGTTCATACTTTATGTTTAGAGAACGAACCAACGTATTAACAATTCTTTGTTTGATTGCTGCTCTTTTAGGTTCAGTAATTATAGCTTGGGGAGACATCGGGGTTTCGCGGGAGGCGTTAATGGGAGATGGATTATCCTTATTAGGAACCATCTTGGTTTCAGCATATATGCTGGCAGGTCAAAAAGTAAGCCACAAAATAGACGCGAATTTATACAGTGTTATTGTTTTTTTCTAGGTGGGAGCGTCATGCTAGTCTACAGTTTGTTAAATAATATCATTTTGATCGAATATGACGCTTCGGATTGGACATATTTCGTTTTACTCGCGGTAATCCCAACTATTTTTGGGCAATATATTTTTAATCTGTTGTTAAAATCTATAGGCGCAACTACGGTTTCTGTAGGTATTATTGGAGAGCCTGTTTTAGCAATAATTCTCGCTTATTTATTCTTGGGAGAAACAATCTCTATCTTTCAATTCATAGGTGGATTGATGACATTACTGGGCATGGGTATGTATTTTTGGTCACAATCCTTAAACGATTCAGTTGCTAATTATAATTCAAATTGATTCGTGTGTAATTTTAAGAAAAGACAATAGATGAGGTGAATGTTAAAATGGCAACGATTGATGATTTTTTGAAACTGGATATTCGTGTTGGAACAATTATTAAAGCTGAGTTTTTCGCAAAGGCGAAAGTACCTGCTATCAAACTTGAGATTGATTTTGGACAAGAAATCGGAATAAAAACGTCTAGTGCACAAATTACAAAAAGATATACGGCTGAAGATATTATAGGGCAGCAAGTAATAGGGGTAGTCAATTTTCCTCCGCGTCGTATAGCCGGGTTTGACTCAGAGGTATTAGTTCTTGGAGGAATACCCGAAAAGGGGGATGTAGTCCTGTTAAAACCTGATTTCAAACTGCCTGATGGAACACCGATTGGGTGATCGAGCGTTACTGTAAAGGCTTATTCCACTTGTTTGCAGTTGGAGTGAGCCTATTTTGTATGCAGAAACTAAACATTCGCTCACAATATGGCACATAATTTACTCATAATTATGCTATAACAAGTTGTACGATGAAATCGTGGAGCATGTGGCATCACTTGCGGAGTTGCCATTTCGGTATCCGTTGATGAAAAATCCTGTTCTTCGGGCCAAAGGGTACCGTGTGCTCGTGGTGCAAAGTTACCTCGTGTTTTATGTGGTCGTGGGGGATGTAGTTCAGATCAGGCGTATATTGCACGGTAAACGGCAATACGAATTTCTATTGTAATGCAGTTTTCACTCCCTTAACTTAATCGAAAGTATACGCTCCCATAAATTGAACTGTTGCACAACTTAAAGCCGTTCTGCTTAAATAAAGGAGCAGCTAGTTCAAAAATCGACATACGAGACGTGGGGGCAGAAGCAGTGGAAAGAAAATGGTGGAAAGAAGCGGTAGCCTATCAAATTTATCCTCGGAGTTTTATGGACAGCAACGGGGACGGCATTGGCGATATTCAAGGTATCCTTTCCAAGCTTGATTATTTGCAAGACTTGGGGATTGACGTCATTTGGATTTGTCCGATTTTCAAATCGCCGAACGATGATAACGGATACGACATTTCCGATTATCAGGACATTATGCACGAGTTCGGAACGATGGACGATTTTGACCGGCTTCTGAGCGACGTTCATGAACGGGGAATGAAGCTCATTCTGGATTTGGTCATCAACCATACGTCCGACGAGCATCCTTGGTTCATCGAATCGCGCTCGAGTAAAAGCAATCCGAAACGCGACTATTACATTTGGGCCGATCCGAAAAACGGGGCGGAGCCAAACAACTGGGAGAGTATATTCGGCGGCCCGGCCTGGGAATTCGATGAGCTGACCGGTCAATATTTTATGCATATTTTCTCGAGAAAACAGCCGGACTTAAATTGGGAAAATCCAAATGTGCGTCAAGATCTGTATGGGATGGTCAACTGGTGGCTTGATAAAGGAATCGACGGTTTTCGGGTCGACGCGATTTCCCATATCAAGAAAGTGCCGGGTTTCCCGGACTTGCCGAATCCGCAGGAGCTGCTCTATGTACCCTCGTTCGAGGGGCATATGAACCGCGAAGGCATTCAAGATTTTCTGGATGAGTTAAAGCGGGAAACGTTTGATAACTATGACATTATGACGGTCGGCGAAGCGAACGGGGTAAGCGTCCAGGATGCGGAATTATGGGTAGGGGAGCAGCAAGGGAAATTCAATATGATTTTCCAATTTGAGCATTTAGGGCTTTGGAGTACAAGCGTGGGCGGCGGTTTGGATATCCAAGCGCTCCGGAAAACGCTCACCAGATGGCAGAAAGGTCTTGAAGGCTTCGGATGGAATGCGCTGTTTCTCGAAAATCATGACCAGCCGCGCTCCGTCTCCACGTGGGGCGATGACGGGACCTATTGGGACCCGTCCGCAAAAGCGCTGGCGACCATGTATTTTTTCATGGAGGGAACGCCTTTTATTTATCAAGGGCAAGAAATCGGGATGACCAACGTGCAATTTCCGTCGATTGACGATTACAACGATGTGGCGATCAAAAATCTGTACCAGATTGAAACGGAAAACGGAAAAACGCATGATGAAATTATGCCGATCATCTGGAAGAACGGCCGCGACAATTCGCGAACGCCGATGCAGTGGGATGACACCGATCAAGCCGGATTTACTTCCGGCACGCCTTGGTTAAAGGTGAATCCGAATTATAAGGAAATCAATGTCAAGCGGGCTGTCCTAGACTCCCGATCCATTTACCATTATTATCGAACGATGATCCGGCTGCGGAAAGAATATTTGAGCGCCGTCTACGGGACCTATGATCTCATCCTGCCGAACCATAAGCATATTTATGCTTATACAAGGACGCTCGGTGATGAGAAGCTGCTTGTTATTACCAATCTGTTTGCGGTAGAGACTGTATTTAGCCTGCCGAAAGACATTAAATATTCCTTCTCGGAGCTGTTGCTGGCCAATTATGAGACCGATCCCGCAAGCAGCGTCCGAAAAATGTCGTTACGACCGTATGAAGCGAGAGTTTATCGGCTAAGCACCAAGTAAAAACAACCACCAAAGCGATCAGGCGGGAAAGAGATGCCGGCTGCGACCGACGTTCGAAGCTGCATGTCTTTCCCGAGGCTGATCCGTCTTCAATCTTAATCATCTCTCCTACGGCATACCTCTGGCATATCCGCTAATTTTTATTTTACCCGTGAAGCATACATCTCCAATATGAATTAAATTTAAATTCGATATTGTTTGGAGACAGGAATGGAATGGAAAATAAGCGAATACATTCAAGCGCGTGTCCGATTTCATCATTTGTCCGAAAAGAGGGCGGTTGAATGGAAATAAAAGGTTTGGAATGGGCGAAACAGATTCAAGCGATTGCGCAAACGGGTCTGACCTACGCCAAAGACGTGTACGATATTGAACGGTACGAGGCGCTAAGGGAAATCAGCATCGATATGCTGGCCAATTACATGCTCGTCGGCAAGGACGAAATCAAGCTTGCGTTTGCAAGCGATGAAGGCTATGCCACCCCGAAGGTCGATATTCGCGGCGTCGTCTTCAAGGACGATAGAGTGCTGCTCGTTCGCGAGAAGCTGGACGGCGCCTGGTCGCTGCCGGGCGGCTGGGCCGATATCGGCTATTCGCCGTCCGAAGTCGCGGTGAAAGAAATCAAGGAAGAGGCCGGATTCGATGTCGCGCCGGTCAGGCTGCTCGCGGTATTGGACAAGAAATTTCACGGTCATCCGCCGGACCCTTTTCATATTTACAAGCTATTTATTGAGTGCGAAATCGTCGGCGGACAAGCGGCCGGCGGGGTGGAAACGAGCGCGGTCGCGTTTTTCGAAGAGGATAAGCTGCCGGAGCTCTCACTCGGGCGCAACACGGAAGAGCAAATCCGAACGATGTTCGAATTTCTGAAAATTCCGCACAAAAGCGTTATTCTCGATTAAGCTTGAAGCATGGCAAAATATCGCAGCATGAATGCCGTCAGGAGATGTTTCTTGACGGCATTTTTTGTCCCTGCAGTGAAGGAATTGCAAGGCTGAAGTTAAATATGAGCTGACCCTGATGGGATGGGAGCGATTCGAATGGCGAAATTTTTGTTCACGGTTGTACCGATTCACGGTCATATCAGTCCGGGACTGCCGATTGCCCGCAGGCTGGTGGAAATGGGACACGAGGTTCTCTGGTACAGCACCTCGAAGTACCAGGGTAAAATCGAAGCAACCGGCGCCCGTTTTACGAAGGTGCAGGCGGCCAAGGATTATGACGACGGCGATTTGAATGAGGCGTTTCCGGGAAGAGGCAAGCTGAATGGGCTAAACCAGCTTAAGTTTGATATGAAGCATATCTTTTTTGACGAAATGGTCGGGTTCGACGCGGATCTGGGTCGCATTCTGGAGGAATATCCCGCCGATGCGGTCGTGATGGATTCGGCTTTTGCCGGCATGATGCCGATGAAGCTGAGGGGCAGAGCGCCCAAAAGCGCCGTATACGGCATCCTGCCCTTGACGCTCAGCAGCAGGGACGCCGCTCCATTCGGATTTGGGCTGCAGCCGAGCGCTACGCCGCTGGGCCGGATCCGGAACCGCTTGCTGAATGGTTTTGTGCAAAATATGGTGTTTGCGGACGTACAGAAGCACGTGAACGCGCTGCTGACTCGATTGGGGGCTCCGAAGCTGCCGTGCTTTTATTTGGATGCGCCGGCGGCGCTCAGCGATTTGTTTATTCAGGGCACCTGCCCCTCCTTCGAATACCCGCGCAGCGATCTGCCGCAGAACGTCACTTTCGTTGGCCCTTATTTGCCGGCGAAACCGCAGGACTTCACCCCTCCAATCTGGTGGGAGGAGATGAAGGAGCATCGTCCGGTCGTGCATGTGACACAGGGGACGATTGCCAACGCCGACTTTCATCAATTGCTGATCCCGACGATTGAAGCGCTCGCATCCGAAGATATGTTGGTCGTTGCGACGACCGGAGGCAAACCGCTCGAGATGGTCGATATACCGCTTCCGAACAATGTAAGATTGGAGAAATTCATTCCTCATCACGAGCTGCTCCCCCATGTGGATGTGATGGTTACCAATGCCGGGTACGGCGGCGTTCAAATGGCGATTCATTCTGCCGTCCCGCTCGTTGCGGCCGGAAAATCCGAGGATAAACCGGAAGTATGCGCGCGGGTGGAGTGGGCGGGGGTGGGCATCAATCTGAAAACGGGACGTCCGACGAAGGACCAGGTGCTGCGTGCGGTAAGAGAAGTGCTGCACACCTCGTCCTATAAGGAAAACGTGCAGCGGTTGTCCAAGGAATTTCAGTCCTGCAATGCGCTTGAAAGAACGGCGCAAGAGCTGGTGGGGCTCGCCGAATCTCGCTGACGATTATACCAGGCTTCGCCATAAATAGAAGACGGCGTAGGCCTCCCAGCTCCGCCATGGCACGAAGAGCCGGCGGATTTCGTCCGCCGGCGGCTTTTGCGGCAGCTGAAGCAGCTGCTTCAGCGCGTTTTGCAGACCTGCATCGCCGATCGGAAACGCCGAAGGATCGCGCAAGCAGCGCATCAGCACGTAATGCGCCGTCCACGGCCCGATGCCGCGGATCTCAAGCAGCCGCCGCTCGGCAGCTCTGAAATCTCCGGATGCCATCAGCCCATCCTTGGAGAGCGCACCGGTTTCCATGAGCCGGGCGATTCCGATGATGTACTCGGCTTTCTTGCCCGTAAACTGCAGCTTCTTCAGCTCGTCGACCGCGAGGGCGGCGATGTCGCTTGGTTTCGGAAACAGCCAGTATTGCCGTCCGTTCCACTGGGTGTATCTGCCGAACGTTTGCACGAAACGCTTTTTTAGCGTATAAGCGAAGCTCAGGTTGACCTGCTGTCCAAGCACCGCCCAGATGAGCGCCTCGAACAAGTCGGGAACGCCGATAATGCGCAGGCCAACATAATCGGAGGCGAGCCTTCCGAGCAGCGGATCGTCTTTCGCCATCCGGTAGAATGGGGCCAGATCGGTGTGCAGATCGAACCACTCCCGTACATAATTCGCAGCTTGACCGCATGCCGCCCGGCTTAGGGGCGCTCTGTCCGCAAATCGGATTCGAATGGAAGAGGAGTCCTGTTCGCTAATTTCAATAAGCACCGGCTCCCGTTCCATTTCAAGCAGCTTATAAACGCTGCGGCCTTCAACGTAATGCAGACATTCGGCGGCCGACCGCGAGAGATACATGAGAGTTTCGGTATAACTGAACTCGCTTGGCGTCGTCAGCGTCACAGACCGGTCGTCCGAATGGAACGGTTCCCCGTATGTTTCGACAGCCGGCTTGTCCATCATGATCACGCACCTCCTCTTCGCCCATTATAAACCACTGTCCGCCCCCTGATAATAGCGGAGGAATAGGACAGCAAGTATTCGAAACTAATGGGCGAAATAGGGTCATTCAATCCCATACGAGCGTCTTCGCCTTGTGAAACCGTTCATTTACATACGGCCAGTTGACGACGTTCCACCAGTCTTTGATGTAGTCGGCCCTTTTATTTTGGTGCTTGAGGTAATAAGCGTGTTCCCATACGTCAAGCGGAAGAACCGGGACGATGTCCCATTGGGACAGGTTTTGATGCTTCTCTGCGGTCAGCACTTCCAGCCTTTGACTGCGCGGGCTCCAGACGAGAATGCTCCAGCCGCCCCCCTGTACCTTGGCAGCCGCTTCGCTGAACTGCTTCTTGAACGCCTCGTAGCTGCCGAAGCTGCGGTCGATTTCATCGGCAAGCTCATCTACCGGCCGGCCGCCGCCTTGAGGTGACATGACGTTCCAGAACAACGTGTGCAAATAATGCCCCGCTCCGTTGAAGGCAAGCTCGCACTCCCAGTGGCGAACAAGCGAAAAGTCGCCGCTCTGTCGCGCCTGCTGCAGTTCTTTTTCCGCTTTATTCAGTCCGTCGACATAGCTTTGATGGTGCTTATCGTGATGAATCCTCATCGTGGCCTCGTCGATATACGGCTCCAGCGCGTTGTAAGGGTAGGGCAGCGGAGGGAGCGTATGCCCGCCGATCGGCACCGGTTTGCGGGATTCGCGCTCTTCCACGCCTATCAGGTCCAAATTATGCTCATAAGCCAAAATGCCGCTGCCGTCTCCGATTCCAGGCAATCCGGCGGTAGGTATACCGCCCTTTTCCGCTGCCGGATCCGTGTGCGGATCCACGCCTTGATTCCGGGCATGCTCGATCGCTTCCATCTTGCCCAAGTAATACGTTGATTCCCGCAGCGCATGCAGCACGACCGAGCGCGCTGCCCCATCCGCCTTTAAAACGGCGCTGCCGCCCACGATCTGCATCAGCTGCAAGGCGAACGTCTGCGACTGGAGGGCCGCCGCCTGCAGCAGCGCATCCGTTCCGCTTCGCAGATCGCCGAAAGTTGGGGCGGCATTCCTAGCCTGCGCAGCGACGGCGGCTTCGAGCCAAGCGCCTGCACGCTGCTCCGTTTTCTCGAACACCGTTCTCCATGAGCGCAGCAGCGCCAAATAGGCCGGCTCCAAGCGGGGAACGGCCTTTTGGATGACGTCCATATGTTCTTTTTCCTGCGTTTTCCACTCTCTTATTTCTTCCAACAGCCTCAGCGGCATCCGGGAACCATAAACAAAAAGCACGACAAAGGCCTCCCTTCGCGTCCGAATACACCATTACCACTATATTCGGGGGAAGATCGGCTTATGCCGTGCTTCATCTTCAGCAATCAACCGCTGCCATGCAGCGCAGTGCCGTGTCAAGTTATCCTCTAATTTGCGAACGCTGCCGGTTTAGATTACGAATTGTCCGCGTCGAGCGACTGGTTGACCTGGCTCAGAAACAGGGCGGCTCGCTGAATATATTCTTTCGGATGCTCCCGGAACAGCAGCTCATGGCTGCCGCCGTTTACGATCCATTCCCGGGAGAGGGGATTGGTCTGCTTGCTTGCGATCGCCTCGGCGGTCGCATAGGAAGCTTTGGCGTCCTTCGTGCCGTGCATAATAAAAATCGGAATATCATAAGACGTGCTCTGTACGGAAGAAGCGGGAATTTTGTTGAAATCGACCCCGGTCCAGAGCGGCAGCAATTTCTCAATCATCGGAAGGGACGGAAAACGCGGCAAATCGATGATTTGCCTCACATTCTCAAACAGCGAGTCCGGGCTCGGCAGAAACAGGCTGTCAAGAACCAGCGCATCGATTTGGTTCGTTTGCAGCGCCGCCTGCAGCGCGGTTCCGGCTCCCATCGAGAAGCCCCAAACGACGACTTCTTTGGACCCGTGGTCGCGGGCGTACTTCACGGCGGCGAGCAGCTGCTGGGATTCTTCGTATCCTCCCGTCGCCGGCGCTTTATATTTCGCTGAGGCGTAGCCGTAATCGAACATCAGCACATTATAATGGAGCTTATGAAGCAGATTGGCCAAATCGTACATCGGCACCCACGTTTCTTCGCGGTTCGCCCCGTAACCGTGGCTGAAGACAATCGTTCGTTCCGATTGCTTCGTGCCGCTGCCGGCTTTGGAAGCGGGGATGTACCAGCCGCCTACCGTCGTGCGGCCGCTCATGCTCGGAAACGTCACATCGGTATAATCGAGATTTTTGGCCAGCTTCGGATTAGAAGTAAGAGGCGCAACATAAGGATAAGCGACCATCCAAGCGATATAGCCGTGAAAAGCGACAACGGTCAATACTACAAGCGCCATTAACGCCGACATTAAAGCGACGAACGCATGCTTATGACGGGTAAAATTACGGGTGGTAGCGGGGGCCGGACCTTCAGGCAGTTGCGCAGGGGCCGGAAGCGGGAGCAAGTCCGGGGAAAAAGATCCTTCAAGCGGCATCGGTGTTGTCATCGTGGTGCTCATGGCGAGTCGAGTCCCCCTTGTCGATGAAAGGAATAAATCGTGCTTTGTACCTTTATCGTATGTCCGGTATGTACGGGCTGTCAATTGATGTCGAGATAATGTAACCCGTTGTAATCGAATTGTAAAATAAGGTCGTCGCCTTTACGCAAACTAAAGATTCACGTATACTAGGTGTAACAGTGTTTCACTCTATGAAACAAAGGGGTAGAAGAGAGAAGCGGGGCAACGGGCGGAAAAGCGGCGGCAGCTTAAGGAGGAACGCAGCGTGCAGGATGGAAAATTGAACGTTCGCGCGGTGGAGCGAGCGCTTGATATTTTACTTTGTTTTACGTCGGACAGCAATTTGGCGATGACGGAAATTGCCGAGCGCACGGAGCTTCATAAGAGCACCGTGCACCGGATGCTGTCGACGCTCGAGGCGAAAGGCTTTGTCGAACGGGACCGGGCAAGCGACCGTTACCATCTTGGGATGCGGGTGTGGGAGCTGGCCGCCAATTTGTCGCAGTCCGACGATCCGGCGGTCATCTGGCTGCCGGAGATGGAGCGGCTGCGGGATGCGCTCGGCGAGACGGTCAGCCTCTATGTACGCGACGGGAAGGAGCGGATCCGCATCCAGGCGGTGCAGAGCAATCAGGCGGTGCGCCGGGTGGCGCCCGTCGGGGTGCGGCTGCCGCTCTATGTCGGCGCTTCGGGCAAAGTGCTGATCGCTTACGCGGACCCTCTCGAACAGGACATGTTGATGCGGGAAGCGGACGCCTCCGGCGTCATCGATCCGCAGCGCTTCCGGGAGCAGCTCGAAGAGATCCGCCGCATCGGCTACGCAACCTCTACGGAAGAGCGGGAGCAAGGCGCGGCGGCCGTATCCGCCCCGATCTTCAATCATGCGGGCAAGCTGGCGGGCGCGCTGGCGGTATCCGGACCTGCGGGAAGGTTTACGATGGACATTATGCGGCAGTGCGCACCGCAAATTATGGAATCTGCGCTGCGCATGGGCACGATGCTCCGATAACGAGGGGGTGTGTACATGGCTGCAAACGGCACAGCTGCCGACGATGCAGCGATGCGCTGCCCGCTCTGCGGTGGCGGCAATGCGTGCAGTGTGGCGCAGGGCGGAGACGGAACCAATTGCTGGTGCGTGAAGGCGAATTTTCCTAAGGAGTTTTTCGCGCAAATACCGGATGATCAAAGAGGAAGGGCGTGCTTTTGCGCCGGCTGCCTGCAGCGGTTCAAAGAACGGCGGGGGCTGGAGAAGCCTTGAACGACAATAAGAGCGCTTGGCGGCACGCGGCCCCCGAAGCGCTCTTTTGCACATAATTTTCTTTGTTACGTCAGCCGGATGTGAATGTCGCAATCTTCGTAAAGCGACGTTTCGGTCCAAAAGAATGTCGCCGGAAACAGCTTCTCCTGCCGGGCATTCGGCGCTACGGCCTGAATCAGCAGCATGCTGCGCCGGTCCGACCTTAGTTCGGCGTTCTGCTCCAGCTCTCTCAGCGCTTCCGTCTGGGTCCTGCCGAGAAAACGCCGGAACCAGCCGCTCCATGCGTACCAATCGCCGGGGATGTCGGGAAGCTGCAGATCGGTCGTGCTCCAACAGTAAGAAGGCCCGCAGTTCAGGTGGAGGACAACTCTGTACCCGCTTTCAATTTTCCAAATAAAAAAATCCGCTTTACGATCTTGCGGCCTAGCTCCGCATGTACGGAACGGACGCTTTCCAGTTCCTGCATGTTTATCTCTCCTTTGTTCGCTGACGGGGTTAGCTGACGGATTCGGGCCAGAGAGTCGCCCTACCAGGAAGCCGCAATCGGCTTGCCGGATTCACCCCTGCGGACTGATCCGCGTTCGGTTCCCCCGCTTCCAATCGGAATTAAGCGAAAATAATTAGAAGTGCAGCACTTATCATCATAATGCAAGCGAGCGTTTTTGTAAAAAGACAAATGACGCCAAAAGACCGGCTAAAGCCGTCGAATGGTCGATCGCGCAAGCAAATGCTGCGGTTATCGGCAATTTTTGTTGTTCGCTGCGCAATAAGTGCCGGGCTTCTATTGCCGGGCTTCTACTAACGTTACAATTTACGGACGGCTCTTATTTTTCAATAATCTAAAAAAAGTTTTACTTTACTAAAATAATTAAATAGGTTACTATTGTGAAAGTCGATGTCATATTTCATGACATTGAAGATAATATACGGCATTAACGAACAGCTTCGCAGAATTTACCCTATGGAGGCAGTTAT
The DNA here is from genome assembly GCF_000961095.1 of Paenibacillus beijingensis. Lineage (NCBI taxonomy): Bacteria > Bacillati > Bacillota > Bacilli > Caryophanales > Paenibacillaceae > Paenibacillus > Paenibacillus beijingensis. The sequence goes on along the minus strand of NZ_CP011058.1, from coordinate 1,602,653 downwards.
GGATTCCAATCTCCAACTATCCCACAACGAACACTTCTATCGATCCATTCCAATTCAAGAAACCGGAGAGCCTTTAGTTTCATTATCGGACATTTCGCCCCGGATTAAAGTACTCCCTTATTATTTTCATCACAATGTTCCCGGAGCGCTAAATGATTGCTACTTACGGGCAGGGGCGGCGCAAAGGCTGGCGCTGGCGGCGGAGAACCTTCCGGATGGCTGTTGCTTTGTCGTGCTGGACGGCTGGAGGCCGAGCGAAGTTCAACGCGCGCTGTATGAAACGATCCGGGAATCGTTTCGGCGAAAGGGAATGAACGAGAGCGAGGTCGCCCGCGAGCTCGCGAAGTTCGTCGCTTATCCTTCGGACAATGTCGATATGCCATCGCCGCATATGACCGGCGGAGCCGTCGATCTGACCATCGCCGATCCAGAAGGATGGCTCGACATGGGAACCGGATTTGATGAATTCACGGTTAAAGCCAGGACCGATTGGTACGAGCGGGCGGCTCTCTTGACCGAAACCGAATTGAAGATTCGCACGAACCGAAGGCTCCTGAAACAGGTCATGGCGAATGCCGGATTCGAAAACTACGATGAGGAATGGTGGCACTACGATTACGGAAATCAGCGGTGGGCGATGCTGACCGGCGGACAGGCCATCTACAAAGGAGTGCGCAAATAAAGGCTGTTTTCTATAATGCGTTTCAATATATTAAATAACTTTTTAATATATTGCGACTTTATATAGAACCTATAGCGAATTCAATTTAGGAGGGTACCTATGAAATCTCGCGTTTTTGAATTGATTTGTATTCTCGTCCTCATCCTGGCTTTGACGGCTTGCAGCGGCAAATCCGCCCAATCGGGAGCGACAAACCAGGCAGCACCTTCTACGACAGACAATACGGCCGGCACTACAAGCGGCGCCAAAGACAGCCTGGTCGTAGCGATGACCGCGGACGAAGGCACCCTCGATCCGGCGGTTACGATGGACAATGCCGCCTGGAAAATAACATACCCGACGTATGAACGGCTGGTTGAGTACGACGGAGCGACAACCGAAGTGAAGCCGGGACTGGCCAAGGATTGGAAGGTGAGCCCGGACGGAAAGACGTGGACCTTTACCCTTAACGAGGGCCATAAGTTTGCCGACGGGACGGCCGTCGATGCCGAAGCGGTGAAATTCACGTTCGACCGCATCCTGAAAATCGCCAAAGGCCCGGTCGATGTGTTCGGCGTCATTCAGGAAGTGAAAGCGCCGGATGCCAAAACCGTCGTGTTTACGCTTAAAAATAACTTCCCGCCGTTCTTGTCCACTTTGGCTGCGAACTACGGCGGAATCGTGAGCCCGAAAGTAAAGGAGCATGAAGTAAACGGAGATTTGGGTCAAAGCTATTTGGCCGAGCATACGATGGGCAGCGGCGCTTACCAGCTGACGGAATGGAAGAAGGGCGAGTATCTGAAGCTGGAGCTGAATCCGAACGCTTCCGTCAAGCCGGCGCTGAAGACCGTTTATTACAAAATCATCGCCGATCCGTCGGCGCAGCGTTTGCAGCTGGAAAAAGGCGATATCGACATCGCCGAAGGAATCCCGGTCGAGCAGCTGGGCGGAGTAAGTGCGCTGCCGAACGTGCAAATCGTGCAGCAGCCGAGCCTGTTTGTCGATATTGCCTATATTAATTCGAGCAAAGGGAACCCCGCTCTTAAAGATCCGAAGGTGCGGCAGGCGATCAGCTACGCCGTCGATTACAAAGCGATTGCCGACTCGGTGCAGCAGGGATACGCCACCCAGATGCGCGGCCCGATTCCGCAAGGGCTGTGGGGCCATAACGACAACGCGAAGCAGTACAGCTTCGATACCGCGAAAGCGAAGTCGCTGCTCGCCGAAGCGGGCGTAAGCAACCTGACGCTCGATCTCGTTTATTCCGATAAATGGCCGTGGTGGGAGACCGAAGCGCTCACCCTTCAATCTTACCTGGGCGAAGCCGGCATCAAATTGAACTTGAAAAAAGTCGCCTACGCGACGCAGCGCGACATGATCGACAAAGGCGATTTCGATTTGTGTCTCGGCGTCTGGAGCCCGGACTTCGCCGATCCGTTCATGTTCATGAACTACTGGTTCGATTCCAGCAACTTCGGACTGTCCGGAAACCGCGCGTTTTACAAAAATGATCAAGTGGACGGACTCGTGCGCAAAGCGGCATCCGTCAACGATCAGGCGGAGCGGGAGACGCTTTACAGCCAGGCGCAGGATATCGTAATCGACGAAGCTCCTTATGTTCTCCTGTACCAGAAAGATTATTTGCTGCCGGTCAGCAAAGCGGTGAAAGGATTCCTGTACAATCCGATGCTGGAAGGAATCTATAATGTGGCGGAAATGTCAAAATAGATGAAGGAGCGTGTTTTCTCATGGGGCAGATGATCGCCAAACGTCTTATCATGCTGTTCTTCGTAGCTTTCGGAGTGACGCTGATCATCTTTTTTCTCTCGCATATCATTCCGGGAGATCCCGCAAGAATGCTGGTAGGCCAACGTGCGAGTGAGCAAACACTGCAGCAAGTGAGGCATCAATTGGGCCTGGATCAACCGGTCTGGGTCCAATATTTCACTTATGTCAAAGGACTTTTCGCGGGGGATCTCGGAATTTCCATTCGTACGCAGCAGCCGGTTGCGCAAGACTTGTTCGTCTTTTTTCCGGCAACGATTGAACTGGCCCTGCTCGCTTTTCTGTTCGCGCTTATCGTCGGGATACCGCTTGGCGTCCTGTCCGCCGTCAAGAAGGATACCGGCTGGGATCATGGCGCGCGGGTGTTCTCGATCGCGGGCGTTTCAACACCGGTATTTTGGAGCGGACTCGTCATGATTCTTGTTTTCTACGGCTATTTAGGTTGGTTTCCTTCAACCGGACGGCTCGATATGGACATTGCGCCGCCGGCGCGCATTACGGGCTTGTATCTGCTCGACAGTCTGCTGACGGGCAACTGGGCCGCTTTCAAAAACAGCTTGTGGCATCTGTTCATCCCGGCCGTAACGCTTTCCTATGCCCAGCTCGCCATCATTACCCGCCAGGTGCGGGCAAGCATGCTGGAAGTGCTCGGACAGGAATATATCCGGACGGCTCTGGCCAACGGGATCAGCGGACCGTTTCTGCTGCTGCGTTACGCACTGCGCAACGCGCTCATTCCGACCATCACCGTTGTCGGGCTGTCGTTCGGCTCGCTGCTGGGTGGGGCCGTCGTGACGGAGACGATTTTTGCCTGGCCGGGAATGGGCAAATATGTCGTCGACTCCATTTCCTATCTCGATTTTCCGGCGATTATGGGCTTCACCCTGATCATTTCAATCGGCTATGCGCTCATCAATCTTATCGTCGATTTGGCTTATTACGTGCTGGATCCGCAAATTAAAGCGTAAGGGAGGGCAAACGATGCAAGTTCAGATAAACGAAACGGTTCTCCCGCCTGCAAAAGAAATCAATCCATTTTGGTACAAATTGAAGAAAAATCCGATGACGATAATCGGGCTGGCGATTTTGGCGATCATGATTCTGCTTTCGTTGGCGGCTCCGCTAATCAGCGCCCACGACCCGAACAAGATCAACGTCATCGAGCGGTTTCAAGGCCCGTCGGGGAACCATTGGTTCGGAACGGACGAAGTCGGACGGGATATTTTCACCCGTATTTTATATGGGGCGCGCCTGTCTCTCGGTATCGGCATCGTCATTGTCGTTTGCGCCGGGCTGATCGGCACGGTACTCGGAACGATTGCCGGTTATTTCGGGGGCAAGGTCGATCAAGTGATAATGCGGATTATGGATATGATTCTCGCCTTCCCGACGCTCATATTGGCGATGGCGTTTGCCGCCGCGCTCGGCCCGAGCCTGCAAAACGCGATGATTGCGATTGCTGTCGTCAAAATTCCCGTTTATGTCCGATTAGCGCGGGGAGAAACGCTGGCCCTGCGGGAAAAGCTGTTTGTGAAAGCGGCCGTGACGTTTGGCATCAAGCCGCGGCGCATCATTGCCCGCCACATCATTCCGAATGTCGTCTCTCCGGTTATTATCCAGGTGACGCTTGATATCGGGGACGCGATTCTGATGGTCGCGACGCTCGGATTTCTTGGATTGGGCGCTCAGCCTCCCGCTCCGGAATGGGGCGCGATGATTAGTACGGGCTGGAAATATTTGCTCGATTACTGGTGGTATCCTACTTTTCCCGGTTTGGCCCTTTTCTTGACATCCGGTGCTTTAAATCTGATCGGGGACGGAATTCGGGATATTTTGGATCCGAAATCCAGCCGCTAGGGAGGACAAAAGGATGCTGATCGATATCAAAAATTTATCGGTGGAATTCCATGGCATGCGCGGTACGATGAAAGCATTGCAGCACGTCAATCTATCGATCCAAAAAGGCGAAATATTGGGCGTTGTCGGCGAGTCCGGGTCCGGCAAGTCCGTGACGGCGCTTTCGATTCTCGGTTTGCTGGAGAAAAATGCCGAAGTGACCAGCGGTGAAATATGGTATGCCGGCAAAAATCTGCTGGCGCTCAGCAAAAAAGAAATACAGGCGATCCGCGGCAAAGAAATCGGCATGATTTTTCAGGAGCCGATGACCGCCCTGCATCCGACGATGCGCGTCGGCAAGCAGCTGGCGGAGGTCATGAAGAGACATCGCGGCGTAGCCGGCAAAGAAGCCAAACGTCTTGCGGTACAAGCGCTGCGGGACGTTCAGATCCACGATCCCGAACTGGTCGCGGAGAAATATCCGTTCGAGCTGAGCGGCGGCATGCGGCAGCGGGTCGTGATCGCGCTGGCGATGGCGGCCCCCCCTGACCTGCTGATCGCGGACGAATCAACGACGGCGCTCGATGTGACGATTCAATATGAAATTTTGAAGCTGATGAAGGAACTGTCGGTGAAGCGCGGAACGTCGATTCTGTTCATTACGCACGATCTCGGCGTTGTTGCCGAGCTGTGCAGCAAGGTTGCCATTATGTATGCCGGAGAAGTGGTGGAGACGGGAAGCACGCTGGACGTACTGCGCTCGCCGCAGCATCCGTATACGCAAGCTTTGCTTAACGCCCTTCCCGATTTGGCCGACCCGAACGAGCCGTTGCAGGCCATTGAAGGCAGCGTGCCCGATTTGCGAAATCGTCCCATTGGATGCTGCTTCGCATCCCGCTGTCCACAGGCCGTCCAAATATGCAGTGAACGCAAACCCGAGCTGGATCAGCGGACGCCGGGACATCGCGCAGCCTGCTGGGTAGGGAGGTAATGAAACGAATGAACGATTTAATTCAAATGCGGCAAGTGGGCAAGCGGTTCGGCAAAGGGAAACAGCTCGTTCACGCAGTTCAGGAAATGACGATGTCCATCCGCCAAGGGGAAGCGTTCGGGCTTGTCGGAGAATCCGGATCGGGGAAAAGCACGATCGGCAAAATGCTGATCGGGCTGGAAATGCCGACGGAAGGAAGCATTACGTACCTTGGAGAATCATTATGGAACAAAGGGAAGTTCCATAGTCCGCGTCCCGGGCAAATTCAGATCGTATTTCAAGATCCCCAGTCTTCGCTTGATCCTCGCATGACCGTTAAAGACATTATTTTAGAACCGCTTCATGCGCTGCCGGCGGCGGAGCGGAAGGATAAGGGGGCGGAAGCGAAGCTTCATGCGCTCATCAAGCGGGTGGGCCTAAAAGAAGAGCATCTTTACCGTTATCCGCACGAGTTCAGTGGCGGGCAGCGGCAGCGGATCGCGATCGCGCGCGCGTTAATTACCGATCCGTCTTTTATCGTGCTCGATGAGCCGACCTCGGCTCTTGACGTTTCCGTGCAGGCACAGGTGCTCAACCTGCTGAAAGAGCTTAAAAAAGAACGGAATTTAACGTATTTATTTATTTCGCATAATATGTCGGTCATTCGCTACATGTGTGACCGGATTGCCGTATTATATAAGGGTAAGCTGGTTGAGGTCGGCCCCGCCGGGGAGTTGTTCCGGCAGCCCGACCATCCGTATACGCGGATTCTGCTGTCTTCCCTGCCGAGCGTGTACGAAGAAACGACACAAGGTATCGGGTTTGCCGAGCCGGCAGCGGACGGTGGCAGCGGGGCGTGCGTGTTTTACCAAAAGTGCCCCTTGCGTCAAAACATTTGTCTTAAGGCGCCTCTTTTTGCGGAAAAGGAACAGGATTGGGGCTGTGCATGCCATTTACTTGAGGTGAATGCGAATGTTTAACGGTGAACGCGTGCGGGAAATGCGCAAACAGCGAGACTACACCCTTCAGGAGCTCGCGGAAAAAACAGGACTGAGCATCGGTCTGCTGTCCCAAATCGAACGGGGGATCGTCGATCCGACGGTAGGGACGTTTTGGAAAATTTGCACCGCGCTGAACGTTCCGATCCATCACTTTTTTCAAGGCATCGAAGAAGAGCACATTGTTGTCCGCAAAGACCGGCGGCGGTTGATGGAGCTGTCCGACTCCAATGTCCGCTACCATATTCTTTCTCCGAACCGTCCCGGCAAAATCGAGTACTTGCTCGTGGAGATTGAGCCGGGGGATATGATTGAAAAAGATCTGATCAGCCATTCGGGCGAGGAGTGCGGCTTCGTCATTCAAGGGGAAATGAAAATCATCCTGGATCAGCAGGAGATTGTATTGAATGAAGGGGACAGCATTTGCTTTCCGAGCACGACGCCGCACCGGTATGTCAATATCGGAAGCGGCGTAGCGGTATCCATATGGGCTATGGTTCCTTAAGGGTCAACAATCGTTGGCCCTTTGGCTTGTATTACCGGGGCTTAATAGAACGGATGCTCTTTGGCTGTATTACGGAAGCTTGATAGAACGGACACTTAGGCTGTATTACCGGAGCTTGATAGAACGGATGAAGGTTGTGATGACGATGGAGCCGGCCGGCAAAGATTTGATGCGGACTTTAACCGAGCAGTTCCCTTTGGTCAGCGAGCTGATCGCTGCCAAGGAATTGTTCTGGGCTAACCCGGGCTATGAGCCGTTTGAACGAGGCAGTGCGAACGTTTCGCTTTCGCAGGAAGATGTGACGGAGGCGGAAGACAGGCTGCGGCGGTTCGCGCCTTATCTTGCGCAGGTGTTTCCCGAGCTGAAAGAGAATGGCGGAATCATTGAATCTCCGCTCGTTGAGATTGCTTCGATGAAGGCGTATATGGAGCGGCAGTATTTGGAACGGCAGTACATGGAGCAGCAGAGCATGGATCAGCACTTTGATCCAAAGCTGGCCGGCCGGCTGCTGCTGAAATGCGACAGCCATCTTCCGGTTTCGGGCTCGATTAAAGCAAGAGGCGGCATTTACGAGGTGCTGAAGCACGCGGAGGAGCTGGCGATCCGTCATGGGCTTCAGACGCGCGGAGAATCCGCACCGAGCCAGCTCCCGGCGCGCGGTGCAGCTTCGCATGACGGTGGTCAATCACATGATGATTATTCGGCACTCGAAGGCGGTCAACCCCATGCAGATTATACGGCGCTCGACAGCGAAAAATTCCGGGATTTTTTCTCGCAATATTCGGTTGCCGTCGGTTCCACCGGAAATTTGGGGCTTAGCATCGGCATTATGAGCGCCCGGATCGGGTTTAAAGCAACCGTTCATATGTCGGCGGATGCGAAGCAGTGGAAGAAGGATTTGCTCCGCAGCAAAGGCGTTACCGTCGTCGAATACGTTTCGGATTACAGCAAAGCGGTCGAGGAAGGCCGTAAGCAGGCTGCGCAGGATCCGAAGTGCTATTTTATCGACGATGAGAACTCCGTGGATTTGTTTCTTGGTTACGCCACTGCCGCTTCCCGGCTGTCCAAGCAGCTGGAAGAAATGAATATCCGGGTGGATGCCGAGCATCCGCTGTTCGTCTATCTTCCGTGCGGCGTGGGCGGCGGTCCCGGCGGCGTCGCGTTTGGACTGAAGCTGCTGTTCCAAGATCACGTCCATTGTTTCTTTGCGGAGCCTACTCATTCACCGTGCATGCTGCTCGGGATGATGACGGGACTGCACGATGGGATTTCGGTCCAGGATATCGGCATGGATAACGTGACGGCGGCCGATGGCCTTGCCGTCGGAAGGCCTTCCGGCTTCGTCGGCCGCATGATGGAGCCGCTGCTCAGCGGCTGCTATACGGTGGACGATTCGACCCTGTACCGCTTACTGCAGGCGATGGCGGCGACCGAAAACATCCGTTTGGAACCGTCCGCCTTGGCCGGCGCGCTCGGACCGGTTCAGCTGCTGAGCACCGCATCCGGACAGGAATATATACGGCGGCATCAGCTGCAGGACCGGATGAGCCGCGCGGCGCATATCGTTTGGGCAACCGGCGGCAGCATGGTGCCGAAGGAAATAATGGAGGAGTATCTGTCAAAAAAGTAGCGTCGTAAAAGTATCCGCTGCGCGGGCGGATTTGATCTTCCGATCGCCACCGTCCCCGGATTCTCTAGGATTCATTAAGCCCTTAACAGGGTTAGAATCCGGGGACAAAAGCGACCGCTTCGCTTCTTCAGATTCAAATCCGCCCACTCCGCTCCCTTTTTTTCAGGGTGGGGTGACAGATGAGGCGTCGCTAGCAAAGCTCGCTCGCCTGAAATCTAGAACCCTTGATCCGATCAAACATGCAGCTTGCAGCTTCATAGCTGATTGTATTCATATCGACGGCGAACTCGTCGATCGAAATAGCCGACTTTCTGTAACGAACGGGTGCCTTTGTAACTGAGCACTTGCGTGGTGAACCGAACGAAGAGGCTGACTCGTGACTTGAGAAGTGAATGGGTTGCCATTGTCTTGGCTACTTGGAAACGTGCGGGGAACTAAGCCGAGAGGATGACCTGTGACTGGAGAGTCGAAGCGAATGCCATTGTCCCCGGGCATTTGTAAACGCGTGGTGAAATCGAGCGAAGACGCTGACTTGTGACAAGAGAAACGAAGCGGTTGCCATTGAGCCCGGGGCACCTGGAAATGTGCGGTGAAACTGAGCGTAGAGGCTGACTCGTGGCTGGAGAAGCGACTGCGGTTGCCGTTGTCTCCGGGTACCATGGAAACGTGCGGTGAACTGAGCGTAGAGGCTTGCTCGAGACTGGAGAAGCGACAGCGTTCGCCTAAAGGCTTTCTGGAAGAAAGCCACTTCGGAAGCATACGCTTAGACGGATCGTAACCCTGAAAGGGTATTAATTAAAACGATCCGTCTACAACAGCGATCGGAAGTACGAGTCAGCCGCGCAGCGGCTTGTTTCACCGCACTTTCCGAACTATCGGCACCATGGGAACGGCAGCGATCGGAAGCACGAGTCAGCCGCGCAGCGGCCTGTTTCACCGCACTTTTACACACACACCCGAGGAACTCTCGATCCGATCAAACATACGACTTCATAGTTGATCGTGTTCATATGAGCGGCGACCTCGTCGATCGAGATAAACGCGTCTTCCGCGTCTTCGGATCCGCCGAACAAAATGACTTCATCGCCGACCTGAACATCAGCAACGTTCGTAACGTTCAGCATCGCCTGATCCATGCAGACCTTCCCGATGATCGGAACCCGCTGACTGCGGATGATAGCGTATCCTTTATTGGACATTTGCCGCGACAGTCCGTCCGCATAACCGATCGGAATCGTCGCCGTGACGATATCTCTGTCCGGAATGTACGTGCATCCGTAGCTGACGGGCTGGTCCTTCGGCACGTTTTTTAAAGCGGCAATTTTCGTTTTCAGCTGCATCGCCTGCCGCAGCGGAAAGTCCGGATGCTGCACCGCAGCCGATGGATGCAGGCCGTACAGCGCGATGCCGACGCGGATCATATCTTCGTGCATCTCGGGATATAACATGGCGGCGGCGCTGTTGCAGCAGTGCTTGATCGGGACGTGAATATGATGGCTCTCCAGAAATTGAACGACAGCGGAGAATCGTTCATACTGGCGCCGGGTATAAGACGAATCCGGACGATCCGCATCCGCAAAATGAGTGAATAGCCCTTCCAGACGGACGAACGTGGAAGACAGCGCTTTTTGCGCAAGCGTCAGCGCTTCTGCGTTGGTCGCAACGCCGATACGCGTCATGCCGGTATCGATTTTGAGATGCATGTCCGCATGCATGTGCAGCCGCTCCGTACAAGCGATCATTTCGTCCAGCACCGGTTCGGAGAATACGGTTAAAGCAACCCGGTTCCGTACAGCCGTTTCCACGGCAAAAGGCGGCGTGTAGCCAAGTACAAGGATCGGCTGCTCCACTCCCGCAGTGCGCAGCTTGAGCGCTTCGTCCAAAATCGCAACGCCGAGATAATCGGCTCCAGCCGCAAGCGCGGCTTGGGCTACTTCAATGGCGCCGTGGCCATAGCCGTTTGCTTTTACGACCGCCATTAGCCGGCAGCGCTCCTTGATGTTCGATTTGAACAGAGCGGCGTTATGGGAGACGGCGCCCAGCGATATCTCCGCCCACGTTTCCCGGAAGCTGACCGGATGCTCGACATTTTTCACATCTTAACCACCTTGTACGCTTTTTACCAAGTATAAAAGGAAGCGTGCGCTTTTTCATTGTGGAATCGGATAAAAAAGACAAATTCCAGTTGTGTTTTTTCACATAGGCAACGTTAACAATCGAGTGGAGGGGAAAGCAGCATGGCGGTGGAACAGAATCCGTTTGAAGGAAGCTTCGACAGCATCGAGGCGTTGGCCGAAGCGATTAACGACGTGCTCGGATGTCCGGTAACGATTGAAGATGTCAATCACCGGCTGATCGCCTACAGCTCCCACGATCCCCACATGGATACGGCCCGGATTGCGACGATCGTAGGCCGGCGCGTGCCGGAGAAGGTGATCGGCGGCTTATGGCGGGACGGCGTCATTCAGCGGTTGGCCGAAAGCGACGATCCGGTCCGGGTGCCGGCCATCCGCGAAATCGGACTGAACGATCGGGTGGCGGTCGCCATTCGCAAAAATACGGAGCTGTTAGGGTATATTTGGGTCGTGGAAGATGAGAACCATCTTGACGAGCAGCAGCTGCAGCAGCTGAAAAAAGCGGCGCAGGCCGCAAGAGCGAAGCTGATTCAGCACCACCAGCAGCGGCGGAAAGAGGAGGAGGGGCACAAAGATTTTTTCTGGCAGCTGCTGATGGGGCATTTGCAGTCCGAAACGGCCATTGAAGAGAAGGCGGCAAAGCTCGGCGTGGCGCTCCCGTCTTCTTTTCATATTCTGATCCTCCAGTTCGCTTCCGAAATTTCCGACAAAACGGTTTGCCAAATCCGCAACCTGGCCGCGGCGGCCCAGCACCTGAAACCGGTTTTTCACGCGATCGACCGCAATCAATTTATTCTTCTTTCGACTCCGCGCTTCCGGCATTCATCGATGCGGGATTTTACGAACGCTTTGGCCGGTTTCCTCAGGCAAATGAACGATCAATTCGGTTCGGCGCTGCTGCATGGAGGGAGCGGCTCTCTCTACGAAGACTATACGAAGGTGGAAAAAAGCTACCAGGAAGCGCTGACCGTGCTCCGCATTAAAACGCAGTTCCCCGGCGAGACGAGCCGTCTTCATTATTACCCGGACCTCGGGTACTACCGGTTTTTGCCTTTGATTTTGGAGGAAAAAGAAAAGCGCGGCTACCGCAACATATGCCTGGAAAAGCTGAGGGAATACGACCGCGAGCATAACGGCGATCTGCTGCGCACGCTGGAAGTGTTCCTTGGCTGCGACAGCAATTCGAAATTGGCGGCCGACGCGCTGCACGTCCATACGAATACGATGAATTACCGGCTGAAGCGAATTTCGGAAATCGGGGACATCGACCTGACCGATATGGACCAGAAAGTGACGCTTTATCTAGATTTAAAAACCGAGCGGCTTGGCCGGAGCTGACTTTTGTTGATTTTCACAAGCGCGCCTGCCTTTTTTCATGTTTCAGGACAAACAAAACGGGTATTGCTTCCTCTATACTTGGCTTAAGCGAATAAGAGGAGGACGACAAAATGAAAATCGCCATTCCGAAGGAAATCAAAAACAATGAAAACCGTGTTGCGATTACTCCCTCAGGTGTGATGGCGCTTGTAAAAGCGGGTCATGAAGTGCTGATTGAGAAGGGTGCCGGAGCGGGGAGCGGCTTCGCCGACGAGGATTATGCTGCGGCCGGCGCACGTATCGCGAGCGATGCGGCTGAAGCTTGGTCCTTTGCGGAAATGGTGATGAAGGTGAAAGAGCCGCTTCCGTCCGAATACGGCTTTTTCCGGGAAAATTTAATTTTATTCACATACTTGCACTTGGCGGCTGCGCCCGAGCTTGCCCGTGTTCTGGCCGAAAAAGGCGTCATCGCGATCGCGTACGAGACAGTTGAGGCAAACCGCAGCCTGCCGCTGCTGACGCCGATGAGCGAAGTGGCCGGGCGCATGTCCGCTCAGATCGGGGCGCAGTTTCTGGAGAAAAACAATGGCGGCATCGGCATCCTGCTGGGCGGCGTTCCGGGCGTGGCGCGCGGCAAAGTGACGATTATCGGCGGCGGAGTGGTCGGTACGAACGCGGCAAAAATCGCGACCGGACTTGGCGCCGATGTGACGGTGATCGACTTAAGTCCGGAACGTCTGCGCCAGCTGGACGATATTTTCGGATCATCCATTCAAACGTTAATATCGAATCCGTTTAACATTGCCGAAGCGGTTGCGGAATCCGATCTTGTTATCGGGGCCGTCTTAATTCCGGGCGCCAAAGCGCCGAAGCTGGTGACGGAAGACATGATCAAAACGATGAAGCCCGGCTCCGTTATTATCGACGTGGCCGTCGATCAAGGCGGGATCTTCGAGACGGTGGACCGGATCACGACCCATGATGAGCCGACTTATAGCAAGCACGGGGTCGTCCATTACGCCGTCGCCAACATGCCGGGCGCCGTTCCGCGCACGTCGACCATCGCGTTGACGAACGTGACGATTCCTTATGCGCTGCAAATCGCCGGCAAAGGCGTAAAGCAGGCGATCGCGGAGAGCGCTGCCCTGCGGCTCGGCGTGAACGTTGCCGGCGGCTCGATTACCTACGAAGCGTTAGCGAAAGATCTCAGTGTTTCTTATGTTCCGGTAGAACAGGCGTTGGACAAGCAGTTTTCGGCGCAGCGGTAATCGGGAAGGGAAACTTCCAACTGCGATGAAAGTGACGATTCTAACGAACCTCATTTCCGTTATAGGCGGTAAAATGTCCATACCTCAAATATCTCTTTCCGTGAATAGCGTTTATTGGGTTCGTTAAGTTTTTGATTTGCTTCATTTTCTTCAAATAGCGTCTGCTCAGTTCGTAAGAATTTATCAACCGGCGGCGGTTACTGCTCAGGCAGGGACGAGTACGATATTTTCAGATTTACGCCAAATGGTAAGGGCCGTCAGGGATAGCCTGGCGGTTTTTGGTTTGATTACACCTGAAGATAGGATGTCTTTCGGATAGGATCATATGAAGCAAATGAATCCTAGAGGCCCCCTATTGTTGACAAGAAGAGGTTATTACTTTTATAATCATGTTAGTAATCTTAACGTATCAATAATACTCGTCACGATATTCAGAAGAAATACATGGTGAACTCAGATGGATCAATCTTTTAAAAAGAAACTATCCATACTTTACAATGAAATTAATAAAGAGATGTTCAATGTAGGTGTGCAAAGTCAAAAGATATATACCATTGAGAATCAAGCTCTTATTTATGCTAAAATAAACCGCCTTCCAGTATTTAATATGTTGGGTGAGGAACGTAAAGAACTGCTCTTATCGTTGGAATCGGCCGTAGCATCGAGTTTTAAAAACCTGTTGAAGGAAAGAATCGAAGCGACGTTCAACATGCCGGTAACGGCCGTATTCAAAGATTATGACCCAGGCACCGGATATATTTGTACGGTAATTTCATTTGATAAAACACTGACCAAATAATGATGGCAGAGAAATACGTTCAATCCGGTTTTTCTGCATCACATACTTGACTTCGGAGCTTTACATTCGTTTTACGAAAGAAAAGAGCCGTAGGAATTAGAAGAGATTGTTTTGTTCTCTTCTAGTTCCTACGGCTCTTTTTGTTACCGCAACAGAAAGTAACTACGCTAAAGTAATAAAGCGCGTGGACTTTCTGTTCGGCATGAAAAGCTACCGCTTACGCAGGGTCATTCATCGTGAGAAGGCTTCGAATAGAAGTTTTTCTTATATACAACCTGAGCCAAAAGAGGGGGAGGGCTGCAAAGAAGAGTCAAGACGGGGGAGTTCAATGAGGTAGTCGTATTAAAAAAAACGGAGGAGTTACAATGAAAAAACAACATTTGGTTAAATTGAGCATGATGCTTCTAGTGATTTTATTTATTGCTGCCGGATGCGGATCGAACAAGAGCGGCCAGAGCGGCAGCTCTCAGACGGATATCGGGGGTTCAGAGGCTCCCCTCTCAGTCGGGCTTTACATTAACGGCAATCTCGGTGACCAAGGATTTTTCGATTCAGCCAATGCCGGCGTGCAACGCATGGATAAAGAGTTTGGCGCGAAAATCAAAGTGGTGGAAGGCGGCAGCAACCAGACCGACTGGGCGGTAGGACTCGAATCCATGGTTTCGAGCGGCAAATATGACATCGTTATCGCTGGAACAAGCCAGATGAGCGATATTACGATTAATCTTGCCAAACGCTATCCGAACCAGAAGTTTATTTTCTTTGATGTGGCCATTGAAGGGCTCCCGAATGTTTATTCCGTTATTTACGACCAAAAGGAGGGTTCGTTCCTCGCCGGCGCTTTTGCAGCCCTGGTTACGAAAAGCACCGAACTGAAAGGATCGAATCCAGACAAAACAATCGGCTTTATCGGGGGCATGGATATCCCCATTATTAATGAGTTCAGAAGCGGTTATGAGCAGGGCGCCCAATATATCGATCGGGACATCAAGGTCATCTCGTCGTTTGTTGGAAGTTTTTCGGACGCTCCGAAAGGCAAAGAGCTTGGCCTGGCCCAGTTTAAGCAGCAGAAGGTTGATGTTATATTCGCGGCGGCCGGCGCGGGCGGACTTGGCATGTTCGAAGCGGCCAAGGAGCTTGGAACCTATGCCATCGGCTGCAACGTCAACCAGAATGAGGTTCAACCGGGAACGGTACTGACCTCAATGCTCAAAAACGTGAGCGATTCGCTCTTCCGGGCAGTCGACCGGTACAAGAAGGGCGAACTCCAATTCGGCGTTTCCGAGCAACTCGGATTTGCCGAGGGCGGTGTTGGACTTGCGAAGGACGATCTGTACAGCAAAAACGTTCCGCAGACGATCCGCGACCAAGTCGAGGAGATTCAGAAAAAGCTGGAGTCCGGCGAAATTACGCTTAAATAGGTTGGATGAACAAGGGGGGTGCAGCAATGTCCGACCTGCTGGAAATGAGAAATATCCATAAAGTGTATTCAAACGGGACAAGAGCCAACCGAGGCGTTTCGTTTTCGGTCCGGCACGGAGAAATCCATGCGCTTGTCGGCGAAAATGGAGCTGGAAAATCAACCTTGATGAAAATATTGTTCGGTCTTGAAACGCCTTCGGAGGGCGAAATCTTCTACAAAGGCGAAAAGATCGAAATGAGGACTCCCAAAGATGCAATCCGCTATGAAATCGGGATGGTGCACCAGCATTTTATGCTGGTTCCATCCTTCACCGTCGCACAAAATATCGTACTCGGCTCCGAACCGCGCAAAGGCGCTCTTTCCGACCATAAAGCCGCACTCTTGGAAACCGATAGGCTGATCCGGGAATATGGGTTGAAAGTCGATTCGAGTGCCACGGTCGCCAGGCTTTCGGTTGGATTAAAGCAGCGTGTTGAAATTCTGAAGGTATTGTACAGGGGGGCGCGGCTCATCATTCTGGACGAGCCGACGGCGGTGCTGACGCCCCAGGAAACAGACGAGCTTTTCCATTCGCTGCGAAAGCTTGTGGATACTGGTTATACGATCATTTTCATCACGCACAAGCTGAATGAAGTCATGTCCATATCGGACCGGATTACGGTCCTGAGGGCCGGTCAAACGGTTACAACCTTGAACACCGCCAAAACGAATAAAGAGGAAATTTCCCGGCTTATGGTTGGCCGGGAGGTTTTGCTGAGGGTACAGAAAACGCCGGCCCGTGCGAAAGAGACGGTACTTCGAATAAACGGCTTGAGCGACGAGGATTCCTATTCCGGGCAGCCTGTGCTAAGGAACGTATCGCTTGAAGTCAAATCGGGTGAAATTTTAGGTATCGCCGGTGTGGAGGGCAACGGTCAGACGGAGTTGATCGAGGCGATTACCGGCTTCGGGAAAGGCTACCGCGGGTCAATCCTGTTTCAGGACAAACCGCTCGCCGGCGAATCTATTCGGGCCATCCGCGCAATGGGCATTGGACATATTCCCGAAGACCGGCAGACGAGAGGAGCCTGCCTGACCGCTTCTGTGAAGGAAAATCTGATTCTCGACCAGTACCGGGAAAAAGCTTTCGGGCGGATATGGTTTCTGAATGAACGCCAAATCCGCAGACATGCCAGAGAGCTGATTGAACGGTTCGATATCCGCACGGAAAGCGAAGATACGCCAGCGGGCTCGTTATCAGGGGGCAATATACAAAAAATCGTCGTTGCCCGGGAACTGCATAAAAAACCTAAGCTGCTCATTGCGGCTCAGCCGACCCGGGGAGTCGACATCGGCTCAATTGAATTCATCCACAAAGAGATTGTCCGGGCCCGCGATGAAGGGGCGGCTGTTCTTCTTGTGTCTGCGGAATTAACGGAAATTATGAGCTTGAGCGACCGGATCGGGGTGCTGTATAACGGGGAACTAACAGCCTTGCTGAACAATACGGACGATTTGACAGAGGAAGAAATCGGTTATTACATGCTTGGGGTAAAGAAGGATGAGCGAAAGGCGGTAGCGACATGAGACCAAGAAAAGCTGTATTTCTAGATCTTTTCGGGTTGGCGGGAGCTGTCGCTGCATCGCTCGTCATCGGAATTATTGTTATTTTCTGCGTAAGCAGCGAGCCGTTGGCTGCGATGAACGCCTTTTTTGTCGAACCGTTGACCAACGCGTTTAACTTCGGTTCGATTCTGAACCGGATGGTTCCGCTCGTCTTTACCGGTCTGGCAATCGCGGTCGTTTTTCAAAGCGGCGTTTTCAGCATGGGCGCGGAGGGGCAGCTTTATATCGGGGCGCTGACCGGAGCGGTTGCCGCCGTTTATATGAAAGGGTTGTCCGCTTGGATGCACATTCCGCTTGTACTCGTTTGCGCGATACTCGGCGGCGGCCTGTTCGCTTTCCTGCCGGGCATACTCAAAGCGCGGTTTAAAGCCGATGAGATTGTATCCACCTTAATGTTCAATTATATCGGGATCTTCTTTGTCTCCTATTTGTTGAACAACGTCATAAAGGATGCTAACAGCGGCGGCTTTGCCAGGACTCCGTACGTGCAGGACAGCGCCCGGCTGCATCAGATTGTGCAAGGATTTCCGACCCTGTACAGCTTCGTCTTCGCGCTCGCGGCAGCCGCAGTCGTCTACATCCTGCTGTTCAAAACAAGGACGGGATATGAACTGCGCCTTGTCGGCAAAAATCCGCTGTTTGCGGAATACGGCGGCATCCATATTCGGAAAGCCATTGTTCTCAGTATGGTCATCAGCGGCGCGCTTGCCGGACTGGGGGGGGCGATGGAGGTCATCGGCCAGCAGGGGGCGTTAAATGATCATTTTTCCACCGGTCTCGGATTTGACGGCATTATCATTTCCCTGCTGGCGCGCAATCATCCGATCGGCATACTCGTGTCGGCTTTCTTCTACGCTTATTTGACGGTAGGAGGGCAGAACATGCAGGCGGGCAGCGATGTGCCTCGCGATCTGGCCGTTATCATTCAGTCGCTGCTCGTTCTCTTCGTATCCTCTCAAGCTCTATTCGCCTATTTGAACAGCAGAAAAGCGGTGCGTAAAGGAGGAGCCGAAGTTGCTTCATAGTATCTGGGAACAAATCGTCAATTTAAGTTTTTTTGCGGTTCTTTTGCGGCTGCTGCCCCCTATTCTGCTGGGCGCTCTCGGCGGTCTTCTGACCGACAGGGGGGGAGTGATCAATATTGGCATTGAAGGCTTGATGCTCGTTTCCGCTTTTACATCCATCTCCGTCGGTTCGGCTTCAGGTAGCTGGGTGGCAGGGGTGCTGGCGGGTATGCTTGCTTCTGTTTTGGTCAGCCTTTTGATGGCATTTTTTACCCTTCAAATGAAAGTGGACGTCATCGTGGCCGGGTTTGCCGTTAATATTTTTGGAGGTGCGGCCACCGTCCTGCTGATGAGCATTTTATATCATTCCCACGGCCAGTATATGCCTGCCGATCCGGTCCGCATCCCCAATGTCGTCATTCCGTTCATTGAAGACATCCCGGTGCTCGGCCAGCTGCTCAGTGGACATAATGTAATGGTTTGGCTATCGTTTCTCGCTGTTCTGTTTTGTTATGTTTTGCTGAACCATACGCCTTACGGCTTTCATCTCCGGGCTGTCGGAGAAGAGCCTTCCGCGGCACGTTCCCTTGGCATTGACGTTCAGCGGATTCAATATTCGGCTCTAATATGGGGAGGAGTGTTCTCGGGACTGGCCGGCGCTTATTTGTCCACGGGGATGACCAGTATGTTTGTCAGAGAGATGACGGCGGGTACCGGTTTTCTGGCGCTAGCGGTTGTCATTTTCGGCAATAAAAATCCGGTCGGCATTCTTTTTGGCTCCCTTTTGTTTGCACTGGCCCAGACACTTGTAAATACGGTGGAAACAACCCCCGATAATAAAGTGCCGAGCCAACTGATCGCAATGATCCCTTATATCGTGACGGTTGCGGTACTTTCGGTTTATGCCGTGCGCAAAGCCAGTACACGCAGACGTAAAGCCGCCGCCGTCTAAAATGAGCAAAAAAACCGTTCATACACCGTATCACCAATTCAACTGCACTACCGATAATGGAGGAAAAACAATATGCAGAAGATGAATCCTATTTTGCTAGACGTCGATACCGGGATTGACGATTCAGTGGCTATTTTGTATGCGCTGAATGCACTAAATATTCGCGTGGAGGGAATTTGTACCGGATTCGGTAATACGGATGTGGGGCAGGCAACCGACAATACCCTCCGGCTCATTAAGCTTGCCAATCCGGATTATGACATCCCCGTTGCACCCGGTGCGGCCGGGCCGCTTCAGCGAAGGTGGTCGGGACCGGTCGTACATGTTCATGGGAACAACGGGATTGGAAATGCGGAGCTTCCGGCTTCCAGCCAGCAGCCGCTTCAACAATCCGCAGCGGATTTTATCGTCCGAAAAGCGAACGAGCAGCCGGGGGAGATCACTCTCGTTACGCTTGGCAGACTGACCAATTTGGCGCTGGCGCTTGAGAAAGACCCGTCGATCGGCACGAAAATCAAAAAAGTTGTCATGATGGGGGGGACCGTGGCTGCTCCAGGCAATGTCACCCCGGTTTGCGAAGCAAACTTCCACGGTGATCCGGAAGCGGCGGCACGGGTATTGAAATCCGATTTGCCTTTGACAATCGTAGGGCTGGACGTCACGATGAAAACAAGGCTGACCGCCCGCCATCTTGAACTGCTGGCCCGCAATGCCGGCCCGGACAAGCGGGAATTAATTGCGTATCTGCAGACGGCGTTAAGCTATTATTTCAATTATTACACCCAAGTGAACGATTTTATCGGAGCCTGTCCGCTTCACGACCCTTTGGCACTGTTAGTTGCGGTTGATCCAAGTCTGGTAAAGATGCAGACCCTAAAAGCTGACATTGAGTGCGAAGGGCGCTTTACGGCGGGGATGGTCGTGACCGACCAAAGAACCCATCCTTCGATCGGCCGCGATGTGCAGGTTTGCCTTGAAGTCGATTCGGAGCGGGCGGTCAACAAGCTTGTTGCCGCATTTTTGTAAGTCCTCCGTCATCCCGTTGTACAAAAATAAAAAGGACTGCGCCCCGGCGATAATGCCGGGGACGCAGTCCTTCTTTGCAGGCGGGGAAGCTTATTTCCCGCCGGCGATCATTTGGCGCAGCACCGTTTGCAGGATGCCGCCGTTGCGGTAGTAGTCGACGTCGACCATCGAATCGAGGCGGACGACAACCGGGAATTCGAACGACGAGCCGTCTTCGCGGGTTGCGGTAACGTGCACCGTTTGGCCCGGCGTCACGTCATTGGAAAGTCCGACGATGTCGAATTTCTCGCGGCCGTTGATGCCGAGCGTGCTCCAGCCTTGACCTTGCTGGAACTGCAGCGGCAGCACGCCCATGCCGACCAGGTTGGAGCGGTGAATCCGCTCGAAGCTCTCGGCGATGACCGCTTTGACGCCGAGCAGGAAGGTGCCTTTGGCCGCCCAGTCGCGGGAGCTGCCGGTACCGTACTCTTTGCCGGCGATGACGACGAGGTTGTTGTCTTTGTCCTGATATTTCATCGAAGCGTCGTAGATGGACATCACTTCATCGGTCGGCAGGTACGTCGTGACGCCGCCCTCGGTGCCCGGCGCAACCTGGTTGCGGATCCGGATGTTCGCGAACGTTCCGCGCATCATCACTTCGTGGTGGCCGCGGCGGGAACCGTAAGAGTTGAAGTCCTTCTTGTCGACGCCGTGCTCGATCAGGAATTTGCCGGCCGGGCTGTCGGCTTTAATGTTGCCTGCCGGCGAGATATGGTCCGTCGTGACGGAATCGCCGAGCAGGGCAAGCACGTTGGCCGCTTTAATGTCGGTGATATCGCCGACTTCGGAGCCGAGGTTTTCAAAGAACGGCGGGTTAGCGATGTAGGTCGATTTCTCATCCCACTCGTACAGCTCGCCCTGCGGCACCGGAATCTCGTTCCACTGCTCGTTCTGGGTGAACACGTTGGCGTACTTCTCACGGAACATTTCCGGGCTGACGGCGGTGCCGACCGCATCGCGGATTTCCTGGGAAGTCGGCCAGATGTCCTTCAGGTAGACCGGCGCGCCCTGCGGATCGTAGCCGATCGGATCGCTGGCCAGATCGATGTTGACCGTGCCCGCCAGCGCGTAAGCGACGACAAGCGGCGGGGAAGCGAGGTAGTTCGCTTTCACCTGCGCATGGACGCGGCCTTCGAAGTTCCGGTTGCCGGACAGAACGGCGGCAACGGTCATATCGTTGTCGGCGATCGCCTGGCTCACTTCGTCCGGCAGCGGACCGGAGTTGCCGATGCACGTTGCGCAGCCGTAGCCGGCGACGTAGAAGCCGAGCTTCTCGAGCGGCGCAAGCAGATCCGCTTTTTTCAAATATTCGGTAACGACGAGGGAACCCGGCGTCAGCGAGCTTTTCACATATTCGGGCTTCACAAGTCCGCGCTCGACCGCTTTCTTGGCGACGAGGCCCGCGCCCAGCATAACGCTCGGGTTGGACGTGTTCGTGCAGCTCGTAATCGCGGCGATGACGACGGCGCCGGTGCCCATTTGGCTCGTTTTGCCGTTTTTATGCTGAATGTCCACGACTTGACCGATCTTCTCGTCGGAGAGGCCGTAGCCGCCTTTTTCGATCGGGGTGCGGATAATGCTGTTGAACTCTTCCTTCATGTTCGTCAGCTCAACGCGGTCCTGCGGACGCTTAGGACCGGCGAGGGACGGCACGATGGTGGAGAGATCGAGCTCGACCAGATCGGTAAATACCGGGTCCGGCGTTTCGTCCGTACGGAACATGCCCTGCTCTTTGTAATAGGACTCCACGAGCGCGATTTGCTCCTCAGTTCGGCCGGTGGCGCGCAGGAAGCGGATCGTTTCGCCGTCGACCGGGAAGAAGCCGATCGTGGCGCCGTATTCCGGAGCCATGTTGGCAACCGTCGCGCGGTCTTCCAGGCTGATGTTGGAGAGGCCCGGACCGAAGAACTCGACGAACTTGCCGACAACGCCTTTTTTACGGAGAATTTGCGTCACTGTCAGCGCCAGGTCGGTTGCGGTCGCGCCTTCGGCCAGCTGTCCGGTCAGCTTGAAGCCGATAACTTCCGGCATGACGAAGTAGAGCGGCTGGCCGAGCATGCCGGCTTCCGCCTCGATGCCGCCGACGCCCCAGCCGACAACGCCGAGACCGTTGATCATCGTCGTGTGGGAGTCGGTGCCGACGAGCGAATCCGGGTAAACAACCGTCTCGCCGTCAACCGTTTTCGTTGCCGCTACCGATGCCAAATATTCCAGGTTGACCTGGTGAACGATACCCGTTGCCGGCGGCACTGCGCGGAAGTTGTCAAACGCCGTTTGCGCCCAGCGCAGGAAGCGGTAGCGCTCTCCGTTGCGTTCGAATTCGAGATCCATGTTCGTGGCGAGCGCATCCGGCGTTCCGAACGCGTCGACCATGACGGAGTGGTCGATAACGAGGTCGACCGGTACGAGCGGATTGATCTGCTTCGGATCCCCGCCCGCTTTTTTCACGGTATCGCGCATCGCTGCCAGATCGACGACGACCGGTACGCCGGTGAAGTCCTGCAGCACGATCCGTGCCGGAATGAACGGGATTTCCTTGTCTTCGCGGCCTTCCGACCAGGTGGCAAGCTGCTTCACATGCTCGGGCGTAATGGCGCGGCCGTCGAATTGGCGGACAGCGGCCTCCAGCAGCACTTTAATGGAAAACGGAAGCTTCGATACGGGTCCCAGTCCTTGTTCCTCAAGCCCTTGCAGCCGGTAATAGGCGTACGTTTTACCGCCGGACTCAAGCGACGAGCGGACGGAGAAATGGTTTTGCTTGGACATGAAAAATAACGCCTCCTTGTCGCGTGGATGAAGTAGGGTGCGATTAATACCTCTTTGTTTCATTGTATGAAACATGATTTCAAAATCGCTATTTTCTATAGTATATCGCCATTTCGGGGTCGGCGTAAAGAGCGATTCGTCACCATTTCTTTCAATTGGGCGGCCGGCGCCGCAATTTGTGCTCCAAATCCGAAGTGGACTAGGGAGAGAGAAATATTGCCGACTTTCGGCGACATTGTTAACGTTTCCCTTTTTTTGTCCCCGCCATACGGCAGACGGGGGCGGCAGCGACGGATGACGGGCATGAATTCCATTTGCGGCTCATATACTGGAAAGCGATTTGAGTACAAAAAGGTAAGCTTGATCTCACGAAATGCTTTTGCTTCGCAAAAACGAAGCCTATGCTTTCGAAGTGATTTTTGCTTCGCAAAAATTTAAGGAGGGTGCCTATGCCGCGCACAGTCAACCGGGGGGTAAAGCGTAAAGTCAAGCGGAGCCAGCCGCAGAGCTCGGAGCGAAGAGCGGCCCCGGAGCCGGAAGGGTGGAAGGCGGCTGTACACAGCTATGTGAACTGCTTCAATCAGGCCGAAATCGACCGCCGCCTTACGGTATTCGACGGGCTGCTGGCCGACGACGACCACCGGTGGCGTATGGAAGAGAGGCTGAAGCGGCTGCACAGCCGGGAGCTTGCGCGCGGCATACTCGCACCGCAAAGCGAAATTAAGGCGTCGCTTGTCCGCGTTCATGAATCGTCAAGCGAGGTGTCGGTGCTCATTGCCCTTCATATTAAAAGGACGGTGGAGCACCGCGGACGGATATACACCGAGGAGCGTCTGGAACAGGAGCGGCTGTGGCTCGTGAAGGAGAACGAACGGTGGCGGATCGTGCGGGTGGAGCCGACCGTCGGGGAACGCCGGCCGAAATACGGCACGGAGGCGGCGTCGGGAGCGTTGGCGGAGCATCGCTCCTTCGGCGGGGGGCGTGAAGCGGCAAGATCGGAGAGCCGGCCGCTTCCCTTTTTGAACCATGCGCTGCTGCCGCGCCTGAACGAACGGGAGAGGGCCGTCACCTACCGCCGCGATCTGGTCGCCGCCTACGCGGATCAATGGTGGAAGCTGCCCAATCCGTCCTACGAACCGTTCGAGGTGAACTGCACCAACTACGTCTCCCAGTGCATCTTTGCAGGCAGCGCACCGATGAATTATACTGGTAAAAGGGAATCCGGCTGGTGGTACAAGGGGCGCAGCGGCGGAGCGGAGTTGTGGAGCTACAGCTGGGCCGTATCCAATGCGCTGCAGGTGTACTTGTCTTTTCCGCGCAGCCGGGGCTTTCGCGCGCAGTCGGTCGACAGCGCACAGGAGCTTCAGCTCGGCGATGTCATTATGTACGATTGGAGCGGCGACGGCCGGTATCAGCATACGACGATCGTGACCGCATTCGATGCTGACGGCATGCCGCTTGTCAATGCGAACACGGTGCCAAGCAGGCACCGTTACTGGGATTACAGGGATTCGTATGCCTGGACGGAACGAACGCGCTACCGTTTTTATCATATAGCGGACACATTTTAACGAAAAACTTGCTCACAGGCATGAGACTGCGCTTTTGTTTTACCTGCGGTAACAACAGGGGTTGTGCTTACGAAGCGGTTTTTCCTTCGGAAAAACATTAGGAGGAACTTCATATGGGGGAGAAAATACGCATCGGGTTGATCTACGGGGGGAAATCGGGCGAGCATGAAGTTTCGCTCTCCACCGCGCTGGCGGTAATGGGCGCTTTCGATTACGACAAATACGAGATCAAGCCTTTCTATATTACAAAACAGGGGCAGTGGCGCGCGGGGCAGGTGCTGCTGGCGCCGCCCCGCCAAGTTCAGGAGCTTCGGCTGGAGGATGCACAGGCCGCGCATGACAGCGCCCTTGCGCCGGTGTTCGAGCGCCTGACGGGCATAACCCCGGCCGAAGGCGGCACGGATGTAACGGCTGCGGCTTCGGAAGATGACAAGCCGATCGAAGTGATGTTCCCGCTGCTGCACGGCACATACGGCGAGGACGGCACGGTGCAAGGGCTGCTGGAAATGGCCGGCATTCCTTATGTCGGGGCAGGCGTGCTCGCTTCGGCGGTTGGTATGGACAAGGTCATCATGAAAAAAGTTTTTGCCCAGGAGGGTCTGCCCCAATGTGTATTCCGGTACTTTAATCGGACACAATGGGAAAAGGACCATACGTTCTTCGTTATGGAAGCGGAAGTGGCGCTCGGGTACCCGTGCTTTGTGAAACCGGCCAACCTCGGTTCGAGCGTAGGCATCTCCAAAGCCCGCAACCGCGAGGAGCTGATCCAGGCGGTGGAGCTGGCGTTCCGCTACGACCGCAAAGTGATTGTGGAGGAATTCGTCGATGCGCGCGAAATTGAAGTGAGCGTGCTCGGCAACGACGAGCCGAAAGCTTCCCTGCCCGGGGAAATCATCACGTCCG
Source organism: Paenibacillus beijingensis (assembly GCF_000961095.1). Taxonomy (NCBI): domain Bacteria; kingdom Bacillati; phylum Bacillota; class Bacilli; order Caryophanales; family Paenibacillaceae; genus Paenibacillus; species Paenibacillus beijingensis. The sequence continues at coordinate 1,577,460 of NZ_CP011058.1, read as the reverse complement.
GAGACTTCTACGATTACAACGCCAAGTATACGGACGGCAAATCGGTCATGCAGATTCCGGCCGATCTGCCGGCGGAAACGGCAGCGGCGGTGCGCGAGATGGCGGTGCGCGCATTTCTGGCGATCGACGGCGCGGGCCTGTCGCGCGTCGACTTTTTCCTGCGCCGCGAAGACGGCAGGCTGCTCATTAACGAAGTGAACACGATGCCGGGCTTCACGCCTTACAGCATGTACCCGCTCATGTGGAAGGAAAGCGGAATGCCGTACCGCAAGCTGCTCGACAACCTGATCGAGCTGTCGCTCGCCCGTCACGCCGAGAAGCAGCGCATCGAGTACGGAAGCGGAACTTAAGTAGAAGGGAGAGGATCGGAGCGGGCGGAATCGTTCCGATATCCTTTTTCACCATATTTTTAGGAGGAACAATATGGGATTTCAAAGCGAATTTAATTCCGTGTGCAAGTTCAAATCCGAGCAGGAACTGTACGAGCTGCTGGAATACGGCCGCGGAAAAATGGTCAAGAGCGGGTTTCGCGTCTATCCGACCGGACAGAAAGTCATCGCTTATACGCCCGATAACAAGGCGATCGCCATTGTGAAGATTCAGGCTTCGATCGCCGAAATCAACTTTCAGGGCAAAGAGGTGACGCAGGTGGAGATGGAGCTCGTCCGCAAGCTGACCGACGAAGAGTCGCGGGTGCAGACGGCGCTCGCGCACGAAATGTTTTTCGGGGAGCATGGATGATCGTCCGCTGCGCCGCAAGTTTTACTTGAAATAAAAGATGGAATGCATTACTTTTGGAAGGATACATCAAGTTCCCGTCATACGGGAAAGGAGGAGCAAAATCTAAATGAGCGGATTATTAACCGGCAAAAATATTTTGGTCATGGGGGTTGCCAACGACCGCAGCATCGCCTGGGCGATTGCTCAATCACTGGCGGCTCAAGGGGCCAAACTGGCATTTACATACGAAAGCGAACGGGTGGAGGAGCGGGTGCGCAAGCTTGCTTCGACGATCGAAGGATCGGTCATTCTGCCGTGCAACGTGACGGTCGATGAGGAAATCGACAGCCTGGCGGCGCAGCTGAAGGAGCAGTTCGGCGTGCTGCACGGCTTCGTGCACAGCATTGCGTTTGCGAAGACGGAAGAGCTCGAAGGGATGTATGTCAAGACGTCGCGCGCGGGCTTTGCGCTGGCGCACGACATCAGCTCGTACTCGCTGACGGCGGTTGCGCAGCGCGTCTATCCGCTGATGACGGAAGGCGGCAGCATTTTGACGATGACCTACCTCGGCGCGGAACGCGCGCTGACGAACTACAACGTCATGGGCGTCGCCAAAGCGGCTTTGGAAGCGTCCGTCCGTTATCTGGCCAACGACCTTGGACAGTACAACATCCGCGTTAACGGCATTTCCGCCGGTCCGATCCGGACACTCGCCGCCAAAGGCATTTCGGGCTTCAATACGATTTTGCGTACGATTGAAGAAAAAGCGCCTCTGCGGCGTACGACCGAAACGGCTGAAGTGGGCGATACGGCGATGTTCCTGATGAGCCCGCTGTCGCGCGGCATTACGGGCGAAATCATTCATGTGGACAACGGCTATCATATTGTCGGAGTCTGATTATCCATTCCGTCAGTAAGGCCTACCCGGCACCGTCAAGGTAATCTTGACGGTGCTTTGATATAGTTGGCCGAATTACGGAGCGGGCGGGAGTTGGAAATGGAAAGTGGATAAATTATTGGTAACCGGCTGCGCGGGCTTTATCGGGATGCATGCCGCGCTCCGCTGGCTGCGGCTCGGGGGCGAAGTGATCGGCCTCGATGTCGTGGAGCCGCCTTCCGGGGGCGTCAAGGCCGGGGCCGGAAGAACGGACGAGGCGGTATCCGGCTTGGACGACCCGGCTTCCGGTCTTCCGTCCGCCAGGCTTGGACAGCTGCTGGCCGAGCCTGGCTTTACTTACGTCCGGCAAGACATCGGGCAGTTTAAGGAAATCGCCGAGCTCTTCGCCGTCCGCCGGCCTGCGCTCGTTCTGCATCTGGCGGCGCGGACGGGCGTCCGCGACAGCCTGAGCGATCCGCTCGGCTATGCGCAAACGAACGTGAACGGCTTTCTGAACGTGCTGGAAGCGTGCCGGCTGCACCCGGTCAAGCATCTCATATACGCTTCTTCGAGTTCCGTCTACGGCGGACAGCGGAGGCTGCCGTTCACGGAAGACGCGGCGGCGGACCGGCCGCTTACGGTATACGGCGCGACCAAAAAAGCGGACGAGCTGCTCGCGCATTCCTACAGTCACCTTTACGGTTTGCCTGCGAGCGGCCTGCGTTTTTTTACCGTGTACGGGCCTTGGGGACGTCCCGATATGGCGCTGTTTAAATTCGCCGCGGCGATCGTCTCGGGCCGGCCGATCACCCTGTACAACGGCGGGCGGATGAAGCGGGACTTTACGTATATCGACGATGTGACCGAATCGATCGTCCGGCTTCTGGTCCGGCCGCCCCGGCCGGCCGAAGGTTTCGCCTGCGTGGATCAGGATACGCGTACTGGTCAGGCGGACCGGGCGGATCGGGTGGACCTGGCGGATCAGGTGGACCAGCCGGACGAGGCGGAAGCGAATTCGGCCGTCCGCCCCGATATTCGTCCGGCAGGGAGCGAGCCTCCCTACCGCCTCTTGAACGTCGGCCACCGCCGCCCGGTGGAGCTGACCGAGCTTGTCGCCCAACTGGAGCAGGCGCTGGGCCGCAAAGCGGATGTCCGGCTGGCGGACATGCAGCCCGGCGAAATGACCGACACGTGGGCGGACAGCAGCTTGCTGGAGCGCGAGATCGGCTTTTATCCGCAAACGGAATTGAAGGCCGGCATCGCGGCCTTTGCCGATTGGTTCAAAAGTTATTACCACCTATGAATCAACATACATTTGGAAGGATGATCAAGTCGAATGTTGGAATGGATTATTATGGTTTTGGTTGGCGTTGTCGCTTCGGTTTATGGAAGTCTTGTCGGACTGGGCGGCGGAATTATTATCGTGCCGGTACTGCTGCTGCTTGGCCAAAATTTGACGGGCCACATTATACCGGAAGCGACGGCGGTCGGCACATCTTTGGCCGTGCTTATCGTCACGGCGCTTGCTTCGACGCTCAGCTACATGAAGCGAAAGCGGGTTGACTTTAAAAGCGCCTGGCTGCTGTTTATTACGAGCGGACCCGGAGCGATGGTCGGCTCGGCGCTTACGAGCCGCTTTCACGGCGGATGGTTTCAAATTTCGTTCGGCGCTTTTATGCTGCTGATGGCGCTGCTGCTCATTTTCAGAGACAGGCTGAAGCCGGTAACCCGGCAGTGGCCGATCCAGCGGACGATGACCGATTCCGACGGCGGCTCGTATACGTACGGTTACGGGGCGGCAACGCTGCTGTCCATCGGATTTTTCGTCGGACTCGTATCGGGGCTGTTCGGCATCGGGGGCGGTTCGTTGTTTGTTCCCGCCATGGTTATTTTATTCCGCTTTCCGCCGCATGTCGCAACCGCAACGTCGATGTTCGTCATTTTTCTGTCGGCAATTCTCGGCTCTTCCGTGCACGCGGCGATGGGCGAGGTCGAATGGCTGTTATTTGCGGCGCTTGCGCCGGGAGCATGGGTCGGCGGCAAACTCGGCGCGTATCTTGCGATGCGCATGAAAGGCGGCACGATTTTGTGGGTGCTGCGCATTACGCTGCTGCTGCTGGCGGGACGTCTCTTAATCGGAGGAATACAGCAGTTATAGAAAAAATTGTTTTGCCGATCATTAAGATGTTTTAAGCAACGAAATCGGGCGGTAAGCGTATAGTATGAAAGCAGCAATCGCAATCATCATTGCAAGAATTATAGAATGGAAAGTAGAGTGATGGCTTTGGCAGACCCGGTAGTGGGCAGTAAAAGCTTCGCGGCCGTCGCGATTAACTGCGCGGCTAAAGCGGGGGAATGGATCAAGACGAAGCTGGGCAATTACCAGCAGCTTGATTTGAAGATGTCGTCTCACGATTTAGTAACCGAGGTGGACAAAGGTTCGGAGAGGCTGATCCGCGGCTTGATCGGCACCCATTTTCCGAATCATTCGTTTCTGGGAGAAGAAGGCGTGGAGCCGGGTCCCGAAGCATCGGCTAAGGCGCTGGAGGATGTGCGGGAAGCGGAGTATTTGTGGATCGTCGATCCGATCGACGGCACTACGAACTTTGTGCACGGGTTCCCGTTCTTCGTCGTTTCCATTGCGCTTGCCCATCGCGGCGAAGTCATATTGGGCGTCATTTACGACCCTTCCAAAGACGAGCTCTTTATTGCCGAAAAAGGTAAGGGCGCGTACGTCCATGGCAAGCCGATCGAAGTTTCCAAGGAGGATACGCTGCAGAGCAGTTTGGTGGCAACCGGTTTCCCCGCAGAGCAGCGGTATGCGCTGCCGCTTAATATGAAGGGCATCCAGCATCTCGCTCCCAAAGTGCGCAACATCCGGTCAGCCGGATCGGCGGCGCTGCATTTGGCGTATGTGGCGGCCGGAAGGCTGAGCGGGTTTTGGGAAATCGGGCTGAACAGCTGGGATTTGGCCGCCGGGGCGCTGCTTATTCAGGAGTCGGGTGGACGCGTGACCGATACCGAAGGCGCCGAATACCATCTGGGTGTCCGCAACGTCGTCGCCTCCAACGGCCGTATCCATGACGATCTCATCAAGGAGCTGCGGGAAGCGGCGGATAACCCGTCGTAAGCAGTAGTTATTTGTTCGCAAATGCGATACACTATAGGCATGTACGATAAGCTTGATGAGGTGGGATAGCAATGTCGGAGAATGAACAACGCCAAGCTGCCGGGACGGAAGACGTTTCGTCATCCGCCGCTGCCGGCGAGCCCCGCAAAGTGTCGCTGGCCGAAGCGGTAAAGCGGAAGCTCGAGCAGAAGAAGCAGCAGCAGGCGGTCGGGAGAAACAGCGTCGGCCACCACGATACCGGAACGAAAGCAATGAAAAGTCAAATGACAAAGAAGCCGAATAACCAACGGAAACGGATGGGCGTGTAGCGCCGTATTCAACCGCCTATGTACCGCTGCCGACCGCCTCGTTCATCCTTGGGGCGGTTATTTCAGTTTCAAGAAAGAAGGGATTTCATGAAAGCGGCTAACGATAAAGCCGAGCGTCAGAAGCGTGCCGATGCCGCCCGCAAAACGCCGATCAAGACCGATCCGGCTTACGGAGACCGCGTACCTCCCGGCCAGGTTGTGACGGAACGGTTTCCGATTTTGCACGAGGGAGAGATTCCCGACTACGATATGGACAGCTGGACGCTGCGGCTGTTCGGGGATGCGGATACGGAGCGCACGTACACGTTCGCCGAGCTGGACGCCCTCCCCAAAGTGAAGGTAAAATGCGACATTCACTGCGTCACGCGCTGGTCCAAGCTGGATACGGAATGGGAAGGGATCCGTTTCCGCGATCTGCTTCAAGATGCCGGGATCAGGCCGGGGGAAGGGGTGCGTCATGTGATGATCCATGCCGATCCCGATTACGAGACGAACGTGCCGCTGGAAGATTTGATGGGCGATGACATTTTGCTGGCGTTCAAGTACGACGGCCAGCCGCTGAGCGAAGTGCACGGCGGCCCGCTGCGGCTGCTTGTCCCGCATCTGTACTTTTGGAAAAGCGCGAAATGGGTGCGCGGGTTTGAATTTATGACCGAAGACCGTCCCGGCTTCTGGGAGCGCAACGGCTTCCACAACTATGCCGATCCTTTTTTGGAGCAGCGCTATTCCGGCGAAGATCTCGGACTTCCGGAGGACGAATGGGTGCACAAAGATTACGACTGACGACAGGGTGTGAACATGGCGGACAAAGAAGAACTGATCCGGTTTGGGGTTGCATTCCCTGCCCGGCTGATCGGGCAATTTGACGGATATATCGAAGAACAGGGCTACACGAACCGGTCCGAGGCGATCCGGGATATGGCGCGCAAAGCGCTGCTTGAACCATCCCGTCTTAACCCGGACGCCCAGGTAGCCGGCACGATCGTGACGGTGTACGACCATCATGTCCGGGAACTCCCGGATGCGCTGATGAATTTGCAGCATCACTACCATCGGGACATCATTTCCACGATGCATGTCCATTTGAACGAGACCCAGTGTCTTGAAGTGATTGTCGTGCGCGGGCTGCTGTCCAGACTGCGCACGCTGCACCGCCAGATTCAAGTGCACAAGGGCGTCTTTTATGCCGAGCTTTCCGTCACATATGCGGCCGACCCGGATGCTTTGGGTCACGGGCATTCCCATCCGCATCCGCACCCGCACGGCTGAGCGGGCGGCGGTAAAGGGGAGATCTGTTTTGCTAAAAGGATCAGGCTTTATGTCCGGAAACAAGGACACGAGCTTGATCCTTTTGTTGTTGGCGGATCAACGCAACGTAAGCGGATCAATTCGTGATGCCGTGACCCCGGTGCCAACTATTCGGCTTAGTGCCAAATCGATGAGCTATTCCGCTAATTTGGATAATAAGTTGACGGTCTGATCATGAAACGATTGATGTATAATTATTTCATAGATCAATGGAGTGTATGAAGCATTTCCTGATGTTAGGCGGCATATAGAGAGAAGATAGGAGTGCGTGATGAGTTCAAAGAGAGAAAATGCGTTAATTTTTTCGTTTACGTTTATGGCGTTTGTGCTCGGGACGACCGAATATGTCATTGTCGGGCTGCTGTCCGAAGTGTCGGAAAGCTTTGGCATTACGGTGGCGAAGGCCGGAGCGCTCGTTTCCGGTTTTGCGATCGCCTATGCGATCGGGACACCGGTCGTTATGGCTGCAGCCAGCAGGTTTCCGAAGCGCGGGGCGATCCTCACGGCAATCGGACTTGTTCTGCTGTTTAATCTGTTCAGCGCTTTATCCCCGACCTATGGTCTGCTGCTTTTTACGCGAATTATAACGGCCGTTGTGTGCGGGTTTGCCGTATCGCAGGCCATTTCGGTGGCAAGCGATGCCGTTTCGATCGGGAAAAGGGGAGGCGCGATCTCATCCATTTTGGGAGGTTTTGCGATCGCCAACGTACTCGGCGTTCCGATCGGAACCTATGTAGGGCAGCATTTTGAATGGCCGGCCGCATTTGTGCTGACGGCGTTGATGGCTTTAATCGCCCTGTTCCTTAATTACATTTATATTCCGAGGCAGCTGCCGAAAGCGGGAAAGATTTCGTTAAAGGACCAGGTCGGATTGCTGACCAACGGGCGCATTATTCTCGCGTTTCTTATTCCGGTGCTCGGAATCGGGGCCGTATTTGAAATCTACACGTATATTACGCCGCTGCTGTCGGATGTCATGCATGTGCCGCAGCGCTATATAAGCTGGATCTTGCTCGTTTACGGACTTGCTTCGATTGTGAGCAACTGGCTGGGCGGAAAAGCGGCGGCCGGCAATGCGGTAAGCAAGATGAGGTTCGTTTTACTCGCCCAAGCGATTGTGTTCGCGTTGTTTTCGTTAACCGCCCCGATTCCTGTACTCGGGTTGATCTGTCTCGTCCTCGTTGCGGGCGTTTCTTATATGCTCAATGCGGCGGCCCAGCTGTATTTAATTGATTTGGCCAACCGGTATTTCCCCGGCGCCAAAGATCTCGCCGCTTCGCTTCTTCCGTCGGCGGCGAATATCGGGATTGCCGGCGGTGCGGCGATCGGCGGCGCGGCAGCCGAGCAGGCGGGTCTTATTCATCTTCCTTGGATCGCAGGCGTTATGGCATTAACCGCATGCGGCATTGCGGTCATCAGCTGCCGGCTGGATGTGAGAAGCCGATCCGCTTACACGGTTAGCCAGCAGCCGTCCGCGAGCGGGGCCGGGCATTCCAAATAAACAGGCGAATCATTTAGCGCGGCTTCGAAACTTCAGTTTCCGAAGCGCGGAACTTTACCGGCGAGATCCCGAATTGGGCGCGAAAAACCCGATAGAAATACGAATAGCTGGCGAAGCCGCACGTTTCGGCAATCTGCTCCAACGTCATGGAGCTGTATTTCATCCGCTCCAGCGCTGCATTCAGACGGACCTCAATCGCATATTGAATCATTGTTTTGCCGTAGCAGGCTTTGAACAGATGGACGGCCCGCGACAAGCTAAGCCCGACATAACGAGCCGCTTCTTCCAGTTTGAACGTAACCGTGGCATTCTCTTCGATAAACCGCTTCAGCTTCAAGGCCATGAAGGTGGAGCGGTCCGTCTGCATGCTCTCGGTGACCGCCCGGTCCAAGTACAGGCACAGGCTGCGAAGTAAATAGTCCGTCAACTCCACATTTTCTTCAAACGGTGCCCGGCGTTTTTCCAGAATGAGATTCCTCCACAGACCGAGCAGTCTGTCATCGATCCCAATGCGGGTGACCGCAGGACGGTCGTTGCGTTTCCACCAATCATCAATCCATGAGCCGTTGCAAAATAAATAATAATCTCCGCTGGATACCCTGCCTTCGTCGCTGGAGCCTTCCACTCGCAGATCATAGGCGTCCCCGGGTTTAATCAGCAGCAGGTCGCCTTTTTGAAGCGGATACTCCTTATCGTTATAGAGTACGCGGCTGGAGCCTTCCGTCTGCAAACGGAAGAGATAGTGGGTCATTTTTTTGTGGCTGTCTTTAAAGGGCTCCGAATGATAGGAATATCCGCAGATTAATAGTGAGGTTTGCAAATCGGGTTCATCCTCCATTCAAAATTACAGCCAAATAGTTCAGGTAACAAGGAGATCGTTTATGTTCATTTTAGCTTGCTTTCGTTTAAGATGATACCCATTAGCAGTTATTTTGAATATACGATCCGAGGTGCGAATCAATGAGAAAAATGGGTGTCGGTATCCAGTTGTATACACTCCGCAATGAAATGGAACAAGACTTTCGGGGCACGCTGCGCAAGTTGGCTGAATTGGGGTATGAAGGCGTTGAATTCGCAGGATATGGCGGTATTCCGGCGGAAGAGATGAAATCGCTGCTGCAGGAGCTTGGACTTCAGGCGATCGGCAGCCACGTGTCGCTGCAAGCTCTGCAAAGCGATCTGCAGCAAGAAATCGATTATTTAACAACCATTGGGGCCAAATATATGATTTGTCCTTATGTCAATCAGGAAGATCGGAGAGACGCAGAGGATTGGAAACGCCGGTTTGCGTTTTTTCAGGAAGTGGGAACGGAAGCCCGCAAGCAGGGAATCATCTTCAGCTACCACAACCATGAATTCGAATTCGAAAGCCGTATCGGTGAAACGTCTGTGTTTGATGCTCTCTACGAAGCTACAAGTCCGGAAGCCGTTCAGGTCGAAATGGACGTCTGCTGGGTTCAATTCGCAGGGCAAGATCCGCTCGTTTACATTCCGAAATATGCAGGCCGCCTGCCGCTGCTCCATCTGAAAGATTTCACCCGCAATGAAGACGGCAGCATGAAAACGCTGGAGCTCGGTCAAGGCGACGTCGATCTGCCGGCGGTTCTCCAGGCTTCTTCGGATGCAGGAGTGGAGTGGCTCATCGTCGAGCAGGATGTATGCCAGAACCCTCCGCTCGAAAGCGTGGCGAATAGCTTGAACTGGGTGGAACGGCATTATTTGAACTTCATTTAATCTTTCCTGTAAAGGAGATCAAGCCAATGGATAAAATAAAAGTGGCTGTAATCGGATGCGGCGCGATCGCGCAGCGCAGACATATTCCGGAGTATGCCTCCAATCCGAACGTAGAGCTGGTTGCGTTTGCCGATCCGGTTATCGAACGCGCGCAGTTGATGGCGGAAACTTACGGCGGCAGCAGCTACGCAAGCTTTGAAGAACTGCTGGCAAACGAAAAGGTTGATGCCGTCAGCGTTTGTACGCCGAACTATCTGCATGCGCCGATGACGGTTGCCGCGGCCAATGCCGGGGCACATGTTCTGGTCGAGAAACCGATGGCTTCCTCGGAGGAAGAAGCGCAGCAGATGATCGAGGCGGCGCGGCGCAGCGGAGTCTACCTGATGGTCGGACACAATCAAAGGCTCATGCCGCCGCATGTCAAAGCAAAAGAAATCCTCGAATCCGGCAGGCTTGGCAAAGTACTGACCTTCCGCACTTCATTCGGCCACCCGGGACCGGAAGGCTGGAGCGTAGACGGCCGCGACAGCTGGTTCTTCCGTAAAGACGAAGCAGTTATGGGCGCGATGGGAGACCTTGGCGTACACAAATCCGACTTTATCCGTTACCTGTTGAATGACGAAGTTGCGGAAATTGCGGGCTTTGTCGGCACCATTCATAAAGAAGGAACCGATGTGGACGACAACGCGGTTTGTATTCTGCGGATGAAGAGCGGAGCCATCGGCACGCTCGTGGCGAGCTGGACGCAGTACAAAGGCGGTGACAACAGCACGGTGCTCTGGTGCGAGCATGGCGTCATCAAAATCGGGACGGTAGACGGCGACGAGGTCATCGTCGAAAAGACTGACGGCGGCGTAGAAACCTATAAAGTAGGTGCGATGGCCACGAATGAAAAACAGGTGCCGAGCGGAGTGATCGACGCTTTTGTCGAATCCATCGTGACCCAGACACCTCCGACAATTTCCGGGGAAGAGGGTTTGCGCTCGCTTAAAGTGATTTTGGCGGCGTTCAAATCCGAAGCTGCGGGACAAACGATTAAATTGTAGCCCGAAGAAGATGAAACAATAAACGGAGCATCTGCAATCAGCGGCCGATTCCCGGCATTTAACCGGGGATCGGCCGCTGATTGTTTTCTAAGGAACGCTCATTATCATTTGTCAGTTTAGATCATATCGGTGTAATCGATTTTCCAATGTACGTTTTTAATGAAATCTTCGAGTTTTTGCTTGTCCTTGTTAAGAAACAACTGGATGATCGTTTTGTGATGCCGGTTCATTTCTTCCAAAACGGTGAACAGTTTTTGTTTGTTTTCGCTCAAATAGATATTGCGTATGAAGCTGTTTTGCAGCGACTTCAGCAATTCGATCAAGGTATCGTTATGGCATTTATTAACGTATATGTTATGGAATTCATTTTGGTACTTCTGGTAGTCATTGTAGTTTTGCTGTTCGATCGCATGGTCGATTTGGATAACGAGCGCTTCCATTTGGGCGATTTCTTTGTCGGAGAGCTGGCCTACGGCCAACGTTGCGGCTAAAGCGTCCAATGTTCCGATGATCTGAAAGACGTCCAGCTTTTTTTTCGTATCGAGTTCTTTAACGGTAAATCCCTTCCGTGGAACAAACTCGAGCAGGTTGTCGGAAGCCAGCTGAATCAGCGCTTCCCGAACGGGAGTGCGGCTGACGTTTAAAGCTTTGCATATGGCATCTTCTTTCACCTTTTGTTTCGGAAGAAGGGTGCCATTCTGAATGCGTTCGGCAATATATTCATATACATGCTCTTTGAGGGACAGGTATTTGGTCGTAATAAGAAAACCTCCTTCATTTCCTTGCGATAAATACAATATACACTAATTTACGCAAAAATAAAATGCTGGCAATGGCTGAATCGCATGCACAGGGCGGCTGATTACGGGGGAACAGACCGATTAGAGCGATAAAGGCGTTGGAAAAAAGGTGTTGATAAAGGGGAGCGGCGGTGGTATGATCAACTCAGCGAAAATTTGTATACAATATATAGTATATTTTAATTCAGAAAAGATAAGGGTGAAAACTTATGGACCACAGCATGGAACAGGCCGGCAGCGGAACTAAAGTCGTTTGGGCGGGCGAGAAGCCTTTCCGAGCTTTTGGGGCGACACAGGTCCCCGTTGTGTTAAGTGTAGCCTACGATTACGACGACGTAGATGAATGGTACGAAACGGCTCTTGGCAACAGGCCGGGTTATACGTACAACCGGATGGATAATCCGACCGTGCAGGCGTTCGAAGCGAAGATCCGGACGCTTGAGTGTGCAGAAGCCGCGGTTGCTTTTTCGTCGGGAATGGCAGCAATCAGCAGCGCGTTGTATACATTTCTGCGGCCGGGTGACCGGGTCGTGTCCGTTAAGGACACCTATGGCGGAACGAATAAAATATTCACCGAATTTCTTCCGAATATTGATGTGGATGTCGAGCTGTGTACGACCGGCGATCATGATCAGATGGAACGCGAGATCGCCAAAGGCTGCAAAATTGTCTATCTTGAAACGCCGACCAATCCGACGCTGAAAATTACGGACATCAACCGGCTGGCAAAAGCCGCAAAAGCCGTAGGCGCCTTGGTGCTTGTCGACAACACATTCGCGACGCCGATCAATCAGAATCCGCTCCGTCTGGGCGCCGATCTTGTCATTCACAGCGCCACGAAGTTTCTGGGCGGCCATGCTGATGCGCTCGGCGGCGTCGTATGCGGAGCTAAAGCGCTGACCGACAAGATTTATCATTACCGGGAAATTAACGGCGCCACGATGGACCCCTGGTCGGCTTATCTCATCCTGCGCGGGATGAAGACGCTTAAACTGCGCGTCAACCAGCAAAGCGGAAGCGCAATGGAAATCGCGAAATTTTTGCAGTCGCAGAAGATGGTCGAAGCCGTATATTATCCGGGACTCCCAACCCATCCGAACCATGATATCGCCAAACGGCAGATGCACGGTTTCGGCGCAATCGTCAGCATGGTTCTCAAAGGCGAAATGGAAGCGATCAAGGTGATGCTTCCCAAACTCAAATATGCCAATCGCGCCGGGAATCTGGGAGCGGTGGAAACGATTTACGGGCCGGCGCGAACGACAAGCCATGTGGAATGTACATTGGAGGAAAGACAGATTCTTGGAATTTCAGAGGGACTGCTGCGAATGTCCGTTGGCATTGAAGATACCGAGGACCTGATTGCGGATTTAAAACAGGCGTTTGAATATTTGGAATCCAAGCTTGAGCAGCATGTATAAAATTTATTCATAGGAAGGTGCAATCATGGAACATAAAATCGCAATGCTTGGTTTTGGCGTCGTCGGTCAGGGGTTGGCGGAAATTATTCTGGAGAAAGCCGGGTCATTGGTGCAAGACACAGGGTTTCAGCCTAAAGTAGTCGCCATTTCCGACAAAATGAAGGGGGCAGTTTATAACCCGGACGGTTTGGATTTATCAGAGGTGCTGCGGGCGGTTAAGGAAACCGGCACTCTGGATGCCTATCCGGAAGAGTCGGGGCTGATCCGCGGTTGGGACAGCTTCCAAACAATCACGGAGACAAACGCGGATACGATCGTTGAACTGACTTTTACCGACGTGAACACCGGACAACCCGCGATCGATCATTGCAAAGCGGCATTCGAGAGCAAGAAAAATGTGGTGATGAGCAACAAAGGGCCTGTTGCGCTGGCGTACAAGGAACTTTCGGAGATCGCGAAGGAGAACGGCGTGTGCTGGGGATTCGAAGGTACGGTCATGAGCGGAACGCCTTCGCTCCGCATGCCGCTCGTTTCACTTGCAGGCAATGAGATCCGGGAAGTCAAAGGCATCTTGAACGGGACGACCAATTTTATTTTGACCCGGATGGAAGAAGGGCTTCGTTATGAGGATGCACTGGCCGAAGCCCAGTCCCTCGGCTACGCGGAAGCCGATCCGACTAGCGATGTGGAAGGATACGATGCGCAATATAAAATTACGATACTTGCCAATACGGTTATGAACATTCCGCTTTCGCGGGATGATGTTTCCCGCGAGGGCATCGTGCATTTGACACAGGAAGATATTCACACCGCCAAATCGCAAGGGAAACGATGGAAGCTGATCGCTTCCTGCCGCAAGGAAGGCAACCGAGTCATCGCCAAGGTCGGTCCGGAAGCGGTTCCGTTAACCGATCCTCTCTCCAGTGTGGGAGGCGCGGTAAATGCGGTGACTTACGATTGCGATTTGGCTGGACCGATTACGCTGATCGGCGCAGGGGCCGGCAGGAAAGAAACGGGATTTTCCATTCTGATTGACCTGATCAATATTAACCGTAATCAGCTGTAATCAGCATTTATCACCATCATGACTGGAGAGTGTAAAATGGCAATGGAAATGATGACTGGGTTGCGTCGTCCGATGTTTCTTGGCGGTGAATGGGTATTCCGAGAGCGGATCATTGAAGTCCGCGATCCGCAAGATAACAGTCTCTTTGCGACGGTGCCTGCCGCAAGCAAAGAAGATATGCTGCATGCCGTTGAGCAGGCGAAACAAGGGTTTAAAATCGCGGCAGCGATGCCGGTTCATGAGCGGATTTCCATCTTGAACCGTGCTGCCGATTGGGTGGAAGCATATAAGGAAACGTATGCCGTTACGATCGCCCGCGAAGGTGTCAAAACGATTCGCGAAGCGCGCAAGGAAGTGAGCCGGTGCGTCCAGACGCTTCGGATCAGCGCAGAGGAAGCCAGACGCATTGCCGGCGAAACGATTCCTTTCGACCAGATGCCGGGAAGCGAACAGCGCATCGGCTATTATTACCGGTTCCCGATCGGCGTCATCGGAGCGATTACGCCCTTTAACGATCCGCTTAACCTGGTTGCCCATAAAATCGGTCCGGCGATTGCTGCAGGCAATGCGATCATCGTGCTGCCCACCGCTGTCACGCCGCTGAGCGCCCTGCTGCTGGCGGAGGCATTTGAGAAAGCGGGCCTGCCCTCCAAAGTATTGACGGTTATTACCGGCTATGGGGCTGAAATAGGTGACGCTCTGGTTACACACCCGGATGTGAGGATGATTTCGTTTACGGGCGGTCTTGCTACCGGACAAGCCATTATGCAGAAGGCCGGACTGAAAAAAATGAGCATGGAGCTCGGCTCCAACTCCCCGATGATCGTGCTTGACGATGGAGATATCGAAGCCGCGGCCGAAGCGGCCGTTTCCGGCGCATTCTGGGCTGCGGGCCAGAACTGCGTGGGCGTGCAGCGGATTTACGTCCAGAACGACGCTTACGACGCGTTTGTCTCTCGGCTCGTTCATCTCGCAAGCAGGTACAGGACCGGCAGCAAGCTGGATGAAGAAACGGATATGGGGCCGCTTATTAATGAAATAGAAGCGAGGCGCGTCGAAAGCTGGGTTCAGGAAGCGATCGAACAAGGCGGCAGGCTTCTGTGCGGAGGCAAGCGCAACGGTTCATTTTTTGCGCCTACGGTTATGGAACAGGTTCCGCACGACTGCCGTTTGGCAAAGGATGAAGTGTTCGGTCCCGTTGTTACCGTGTATCCGGTGCCGGATCTTGAAACGGCAATTGAGCGGTCCAACAATGTCGCCTTCGGACTGCATGCCGGCATTTTCACCCGCGACATCCATAAGGCGTTCCGTGCCGTTCGCGGATTGGAAGTGGGCGGCGTCATGGTCAACGACAGCTCGGATTACCGCATCGACGCCATGCCGTTCGGCGGCGTGAAAGGATCGGGGATCGGTCGGGAAGGGATCAAGTTCGCCCTTCAGGATATGACCGAGACGAAAGTCGTTTGTTTGAACATGTCTCAATAAGCGGGCGGACTGGTGCAGGAGCGGAAGGAGAAGGCGTATGGCTTATCGAATCGAACGCGATTTTTTGGGTGAACGAATGGTTCCCTCCGAAGCGTATTACGGCATTCAGACGATTCGTGCAACGGAAAATTTTCCGATTACGGGTGTACCTGTACACCGGGAGCTTATCGTTGCGCTTGCAGAGGTGAAAAAAGCGGCGGCAACAGCAAACATGGAGATCGGCATTCTGCGGCATGCTGTCGGCAGCGCGGTTGTACAGGCAGCCGAAGAGGCGGCCCAAGGAAAATTTGCCGACCAGTTTGTCGTCGACGCCATTCAAGGCGGCGCAGGCACCTCGATTAATATGAACATGAATGAAGTGCTGGCAAACCGCGCGCTGGAATTGATGGGGAAGCAAAAGGGCGAATATTTCTATTGTTCCCCGAACAATCACGTCAATATGTCGCAATCGACGAACGATACGGTTCCGACGGCGATCCGGATTGCCGCTTATCGCCTGTCGATGCGCTTGCTTGAGACGGTGCGGCTGCTGCAGGAGGGGCTGCAGGAGAAGGCGGATCAATTCGACCGTGTGATAAAAATGGGACGAACCCATTTGCAGGATGCGGTACCGATTCGTCTCGGCCAGGAGTTTGGCGCATACGCCCGGGTCATCGGACGCGACCGGGAGCGGATTCAGCGGGCGGCGGATGCTTTGCTGACGGTAAATATCGGCGCTACCGCAGTCGGAACCGGGTTGAACGCGGATCCCCGCTATATCGTTCGGGCCGCCGAATTGCTGGCCCAGCAGCTCCAACTGCCGATCAAATCGGCGCCGGATCTCGTTGATGCGACTCAGAATACGGATGCGTATACGACGTTGTCCGCTTCACTGAAGATCATGTCCGTTAATTTGTCGAAAATGGCAAATGACATCCGTTTGATGGCTTCGGGGCCAAGAACGGGCTTTGGCGAAATCCGTCTACCGGCCCGGCAGCCGGGCTCTTCCATTATGCCCGGCAAAGTAAATCCGGTTATACCGGAAGTGATCAATCAGGTCGCGTTTCAAGTCATCGGCAATGACCTGGCGATTTCCATGGCTGCGGAAGCCGGACAATTTGAGCTTAACGTCATGGGTCCTGTAATCGCCAATAACCTGCTGCAATCCCTTACCATTTTGCACAACGGCCTGGACGTATTCGGACGGTTTGCGCTTGACGAAATGGAAGCGAATGAAGACGTCTGCAGGGAGCATGTCAACAAAAGCTTTGGCATTCTGACCGCATTAAACCCTCATCTCGGTTATGAAACGGCCTCCAGGCTCGTAAAAGAAGCGCTGCATTCCGGACGGACAATTCAGGCTATTTGTCTGGAGCAGCAGCTTCTGACAAAGGATGAATTGGACGATATTTTGAACCCGTACGAGATGACGTCTCCTGGCATATCGGGAGCTCATCATCTGCAGAAGGGATAAGCACAAGCTTCTTTACACGTTGGAGGAGATCACAATGAACGCAAACGACAACAGAGAGCATGAACTGAAGCGGACGTTACAAAGCCGGCATTTATTTATGATCTCGCTTGGCGGTGTCATCGGTGCCGGTCTGTTTCTGAGCAGCGGCTATATTATTAATCAGGCAGGTCCCGGCGGAGCCATTCTCGCTTATTTGATCGGCGGGCTTATCATGTACTTGGTCATGCAGTGTTTGGGTGAATTAAGTGTGGCCATGCCCGTCACGGGGGCATTTCAGACCTATGCGACGAAATTTATCGGACCTGCGACCGGATTTACGATAGGGCTGCTCTATTGGCTAACGTGGGTGGTAACGGTAGGCTCTGAATTTACAGCGTGCGGACTGCTGATGCAGCGTTGGTTTCCTGAGGTTTCGGTCTGGGTTTGGAGCGCTGTTTTTGCAGCTTTGCTATTCATTTTGAATGCGTTCACCGTCAAATTTTTTGCCGAGTCCGAATTTTGGTTCTCCGCCATTAAAATCGTGGTCATCCTTTTGTTTATTGTTTTGGGCGGAGCGGCCATGTTCGGAATGATTCCGATGAAGGAAACGGCCGAGGCGCCAATGCTGTCCCATTTGGTCGGGGAGGGCGGTTTGCTGCCGAACGGCTTTATACCGGTGCTGATTACGATGATCTCGGTAAACTTCGCATTCTCGGGGACGGAACTGATTGGCGTTACCGCAGGTGAAACGAAACAGCCGGAGCGAGATATTCCCAGATCGATACGCAATGTCGTTTGGCGGACGCTGCTGTTTTTTATCGGGGCCGTATTTGTCCTGTCCGGTCTCATTTCATGGAAGGAAGCCGGCGTAATCGAGAGTCCGTTTGTTACGGTATTCGATCAAATCGGGATCCCTTATGCCGCCGATATCATGAATTTCGTCATTTTGACCGCATTATTGTCCGTTGGCAATTCGGGGCTGTATGCATCGACGCGTATGCTGTGGGCACTGTCCAAGGAAAATATGATCAGTCCAATATTCGGGAAAGTGACGAAGAGAGGCGTGCCTCTTCATGCGTTAATCGCCTGCATGGCGGTTGCATGCTTGTCGCTGCTCTCCAGCATTATTGCGGCCGAAACGGTATATCTGGTGCTGATCGCCATCTCCGGATTTGCGGTTGTTGCGGTCTGGATGGGGATTGCCGCCTCGCAATTCATGTTCCGCCGCCGTTTTATCCTGGAGGGAGGAGACATCCGGAATTTAAAATTCCGCACTCCGTGGTATCCATTCGTTCCGATTGCGGCGTTTCTGTTATGTCTGGCATCCTGCATCGGACTCGCGTTTGATCCAAACCAAAGGATTGCGCTGTATTGCGGGATCCCGTTTGTTGCCGTCTGTTATTTGAGCTACTTCATGAAACAAAGAGGAAAAGCTGCTTCCCGGCAAACGGCTAATTGAAAAATGAATATTAAACCTACCTGCAATTCCGACAAAGGCTGCCGCAACAACGGCAGCCTTTGTGCATAAGCCTTTGCGCATCAAGGTCATCGTTGTCCGGAAAGGATGATTATCTTGTACGAGAGAATAAAACAATGCCTCGCCATTACGCTCGGATCTGCTCTGGTAGGGTTCAGCATGAATTATTTTAATCTGGCCAACGGATTATCGGAAGGGGGAATTGCGGGAATCAGCCTGCTGCTCGAATATGTCCTCCGGTGGAATACCGGTATGATGTATCTGTTGTTTAATATTCCACTGCTGCTGTTAGGCTGGAAGGCGCTGGGGAAACGATCGTTTCTCTATACCGTTTTGGCGACCGTTATGATGTCCGTCTTTTTGTTCCTGTTCCGGGAGCTCCGGTTTCCGATGAACGATTTGCTGCTGGCGTCATTGTATGCCGGCGTATTATCCGGAATTGGCGTCGGCATTATATTCCGTTACGGAGGGACGAGCGGCGGTACGGATATCGTGGCTCAAATATTGCATAACTATTTCGGATGGCCGGTCGGCAGAAGCCTGTTTGCCTTTGATGCGGCAACGCTTCTGTTGTCGCTCGTTTTTTTGGATAAAGAACGAATGATGTATACGATTGTAACGGTATTTGTAGGATCGCGCGTGCTGGATCTTGTTCTGGAAGGCGTGCAGCGGGGCAAAGCGGTCGTCGTGATTTCCAATCAGGCAAAACGAATATCCGATGCTGTGAACAAAGAGATGGGAAGGGGAACGACTCTTATCGATGGGAGAGGAGGGTACACCAATGAAGAGCGGCCGATTTTGTACTGCGTTGTCAGCCGGGTGGAAGTGATGAAGATTAAGCGCCTCATTCGTAACGTGGACCCTTATGCGTTTGTAACGGTCAGCGATATTTTTGAAGTGCTCGGAGAAGGGTTTAAAGCAAGCGGGGACGGAACATAACAGCATATTGTTGTTTGACTTCCGGATCGGGCAGAGGTCGGTAAGAAAAATGTTTACAAAAAACCGTATACAATATACTATATAAAGTATAAATGATGTTAACTTTTCTGACTTGATTTTGAGAGATTCTACTCGATAGTGCCATCTGAACGAAAGGGGAGAAATAGGAGCGAAATCGAAGATTAGCGATATAAATGGCGAAAAAACCAGGATTTATATGCCAATTGCGGGGGTGATTCAACGATTCATACTTAATCGCGTAAGCAGCGATAAGTTTCTGTTCGACAATGAAGACCGAATAAGTTGTTAAGTATATTGTATATAATTTGACAATAAACAAGGAGTGTATGAAACATGAAAAACCTAAAGACCGTAATGATGTTCGCAATCTCGCTTGTCATGATCGTCACATTGGCAGCCTGCGGCGCCGGTAAGAATGAGGAAACAGGAAGCGGTTCGGCTAAAGAATACATCGTGGCTACAGACGCAAGCTATGCCCCTTTTGAATCGTTGACGGAGAAAAATGAATTTATCGGTTTTGATATTGAGCTTGTGAAAGCGGTAGCGGAAAAAGGCGGCATTAACATCAAAATCGTGAACACGCCATGGGAAGGAATGTTTGCCACTCTTAACAATGGCGACCGCGATTTATTGGTTTCGGCAATCACCATTACGGACGAGCGTAAGAAAGAATACGATTTTTCCGATCCTTATTTCGAGGCAAGACAATCGATGGCTGTCCCTAACAACACTTCGATCAAAAATTTTGCGGAATTGAAAGGAAAAAAAGTGGGCGTGCAAACCGGAACAACGGGTGATGAAGTGGTTTCCAAGCTGATGGGGGCGGACAGTAAAGATATCCGACGTTTTGAAACGACTCCTCTTGCTCTGAAAGAACTGGAGAACGGTGGGGTGGACGCTGTAGTGGCGGACAACGGCGTCGTAAAGTATTACGTGAAAAATAATCCGGATAAAGGGTTTAAAACGATCGACGAGCCGTTGTTTGCAGCTGAATATTACGGCTTTGTGATGAAAAAGGGAAATACGGAACTGATGGGCAAAATTAACGACGGACTCAAGAAAATTAAAGAAGACGGAACTTACGACGCGATTTACAACAAGTACTTTGGCGAATAAATGCGCACCGCTTATTTTATCGATGAAGGCAGGTTAACGAATGGATTTAAGATGGGACATTATTCAAAATTATTTGCCTATGTTTCTTCAAGGCGCCGTAATGACGCTGCAGTTAACCGTAATCTCAATCCTGCTCGGAACTCTCCTTGGGTTACTCACTGCCATTGCGCGAATGGCCAACATGAAACGCGGGATATTAAAGCATCTTGTACTGCTTTTGATCCGGGTGCCGGCAATCGTATATATCACGCTTTTCCGGGGAACGCCGCTGTTTGTTCAAATTCTGATCGTTCACTTTGGTTTAATGCCTCTTTTTATCAATCCGGAGAACGGTTGGTTCATTAGCGGCGAATTGGCCAGACAAATTAAACTTTCGGACGGGACCTTCTCGGGCACATTTCTGTCCGGTGCCGTCGCTTTAACCTTGAACGCCGGTGCTTATATTGCCGAGATCTTTCGGGCGGGCATCCAATCGTTGGACAAAGGGCAAAGCGAAGCCGCCCGTTCATTGGGATTTTCTTATGCGAAAACGATGCGTTTCATCATCATCCCCCAGGCTTTTCGCCGCATGCTGCCCGCACTCGGAAATGAAACGATCTCATTGCTGAAAGACTCGTCGCTCGTATCGGCCATCGGCCTGGCCGAACTGGCATATGCCGCCCGTGCGGCATTCGGGGCAACAACTCGCGTATGGGAGCCGTATTTGACCATTTCCGTGATGTACCTACTGATGACTTTAGGGCTTTCATTAGTCGTTTCGTGGCTTGAAAGGAGGTACGGCAAAGGTGATTAACGTATCCGGGCTCCACAAGAAATACGGCCATAACGAAGTGTTAAAAGGAGTAACGTGCCAAATCGATACAAAAGAAGTGGTCTGTGTCATCGGGCCTTCCGGTTCCGGCAAAAGCACGTTTTTACGCTGCTTAAACGGTTTAGAAGAGATTACTTCCGGAAACGTGGTCGTTGACGGCTATCATATTCATGATCCCAAAGTGAAGATGGATAAGGCAAGAGAGGAAGTAGGAATGGTGTTTCAGCGTTTTAACCTGTTTCCTCATCTGACCGTACTGGACAATATTACGCTCGGTCCAAGGAAGATCCGCAAGCTGTCGAAGCACGAAGCCGAAACGAGGGCGCGGGCGCTGCTCGCCAAAGTAGGGTTATCCGAGAAAGCCGATGTCTATCCGGGCTCATTGTCCGGCGGCCAGCAGCAGCGGGTTGCCATTGCCCGTGCGCTTGCGATGCAGCCGAAAATCATGCTGTTTGACGAGCCGACTTCCGCGCTTGATCCGAACATGGTGGGGGAAGTGCTCGATGTCATGAAGTCTCTGGCGCAGGAAGGCATGACGATGGTCGTCGTTACGCATGAAATGGGCTTTGCGCGCGAAGTCGCCGACCGGGTCATTTTTATGGATCAAGGCATTATATTAAAAGAAGGATCGCCCGAGCAAATGTTTAATAACAACGAGGACGAACGATTGCGCAAGTTTTTGCGCAACAATTCATAACGATTATCATGATGGGAAGGAGCATGCATATCCATTATGAATCCGATTGAACATGTATTGAAACATTTCCCGTTAATCATTTTAGACGGTGCAATGGCAACCGAGCTTGAAGGCCGCGGCTGCAATTTGAACGATAGCTTATGGTCGGCCGGAATATTGCTGGAAAACCCGGAGTTAATCCGACAGGTGCATCTGGATTATTTTGCTGCAGGCGCAGACTGCGCGATTACGGCCAGTTATCAGGCAACCGTTGAAGGATACGCCGCACGCGGTTTAGGGAAAGATGAAGCCATTCGCCTGATACAGAAATCCGTGCGGGTAGCCGTACAAGCAAGAGATGAGTTTTGGGAACTTCCCGACAATCGGTTCAACCGGCCGAAACCGCTCGTCGCCGCATCCGTGGGGCCGTACGGCGCATTTCTTGCCGATGGTTCGGAATACAGGGGAGATTACCGGTTGAATGAATCCGAATTGATGAATTTCCATCGGTTGCGGATGAAAGCTCTTATTGATGCGGGTGCCGATATTTTCGCCTGCGAAACGATTCCTTCCTTTACTGAAGCAAAAGCGATTGTTAAATTGCTGGAAGAGTTTCCGGATACGTATGCATGGATTAGCTTCAGCGCAAAAGACGAGCGGCACATCAGCGACGGAACCCCGATTGCCGAGTGTGCGCAGTGGCTCGATCAGCAGAGGCAGGTCGCCGCAATCGGCATTAATTGCTCGCCGACGCACATCATCACTCCGCTGATACAAGAAATCCGCAAGCATACGGCGAAACCAATTGTTGTCTATCCGAATTCGGGAGAGCATTACGATCCCGTAACGAAAACATGGAGCGGGGCATCTTCTGAAAAAGACTACGGTGAGTATGCTTATGAATGGTATGGGCACGGTGCCCGGTTAATCGGCGGCTGCTGCAGAACAAGCCCGGAGGATATCGGGAGAATCGCCGGTTGGGCAAGAAAATGATTGTTGTCGCGAAGCGGTATCATTATGAATGTTTTCCTATTCGCAGCACAAAAAAAGAATCCCGTCTTTTAATGGACGGGATTCTTTTTTTTGTGCCAATGAGAGATAAACAGCCCAAGGGTACCGTATGGGAGTGGCGGGTATTCGTAAACGGCAACGCGAGCCAAAAGTCAAAGGTTATGCCGGACGGGCCTAACTCTTTACCGCTGCAAAAGCCTGCTCGGCAGCGGCAATCGTCTCGTCGATATCGGCGTCCGTGTGGGCCGTCGTCAGGAACCAGGCTTCGTATTTCGACGGTGCGAGGCAAACTCCAAGGTCCAGCATCTGCCGGAAAAAGGAAGCGAACTGCTCGCTGTCGGTCAGCTGGGCTTCCTCGTAATTCGTAACCGGATGATCGCAAAAATGGACCGAGAACGAGCCGCGGATGCGGTTGATCGTAACCGGCACACCGCTGCGCTCCGCAGCGGTGCGCAGCCCGTCGGTGAGCCGTACGGCAAGCGCGTCCATCCGTTCGTATACGCCCGGCTCCGACAGCACCTCCAGGCAGGCGATGCCGGCTGCAATGGAAGCGGGATTGCCCGCCATCGTGCCCGCCTGATAGGCCGGACCGAGCGGCGCCACCTGCTCCATAATTTGTTTGCGGCCGCCGTAAGCGCCGATCGGAAGGCCGCCGCCGATAATTTTGCCGAGCGCGGTCAAATCCGGTTCGATGGCGCTATGGTCGGGAAACGCGCCGTAAGTTTGCGCGCTGCCGTAATGGAAGCGGAAGCCGGTTATGACCTCGTCATAGATGACGAGCGCGCCGGCCTGCCGGGCGAGCGTACAGAGCCCTTCCAAGAAGCCGGGCTGCGGCATCACCATGCCGAAGTTGCCGACGATCGGCTCGACCATAACGGCAGCGACTTCGCCTCCCCAGCGGTCCAGCGCTTCCTTCAGCCCGTCGAGGTCGTTAAACGGCACCGTAATGACTTCGTGGGCGATGCTGGACGGAATGCCGGCGCTGTCAGGGATGCCGAGCGTAGACGGCCCCGACCCGGCCGCGACAAGCACCAGATCGGAATGGCCGTGATAGCAGCCGGCGAATTTGATGATTTTGTTGCGACCCGTGTAAGCGCGGGCGACGCGGATCGTCGTCATGACCGCTTCCGTGCCGGAATTGACGAACCGGACTTTATCCATCGACGGAATCGCTTCTTTCAGCATTTGGGCCATCCGGATTTCGAGCTCGGTCGGCGTGCCGTACAGCGTCCCGTTTTGCGCCGCGCGCACGATCGCTTCCGTGACGTGGGGATGGGCGTGGCCGGTAATAATCGGGCCGTAAGCGGCCAAGTAGTCAATATAGCGGTTGTCGTCGACGTCCCAGAAATGGGCGCCCTGCGCTCTGTTCATAAAAACAGGCGCGCCGCCGCCTACCGCTTTGAACGAACGGGAGGGGCTATTTACCCCGCCTACAATATGCTGAAGCGCCTCCGAGTACAGCTGCTCGGAACGGCTGCGTGATTTGGACATGTTGTTAACCTCCTAAAATGGTGGGGATGGGATGGGAGTGTGGTGGCATATGGCCGCTGCGCGGCTGACTTGCGCTTCCGATCGCTGTTGTCCTCCGATTTCTGATTGAATGAACTCAGAGGTTGAAATCGGAGGACAAAGCGTATGCTTCCGTAGTGGCTTTCTTGCAGAAAGCCTTCAGGCGAACGCTGTCGCTTCTCCAGTCGCAAGTCAGCCGCTCCGCTTGGTGCCACCACACTGTTAAGTGTGGGAACAAGGGCCGCTGCGCGGCTGGCTTGCGCTTTGGGTCCGTGAACCGATGAAGGACTAAGCAATTAAACCTTTTAAAAATCAACGGCAGAAACTAAAAAAGAGGGCAGCCGGTCTCCGTCTGGAAAGCCGGTCTGCCCTCTTGGTCCGTTATCGTCCGATGTGTTGCCCTAACGGTTTGGCAGCCCCGCTTGGCCGGCTTATTGGGTGCTGCCGCTTCCTGCGGAATTCGTGCCGTTCCCGGCGGAGCCGGTCGTGCCGGAGGCACCGGAAGCTCCGGAGCCGCCGGATTTGTCCGCGCCGGAGCTTCCGCTTCCGTCCGTGCCGGCCATTTGCGTGCTGTCTTCGGTCAGCGTTTCCTGTACATACTGGTGCAGCTTCTCTTCGTCGCGGACGGCGAGAACCGATGCTCCGCCTACTTTCTCGTCCCCGATCAGCTGCATCGGCGGCACCTGCGCGGAGCCCGACATTTGTATGTTCAAGCCGAGCGAGCTGAGCTTGAGCATGTCGCCGATCGACAGGTTCGTTTCGATGTAAGGACTGACGGCGTTAATGATTTCCGCCATATTGGCAATACTCCAGGTCGATTTCATTTTGTCGGCTACCGCCTTCATGAAATCGCGCTGCCGCTCGGTCCGGGTGAAATCGCTCATCGCGTCGTGACGGAAGCGCACATATTGCAGCGCCTTGTCGCCGTCGAGATGCTGGAACCCTTGTTTCAGATGGATGTCGTACCGGTTGCCGTCTGCGTTGTCGACGTAGTTCATATCCTTTTCGACATTGAAGTCGATGCCGCCGATCGCGTCTACGAGCGATTTAAAGCCTTCGAATTCGGTATAAACGTAGTATTGAATATGAAGTCCGAGCAAATCACCGATCGTTTTCATGGCCACATTAGGTCCGCCGAGCGCTACAGCGGCATTAATCCGGTTTGTGCCGTAGCCTTCGACATCGACAAAAGTATCGCGAAGGACGGAGAACAGATGCGCTTTTTTCGTAACGGGGTCGATTGAAACGACCAGCATGGAATCGGAACGGGCGACCTGGTTTTTCTCCAGCCCGCGGCCGTCGCCGCCCATCAGCAAAATATTGACCCGTTCCTTGCCGGTCCACTCCGGCGGCTTTTCGGTTTCGGTTTCCTGGAACTCGGTGAACCGGGATTCTTCTTTTCCTGTTTTATTCAACCCGTCTAAGGCATTATAGACATTGTAGCTATAGTAGGCGCCGCATCCGATCAGAATGACCAAAATACCGGCTATACCCCACAGCCACGGTCTTTTTTTGCTTGTTTTCGGTTTGCTTCTCATCCGGCTTGCAATCTCCCTTCCAATCCGTTGATATAAAGCCCGGATAGTGCTCGGTCCCAGGCTTCGATTATGAGCGATTCTACGTGTCAGCTTCTTTCCGCCCGTCTTGTCCATAGCCAGAAGGGGGAATGTTCTCTTGATAGTTTGTTCAACATTACATATCATAAAATTATAAATGCCGAGGTCGCATATAATCAAGTTTTATCCGTACCGGTGGAATAAATGCACAATTTCCCGGGAAATGTCGAGCTACCGCACGAGAGGAGCCAGAGATAAGCGTTATGAATGCAATTGAGGTAAAAGATTTACGCAAACAGTTCAAAGTTCAGAAGAACCGGGAAGGCCTTGCCGGAGCGCTTCAGGATCTGTTCAAACGGGAATATCGGGAAGTGACGGCCGTCAAAGATATTTCGTTTCAAATTCCGCAAGGGGAAATTTGCGGGTACATCGGCGAGAACGGAGCCGGCAAATCGACGACGATCAAGATGCTTACCGGCATTTTGGTGCCGACGAGCGGTCATTTGAAGGTCAACGGCTACGTTCCGTACAAGGATCGCGAAAAATTCGTCAGCGGCATCGGCGTCGTATTCGGTCAGCGTTCTCAGCTGTGGTGGGACATCGGCGTGATCGAGTCGTTCCAGCTGCTGCGCAAAGTGTACCGGGTGCCGGAAGCGGATTACCGCAAACGGCTCGATGAGCTGGTGGAGCGGCTGCAGCTCGGGGAGCTGCTCAATCGTCCCGTCCGCAAGCTAAGCCTCGGCCAGCGGATGCGCTGCGAGCTCGTCGCGTCGCTGCTGCACAATCCGTCGATTCTGTTTTTGGACGAGCCCACGATCGGACTCGATATCGTCGTCAAGACGGAGATCCGCGAATTTCTGAAGCAGCTGAACAAAGAGCACGGAACGACGATTCTGCTGACCACCCACGATCTGCAGGATATTGAAGCGCTTTGCTCGCGCGTCATTATGCTGGACGACGGCAAAATCATTTATGACGGCGGCCTGGAGGAATTGAAGAGCCGCTGGAGCAAGGGCCGGGAAATCCAGTTCCAGTTCGCAAACCATTACAGCCTGAAGCGAATGGAAGAACTGACGGCCGGCCTGGAAGGCGTAACGTGGCGCCGCGAAAACGAATTGACCGCGATGATGTGGCTGCCGCATTCGGTCAACGTGTCCGATGCGCTTTCGCGCGTCGTCGGCGCGGCGGAAATTCGCGACATAAAGATTTTTGAGACGAATACCGACGAAATCGTGCGGGAAATTTATTCGTCGGGCAGCGCTTCCGCCCCGGCGGACCTTGATGCTTCCGAGGATGGAGACGGCGGCAGCGGGGAAGCGCCGGAGGCTGCGGCGGGAAGCGCGCTGCAGGCCGGCGGAGCGGGTGCCGTACCGGAACCCGAGGAAGCTCTTTCCGCAGCGGGCGCAGGCATGACGGAGCCGGGCGAAAGCGGCGCACTCGAAGCGGCGGAAGGCGGGACAAGCGGGAAGGATGCGGTGAAACGTGGCTAGCGCTTATTTGGACCTGATCCGCATCCGCTTTCTCATGATGCTCGCTTACCGTGTTAACTATTACAGCGGTATCGTTATTTATGCCATTAACATTGGCGCTTATTATTTTCTGTGGGAAGCGATCTACGGCGACAAAACGACGCTCGCCGGCTTTACGGTCGCCCAAATGACGACTTACGTCGCCGTTTCGTGGATGGCGCGCGCGTTTTATTTCAACAATCTGGACCGGGAAATCGCGGGTGAAATCAAGGACGGCAGTGTCGCGATCCAGATGATCCGTCCTTACAACTATTTATTCGTCAAAATGATGCAGGGATTCGGGGAAGGGCTGTTCCGCTTCCTGCTGTTCATGATTCCGGGCATGGTGGTGGCGTGCATTTTGTTTCCCGTTACGCTGCCGACGAATCCGGGCACATGGGCGGTGTACTTGATCATGCTGTTTTTCAGCTTTCTGATCAATTCGCAGATCAACATTTTGACAGGGCTGTCCGCTTTCTTCGTGGAGAGCAGCGAAGGGATGATGCGTTTGAAGCGGGTGGCGGTAGACCTGTTCTCCGGCGTCGTCGTGCCGATCTCGTTCTTCCCGGGGTGGCTGGAAATCGCGATGAAGTGGCTGCCGTTCCAGGCGATTACGTTTTTGCCCAGCTCCGTCTTCACCGGACGGGTGACGGGGAGCGCGGTTTGGCACGTGTTCGGGCTGCAACTGGTCTGGTTCGCGGCGCTGCTCATTCCGATCGCATGGTTATGGCGGGCGGCGCGCAAGCGGCTGTTCGTGCAGGGAGGTTAACGATGTTCTATCTATCGCTGTTATGGGATTATTTCAAAAATTACGCCAAAACAAAACTGACCTACCGCGCCGACTTCTGGATCGAAGTGCTGTCGGATTTGTCGTTTCAGGCCGTCAACCTGATCTTCATTCTTGTCGTGTTTCAGCACACGCCTTCGCTCGGCGGCTGGTCGGAGGCCGAGGTCGTGTTCGTGTACGGCTTTTTCATGGTTCCGTACGGCATATTCGGCACCTTTTTCAGCCTGTGGAACTTCAGCGAGCGTTATATTGTAAAAGGGGAAATGGACCGCGTGCTGACGCGGCCCGCGCACAACTGGTTCCAGGTGCTGCTCGAAAATATGGATCCGCCGTCGCTGATCGGATCGGCTGCCGGCGCCATCATTATGGCCGTCTGCTGGGGACGCCTCGGTCTGCCGCTGGAATTCTGGGACATCCCCGTCCTGCTGCTGCTGATCTTGAGCGCCGTATTGGTATACGCGGGGCTGTATACGGCTCTGACGGCCATCTCGTTTTATTCGGATGCGCCGACGGGCATTTTGCCGTTAATGTTCAACATTCAGAACTACGGCCGCTATCCGGTCAACATTTACAACAAGGCCATCCGCTTCCTGCTGACGTGGCTTATCCCGTTCGCGTTCGTCGGGGTAATTCCGGCCTCGTATTTCCTTGACCATAAAGGGGACGGATTGTCGTCGCTCGCCCTTGTGACGCCGATCGTCGGCGTCGTCTTCTTCACGATCGGGCTGCTCGTATGGAACCACGGCGTGAAACGGTACCGGGGAGCAGGCTCTTAAACTTTTAAGACAAGACGCATAATAGGATGGCAGTTAATATAATCTAATTATTATTGAAAATAGCGAATTGAAGGGCCAAGGAGGACACAGCTGTGACAGAACTTGCAATCGGACAACAGGTCCCGGATTTTACGCTCCCTTCGGCCAGCGGAGAACAGGTGTCGCTGAGCGACTACAGCGGAAAGAAAGTCGTGCTTTATTTTTACCCGAAAGATATGACGCCGACCTGCACCAAGGAATCGTGCGATTTCCGCGACGCTCATCCGTCGTTTGGAGAAGCCGGGGCGGTCGTGCTTGGCATCAGCCCCGACAATGTAAAGTCCCACCGAAAATTTGCGGACAAGCATGAGCTGCCGTTCCCGCTGCTGGCGGATACGGAGCATAAGGTGAGCGAGCTGTTCGGCGTATGGCAGCTCAAAAAGATGTTCGGCCGCGAATATATGGGCGTCGTCCGGTCGACATTTTTGATCGATGAGCAGGGCAAGCTTGCTAAAGCGTGGCGCGGCGTGAAGGTCGCCGGCCATACGCAGGCGGTGCTGGAAAGTGTGAACTCGCTGTAACCCGGCGGCTCGCGCGCGACGTCCGCCCGACGGAGTACGGAACGGGCGAAAAAAAAGAGCAGCAGACCGAAAAACCCAAGGGGGGCACGGTCTGCTGCTCTTATTCGTTACGGGCTTAGCGGCCGTTCGGCAGGTGGAATGAACCGTCTTGTCTGCTCTTTTACCGTCTGCCGAATTTCGATTCCTGCCAGGACGAGCAGTGCAAAAACAATGTAGATCAGCTTGCTTTTGTACATTTATTAATAACTCCTTCGCATGATATCCCTCCTTGCTGCCCCGGCGGTTATGCGCTCGCGTTTCGTTCATGGGCCGCCGCTGTTTTGCTGCCGGCCGGTTCCGGATGAACGGCCGCGTTAGCGTAAGGCTCGTGCGCAAGCGCGAACGGAAGACAAACCGGAAGGCCCGTACCCGGTGCCGTTACGATCTCGGCCTCTACGCCGAATACGTCCCGCAGCATGTCGCACGTGATGACGGATTCCGGAGCGCCCTCGGCGGCGATCCGGCCCTGTTTGATTGCAACGACGTGCTCCGCATATTGAGCGGCATGGTTCAGATCGTGCACGACCATGACGATCGTCCTTCCTTCCTCGCGGTTGAGCCGGCGGAGCAAGTGCAGCACTTCCAGTTGATGCGCCATATCGAGGAAAGTCGTCGGCTCGTCGAGGAACAAAATTTCGGTATCCTGCGCAATGGACATCGCAATCCACGCACGCTGGCGCTGTCCGCCCGACAATTGATCGACCGGACGGCTGTCGAACTCCGCCATCCCCGTTACTTCAAGCGCCCAGCGAATCGCTTTGCGGTCGTCCGCGCTGAGCGAGCCGATTCCCCGTTGATGCGGGAACCTGCCGTATGAGACAAGCTCTGCAACCGTCAGCCCATCCGGGGCGGTCGGGTGCTGCGGCAGAATAGCCAGCTGCGTGGCGACCTCCTTCGTCGAGCGGCGCTGAATCGATTTTCCGTCGAGCAGGACTTGACCCGCCTCCGGCTTCATAATGCGCGCCATCGTTTTGAGAATGGTCGATTTGCCGCTGCCGTTCGCTCCGACGAGCGCCGTAATTTTTCCGTCCGGAATGTGTAGGTTCAGGTCCTCGACGATCGTCCGGTTTCCGTAACCGATATGTAGCTGCTCGGTGACAAGTCTGCACATGCGCTGCACCCCTTTATGGATAAATTGAAAACGATTCTCAACAGTATATTTTTAAATGATAATCGTTCTCACTACTAATGTCAACAACTGGTTGTTAAGATGCATTTGATTCGCACTTCCGGCACGAAGATCAGCATGATTCGAAAAAATTTTTTGGCCGGAAATGGGCATAGTAAAAAGCGGAATAAAACCGACATGTCTGGTACGAACGGAAGGGGAAGCGCATGCGGCAGCGGGATCGGAACAAGGCAAAAGCGTGCGCGGCGCTGCTGATGGTGCTGGCGCTGCTGCCCGGCATATGGACGGCATGCGGCGCCTCGCCGGAGAAGGCTGACGCGGCGTTTTGGAGACCGCCGGCGGTTGCCGGCGCGGCGAAAGTGTTGCTTGCCGAGGCGGAATCGGGCGTCAAGCATGAAACGAGCGCTGCGAGCGCAGGCGAGGCGAGAGCGTTACGCGCGGACGCGCAATCGAGCGCGGCGCAAGAAGTGGGCGCTGCGAGCGCAGGAACGGCGAGAGCGATGAGCGCGGATTCGGGCGCGGCGAAAGAAATGAGCGCGGCGGCCACACGAGCGGCGGCATGGGGTGCGGCCGGTGCGGAGCCGGAGGCGAAACGCAGGCTGCTCGTAATTGCGCATCGCGGCGCTTCCGGATATGCGCCGGAAAACACGATGGCGGCTTTCGACTTGGCGGCGGCAATGGGAGCGGACTATTTGGAGCTGGATGTGCAAATGACGCGCGACGGGCAGCCGGTCGTCATCCATGATGCGACGCTGGAGCGGACGACAAACGGCAGCGGGGCCGTCAAAGGGTATACGCTCGCGCAGCTGCAACGGCTCGACGCGGGAAGCTGGTTCGGCAGCAAATACAAGGGGGAGCGCGTACCTTCGCTTAAGGAGGTGCTCGACCGGTACTACGGCCGGATCGGGCTGTTCGTGGAGATCAAATCGCCGGAGCTCTATCCCGGCATCGAAGCGAGCGTCGCCCGTCTGCTGGCGCAGTACGGGGGCGCCGGCACGCCGTCCTTCCGGCCCGTTATTTTGCAGTCGTTCAGCGCCGAGTCTGTGGAAAAGCTGCGGGAGCTCATGCCCGATTTTCCGCTCGGTGTGCTTGTTGTCGCCAGATCCGACTTGACGGACAGGAAGCTGCGGCGTTTCGAGCAGTTTGCCGGATACATTAATATGAAGCAGTCGCTTGCGGGGGAAGAAACGATCCGGCGCATTCACGACCGGGGCATGAAAGTGTTCGCCTGGACGGTGCGCGGCGCCCGCCGCGCCGAATTGCTGCGGCTGAAGGGCGTGGACGGCATCGTGACCAATTTCCCGGATGAAGTGATGTGCCGGGTGACGGGATGAACGAAGGCAATCTTCAAACGGTAACGCTGGGAATGGGCTGCTTCTGGAGTCCGGATGCTTTGTTCGGTCATTTGACCGGCGTTATCCGAACGCGTACGGGGTATGCAGGGGGCACCTCGGCGGATCCGACCTATCGCGGGATGGGGGATCATTCCGAAACGGTCGAGATTGATTTTGATCCCGGGAGGATCGGGTTGGCGCGTATACTGGAAGTGTTCTGGAACCATCACAATCCCGTTAACATCAATCATTATAAAGGGAGCCAGTACAGATCCGTCGTGTTTTACCGCGATGAAGAGCAGCTGGAAATCATTCGGCAGGTGAAAAAACAGATGGAGCGCGGCAAGGGCGAGCTGGAAACGGGGATCGAACCTTTTTCCCGATTTCACCCCGCTGAGGATAAGCACCAAAAATATTATTTAAAAAGGCATCCGGACGCGCTGGAGAAGCTAAGCGGTCTGTATCCTGCGCACGGTGACCTGATCCGTTCAACGCTGGCGGCACGGTTAAACGGGCTGGCGAAAGGCTATACGAACAGGGGGCTCATTCTAAATGAGATATCGGAATGGCCGATAAGCCCGGATAGGCGCGAAACGATGACGGATTTGGTCAAACAAATCAGGTGGTAGCCAAAAAAAACGGGACCGCTCCTCTGCCATCTGCGACGACATTTGGGACAGCCCCGTCCTTGTGGACAAAATCATTGCGCCCGCGATAAGGACGCGCTTTTCTTTTTATAAAGAAACGATAAGTTAGGGCTGAAGAACACCCGGCACACTTTTTCAACCCATTTCATGGAAAAGATAAAGGTGATGCCGATGGCAAACAGAATGAGCAGCATTTGCTCCGCCCATGTGTCGATGTGCGCGTAAATGCCTTGATGCTCCATAATTTTCAGCACGAAGCCGTGCAGCAAAAAGGGATATATCGTCCGAATGCCGTGCTCGCTGATCCGTGTCCGCCCCGTCGGGATTAAGGAGAGAACGCACAGCGACAACATGACCGATACGGCTCCAATCGCCACCCTGTAGATCCCCGCATACCATTCCGGGCTGCCCAGCTTGGAATAGGTGAAGCTGCCCCAAAGCCATTCGCAATTGAGGTTCTGCCCATAGCGGAATAGAAGCCCGAGTGTCAAAATCATCATAAATACGGATGCGATTTTGACCGGCCGATTAAATAAATAACGGAAGTATTCCCGCTTCATATCGTAGCCTGCCAGGAAAAACGGAAAAAAGTTGATCGCCCGCAGCGCTGACAGCGTATACCCCAGCTCAGATGAAGCGTAGCCGGACAATACTGCAATGCAGCTCGCAAACAGGACCGGATATCTCAGTTTCGTAAAATACGGCAGCGCGATTTTCCATAACATAACGGCAAGCAGGTACCAAGTGATCCAATACGGCAAAAAGAAGGTGAATTTCAGGTTTGCCCGACCGTTCAAAACATAATCCAGCAGCGAATACAGCGTTTCAAAAATGACGTACAGAACGAGATAGGGGCCAAGCTTCCCCGATTTCTTGGAAAAGTACCCCGTAATAAAAACAAACAGCGGAATATGAAAAAAGTAAATGAAGTTGTATAAGGCCTTCGCGGTCTCGCTTGTCGAATAAAGGGGTTCCAGCACATGGCCGATGACCACGAATGCAATCAAGACAAACTTCACATTATCGAAATAATGGTCGCGCCCATTAACCTCCGGCATCGTTTTAACTCCTCCGATCGGTTTTAATAACTCATACCCCAATAGGCTAACAAACCAACCTGTAAACCTCACCCTTCATAATCCGCGATATTTCTGCCTGATCCAGTCTCTCAATGGCTTAGGGAATCTGACCGGGCATATTTTTAGTCTTTCTCCGCTATGATACAGTATCCTTAGCGATGTTATTTTATGGATATCGAAAAAAATTCAGCTTCCCGAGTATCGTTTTGCCGATCCGATTCGTTTTCTAAATAGAACAGCATCAACGAAAGGGGGACACCAGCGATGACCGAAACGGCAGCAGGCCCGGTCAACTGGGAATTTGAACAGCTACTTCCCGCCTTATCGAAGTACTGCCTCGTTCTGACGGGATCCCGGTGGGAAGGGGAGGAGCTGGTGCAGGAAACGTGCCTGAGGGCGCTCTCCTCCCGCCAGGAAGCCGGGCGCCATGTAAATGAGGAAGCTTATTTGATCCGCACCGCCAAAAACATTTGGATCGACCGCTACCGCAAAGAGCGGCTGGAGCAAACCCTATTGCAGCAGCTGACGCCGCCGCCGTATGCGGAAGACGAACACTTGGTTGAAGTCGAAACCGCGCTCATGCGGCTGCTGTCCGAGTTATCGCCGCTGCAGCGGACGGTCGTGCTGCTGCGGGATGTGCTGGGCTACCGCAGCCTGGAAGCGGCCCGGATGCTGAAGACGAGCGAAGGCTCGGTGAAAGCCGCATTGAACCGTGCACGCGCTGCGCTCCGTACCGCCCGGCTGCCGGAGAGGGAGGCGGACAACGCGGCCGCGGAGGGCCGGATCGACAAAAAGCTGCTGAACGATTATTTGGCCGCTTTCCGGAGCGGGGATGCGCAGCGGATCGTAGAGCTTGGTCTGAATGATGTCATTGACCCTGTGGCAGCGGCGGGAGAGGTCATCCGGCGCTCGGTTTGGAGCGGAAGCGGCCGCAAGCCGTTCCCGTCCGTCATTTCAAATGCGCGCTGCGCGGCTTGACAAAGCATGTCGTTCCAGGGCTTGAGCAAGGGAGACCATGCCGGGTTGCCTAGCGTAAAATAGGGCACGTTTTGCCGGAAATCAACATGCGGGCTGTGCAGCGGCGGTCGATGCGTTTTTTTCACCGAAACGTCGGATGAATGAAAGTAAGGCGGCCGAATCGCCGCTCCAAAAAAGGAAGGGGAAGATCGCGATGAGTGTCATTCCTTATGTCGTTGAACAAACGAACCGGGGGGAGCGCAGCTACGACATCTACTCGCGGCTGCTCAAGGACCGGATTGTGATGGTGTCGGGCGAAATCGAAGACCAGATGGCGAATTCGATCGTGGCGCAGCTGCTTTTTCTGGCGTCTGAAGATCCCGACAAAGATATCCAGATGTACATTAACAGTCCGGGAGGGTCCGTTACGGCCGGTTTTTCCATTTACGATACGATGCAGTACATTAAACCGGATGTGTCGACGATCTGCACCGGCATGTCCGCAAGCTTCGGTGCCGTGCTGCTGACGGGAGGGACTCCGGGCAAAAGATTGGCGCTGCCAAACAGCGAGGTGATGATCCATCAGCCGCTCGGCGGGGCGCGGGGGCAGGCTTCCGACATCCACATTCATGCCGAATGGATTTTGCGGACGCGCTCCAAGCTGAACGGGCTGCTGGCGAAGCATACGGGACAACCGGTGGAACGGATCGACAAGGATACGGACCGGGACCGTTACATGAGCGCGGAGGAAGCGGTCGAGTACGGCTTGATCGACAGCATTATCGCAAGCTGACGGGTCGTATTTTATCGAAAAAAAGGATATGGATGACGGCAAAAGAGTTGCTCTGAACCAACTGTTATCCGGTTTCGAAAAAGCCTTGTAAATGCTGCATAAAACGGTTTTTTTCGACAAACAAAGCGGTTGAAAAATATTCGATTTTACGGCAACCTTAGTTCATAGAGGACTAAGGTTTTTTTGTGCCGTTGACGGTATTAGCGTTAGGCGATCTCTCATACATTTCTAGCAGAAGGATGCCAATCAATTGATAGAAAGAAAGGTGCGGAGGGCGTATGAGAGCGTGGCTTCGGATAACGATTGGAGCGATGGTGCTAACGGTGGGCATGCTGGGGACGGCGGGGGCATTGGGGGATCGGAAGCAGGCGATTAGCGAAAACGTTCCCGCTGCGGAATCGGCTGAGGCCGTTTACGCGAATGCCGCGGAGGCTCCTCATTTGGGAAAGGAAACAGGCGCGGCGGCTGACCGGAAACAAACGGAACAGGCGCGGGTGAAAGATAGATCCGGAGAAAGCTCCGGCATTGTGAAAGCGGCTTCTTTAGCGGCGGGCGCAGGTTCGGTTCCGCGCATGGCGTCATCGGCCGGTGCGAAAGCTTCAGGGGAGAGAGCTCCAAAGACGGCGGCCGTGCCGAAAGAGCGGGTAAAGACCGGACAAGCAAAGGGCGGCGGCAGGTACGATCGTCCGCAGCAGCCGACCGTGTATCTTACGTTTGACGACGGACCAAGCGCCAATACGGTCAAGGTGCTGGATATTTTGAAGAAAAACGGCATCCAGGCGAGTTTTTTTATGGTCGGCGAGCATGTGGAGGGAAATCCGAAGCTGGTGCAGCGGGTGAAGGCGGAGGGGCATACGATCGGCAATCATACGTATGATCATGTATACAAGGAGCTTTACGGGAATTTCAGCGGATTTGCCGCCCAGATCGGGAAAACGGAAGCGGCGCTTGCCAAACAAGGCGTTGTGACGCGGTTTGTGCGCGCGCCGGGAGGCACGTACAGCAACTTCGACAAAGGCTATTTCGATGCGATGAAGCAGGCCGGTTATGTGATGGTCGATTGGAATGTGGACAGCGGCGATTCGAAGCGCGTCGGCGTCCCGGCGTCGGAGATCGTCTCGAACATCAGGCATTCGAAGCTGGCGCACGAGCTTATTTTGCTGATGCACGACGGATCCGGCCATGATGAGACGGTGAAGGCGCTGCAGGAAACGATTGACTATTACAAAAACAAAGGTTATCAGTTTGCGCCTTTAACGGAGCGCGTGAAGCCGGTCGTCTTTCCGGTTGCGAAAAAACTGAAGTGGGCCCGTCCGGCTCCGACTTCGGCGCAGGTGGCGGGGCTGGTGCGGCAGGCGCCTGCCGTGTGGCGCACGGCTGCCGTCGCAGGATCGGGAACAGGCGTATGGCAGGGAGCCGGATCGGGACAGGAAGCTGGCGCAGCGGGACCTGGGAAGTTGGCCGGCGCGGGGAAAGTAGCAGGAGCAACAGGATCGGGGACGGTGGCAGGAACAGGGCAAGGAGCTGGAGCAGCAGGATCGGGACCGGGGAAGAAAGCGGGCACAGCGGTGGCAGGAAAAGGTCCGGGGTCAGGAACGAGTCCGGCGGGCGGAAACGGGGAAGCGCAGCTTGCCGCTGCGGATCTGGGGCTGGCCGTGCGCGCGCTCGGGCAGACGGTCGACTTTGCAGACGGGGAGTTTGCGCTGCGGAACGACCGTTGGAACGTGCCGGTGCGCAAGCTGGTCGAAGCGCTCGGCGGACAAGTCGCGTGGAACGCTGCCGACCGGACGGTGACGGTGTCGCTTGCGGGAGGCGAGGGCGTCATTTTGCCCGATAAGATGTACGAATTGCAGGCAGGCACGATGAACGCGCCGGTAAAAGACGTTCTGCGGCTGTTCGGGCTGGAGCTTGCAACCTTGACGGAGAAGGACGGGCAGCGGGAAATTTGGGCTGTTGCCGCGTAAGGCGGGCTGCAGGTGTAAAGGAAGATTCGTTTGGCCAAACTGGAAGATAGATAGATTAAGAGATTTCCAGGAGGGATAACGATGATTCTACCCCAATTTCCGTCTGCCGAACAACCGGAAGCGCGGCGGGGAACGGAAAGGACCGTTAGCTGGCCTGAACAGCCCGAGGTTCTCCTTGCGCGTATCGCCGCGAGGGCGGAAACGGTGCTGCTGGGCAAAAGGGATGTGATCACTGAGGCGCTGGCGGCGATGCTGGCGGGCGGGCATGTGCTGCTTGAAGATGTTCCCGGGGTCGGCAAAACGGTGCTTGCGCGGGCTTTCGCCCGTCTGCTGGGCGGCCAGTTTCAGCGCATTCAGTTCACGCCGGATTTGCTGCCGGCGGATGTGGTGGGCGGCTCGGTATGGGACGTACGCAGAGGCGAGTTTTTGTTCCGGCCGGGGCCGGTAATGGCCAATATTGTGCTGGCCGACGAATTGAACCGGGCGTCGCCGCGCACGCAGTCGGCGCTGCTCGAGGTCATGGAGGAGCGGCGCGTGACGGTGGACGGCGAGACGCGGAAGCTGCCGGAGCCGTTCATTCTGATCGCAACGCAAAATCCGCTGGATTGCGAAGGGACGTATCCGCTGCCGGAAGCGCAGCTGGACCGCTTTATGATGCGGCTGTCCGTCGGATATCCGGACGAGAATGAAGAGGTGCGCATGCTGGAGGGGATGGCGGAAGGAACGCTGCCGCAGCCGGAGCAGCTTCGTCCCGTCGTGCTGCCGGAGGAGTGGCTGCGGATGCGCAGCGAAGCGGCGCGCGTGCATGTCCAGGGCGAGCTGCTCGCATATGCGGTGCGCGTCGCCGCGGCGACGCGCCGGGCGCCGGAGCTGGCGCTCGGGGCGAGCCCCCGCGCTTCGCGCGACTGGCTGCGCGCATCGCAGGCGAGGGCCTATATGGAAGGACGGGGCTTTGTCCTTCCCGACGATCTGCTCGCGACGGCGCAGCCGGTGCTGCTTCACCGGCTGGCCGCGCGCGGCGTATACGGCGTCCCGCAGGCCGGAGGCTCGGAAGCGGCGCTGTCGCGGATTTTAAGCGAAGTGCCGCTCCCGTCGTCCGCCGGCCGGAAGGCGGGGCGCCGATGAGCGGGGCGAAGGACGGGATGCGTGCGGGCGTGCCCGAAGGCGGGACGCCGATGAGCGGGGCGAAAGACGAGGTCCGTGCGGAGAGCTGGCGGATAGGCGGGGCGGAGTGCGAAGCTGCAGGAGCGCCGCGTCCGCGCCGGGCGGCATGGACCGCGCTGGCGCTGCTGTGGGCCGGAAGCTTGACGGCCGTCCTTCTGCGCGGTGGCGCGGCGGAATGGTTTGCGGCCGCCGGCCTTGGCGGCTTGATGCTCTTTTGTTGGGTTGCGCCGCGTCTGTCGCTCGGCGAGCTGGAAGCGGTCCGGACAATCGACGCCGCCGCTCCGCTGCGCCGCGGAGAGGAAGGGGCTGCGGACGTGGAGCTGACGCTAAAAGTTGTCCGCGGCCGGGTCGTGCTGCCCCTGGTTTGGCTTCACATCCGCGAAGAGCTGGTCAATGAGAGCGCCGTGTCCAAGCGGCCGGCCGTTTATGAT
This sequence comes from Paenibacillus beijingensis, assembly GCF_000961095.1. Lineage (NCBI taxonomy): Bacteria > Bacillati > Bacillota > Bacilli > Caryophanales > Paenibacillaceae > Paenibacillus > Paenibacillus beijingensis. The sequence continues at coordinate 1,538,348 of NZ_CP011058.1, read as the reverse complement.
CAGCTCGTGCTGCCCTGGTTCACGCGGAAGTGGAGCGTTCGCTATTCAACCGGGCGGCTGCGGCGCGGCGCGCACCGCTTCCGCGCCGTCACGGTGACGGCGGGCGATCTGTTCGGGCTTACGGCGGTACGGCGGACTTATGCGTGCGACGGCGAAATCGTCGTGCCGCCGGGTCAGCTGCCGCTGGCAAAGCAGCCGGATCACAGCGCTGTCGCTTCGAATAATCCGCGCGGAGGCCGGCAGAAGCTGCATGCCGGAGAAGAGACCGCCACGGGGCGGAAACGGCGGGAGCCGGGAGGCGGCATTGACAGCCGCGCGTACCACCCCGGCGATCCGCTTCGGCATATCGACTGGCGCGCGGATGCTAAAGGGCGGGGCATGCGGACGAAGCTGCGTCACCCTGAAGATCCGCCCTATATGCTGATCGTGCTCGATACGGCGGAGCAGTCATATGAATCAAGCGACCGGCTGTTCAACGATTGCGCCTCCTTGACGCTGGAAATGATCGGCCGTGCCGTATTTGGCGGCTGCGGCGTCCGTCTGCTTGGCGGAGCCGGCGAGGCGCTTACTGTCGCTGCCGGCGACCGGCAGGGCGTAGCCCGCGCGGCCGAGCGGCTGGCGCGGATGCGCATGGACGCCGGCGAAGCCCCGCTCGAGCTCGCGGGGCTCGCTGCCGCCGCGCCGCTGCCGCGGGGCGCAGCGATGCTGTTCGTCACCGCATGCTGGCGGGACGGAAGCGGCCTACTGCGGCTGGCCGAGCGTGCGGCCGCAGCCGGCTTCCGGCTGGAGCTGGCGGTTATCGTGCGCCGCTCCGTTCTGTCTGCGGCAATGCTTGAGCGGCAGCGGCAGGCGGAAGTGTCCGGCATTAAAGTGAGATGGGTGCAGCTTCCGGACGCAGGCGGCGAAGACGAACGCACTGCGGCGAAAGGAGGCGTCCGCCATGCGTCGGAACGATAAGAGCGCTCAACAAGAGGGACAATCACGCTTTACAGCGGAGCCGAAGCGGAAGGCCGCGGGTCCGGGGCCGGTTGCGGCGGATGCAGCAAAATGCGTTGATACGGTAATCCCGTCTCAGACAATGATCCCGGCCGGGTTGAAGAGAAGAGCGCCTATGCCGGAGCGGCGGACTCATTCCGCCTCTGTCCGGGAGCTGATGGGCGGCTTCATGCCGCTGGGGCTGCGGGCTGCCGCCAGCCTGCTGCTGCTCGGCCTGTTCGCAGAGTGGCTGCTTCCGCTGCAATCGGTACCCGGATGGAGCGAGCCGCACCGGCTTATTGCGCTGATCGTGGCCGCAGCGGGCTTTTTGGCGATCGGCCTGTTTATACTTCCATGGCCGGTGGCGATGCTGCTGAACGGTCTCATGTGCGCCGTCTTTACGGCGGCATCGGTTCCGGAGCTGGGCTCTTCGCTGCCTGAGCGGGTACTGCAGCTGCCGGGGCAGATTTGGCAGGATACGGGTCATCTGCTTCACGGCGGATTATTGGCGATGTCTGACTCGCTGAAAATGATGCTTTTGTTCGCCGGCCTTGCCATGCTGTCAACCGCTCTTCAGTCGCTCGTATGGATACGGCAGTGGGGCCTCGGACTGATGTTTCTGACAGCAAGCTACCTGCTCGCCCTTTATGCATGGTTCGGTCTCGATCCGCTGGACGCCCTGCTGCGCATTTTTGCCGAAGGGCTGCTGCTGGCCGCGCTGCTTACCCCTGCCAGAATTCGCAGAATTGCCGGCAGTGAGCTTCACGGCCGCAAACTTGCGGGCAGCGGGATTTACGGCCGGCGACATGCCGGCGGCGAAAACTTCGGGCGGATACAGGAACTTGCATCCGGCCCGTTCAATTCTGCAGCTTCCGCTGCTCCTGGAGTTCCCGCAGCCGATAATCAGGCGCCGCTAACGTCATCTCCTCCATCCGGAGGCCGCAGCGCGGAGCGTCCGCTCAGCCAAGGCTATATGCCGCCGCTGCGCTGGTGGGCGGCTTCGCTTGCAGTGGTCGTGCTGCTGACGGCTTGCGGCGCGGCTTTCGCAGCGGACAAACAGCGCATCTCCCAGCCGGCTGCCTGGGCCGTGCATGCCCAAGACAGAATCAGGGAGACGATCGAATCTTCCGCCCGGCAGGAGCTGGGAGGAAGCGGCTACGGAATGTCCGGAATTGGCCCGGCGCTGAGCGGCTACGGAGTCGACGACCGTATGCTCGGCGCTCCGCTAACGCTTGATGAGACACCGGTTTTCATCGGCGTTTCTCCGCTCCCTTTATATTGGCGGGGCGAGACAAAAGCGGTCTACGACGGGAGAGGATGGAGCGAGGACGGCAGGCTGATGAAAAAGCTGGAAATCGAGCCGCATTCGGTCGGAACGGCGGCGCAATCGTCTGATAACCGCGAAGGAAGCGTTGTAACGCAGACTGTCCGTATGGCGGCCCCGGCGCGAGGAATGCCGCTGTTCGCAGCGGGAACGGAAGCGCGTGTGCTGCAGCTGCAGACGGCGCCGCCGCAGCGGAATTTGACGGCCTATTTGCAGGATGTGAATTCGGGAGCGCTTTATCCGGCTTCCGCAAGCGCAGCGATCTCGGCCTATGCGATTCAATCGGTGCTGCCTGTGACCGATCCCGAGCGGCTGCGCCAAAGCGGAGACGGCGAGGCAAACACCGCTGCGGAGAGAGAAGACGAAACGGGCTTGCTTCCCTATATCCAGCTTCCGGCCGCGCTGCCGGACAGGGTCGGGGAGCTCGCGGGACAAATTGTACAGGCGGCGGGAACGAACCGCTACGATCAGGTGAAAGCGGTGGAACATTTTCTTAAAAGCCGTTATTCATATACGACAGCAGACACGTCGCTGCCGGCTTCCGGCGAAGATTTGGCCGACCGGTTTCTGTTTGAGCAAAAGCAGGGCTACTGCGTTCATTTCTCGACGGCGATGGCCGTAATGCTGCGCACGCAGGGCATTCCGGTCCGCTGGGTCAAAGGATTTGCCGCCGGGGAGCAGACGGCGGATGGCGGCATGGACATCCAAGCCGGTCCGAAAACTTCCGGTGCCGATCGCGCGGACCTTGCTGCCGGGCAAGCCGGACATACGTACTTGGTGCGGGCCAAGGATGCACACGCTTGGGTGGAGGTTTATTTTCCCGGCGCGGGCTGGGTGCCGTTCGATCCGACGCCGGGCTTCGCGCAGCCGGTTCCGGCGGAAGCGGCAAGCGCGCTCGCGGGCCGACCGGCTTCGCTGCCGGACGGCTGGGATATGGCCGTCCCGGACGCGGAGCCGGCCTGGTTCGGGGAGCCGGGATCGGGCATGATCGGGGCGGTCCGCTCATCGCTGCTCCATGCGGCTGAACTGGCCGCTTCCGCCGCGGCTTCGGGCACCCGTCTCGCCGCATGGGCGGCGTCCGAGCCGGCCGCCGCCATTGCCGCCGTTGCCGCAGCGCTGGCGCTGGCAGCCGCGCTTGGCTCGCGGCGGCTGCGCGGCCTCCTCGCGCTGGCACTGGCGCTGCGCCGCTACCGGCGCGCCGTTGCCGCCGCCGCCGCGGCAGCTGCGCAGCGCAGCCCGACGCCCGCGCCGGCCGGGCCCGCGCAGCCCGGGTCCGTGCCACTCGCGTCGCACTCACCGGTGTCCGCGTCCGTGCCACTCGCGTCGCACTCACCGGTGTCCGCGTCCGTGCTACCCGCGTCGCAGTCACCGCAGCCCGCGCCCGCGCCGCTACCGCCGCGCGGCGGCTCCGGCTCTCGCCGCGCCGCGGACCCGCGCGCCGCCTTTCTTGCGGCGGCGGGCGCGCTGTGGCGGCTGCTGCACCGGCGGCTTGGCTCGCCTCCGCTGCAGCGGACCGTGCGCGGCTATGCCGCTGCGCTGGCGGCATCGCTGCCGCCGCCGCAGGCGGATGCGCTGCAGCGGCTTGCCCGCTGGGATGAGGCGGCCCGCTACGACAGGCCGGACCGCTGGATCGGCCCCGCGCCGGACGATCTGGAGGCAGCGGCCGCCCGGCTGCTTGCGGGGAGAACCTATCGTTCCCCGGCCCAAAAAAGGATTGAACGAGAGCAGACGGCCAATAATAAGCACATCGAGGCAGGACATCGGAACCGTCCGTCATTGTAGCGGGAACGGGAAGGGGCTATCCCATAAGTAGGCTTTATAGCGTAAATGAACCGATCAAGGAGCTATCCTTGGCCGGTTCATTCGTTTTTACGATTTAAGAAAGTATAAACTTCGGAGCATTCACTTCCTTATATCGCATGGAAAGCTACCTCTTACGCAGGGTCATTCATCGTGGAGAAGGCTTCGAATAGAAGCTTTTCTTATCAATCTGCACGAAGGGGGGATTTTTGAAAAAGATGCGTTCGTACATCTTTTTTCTTTTTATTTTTCGACTACGTTAAAATTCCTGCAAATATACTTTTTTTGTCGCCCTCAGCTCTCGTTCAGGCGATAAAAGCCGGGAATTCCTGCACCATCGCAGGTTTTCTCTCCAGACACGCGTTTTCGATCGGTGATACCTGCACATTTGCAGGTTTAGCGAGAAAAGAACCTCCGGCTCCGCGCAGGTTTAGCAAGGAAAGGATCTCCGACTCCGCTTTGCCAGCGATGAATCGTCACTGAGAGGTCTTTTCTCAATGTCCATTCTAAGGGGTGCACTTCAGCGAAATTGTAGGTCCTCTCGTGTCCTATTTAGGACTCGCTCATTCATGTGAATACTTATGAGACAGCCTCTTCGTTTTTCGCTCCAAATTGGGAAGCGGACTGTTGTTCCGTACGTGTTTTTTTCCTTTTACAGGGAAGGGCCTCTGAAGGGAGTGAGCGGGGCGGCGAAAGACGGCGGACAAGCTCCCGCAAGGCGGCCGTTCGCTCCTTGACTGTCCTAAACGCGGTTATATATAATGATCACAACCAATTGAGGGAGGTTCGGAAGTGAACAAACCAAATGAAATGATCGTTGTCCTTGATTTCGGGGGGCAATACAACCAGCTGATTGCGCGCCGCATCCGCGATTTGGGCGTATACAGCGAGCTGCTGCCTTTCAACACGCCGGCAGAACGGATCCGGGAACTGCAGCCCAAAGGCATCGTGTTCTCGGGAGGCCCGGCAAGCGTTTATGAAGAAAATTCCCCCGTGGTCGACCCGGCCATCTATGCGCTCGGTCTGCCGATTCTCGGCATTTGCTACGGCATGCAGCTGATGTCCCATCAGCTTCAAGGCAAGGTGCAGCGCGCGGGCAAGCGCGAGTACGGGCGGGCGGACGTCGACTTTATCGAAGGCTCGGCGCTCGCGCACGGTCTGGAGCTGCGGCAAACGGTATGGATGAGCCACACCGACCTGGTCGTCGAGCCGCCGGCCGGCTTCCGCGTCGAAGCAAGCACGGAGCATGCGCCGATCGCGGCGATGAGCCATCCGGAGCGCAATTTCTACGCGGTGCAGTTCCATCCGGAAGTGCGCCACTCCGTGTACGGCAACGAAATGATCCGCAACTTCCTCTTTAATATTTGCAAGTGCGAAGGCACCTGGAGCATGGAAACGTTCATCGAGGACACCATCCGCGACATCCGCGAGCAGGTCGGCGACGGCAAAGTGCTGTGCGCGCTGTCCGGCGGCGTCGATTCGTCCGTTGTCGCCATGCTGATCCATAAAGCGATCGGCGACCGGCTGACGTGTATGTTTATCGACCACGGCCTGCTGCGCAAAGGCGAAGCGGAAAGCGTCATGGAGACGTTCGTCGGCAAATTCGATATGAAAGTGGTCAAAATCGATGCGCGCGACCGTTTCCTCGGCAAGCTGGCGGGCGTAGACGATCCGGAGAAAAAGCGGAAAATTATCGGCAACGAGTTCATCTACGTGTTCCAGGAGGAGTCGGCGAAGTTCGACGACTTCGAATTTTTGGCGCAGGGCACGCTTTACACCGATATCGTCGAAAGCGGTACGGCAACGGCGCAAACGATCAAATCCCACCACAACGTGGGCGGTCTGCCGGAAGACATCACCTTCAAGCTCGTTGAGCCGCTGAAAGCGCTGTTCAAGGACGAGGTGCGCAAAGTCGGCACGGAGTGCGGCCTGCCGGACGAAATCGTATGGCGCCAGCCGTTCCCGGGTCCGGGTCTGGCCATCCGCGTACTGGGCGAAGTGACGGAGGAGAAGCTGACGATCGTGCGCGAATCCGACGCCATCCTGCGCGAAGAAATCGCCAAAGCCGGTCTCGACCGCGAAATTTGGCAGTATTTCACGGCGCTGCCGAATATGAAAAGCGTCGGCGTAATGGGCGATGCCCGTACGTACTCTTATACGGTCGGCATCCGCGCCGTAACTTCGATCGACGGTATGACCGCGGACTGGGCGCGCATTCCTTGGGATGTGCTGGAGAAAATCTCCGTGCGCATCGTCAACGAAGTCGATAACGTCAACCGGATCGTCTACGACGTGACCTCGAAGCCGCCGGCAACGATCGAGTGGGAGTAAGCGTTAATTTCTTTACTTGCATTAAGCTATAAAAAGCAGTACCGATGCGGGACATTCCGCGCGGTACTGCTTTTTTCGGTATTCAGATTTCGTGGCGGAAAAGGCTCGCCATTTACATCGGGCCGTGTTCACGGCATCTTTATTAGTCCATTTTTCTCTATTCGTTATGACGCACTTAGCGAGAGCTGTTACATACGCTCCGTCCGCGTCATTAGATTTCCAATTGCACCTCGTGTATAAAGCGCTTTGAACGGCAGTGCAGCAATGAGATCACCCCGCCAACACTGCCGTTCAAAGCCGCCGTCATCTGATTTTGGCGCGCAGCTTCTGTCCATTCTCAGACGGCTTTTTCCCTTTTCAAATTGGTTGGTTTCGTCGAGAGCGGCGAACTTCTCACCGCCTTAATTTACCGTATTCCTAAAAAATCCGTCCCATTCCGCATGTCCGAGCTCGTGCGCTTGCAGCAGCGGCTCCAGCTCATCGAAAAAGACCACCTTGTCCTTCAATTCCAAAAGCTCGGTATCCAGGGCATAGACGGCCAGCCGGTACAGGTGATCGCCGGAGAACGGCGGCGGCCCCATGCCGAAATAAGCGTTCGGCTGCTGCCCGGCCGGGAGCGCGGCGGCCGCGTCTTCGGAAAGCTCGCGAACGGCTCCCGGCACATTCAGCACGCTCCAATGAATGTAATTGTCGGCGATCGGATGAATATCGTACATGACGACCGCGAACGATTTTGTGCCTTCCGGCGCATTGGACCAGCTTACCGGCGGGCTGATGTCGCGTCCGCTGCCGCCTTGGTGCGCATATTTGGCGGGTATGGTACCGAACTTCGCAAAGGCCGGGCTCTCGATCTGCAATCCGCCGCTTTTGTCAGCGGGGGAAACGATCGACAGTGTCCGCGCGGCGGAGTTCCAATAGAGAGCGGCATTCAGCGCCAGCGGCACCGCACGTTCGGACACCATCAAATTGCCGCCGGATACGACGGCTTCATGATCGAGTTCATAAGAGATGCCGTTTACGAATACGGATCGCGACCCTTTCGCTTGCGTAAGCTTGTATCCTTTTCCTTCGGCCGTAACGGTGTTAGAGCCCGCGTTCCAGCTTACCTTCGCTCCGGCCGCTTCAAACACCGCCCGCAGCGGCACCAAAATTTGCGTATTTTCCATTATGCCCTCTTCCGCCAGCGGAGCGGAATCCAATTCGATATGTACCGCCGTATTCCACTGCAGGTAGCTGCTGACGTTCGCGCCTACATCCCGGTTCGCCGCTGCCGTAACATTCGGAACGGAGCTTCCCCATATAAGCGCTGCCCCGGCTGCAAGTGTACATACATATTTTTTCCAATTCAATGACATCCTTTTCTCCTCCTGAAAATGCGTCTTCCGGTTTTTGTTTTTGCTGACGATACGATACAATACTAGAGTTGGCACTCAACTCTTTTATAACAATTTTTCACACCAACGTTGGTATTTATGTTATAAACCTCCCCACTCTCTTTGTCAATAAGGATGTGATGACTTGTTATCGATCGATAAGCAAATTCTGTTTCTGCTTTCACGGGCGGACCGGATGGAAACCCAGCAGATCATATCGATTTATGAGCGCCGCAACTACACCGCTCCTTATATCCGCAATGCGCTGTCCCGGCTGAAAAAGGAAGGATACGCCGATTCGCCGTCGCGGTCGGCCTACCTGATCACCGAAGCGGGAAGGAGGTTTATCCGGTCGATCAACTTGAAGCCGCAGCGGTACCGGGAAGCGTGGGACGGCACCTGGGAATTGGTCATGGCCGAAATTCCGGAAGCGCTGCGCAAGCAGCGCGACCGGTTCCGTGCGGATCTGCTGCAAATCGGCTTCGGGTTGCTGTACAGCAGCGTCTATCTCTCCCCATGGCCGTACCGGGAAGAGGTGCGCGAATGCATCCGGCGGCATGGGCTCGAATCTTTTGTCACGGTCTTTTCCGGGCGGATGCCGGAGAAGGACTTGGGGCCGCAGGAAGCGGCGGACATCTGGAGGCTGGACAAGTTAGAGTCAAACTATCGCGGGAAGATGATATGGTACGAGACGGATTTTCAGCCGAGATTGGAAAAGGCGCTCGCTGCCGCGCCGAATGAGAGCGACCCGCTCGGTCTGTTCACCCTTTATTTGGAACTGGGCGAGGCGATCAGCGAGCTGAACCTGGAAGACCCGATGCTGCCTGCAGCGCTGCTTCCCGCGGACTGGGCGGGCAGGCGGGTGCAGGACGAATTTACGCTTTGTCTGCAGCGTATTGCGGACACGATACCATCCGCTTCGCCGTATGCATCTTTTTTCAAAAGCAATTAATTTTTGCCTCTTCTTATTGACAAATGTCGATTTATTATAAATACTAGTTGCGGACAACAATGGAACAATGAATTTCTCTTTTGGTATAATCCCGGGAATCGGTCCGGGAGTTTCTACGAGATCACCGTAAATGATCCGCCTACGAGGAGAGGAAAAACAACAAACGCGTAATCAGGAATCGTTTGTCCTGTTTGCGGGAACCTTGGAAATCATGCGCCCATCATGCGGATGTTCCAAGGTTTTGTTTTGTTCCTACCACATTTTTGGGAGGTTGATCAAGCATGAATCGTTTCTTTCGGCTGAAAGAAAACGGAACGAACGTGAGAACTGAAATTTTGGCAGGGCTGACGACATTTATGACGATGGCATACATTCTCGCGGTTAACCCGGGCATTCTTGTCGGGGCAGGAATGGACTGGACGTCGGTATTTCTGGCAACCGCGCTGGCCGGCGGCATTTTTACGATTGCAATGGGGCTGTTCGTCAACTTTCCGGTGGCGCTGGCGCCCGGCATGGGGCTGAACGCTTATTTTGCAGCCACTGTGCTCGCTTCCAAGGCGACGGGGACGCCGATTACGCCGGCGATGGCGCTGACGGCGGTGTTCATTTCCGGAATCGTATTTCTGATCCTGACGCTGACGCAGATCCGGCAGATGCTCATTACGGCCGTACCGGACAGCATCAAGCATGCGATTACGGTCGGGATCGGCTTGTTCATTACGATTATCGGCCTGAAGAACAGCGGACTGATGACGATTGCGGCGGAAACGGTAAATGACGTGCCGAAAGGCACCTTCACGAACCTGCTCAGCTTCGAAACGGTCGTTCATATGGGCGATCTGAACGAACCGTCCGTCTACTTGACGATTATCGGGATTTTGCTGATTGCGGTCATGATGGTGCTGCGTGTGCCGGGAGCGATTTTGTGGGGCATTCTGGCGACGACGGTAATCGCGATTGCGAGCGGCAACGTGAACGTCGGCGAGACGCTTGCCGGCAAAACGTGGGTACCGGATTTCGGCAAGCTGAACTTCTGGGACTTTGATTTCAATGGCGTGATGGAAGTCGGGCTGGTATCGGTTATCGCGACGTTTACGTTTGTGGAGTTGTTCGACACGTTCGGGACGCTGGTCGGTACGGCGAACCGCGCCGGGCTGATGAAGGATCCGGCTACCGGTCGCAAACGGGTCGGCAAAGCGATGCTTGTCGACGCGGTCGGCGTAAGCGGCGGAGCGATGCTTGGGACAAGCACCGTCACTTCGTTCGTGGAAAGCGCCGCGGGCGTCGCCCAGGGCGGACGGACCGGACTGACGGCGGTGACGACCGGCATCTGCTTCCTCCTGTCGCTGTTTCTTTCGCCGCTTATCGCGCTCGTTCCGGGCTCGGCCACTTCGGCCGCGCTCATCATCGTCGGGCTGTTGATGCTGCAGTCGGTGAAAGAGATCGATTTTAGCGATATGGTATACGCGGTTCCGTCGTTCCTGACGATTGTGCTGATGCCGTTCACGTACAATATCGCCAACGGCGTCTCGTTCGGCATCGTCACGTACGTGCTGCTGGCGGCTATCGCCAACGCGGCCGGCCGCGGCAAGGACGGCAAGCGTTATAAGGTGCATCCTCTCATGTGGATATTGGCCGTGCTGATCGTGCTGCGATACTTGATGCTCGGCAGCGAAGGCTGATCTGCAGCTGTATCGGCTTCGAGCGACTCGGCCTTCGCAGCAGGAAAGGAAGTTCATGAACAAGTCCAGACAAACGGAGTATTTCCGTATTGTCTGGGCTTTTTCGGCTTTATGCTGGTATGCTCGCCGGACCTTAAACAACCCGTAAAAACTCCTTTTACCAAAGAAAATTGCTTTTCATGCAACAATTCGGTCTCGCTTACGTTCCATCTTATAGGGGTGGAATGATGTTGATGAACAAGAAAATAATTGCAATGATTTGTATCGCGTTCATAGCTGTATTGGGTGGGTGCTCCGAAAAACCAGCAACCTTGGGAGGGGACTTCGAAACATCTGCAGTCTTGGGAGGGTACTCTGAACAATCACCGCCGCTTCCAAAGGTGATTTCAGACGAAACGGAAGTTCCGGTCGTTCAAAGCAGTTATTGTTGGGGGAAATTAGGATGTGCGGATTATGTAGGAGGATCGACGTTGCTGAAAAAGAAAATGTTAGCCCCGACCCTTGTGAATGCCGGAGCCGACATCAAAATTTCGTTCGCCTACAAGCCTGCGCCGTCCAAAATGTATGTTCAGCGGTTTTTGGAGGATAATGCGATCGACGTTCCTTTGAAGGATGGACATTTTGACGCTCCTAAAGAGCGCGGCTTGTATTACTACGGGATTTCAGCTTTTTAGACTACAGCGGACGGCAGGTACTCGGAGGGCGACACGTCAGTAATTTTTGCCATCGAAGTGAAATGAACAATCCGCGCGCAACATTGAGCCGCCAATGCTAAAAGTACCATCCTGTATCGTTATACATCCTATCCTACATCAATGTTACCCACTGTCCATCCCCAGGAACGGACACGCTCCCGAGCAGTCCTTCGGCCGCCAGCCGCTCCCGCAAATCGGCTCTCGTAACGAGGCAATGATTAATGGCATCCATATGCACGGCTACCGCCTTCGTGTAAGGCGCGTAGCGGCAGAGCGCGACGACGCCGTCGGCATCCATCGTGATCGGATCGCCCGCTGCAAACCTGGCGCCGCCTGCATTGGCAACCGTCAGTGCGGGACGGTGCTCGTCAAGCGCCTGCTGCACCTCTTGGCACCAAATCGTGTCGCCGGCGATGTACAGCGTCGGCTCACCGTCCGCCCGCAGCACAAAACCGGACACGCGGCCCATCCTCGCGCCGATTTCTCCGGTGCCGTGGCGGCCTTCCGTACGGGCGATGGTCACGCCTCGCCAAGTCGTCTCGCGTTCGATCGGCGCGACGGATGCAAATCCGAAGGAGCGGAGAGCTTCCTCATCGCCGGGCTGGCATAATACGGCCAAAGATTTCGGCAACGCCTTCGCGGCCGCTTCGTCCCAATGATCGGGATGCAGGTGCGTAACGAGCACCGCATCGGGATGAAGCCAGTCCCGCTCGCCTTCCGGCAGCGGAACGAGCGGATTGCGCCTGTCGTTGGTCGAGCCTGGAATCGGCGGATTTACGCCCGCATCGCTGAGCATCGGATCAATGAGGAAGCAAACGCCTCTGTAGTCGAGCCGCAGCGTGGCGTGCCGGATCAGTTGGAGCTTCATGTTCATGCACCTCTTATCTTTAAGGTTACGATTCTGCTAAAATTATAGAACGGTCCGTTCGGACGATAAACCGGCCGGTGAAACGAAATGACCGCTTTCACTTTCACGCTGAAAGGAATCTTCTAAATGATGAGCAACGGGCTGCTGGATGAGGTCGACCTCCGCATTTTGCAGCATTTGCTGGAGGATGCGTCCTTGTCGCACAAACAAATCGGGGAACTTGTCCATATGACCGGTCAGGCGGTTGGCGCGCGGGTCCGCAAGCTGCAGGACGCGGGCGTCATCGAAGGCTACACGGTGCGATGGAACCCGGATAAACTCGGGCTTGCCGTCGATGCTCTCATTACCGTGTTTATGAAATCCGGAGGGGCTCATGCATCGTTTCATTCCTTCGTCCGGCAGCGGGAGCAGGTCGCCGAAACGCTCCGCGTCAGCGGCGAAGGCTGCTACTGGATGCGGGTGCGCGTCCGCTCGCAGGAAGAGTTGAACGCGTTTCTCGATGAATTGACGCAGTTCGGCAATTACAAGCTGAGTCTCTCGATCGGGCGGGTGAAGTAACGATGACCCAAAGACGGCCGCTATTCCTAATTATGGGAATAGCGGCCGTCTTTTCGTTGCGCCGGTTTTATTCTTTCACCCGTCTGCCTGCAACTTCATTGGAGAAATTATCCACTGTATTTCCTGAAAAGAGCTTCCGATAAATGTAGTGGACATCAGACCATCAAAATGAAGATGAGGAGCTCAGCCATCATGTTGAAACAAAACTTTGAAACGATTCGAAATACCTCGTTAACCGTGAAGCTGCCTGTATTTATCAGTCTTTTGGTCATCGCCGCACTGCTGATTACTTCCGTTGTATCATATCTGTTTTCATCGAAATTATTATTAAAGAAAAGCCTGGATGAAATAAACGCGAATGCAGACCGGATTGCGCAAGGACTGATGACTTCGGCCCAATTGCAGGCGCAATCCGCTTTTATTATATCTGCACATAACACATTCCGTGACTTGCTGCTGCTTAGAGAATCCGGAAACTTTTCCGATAAGGACTTTTTTTCAGCGGCCAATCCGTATTTTGACAAAGCGAATAAAACGCTTTTGCGGACTTTGCAAGGAACGAGGGGAAATGTGTCATTTATCATCATCGATACAAAAGGAACGATCGTTTCTTCAACGAACACCGATACCATAGGCGAATCCCGGGCAGACCGGGAATATTTTAAAGAGGCGCTGACAGGCAAATCTTTTATCAGCGATGCTGTTGTATCTAAGAGCAGCGGAAAGTTGTTGATTGTTTTCTCCGAACCGATTAAAGATAACAACGGAAAAGTGGTTGGCGTTTACGCAACGACGACAGATTCGAAATTTTTTACGGAAAATTTGGGAAGCGGCTTGATGAACAGCGAAGGAATAATCGAAATTTTAAGCCGGGGCGGTACGGTTCTTTATCATTCGGCGGATCCGTCTGTAATCGGCAAGCAGGAAAATGATCCGGCGCTTCACGAGTTTTTGAAAGACCGGGCTGTTGACGGAATTAAAACAAGCAGCAGTGATATTGGCGGCGATTACATCCGGTGGAATAAAATTCCGGGCTCCGATTGGACCGTCAAAGTCGTCGATTCCTATTCCGACATTAAGCGTCCGCTGAAAGCAATGCTGCTGCAATTAACCATCATTACGCTAATTGCGATCGTAATCGCCGCCTTCGTAAGCCTGTTGCTGTCCCGCTCTATTGCAAACCCGATCGTGAGGCTGACGGAATTGTTTAAGCAGCTCGCGGGCGGCGATTTAACGGTCACGGCTGCCGGCCGGTACGAAAGTGAGTTTAAAGACTTGGCCGAAAGCTTTAATATTATGGTCGAGCAGAATAAATCGCTGATCCGAAATATGAACCATTCGATTTCGATACTTAACAGCAATGCAAAGGAGCTCGATGCGGCATCTGACCTATCGGCTCAGGCAATCGCCGAGACAAGTGCGACTACGGTTGAGATCGCCAAGGCGATGGAAGCTCAAGCGCAAGATACGGAACGAATCGTAGATAAATTTTACGACTTTGGCGAAAAATTCGTTTCGATGAACGACATCGCTCAATCGGTAAAGCAGCGTGCGGAAGAAATTGTTGACGTTTTTCACTCCAGCGTCGATGTGATCGAGAACTTATCCCGTATTAACAATACCAATGAAGAAGAAGTGTTCAAAATTTCCGATATTACATTGAAACTGCAGCAAAGCTCAAGCAATATTTCAAAAATTACCGAAGCCATCAACGATATTTCAAGCCAGACCAATCTGCTGGCGCTCAATGCCTCGATTGAAGCGGCAAGAGCCGGTGAACACGGCAAAGGATTTGCGGTTGTCGCATCCGAAATACGCAAGCTCGCCGAGCAAAGCGCGAAACAATCGAACGAAATCAACGCGATCATCAAGCAAAATCTTGCGTTTGTAACCGAGAATAATGAGAGCGTCGATCAAATCAGGAAAATTTCCGGCTTGCAGGATGAATATGTAGGGAAAACAAGGCAGGGGTTCCAGGCGATCATGGAAAGCGTTACGGAAATTACAAAGCGGATCATATCGCTGGCTGGGGACGTATCGCGGATGCAGCAAGAGAAAGACGAGGTGCTCGTGTCCGCTCAAAACCTGTCTGCTTCCGGCGAGGAAGTGTCGTCATCGGCCCAGGAAGTAACGGCGAGTATGCAGGAGCAGTCCGCAATGGTGCAGCAGCTTGACGGCATGGTAAAGAGCATTGAACAGCTGACCAAGGAGCTGAAGGAGGCCGCAATGAAGTTTAAGCTGGAATAAGGCGGACGTACGGCAGTTGCCCGAAGGGATGTTCATCCACTATCCTATAGAGGACACTCTTCCTTGGAAAGGAGAAGATAAATGATGGAACTGGAACAAGCGATACGCGAAAGACGGAGCATCGGCAAAGTAAAGCCGGACGCAGTGGAGCGTTCCGTTATTGAACAATTAATCGAGGCGGCAACCTGGGCGCCCAATCATTATCAAACGGAGCCGTGGAAATTTATCGTCATGACCGGCGAGGGCCGGCGGACGCTGGGCCGCGCTTACGCCGCCATTTCGGACCTGGGCGCGGCGGATGCGGATGACGACGAGCGCCGGCAGCGTCTTGCCCGGGAAGAGGCGAAAGCGCTGCGGGCTCCGGTTGTCATCGCAGCCGTCTACTCGCCGCCGGCAGGCTCCCGCGCCCCGCAGGCGGAGGAGCTGGCCGCCGTTCATGCGGCGGTGCAAAATCTGCTGCTGTCCGCGCACGGACACGGACTCGGCGCGGTATGGCGCAGCGGCGATCCGATGTATCATCCGCGAATGAAGGAAGCGTTCGGGCTGGAGGAGCAAGAGGAGCTGGTCGGGCTTATTTATATCGGCTACCCCGATATGGAGCCGCTGAGGTCCAAGCGGACCGATGCGAAGCTGAAAACGGTCTGGCTGGAAGAGTAGCGGGCGCGAGCGGGCATTTTTGGAGCGGGCCAAACGGATAGATCGAAATGGATCGAAACGGATCGATGAAGCCGGTTTGTTTTCGGTGTCAGGTAATGGAACCGCCCCGATTCAACAATATCCACAAAAAGGAAAACCGTCGAATATTCGGCGGTTTTTTCGCTTTTTGTCGGAAACAATGTCACTAATGTTCGTGTTTTCGACGAATAACGCGAATAAATTTGCAGGCAACGCCATAAAATGGCGAATTGATGTCAACAATAATAACATGCAGGTTCGACTCTATGTTCGGAAATAGAGATAGTCGGGTATATTTGGATGAGAGGTGCCGGAATCGTTTGCAGCGTGTCCGGATGGCGGCCCCATCTTGATGGACAGGCCTCACGCAAGGCTGTGCCGGGTTCCTTATTCTTACAAATGCTGAAGCTGTAAGCCGCGCCAATCATGGCGCTTAAGCGAAATCCCGCCGACGGGCGCCGCGATCGAACCCAATTCCGTTCCCGGAAGCCGGGCGCTTTTTTCCGAGCGGCGGCTTTAACCGGAAAATGGGTATACTATAAAGAGTGTCTCGACAAAACACGAACTTTAATTCATAATATCGATAAAACGTTCGTGTTTAACTGTTGACAGGAAAGGAGTGTATTGTTAAACTAGAGGTAGTTTTATAACGTACAAAACGTCACAACGTTTTTGTCGAACATGATCTGACTCGTATAACTTCGGGAATTGGCCCGAAAGTATCTACCCGGAAACCGTAAATTACCGGACTACGAGCCAACGGATAGAGGAACAGGTTGTCCCGTTCGCGGGGCAGCCTTGTGTCGTCTTGTTAAAGACGCCTTCTTTTCGTTCGTTCACGGCGGATGCTGCGCCGAATCTTAGTCCCGCGGGCTTCCTTGTTGGCAGACCGGTTCTTTCCCAAGATGATTGGAACCGATTTTACGGCAAAAGGATTGCTCAAGGGATTTTTTTGCGGCTTGCTGCGGTGTTTTCCGGCTGATTGAGGGCCTTAAGCCATATAGATGAACAAAAAAGGTGGTTTTAAACGTATGTCTGCGAAAGTGGGCGTCATTATGGGAAGCAAGTCGGACTGGGATACGATGAAGCTGGCTTGCGACATTCTGGACGAGCTCGAAATACCGTATGAGAAAAAAGTCGTGTCCGCTCACCGCACTCCGGATCTGATGTTCGAGTATGCGCAGACGGCTGCCGGACGCGGACTCAAGGTCATTATTGCCGGAGCGGGCGGCGCGGCTCATCTGCCAGGGATGGTCGCAGCCAAGACGACGCTGCCGGTTATTGGCGTTCCCGTCAAGTCGTCCACGCTTAACGGACTCGATTCGCTGCTGTCGATCGTGCAGATGCCGGCCGGCATTCCGGTCGCAACGGTGGCGATCGGAAACGCAGGCGGCGCGAACGCGGGACTGCTCGCCGCGCAAATGCTCGGCGCGTTCGATCCGGATATTGCCGAGCGGGTCGCCCGGCGCAGGGAAGCGATCACGCGCCAGGTGCTCGAAAGCAGTGACGAGCTATGAGCAGCGATAAGCTGAGAGCGGATCGTGATTTCGCCGGCTCGGAGCCGGTCCAGTCCGCGGGCGGACAACCTTTTGCCGGGGCGCCCGGTGAAGCTTCCTCCGAGGCGGGCGCCATTGCTGCGGCAGGAGATGCCCGCGTGCTGCTGCCCGGCTCCACGGTCGGCATTCTCGGCGGCGGGCAGCTCGGCCGCATGATGGCGCTGGCTGGCAGCGCGATGGGCTATCGCTTCGTGGCGCTCGATCCGGCCGACGATTCGCCGTGCGGCCAGGTCGCGGACCAGATCGTAGCCGCTTATGACGATCAGGAAGCGGCCAGGGAGCTGGCGCGGCGGGCGGACGTCATTACGTACGAATTCGAGAACGTCGACGCCGGCGTCGCAGCGATGCTGATGGAGGAGTCGTACGTGCCGCAGGGCAGCGAGCTGCTGTACACGACCCAGCACCGGCTGCGCGAGAAGCGGGCCATTGAAGCCGCCGGCGCGCGGGTTGCGCCGTATGCGGAAATCCGCAGCGTGGACGATCTGCGCGAGGCGGCGGCAAGCTTCGGCCTGCCGTGCGTGCTGAAGACGGCGACCGGAGGCTACGACGGCAAAGGCCAGTGGGTCATCCGCTCGGAAGCCGAGATCCCGGAAGCTTTCGAGACGCTCAGCCGGGCCGGGACGGAGCTCGTGCTGGAGCAGTTTATCCGCTTCACCAAGGAGCTGTCGGTCATCGCGGCCCGCAGCCCGCAAGGGGAGACGAAGGCGTTTCCGGTCGCGGAAAACATCCATGTAGACAACATTTTGCACCTCTCGATCGTGCCCGCAAGGATCGATGCGGCGGTGCAGGCCGAAGCGGAACGGCTTGCCGTGCGGATCGCCGAAGGGCTCGGCGCCGTCGGCCTGATTGCCGTCGAGCTGTTTCTGACGGAGGACGGCGAGCTGTTCGTCAACGAGCTGGCTCCGCGTCCGCACAACAGCGGGCACTATACGATGGAGGCTTGCCGGACGTCGCAGTTCGAGCAGCATGTGCGGGCCGTGTGCGGCCTGCCGCTCGGCGACACGGCGCTGCTCACGCCCGTCGTGATGGTGAACGTGCTCGGCGAGCATGTCGCGCCGCTTCTGGCGCGGATGGGGCGGCAGGACGAGGCCGAGCGGCGGCTAGGCACGTCGGCGAAGGTGCATTTGTACGGCAAGAGCGAAGCGAAGAGCAGGCGCAAGATGGGCCACGTCAACGTGCTGGCGTCGGGCTGCGACGCGGCGCTAAGCTGGATCAGGGAAACGGGCATCTGGGAGATGCCGGACGGCGTTTAACACGCGGGGCGGCGCTTTGGTTGCTAAGGCGTAAAGCGGCGGCACTGCGGCGAAGAGGATTGTCCTCGCTTAAAGACAACTTGCTGTCAAAGCGGCACCGCGTTCAAATATAGATGTTGATTTAACGGATGTTCAGATTGAGCACGGTTTGATAGGATGAACGGTGGTTGTACTTAGGTTTTTACAAAAGGCGATGCGGCGGAAGCAGCCGCGGCATCAGCATTCTTTTTACCAAGGCGGAAATAAAAGCGGAGCGGCTTGTTCGGAGTCGGAGAAGCGTCAGCGTTCGCCTAAAGGCTTTCTGAAAGAAAGCCACTTCGAAAGCATACGCTTTTTTCTCGAATCGTTACCCTAAGCTTATGCTTCCGAAGTGGTTTTGCTGACGCAAAACCTTTAGGTTAAGGAGATCGGAACGATTCGAGAACAACAGCGATCGGAGACCCGAACGAAGCCGCGCAGCGCCCCCTTTCCGCCATCACATCAACATTTTTGGAAGGTGGACAAGCAATGTTAGAGCGTTACAGCAGACCGGAAATGAGAGCGATTTGGACCGAACAGAATAAATTTCAGGCGTGGCTGGAAGTCGAGCTTTGCGCATGCGAAGCGTGGTCGGAGCTTGGTGTTATTCCGAAGGAGGACGTCGAAGCGCTGCGGGCAAAAGCAAGCTTTGACATCGACCGGATTTATGCGATCGAGCAGGACACGCGCCATGACGTAATCGCGTTTACCCGCGCCGTATCCGAAACGGTCGGTCCCGAGCGCAAATGGGTGCATTACGGTCTGACGTCGACCGACGTCGTCGACACCGCCATGGGCTACCTGCTTCGCCAGGCGAACGAAATTTTGCAGCGCGACATTGTAAACTTCATCGACATCCTGCGCGGCCAGGCGATTGCCTACAAAGATACGCCGATGATGGGACGGACGCACGGCGTGCACGCGGAACCGACGACGTTCGGCCTCAAGCTGGCGCTCTGGTACGAAGAGATGAAGCGCAACCTGGAGCGGTTCGAGCATGCGGCGGACGGCGTTCAGTTCGGCAAAATCTCCGGCGCGGTCGGCACGTACGCCAACATCGACCCGTTCGTGGAAGAGTTCGTCTGCCGCAAGCTGGGCACGAAGCCGGCGCCGATCAGCACGCAGACGCTGCAGCGCGACCGCCATGCCGAATATATGGCGACGCTGGCGCTGATCGCCACCTCGCTCGACAAGTTCGCGACGGAAATCCGCGCCCTGCAGAAAAGCGAGTTCCGCGAAGTGGAAGAGCCGTTCGCCAAAGGCCAAAAAGGCTCGTCGGCGATGCCGCACAAACGCAACCCGATCGGCTGCGAGAACATTTCCGGCCTTGCGCGCGTCATCCGCGGCCATATGATTTCCGCTTACGAGAACGTGCCGCTGTGGCATGAGCGCGACATTAGCCACTCGTCGGTGGAACGCGTCATTTTGCCGGATGCGACGATGCTGCTGAACTACATGCTGAACCGTCTGGGCAACATCATCAAGAACCTCACCGTGTTCCCGGAAAACATGAAGCGCAACATGCAGCGCACGTACGGCGTGCCGTTCTCCGGCCGCGTCATGACGAAGCTGATCGACAAAGGCTTCAGCCGCGAGCAGGCGTACGATACCGTGCAGCCGCGCGCGATGCAGGCGTGGGAAGAGCAGCGCCAGTTCCGCGACATTATCGAATCGACGCCGGAAATTACGTCGCAGCTGACGGCCGAGGAAATCGACGATGCGTTTAACCCGTCGTGGCACCTCAAGCATGTGGACACCATTTTCAAACGGCTCGGTCTGAGCTAGAAGGGCGGTTGAGAAAAGATGACGCAGAACGCTCTGTCCACGGCTGTGGACATCGTCAAAGCGCCGCTGCTGTACAAAGGCAAAGTGCGCGAGCTGTACGATCTCGGGGAGCATTACCTGATCGTCGTCACCGACCGGATCAGCGCGTTTGACTACGTGCTGGACCCGGCGGTGCCGCAGAAGGGCAACGTGCTGAACCGTCTCAGCGCCTTCTGGTTCGAGCAGACGGCGGACATCCAGCCGAACCACGTCGTTCATACCGATGTGGACCGGCTCGGGGACCTCGTCACCGACAAGGAACTGCTCCGCAACCGGATCATGGTGACGAAAAAAGCGGAGCGGATCGACATCGAATGTGTCGTGCGGGGCTATATCACAGGCGGCGGTTGGAGACAATACCAGCAAACGGGAGCGATCAACGGGATCGCATTGCCGGACGGAATGCGCAAAAACGAACGTTTTGAAGCGCCGATTTTCACCCCGGCCGCCAAAAACGACGTCGGACACGACGAAGACATTCCGTTTGCTCGGATGCAAGAGCTCGTCGGCGCCGAGCTGGCCGAAGAGCTGCGGGACCGCAGCGTCAAGCTGTACGAGTTCGCCCACGGCTACTGCGCGGAGCGCGGCATCGTGCTGGCGGACTGCAAGTTCGAGTTCGGGCTGATCGACGGCAAAGTGATTTTGATCGACGAGATATTCACGCCGGACTCGTCCCGCTTCTGGGCGGTCGACAAGTACGCACTGGACACCGAGATCGACAGCATGGACAAGGAGCCGGTGCGAACGTACCTGCTGAATTCGGATTGGGACCGCGACAGCAAGCCGGCGCCGCTTCCGGAGTCGGTCGTCTCCGAAACGACGAACCGCTATCTCGACATTTACCGCCGCCTCACCGGCTCAGATCTGGAGTAGGGAAAAAGAGTCACTGCGCACCGAGGTTGAACGTAGGAAAAAGAGTTCACTGCGCATCGAGGTTGATCCTACGATCTCTCTTGTGGCCGGATTGTCTGGAATTTACCCCTTCAGGGTAACAATCCGTCCACAAAGGCGACCGCTGACGCTTCTCCAGATTCAACCTCGCCGCTTCGCTCTTCTTTTTCGGGGTGAAAGGCCGAGACCGCAGCAACAAGAATATGGTTGCTGCTAAGTTTTGACCATCGGCGTCATTGCCAAGCTCGACTGATTGGAACCATGGCGCGTGCTGTGCGCCGTCATGCACGCTGGCGCACTCCGGGAGCAGCAGTGAGCAGTCTAGCAATGAACAAGCAATCCAGCACTTATCGGATCAAGCGCAAAGCGCAGCCGACAGCATCCTTAAAATAAACGCCGCAGCACAGGCAGATTTCATTGAATCAAGCACTCGGCGAGGCTATAGATAAGGCAAGCCATTTTGCCCACTACCCGGCTTAATGCATCTTGTCTTGAAAAAGCGGGGAGCGAAGCCCGCGCATTATAATGCACGGTGAAAACCGAGCGGAACGGATGGTTTGGAGCTGGAGAAGCGATAGCGTTCGCCTTTGTAGCCGGATTGTTACCCTGTCAGGGGTTATACAATCCAAACAATCCGGCTACAACAGCGATCGGAAGCCCAAACCATCCGCGCAGCGGGCCCTTTTTCACCGAATTAACGCGCCGCGGCGACCTTTTTCACAACAACATGCATTAAGCCCACCACCCTTTAGGAGGAGTTCGAAATGAAAGCAACGGTTTACGTGACGATTAAGGAAAACGTATTGGACCCGCAAGGATCAGCGGTTCAAGGAGCGCTTCATTCGCTCGGATTCGCGGAAGTGAATAACGTTCGCATCGGCAAATATATGGAGCTGAACCTGGATACGAACGACCGCGCCGAAGCGGAGGAACGCCTGAAAGCGATGTGCGAGAAGCTGCTTGCCAACACGGTTGTTGAAGACTTCCGTTTCGAACTGGAGGGATAAGCGCGATGAAATTTGCGGTAATCGTTTTTCCGGGGTCCAACTGCGACATTGACTGCTACAAGGCGGTTGAAGCGATCGGACAGCCTGTTGATTACGTCTGGCATACGGCGACCGACCTGTCCGACTACGACGCCATTCTGCTGCCGGGCGGCTTCTCCTATGGGGACTACTTGCGCTGTGGCGCGATTGCGCAATTCGCTCCGGTCATGGGCGAAGTTGTCAAAGCTGCGGAAGCGGGCAAGCTTGTGCTCGGCATTTGCAACGGCTTCCAGGTGTTGACGGAGTCGGGCCTGCTGCCGGGCAAGCTGATGCGGAACCGGAACCTGAAGTTCCTTTGCCACCAGTCGGAGCTTGAAGTGATGAGCAACAAGACGCCGTTTACGAATCAATACAGCGAGGGCGAGGTCATCAACATCCCGATCGCGCACGGCGAAGGCAACTATTATTGCGACGAGGAAACGCTGGCGAAGCTGGAAGCGAACGGTCAGATCGTGTTCCGCTACGCAAACGGCGGCAACCCGAACGGATCGCTCCGCGACATCGCGGGCATCTGTAACGAGCGCGGCAACGTCCTCGGCATGATGCCGCATCCGGAGCGGGCGATGGACCAGCTGCTCGGCTCGGAGGACGGCAAACGGATGTTTACATCGATTTTGAACGCATGGAGGGAAAAAAATGGCGCAGCAGTTAACGGCTAAGGAGCCGACGACGGAGCAAATCGCGGAACAGAAAATTTACCACCAGTTCGGGGTTAGCGACCACGAGTACGAGCTCATTTGCGGATTTCTCGGCCGCAAGCCGAACTATACGGAAATCGGCGTCTTCAGCGTCATGTGGTCGGAACACTGCGCGTACAAAAACTCCAAGTCGATTTTGAAAAAGTTCCCGGTTACGGGCGACAAAGTGCTGATGGGACCCGGCGAAGGCGCGGGCATCGTCGATATCGGCGACAATCAGGCAGTCGCATTCAAAATCGAATCGCATAACCATCCGTCCGCGGTCGAGCCTTACCAAGGCGCGGCGACGGGTGTCGGCGGCATTATCCGCGACATTTTCTCGATGGGGGCCCGTCCGGTTGCGCTACTGAACAGCCTGCGCTTCGGTCGTCTTGAGAACGATCGCGTCAAATATTTGTTCGAGCATGTCGTCGGCGGCATTGCGGGTTACGGCAACTGTATCGGCATTCCGACGGTCGCGGGCGAAGTGATGTTCGATCCGAGCTACGAAGGCAACCCGCTCGTCAACGCGATGTGCGTCGGCCTGATCGATCATGACAAAATCCAGCGCGGCGTCGCCAAAGGCGTCGGCAACCCCGTCTTCTACGTTGGTCCGGCAACGGGCCGCGACGGTATTCACGGCGCGACGTTCGCATCGGTGGAGCTTTCCGAGGAATCGGAGGAGAAGAAGACGGCGGTGCAGGTCGGCGACCCGTTCATGGAGAAGCTGGTTATGGAAGCGACGCTCGAGCTGATCGACTCCGGCATCGTGCTCGGCATCCAGGATATGGGCGCGGCGGGCCTGACCTGTTCCAGCGCGGAGATGGCGTCCAAAGCCGGCAACGGCCTGGAGCTGTATCTGGATGAAGTGCCGCAGCGCGAGGAAGGCATGACCCCTTACGAAATGATGCTGTCGGAATCGCAGGAGCGGATGCTGTTCGTCGTCGAGCCGCAGCACGAAGCGCAGGCGAAAGAAATTTTCGACCGCTGGGGCGTCATTTGCAAGAAAGTCGGCAAAGTGACCGACGACGGCCGTCTGCGCCTGTTCCACAAAGGCGAAGAAGTGGGCGATATGCCGGTTACGGCGCTCGTCGACGAGTGTCCGGTGTACGACCCGCCTTCCAAGGAGCCGGCTTACTACAGCGAGAACGCAGCGGTGGATGCGTCCGCGTTTGAAGAAATCACCGATTTGAACGGCGCGCTGGAAAAAGTGCTCGGTTCTCCGACTGTCGCCAGCAAGGAATGGGTATATAATCAGTATGACTATATGGTACGCACCAGCACCGCGGTCCGGCCGGGCTCGGATGCGGCGGTCGTGACGGTGGCCGGCACGCGCAAGGCGCTGGCGATGACGACCGACTGCAACGGGCGCTACGTTTACCTCGATCCGGAAGTGGGCGGAGCGATCGCGGTCGCCGAAGCGGCGCGCAACATCGTCTGTTCCGGCGCGACACCGCTTGCCATTACGGACAACCTCAACTTCGGCAGCCCGGAGAAGCCGGAAGTGTTCTGGCAGATCGTCAAAGCGGCCGACGGCATGAGCGAAGCGTGCCGCACGCTGGACACGCCGGTTATCGGCGGCAACGTCAGCCTTTACAACGAGAATGCCAAAGGCGCGATCTATCCGACGCCGGTTATCGGCATGGTCGGACTAGTCGAAGATCTTGACCACATTACGACACAAGATTTTAAGGCAGAGGGCGACGTTATTATTCTGGTTGGCGAAACGAAAGCGGAGTTCGGCGGCAGCGAGCTGCAGTACGTGCTGCATGGCGCACCGACGGGACGTCCTCCGCAGCTGGATTTGGCACTGGAGAAAAAGACGCTGGACGCCGTGCTCTCCGCGATCCGCGAAGGGCTTGTCGCCTCGGCGCATGACCTGTCCGAGGGCGGTCTTGCAGTGGCGGTTGCGGAATCGTGTTTCAGCGGCCGCCTCGGCGCGAGCGTAAACGTCGAGACGACGCTGCGCGCGGATCATGCGCTGTTCAGCGAATCGCAATCGCGGATTCTGCTGTCGGCGAAGCCGGAGAAGGCGGCGGCGCTGAAAGCGCGTCTGGGCGAGCAGGGAATTGCATATGCGGAGATCGGAACGGTAGGCGGACACAATTTGATCATGAACATCAACGGCAAACCGGGCGTTAACGCACCGGTCGAACAATTCCAGAAAGTCTGGAAGGATGCGATTCCATGTCTGATGCAATAACCGGTTCAACAATAGAAGAGCGTAAAGTTTCCCGTACCGAAGCGGAAGAGCTGGAATTTCTGCGCGGAACGTGGGGCGACGGCCACTACAACGAAGGAATCGGCCGGGACGACATTTTCGACAAGCTTAGGGAAGAGTGCGGCGTGTTCGGGGTGTTCGGCCACCCCGATGCGGCTTCGCTTTCCTACTACGGCCTGCACGCGCTGCAGCACCGGGGCGAGGAGAGCGCCGGCATCTGCACGGTCGAAGATAACGGTGAGTTCCATTACCATCGCGGCATGGGGCTGGTCAAGGAAGTGTTCACGAAGGATCAGCTGGACAATCTGGTCGGCAGCCGGGCGATCGGTCACGTACGCTATTCCACTTCCGGCGGAAGCGGGCTTGCGAACGCGCAGCCGCTCATCTTCAAGTACCGGGGCGGGGATCTGGCGGTCGCGACGAACGGCAACATCGTGAACGCGCCGGCGATTCGCCGCGAGCTGGAAGCGCAGGGGTCGATTTTTCAAACGACAAGCGATACCGAGGTCATCGCGCACCTCATCGCCCGCTCCCCGAAGGACTTCGTGGAAGCGGCCAAGGACGCGCTGCAGCGCATCATCGGGGGCTTCGCATTCCTGATTATGACCAACGACAAGCTGCTGGTCGCCTCCGATCCGAACGGCCTGCGTCCGCTTGTGATGGGCCGGCTGGGGGAAGGCTACGTCTTCTCCTCGGAGACGTGCTCGTTCGAATCGATCGGCGCGGAATACGTACGCGACGTGAAGCCCGGCGAGCTGCTCATTCTCGATGACAAGGGCATCCGCGAGGACCGGTTCGAGCCGATGGAAAAGCGCGCTTCGTGCGTCATGGAATATATTTATTTTGCCCGTCCGGACAGCGACATCAACGAAGTGAACATCCATTCGGCCCGCAAGCGTATGGGACGCCAGCTCGCGCTGGAGTCGTTCGTCGACGCGGACATTGTAACCGGAGTGCCGGATTCCAGCATTTCCGCCGCGATCGGTTATGCCGAGCAGACCGGCATCCCGTACGAGCTCGGACTGATCAAGAACAAATATACGGGCCGCACCTTCATTCAGCCTTCGCAGGAGCTGCGCGAAAAAGGCGTCAAAATGAAGCTGTCTGCGGTCCGCAAAGTGGTGGAAGGCAAGCGCGTCGTCATGATCGACGACTCGATCGTGCGCGGGACGACGTCGCTGCGCATCGTCAATATGCTGCGGGAAGCGGGCGCGACGGAGGTGCACGTGCGCATTTCCTCGCCGCCGTTTGCCAACCCGTGCTACTACGGCATCGATACACCGGACCGCAAAGAGCTGATCGCTTCGGAGAAGACGACGGAGGAAATCCGGAAGGCGATCAACGCCGACTCGCTTTATTTTCTCAGCGAGGAAGGGCTCATGAAATCGGTGGACCCTTCGGGTGAGAAGGCGAACGCCGGTCTGTGCATGGCGTGCTTTACGAACGATTATCCGACTCCGGTCGACGAGGACTCGACCAAGAGCTGCAGCTGCTAGGGAAGCGGCGTGCAATAACGAAATTAACGTTGCGTGGCAACGAAGGAGTGTTGAACAAGAGTGGCAGAAGCGTACAAGCAAGCCGGTGTCGATATTGCTGCGGGCAATGAAGCCGTCGAACGAATGAAGAAGCATGTGAAAAGAACGTTCCGTCCGGAAGTGCTGACGGACTTGGGCGGCTTCGGCGCGCTGTTCGGGCTGAACAAGGACAAGTACGAGGAGCCGGTGCTCGTCTCCGGCACCGACGGCGTCGGTACGAAGCTGAAAATTGCGTTCGCCATGGACAAGCACGACACCATTGGCATCGATGCGGTGGCCATGTGCGTGAACGACATCGTCGTGCAAGGTGCGGAGCCGCTGTTTTTCCTCGATTACCTCGCCTGCGGCAAGGTTGAGCCGGAAAAAATCGAGGCGGTCGTCAAAGGAATTTCCGACGGCTGCGTGCAGTCCGGCTGCGCTCTGATCGGCGGCGAAACGGCGGAAATGCCGGGCATGTACCAAGCGGACGAATACGACATCGCGGGCTTCACGGTGGGCATCGTCGACAAGAAAAAAATTATCGACGGCAGCACGATCGCTCCTGGCGACGCCGTCATCGGTTTTGCTTCGAGCGGCATCCACAGCAACGGCTTCTCGCTTGTGCGCCGGCTGCTGCTTGACAACGCGGGCTACAGCCTGCAGGATACGCTGCCGGAGCTCTCCGGCGCGAAGCTTGGCGATGTGCTGCTGGAGCCGACGAAGATTTATGTCAAAGCGGCTTTGGAGCTTATCAAACGCGTACAGGTTAAAGGAATGGCGCATATTACCGGCGGTGGCTTTATCGAAAATATTCCGCGCGTCCTGCCCGAAGGCGTGAACGTGGAGATCGAATACGGTTCGTGGCCGATTCAGCCCGTGTTCAAGCTGATGCAGATGAAGGGCGCGGTTACGAACCGCGACATGTTCACGACGTTCAACATGGGCATTGGCCTGATCGCGGTCGTGCCGGCCGATCAGGCGGAAGCGGCGCTGGCGGCGGCGAAGGAGCTTGGCGAAGAAGCGTACCGGATCGGCACCGTCACGGAGGGAAGCCGCATCGTTACGTTCACGGGAGCTGAGGTCTAATGGCGAAGCTGCGCATTGCCGTCTTCGCCTCCGGCCAGGGAAGCAATTTCCAGGCGCTGGCGGACGCGGCACTTGCAGGGAAGCTCGATGGTTCCATCGAGCTTCTTGTTTGTGACAAGGCGGCGGCGCCCGTCGTGGAGCGGGCCCGCCGCGCCGGCATCGACACGTGGCTGTTCAAGCCGAAGGAGTACGCTTCGCGAGAGCAGTATGAAGAAGAAATATTGGCGGAGCTTATCCGCCGCGGCATCGACCTGATCGTGCTGGCCGGCTATATGCGGATTTTGACGCCGGTGCTGGTGGAGCCGTTTTACGGGCGGATGATCAACATCCATCCGTCGCTGCTGCCGGCATTTCCCGGCGTGAACGGCATCCGTCAGGCGCTTGAATACGGCGTGAAGCTGACGGGTGTCACCGTGCACTTCGTGGACGGCGGCATGGACAGCGGCCCGATCATCGCGCAGCGTGCCGTCGAGATCGCAGACAGCGACGACGAGGCGAGCCTGGCCGAGCGCATTCATGCGGCCGAGCAGGCGCTTTTCCCATGGGTCGTGCAGATGATCGCCGAAGGGCGCGTCGCGCTTGGCGGCCGCCGCGTCACGATCCGGGAGAGGTAGAAAAAGTGGCCGCTGCCGCTTCTCCAGTCACAAGTCAGCCGCTGCGCTGTACTTTTTCTTGGGAAGACAGGCAGGATTGGCTGCGCGAGAGGTTCGCTTGCCTTACGGATCTGATGAAAGAAACATAATTGACTTTAATCGTTTGCTCTTAAAGTACTGTTTAACTACGCCGGGATTGGAGCGGAGCGGGCAGGTTTGAATCTGTAGAAGCGCCAGCGGTCGCATTTGTAGGCGGATTTTTACCCTTTTCAAATAAATTGGAAAAAATCCGGCTGCAAGAGCGATCGGAAGATCAAGCCTGTCCGCGCAGCGCCCCGCTACCCGCCAACATTTTCGAAGGGAGATCAAGCATGACAATTCGCAGAGCGTTAATCAGCGTTTCGGATAAAACGGGCATCGTTGAGTTTTCCCGCCAGCTGGCGGAGCAAGGCGTACAAATCATTTCGACGGGGGGCACGTTCAGCCTGCTCGAGAAGGAAGGCGTTCCGGTTACCGGCATCTCGGACGTAACGGGCTTCCCGGAAATTCTCGACGGACGCGTCAAAACGCTGCATCCCGCCGTACATAGCGGCCTGCTTGCGGTGCGCGACGATGAAGAGCACCAGAAGGCGATGAAGGAGCTCGGACTCGACTATATCGACCTTGTCGTTGTCAACCTGTATCCGTTCGCGCAGACGATTGCGAAGCCGGACGTCACGTATGAAGACGCGATCGAAAACATCGACATCGGCGGGCCGACGATGCTCCGTTCCGCAGCGAAAAACCACGCGTTCGTAACGGTTGTCGTCGATGCGGCCGATTACGGCGCCGTGCTGGACGAAATCAAGGCGCAGGGCGACACGACGCTGGAAACGCGCAAACGGCTTGCAGCCAAAGTATTCCGCCACACCGGCTCCTACGACGCGCTCATCTCCGATTACCTCTCCAAGCAGGTCGGCGAGCCACTGCCGGAGCGCTACACCGTAACGTACGAAAAAGTGCAGGATTTGCGCTATGGGGAAAACCCGCACCAGAAGGCGGCGTTCTACCGCAAGCCGCTCGCGGCCAGCGGCAACATTACGACTGCCGAGCAGCTGCACGGCAAGGAGCTTTCCTACAACAACATCAACGACGCCAACGCGGCGCTCGCCGTTCTGAAGGAGTTCGACGAGCCGGCCGTCGTGGCCGTGAAGCATATGAACCCTTGCGGCGTCGGCATCGGAACGAATATTCATGAAGCCTACCAAAAGGCGTACGCGGCCGATCCGACGTCCATCTTCGGCGGCATCGTGGCGGCCAACCGCACAATCGACGCGGCGACGGCGGCGCTTCTGAGCGAAATTTTCCTTGAGATCATCATCGCGCCGGACTTTGCGCCGGAAGCGCTTGAGATTCTAACCCGCAAAAAAAATATCCGTTTGCTGAAGCTGGGAGAGTTTACTTCCGCCGCCGAGCGCAAGCCGGAATGGCTCGTAACGTCCGTGGATGGCGGCATGCTCGTGCAGGAGAGCGACGTGCACACGATTTCCGCAGACGACCTGAAGGTGGTCACGAATCGCAAGCCGACCGATGAGGAGCTGAAGCAGCTGCTGTTCGGCTGGAAAGTGGTCAAGCATGTGAAATCGAACGCGATTTTGCTGGCCAAAGACGACATGACGATCGGCGTCGGCGCCGGCCAAATGAACCGCGTCGGCGCGGCCCGCATCGCGATCGAGCAGGCGGGCGAGAAGTCGCAGGGCTCCGTGCTGGCATCCGACGCGTTTTTCCCGATGGGCGACACGCTGGAGCTGGCGGCGAAAGCCGGCATTACGGCCGTCATTCAGCCGGGCGGCTCGGTACGGGACGAAGAGTCGATTGCGGTCGCAAACGCCAACAACATCGCGATGGTGTTTACGGGCGTCCGCCATTTCAAACACTAATCGTCCGCGAAGCCGGGCTTATGCTTAGGAGGAATACAGTGTGAGAATTCTCGTTATCGGCGGCGGCGGGCGCGAGCACGCCATCGTCTGGTCGCTTGCGAAAAGCGACAAAGTGAAGGAAATTTACTGCGCGCCGGGCAATGCCGGCATCGCCGAGCTGGCGGAATGCGTGCCGATCGCGGTCAATCAATTCAGCGAGCTGATCCAGTTCGCGAAGGACGCCTCGATCGATCTCGTCGTCGTCGGTCCCGACGATCCGCTGGCGGACGGCATCGTCGATGCGTTCGAAGCGGAGAACATCCCGACGTTCGGCCCGCGCAAAAACGCGGCGGAAATCGAAGGCAGCAAAATATTTATGAAAAATCTGCTGCGCAAATATAACATTCCGACGGCGAAATACGAGACGTTTACGGAATTCGAGCCGGCGCTCGAATATTTGCGCGCGCAAAGCGTGCCGGTCGTCGTCAAGGCCGACGGTCTGGCGGCGGGCAAAGGCGTCACGGTCGCTTACTCGATGGAAGAGGCTGAAGCGGCGCTGCGCGACATGATGGTCGGCAAAGTGTTTGGCAGCTCCGGCGACCAGGTTGTCATCGAGGAGTTTTTGGAAGGACAGGAAATGTCCATCCTCGCGTTCGTCGACGGCGAAACGGTGCGGGCGATGGTTCCGGCGCAGGACCATAAGCCGGTATTCGACGGCGACAAAGGGCCGAACACCGGCGGCATGGGCACTTACACGCCGCTGCCGCATATTCCGCAGTCGATCGTCGATGACGCGATCGAAAACATCATCAAGCCGACGGCAAGCGCGATGGTCAGCGAAGGGCGTCCGTTCCGCGGCGTATTGTTCGCCGGCCTGATGATTACGAAGGACGGCCCGAAGACGATCGAGTTCAACGCGCGCATGGGCGATCCGGAAACCCAGGTCGTGCTGCCGCGTCTGGAAACGGACCTGGTCGATATTATTTTGGCGGCGCTGAACGGCTGCCTCGGACAGCTGGACATCCGCTGGAAAGACGAAGCGGCCGTCTGCGTCATCGTCGCCTCCGAAGGTTACCCGGGTTCCTACCCGAAAGGGCGCGTCATTGAAGGACTCGAGCGCGCGAAAGAGCAGGGAGCGCTCGTTTTCCACGCCGGAACGGCGGAGAAGGACGGGAAGGTCGTCACCAGCGGCGGCCGCGTGCTCGGCGTCGTCGGACGCGGACGTGACATCGCGGAGGCGCGCGCCCGCGCGTACGAAGCGGTCGGCGTCATCTCCTTTGAGGGAATGCACAACCGCACCGACATCGCCGCCAAGGCGCTGCAAGGCTAACATCCTTTACGGCTAGCTAGGGCATGAGGTTGGCAGCCCTCACGCGCCGTCGCACCTGGCACGGGGAACTGCGCGAAGTCCCGGTCCCGAACCGGTGCCGGCTTGTTGGATTTTGATTTAGGGAGGGAAAGGACAATTGATCCTCTCCCGATTGTTTGAAGATAGCAGACCGCGTTTCAGGAGCGATCCTGAACGCGGTCTTTTTTTTATAAAGATTAACGAATTTATCAATTTTCGGGGCGGGAGCGGGTCTTCCGCCTCACGAGTGCAGCTCGTGCACACTGCCGGCACGAATGGCGGTGCAACTCGCAGCACACCGAGCGCGTACGATTCGGCTTTCTGCTGCCGCCGGAGCCATACGTTCCGGCACTCTGCTGCTGCCCGAGCGAAAGTCAGCTATGTCGCGCAGCACAGTACGATCAGCAATTTTTGAAAACCTGCGATCGTACATCTTTTTTCTTGCCTATTTATCCACCTCGTGAAAATTCCTGCTAAAATACATTTTTTTTCGGCCCAAGCGCACGTTCAGGCATTAACAGCTTGGAATACCTGCGCAATTGCAGGCTTTTCTCACGATAAGCGATTTCGATCGATAAAGCCTGCACATATGCAGGTTTTGAAAGGCTCGTACGCGCGGACGACCCCAAGGTTTGCTCCTATGTGGCTTGCCCAACAAAAAGGGCGGTACAAGTCTTTCAAGAGCTTCAAGAGCTTCAAGAGCTTCAAGAGCTTCAAGAGCTTCAAGAGCTACAAGAGCTACAAGAGCTTCAAGTCCTTCAAGTCCTTCAAGTCCTTCAAGTGCTCCAAGAGCTTCAAGAGCTTCAAGAGCTTCAAGAGCTTCAAGTGCTCCAAGAGCTTCAAGTGCTCTCCAGTAGGTACTCCCCCGTTCTTTTTTGAGCCAGGGGACGTTAAATAGCGCATGGACTTTCTGTTCGGCATGATACAGCTCGTCATGATACAGCTCGTCATGATTCTGTTCGTCATGAAAAGCTGCTTTTTTCGCAGGGCCATTCATCGTGGAAAGGGCTTCGAATCGAAGCTTTTCTTAGCGCATCAGCGTAGTGTACTTCTCCCATTGGCGACAAAAACCACCTCTAAACGCGGTCGCTCATATTCGAATTTCCCCGATAGGAGTTTTCCAATCAAAAGGGTTATAGGCCATTTTGTCGAATTCAATACCGAGGGAAAATTTGGATCTTCTAGTGATTATCAGGGAGAGATCTGGGGGGCATATTTCAATGATAGGCGGGGTAGGGAGACGAATGGAAAAAAGGGTCATGCTGTTCATTTTTTCAGTGGTATTCGTTCTAACAAGTTGCACGAAGCAGCCTCAAGAGCCAAAGGAAACGGTAACGTTATCGGTGCTCACCTGGAACGAACAAACGTTTAATCAAAAATACGGCAACTTGTTTCTGGCGACACATCCGAACTATGATCTTAACGTAATCTCGGTGATGGAGCATTTAAAGCCGGGGGAAGATATAAATCAAGTGGTCGAAAGTCTTGTCACAAAGGAAAATCCGGATCTGTTGTCACTCCAAATGGATTTATTTGCGGTACTCAAAGAACAGGGCAGGCTGGCTTCTTTCACCGATTGGATTAAAAAAGACAAATTTGATCTTACCGGCTATACTCCCGGGGTTCTTGATCAAATGAAGGATGAGCAGGGGCATCTTTACGGATTGGCGCCTACGTTTGTCGGATCGGCATTATACTACAACAAAAAGCTTTTTGAAACGAACAACATTCCCTTCCCGACCGATTTGATGACCTGGGATGACGTATTTGCGGTAGCGCAGAGATTTCCGAACAAGGCCGGCAGCGATACGCCACAGATCGGGTTTTACCATCCGAATTCGTCGAATCCCTTCCTGATGGCGCTCCGAATCGGGGATAGCAGCGGATTGTCTTTGTACAATGCTCAAAAATTTACGTTAAGTACAAAAGCTTGGGAAGGCGTGTTCCAAAACGTGACCGAATGTTTTAAAGCTCAGGCGTGTTTTGACGGCAGCCATGCAGATACATCGCAAACGACGAGCATCGAAGTGATGCAAAAGAGAAATCATCCTTTTTTGGGCGGCAATATCGCAATGGCGATCGATGACTCATCGTTGTACCGGACCTTACTAACGAATAAACAGCGTTATCCCGATTTAGATTGGGGGATCGTATCGTTCCCCATTAGCAACGAACATCCGGACATGGGAAACAACATCGCATTGAACGAGGTTTTATCAATCCCTTTGCATGCTAAAGAACCTGAAGGCGCCTGGGAATTCATAAACTATGTGTGCGGCGCGGATTACGCAAGAATGCTCCCGCGGGTGAATCCGGACGAACTGCCCGCAAGGCAATCTGCCGGGAATGAGGACGACATGCTGGGCTCCTTCTACAAATTAGAGCGCGTCAATAACCAAATGACCAATAAACTAAGAGAGCTTCCGAGGCCGGTTATTGCCAAAATGGATGAAGTTTCACAAACGTATATCCCCGATATTTTGGCGGACAAGACGACAGTCTCCGAGGCTCTTCAAATGATGGAACAGGAGCTGCAGCTCGCACTTGCGACCCGGTAGTGAGGAGTAGGCATACGAAGCGAAGAACCATGAATGAAAAAAGGTCCCGACCCGTGCACGTGATCAAGCGCGGAGCGGGACCTCTTTTTTTACGCCATTGTTCACACGTTGCCCCTCACTCTTCCTCGCCCAGATCGAGCGACCCGAGTTCCCCGAGCCGGTTATTTTTCACATCCGCATGCAGCCGCTGCAGCCAGTTCAGTTCGGTTTTGGCATGCTCGTAAAGCCCGATCATCAGATGCAGCCCGCCGAGGGGAACCGTGCCGCGGTGATCTTCATACAGCGTGTAGTAAAAATTGACCTGATGCCTCATTTCGTAAATGCGCTGCTCCAAAATGGCCGCCAGCTCTTCCGCGTCGCCGTATTTGGCGAAGCTGAGCGCGCCGTACATCGGATGGTAGATCGGTTCGATCTCTTTGAACTTGCCCAGCAGCAGCTGCTGAAACATCGCCCGGCCTTGATCGGTAATCCGGTAGACGGTTTTGTCCGGCCGGTTTTTGCTGCGGATCACTTCGACAACCTCGATTTCCCCGTCTTTGGCCATCTGGTCGATCGCATAGTAAAGCGAGCCGATCTGCAGCTTCGTGTAATGCGTCATATTGCGGTCTTTCATGACAAGCGATATTTCATAGGGATGCATATCCCGCTCATGCAGCATCCCGAGCACGATCAGCTTCATCATGCTGCCTTTGACATTCGGTTGGGACAAAACGCGCGCCTCCTTGCGATCGAACAGCCGCCTTATTCTCACAACTATTGTAGCACAAGAACGGACCGCTGCCGCATGCCGTTCGGCAATCGATCGCCAAATCCGCCTTAACATGGCGACAGGAATCGACAAGCGGCGGACAAACGGGCTACAATGGAGAGATAAGCAATAGTTCTGACATTGCCGGCATTGCTGCCGGTAGACGATATACCGGAGAAACCGGAGAGATCCGGAGAGATCCGGAGAGATCTGGAAAGGAGCGAGAGGACGGATATGACGGTTGTCATTTTGGGAGAGCTGAACGTTGATATGATTCTGAGAGGAACGGATTTGCTGCCTGAATGGAACAAGGAGAAGCTGATTGACTCGCTGGACATCGTGCTCGGCTCCTCCTCGGCGTTAATACGGAAGCGGTAAAAGCGGATCCGGACATCAAGACCGGCGTTACGCTGTCGTTTTCAACGCCGGAGGACAGAGGGCTGATGACGTATCCGGGCAGCATCCCGATGCTCGCTCGGGGGGATATTCCGCAGACGCTGCTTGCGCAGGCGGCTCATGTCCATTTCGGCTCCTACTTTTTGCAGGACGGCATGAGGGAGCACTGGAAGCCGCTGTTTCAATCCGTGCGCAGCCGCGGAGTCAGCACTTCCTTCGATACGGGCTGGGATGTGAGCGGCCGCTGGCAAAGGGATCCGATTGACGCCTTGCTTGAAGAGACGGACCTGTTCATCCCGAGCGAAGAGGAGATGCTCCATATTTACGGCGTCCGCACACTGGAAGAGGCGTGAGAGAAGCTGCCCGCGGATGCCCGCACCGTTGCCGTCAAACGGGGCTCGGAAGGCGCCTCGCTATTCCGCCCGGGCCAGCCTCTATTATCTGTCCCGTCGTTTGCGGTAGAGCCGGTCGATACGACCGGGGCGGGCGACTGCTTCAACGCCGGACTTATAAGCGGCTATTTGGCCGGCAAGAAGGATGAGGAGCTGCTGCGCTTCGCCTGCGCCTGCGCGGCCATTGCGATTCAAGGCGTCGGCGGCACCGGAAAGCTGCCGTCCCGGGAGGAAGCCGAACGTTTCGTGCAATCGGGCCGGACAAACGGCCGCCGCTCGCAGTGACAGCCGGTAGCAGAGCGCGCGGCAAGGGCTTCAAAAGCTCGAAACGAAGCGAATGATGTAAGCAGGTGTAACTAATCTGTAACTCTCTGACAATCCTGATCCGATAGGATGGAACCATTCGGCAGGAATAGGAGAATTATAGAAATGGCAATAAAGCTTTTTACCAACACGATGAAGAACCGCCGCCGGCTGCTGGCCGGAGCGGCGGCATTGACGATATTGGCAGGCAGCAGCAGCTGCGCCGAACTCAAGCCGGCGGCTGCGCTGCAGCAGCAAACTTCGGCAGGAACGGGCGGAGCCGCCTCACTTAAAGCGGCCGCAGGCAAAAGCTCCGCTTCAAATGGCAACGGCGTGCAGGCGGCAGCTAACAAAGGCGGCGCTGCCGCGCCCGCCCCAGCTTCTGTGACCGCTCCCGCTGCCGCGGTGCAGCTGATGAAGCCGACGGACGGGGCGGCTGAAACCGGAAAGGTGATGAAAGGCGAGAAGGTCGTCGCGTTAACGTTCGATGACGGCCCTGATGGCCGGTATACGCCGGAAATACTCGATATTTTGAAGCGGTACAAAGTCAAAGCGAGCTTTTTTGTCGTCGGCACGCAAGCGAAGAAGTTTCCCGATGTGCTGAAGCGCATCGCGGACGAAGGGCATTTAATCGGCAATCATACGTACCATCACATTGATTTGGCGAAAGCTTCCAAGGCGAAAATACTGCAGGAAATCGCTTATAACGATATACTTATACAAAGGGCGGTCGGCTTTACGCCGACGTTTGTGCGCCCCCCATACGGCGCGCTCTCGTCCGAGGTCCGTGCCGAGCTGAAGAGCAGCGGGCGCGAGCTGGCGCTGTGGAATGTGGATACGCGGGACTGGGCGGGTACTTCCGTCACCGTCATGCGGAACAATGTGAATTGCAAGGTTAAACCCGGCAGCGTCATTCTGATGCATTCATTCGGAAGCGGCAAAATCCGGCATACGGTGGAGCTGCTGCCGCTTCTCATCCAGGATTTGCGCAAACAAGGGTACACCTTCGTCACGTACGACCAGCTCCCATAACTCGAACGATAGGTCACTTCATATATGATCAAATCCTTAAACAGATGGGATCAACTCTCTTAAACAGCTACGTTTAACTTTGCTTAACAGCTACGATCAGCCCAGCAAAAAGAGAGGATTCAAGAAGCCGCTGAGCGGTTTATTGCTCGTGATGAGCAGATGCTTCCGCGCGATAGGCGCGTGCTGCACTTGGCGCCGTTTCAACGAAGATATCGGGGGAACGTCTAGTGGGTTACGGGAATTGGCGAAGGCCGGAAGCAACAATGAGAACGGAGAGGTAGAGCGAAATGGCAACGCATGGACAAAAGCGCCGCAGACCGGCAATCGCGACAGCCCTGCTGCATGAACGGGACCAGCCGGCGGACGGCCGCGGCGGCAGCTTCGGCCGCAAGCGCCCGCTGCTGCGCATCGCGGCTGCCGCGAGCGCTTTGATCAGCCTGCTGGTTTCAGCGGGCTGCAGCTACACCGCGGCACCGGCCGATCTGCTGCAGGCTCCGGCCGTCGATCAGACCGAAGCCGCGTTATCGGCTGCGGTCGGCAAGCTGCTGCCCCGCGGCAGCAAGCTGCAGCTTCCGGACCGCGGCGACCGGACAGAGGCGGTGCGTACCGTCGATTTGGACGGAGACGGCGCCCCGGAAGCGCTTGTTTCCTATACGGATTATGCCGGCCTGTCCAAGCTGATGATTCTGAAGCAGGAGCAGGGTGTGTGGACGACGTGGGGAGAAATGGCCGGCTCCCGGTTCAATGGACTCGAATGGGTGAAGGTAACCGATTTGGACGGAGACAAACAACCGGAAATTCTGGTCGGCTGCTACAACAACAACGGCAGCGTGAGGCGGAGCGCTTTCGGATGGGAATACATGCTTTATTTATATACGATGGACAAAAACCGGCTGCGCGACGAAAGCGGCGCCAAGGTGCTGCAGCCTCTCGCCAACTTTCCTTATCAAGCGGCTGCCGCGGGCGATGTGGACGGAGACGACAGGCAGGAGATTGCGGCTGTGCAGAGCGATGCGAACGGCATCAGCCAGCTCGTTATATACCATTTTTCGGGCGGGCGCTTGAAGCTGGCGTCGCGGCTGGCGATCGAGGGCAGCGTCAATGCGTATACCGGCATCGCCATCGGCAAGCTCACACCGGACCGGTACGGGCTGATCGCCGACGCGTCGGTCGGCGCGAACTCCGGACTGAGCATTATTGTGGAGTGGGATAACGGACTGAAACGGCTGTACCCGGCGGAAGACGAGGCGGCCCGCGGCAACAACCCGCGCAGCGTTGTCAGTGGAGATATAAACGGCGACGGCATTTTGGAATGGCCGCGTCTGGTCGTAGCGCCGGGTCAAACGGATGCGGCGATAAGCGACGCTTTTTTTCTGACGCAATATGTGCGCTGGAACGAGAAGCTCGGCAAAGGCGAATCCCCGGCGGCCGGACAGGATCCGTTCACGGTCGTATCCACCGAATACAACAACGATCAATACGGAATCTCCGTACAGATTCCGAACCGCTGGCAGGGACTGTTTGCGATGACCCGGCCGGATGGGAAGGCTTACGGAGTCGCGTCGTTCGACTATTACAACGAAAAATCCGGAGTTGCCGCGAATATGTGGACGCTTTATGCCGTTCCCCAGGATGAGTGGGACAGCGTGCAGAAAGCTTGGAAGGATCAGTCGCTGCAATCGGTATATATACGGGCTGCCAACGGACTCGTCTACGCGGCAATCGTCACGCCGGGGCCGCCCGACAGTTGGACGCAGCAGGACAAGGACCAGTTCGGGACGATGCTGCCCGATGAAGAACAGATCGCCTCAGCGGTCCGGCTGCTGCCGGAGCCGTAAACGCCGGATGGAGGGAGGAGACGGACATGAAAATATTGCTTCTGGAAGACGAAGAATCCATCCGCGGATTTATTCGCATCAATCTGAAGCGCAACGGAATGGATGCCGTTGAAGCGGCAACAGGGGAAGAAGCGCTCGATCTGGCCGATAACGAAGGGCCGTTTCCGATCGCGCTGCTGGACGTCATGCTGCCGACCATCAGCGGCCTCGAGGTGTGCGAACAGCTTCGGAGCCGCTACCCGGCGATGGGCATCATTATGCTGACGGCCAAAGCCCAGGAAGAAGACAAGATTCGCGGCCTCGAGCTCGGAGCGGACGATTATATCCAAAAGCCGTTCAGTCCCGGCGAACTCATCGCCCGCATCAAATCGCTGAGCCGGCGCATGCGGACCGAAGCGCTCGATCCCGAGACAGCCGTAGCGGAGCCTCTCCTGCAGCGTTCGGCGGCAGCGCAGCCGGCGGAGCGGACGGGTGCGCATCATGCGGATGAGACGGCGTCCGCCGTGCCGGAGAGCGCGGAAGATCTCGTCAGCGGTCCGTTCCGGCTCGCGGCGGCAGAGCGGAGGCTGTGGAAGAACGGCGCGGAGATCGAGCTGACACCGACGGAATGGGCGCTTGTGAAGCTGCTCATGGAACGGAGCGGCGAGAGCGTGAGTCGCGATGTTATTTTATCCGAAGTATGGGGGCGCTTTTATGTGGGCGATTTGAAGGTCGTCGACGTGAACATCAGGCGCATCCGGCAAAAGCTGGAGAGCAACCCGTCGGATCCCAGGTACCTGGAGACGGTGTGGGGCTTCGGTTACCGCTGGAAGCGGGGGGAAGCATGAGCAGCCTCAAAACGCGCATCGTTTGGAGCTATCTTTTGCTCGTCGTGCTGATCGTGCTTGCGCTCGGCGGGCTTTTTATAACGTTGATCTGGAACTATTATTACGGAAGCGTCTCAAGCGCGCTTAAGCAGCGGTCGGAGTCGGCGCTTGACCTGCACGGCAGCAAGCTGGACTACATGGTTCAGACCGAAAAAGCCAACTATATGCTGCAAAATATGAAAGAAGGCATGATGCGTCTTCAGCTGCTGCAGTCGGACGGGAGAATGATCATCGACTCGTTCGGATTTGCCGACGATCAAATTCTCAGCACCCCGGATGTGAAGGAAGCGATGGAGGGCAACACCGGCTCCTGGAGAGGAACCGACCCGATCACCGGACAGCGCATTGCCGCGGTAACGGTGCCGATTGCAAACGGCGAGCGCATCGAGTCGCTGATCCGCTATACGGCTTCGCTGGAGCAGGTTGACGCCATGGTACACCGACTGCTGCGGCTGACACTGCTCACCGCGCTCGTCGTTATTTTGATGTTTCTGCTGCTGAGTCTGTGGCTTGCGAACCTGATTGTCAAGCCGCTGCGCGAGCTGACCCGCACCGCCCGCCATATGGCCGCCGGAGATTGGACGAAGCGGGTCGCCACCAGGCGCCGGGATGAAATCGGGCAGCTGTCGGAAACGCTGAACACGCTCGCCGTGGAGCTGACGAAGCGCGAGCAATTGAAAAACGACTTCATCTCCTCCATCTCCCACGAGCTGCGCACGCCTCTGACTTCCATCAAAGGATGGAGCGAGACGATTGCCGACAGCGAATCCGACCGCGAGGAAATTGAAACGGGACTCTCGATCATCTCGCGGGAGACGGAGCGGTTAACGGGACTGGTGGAGGATCTGCTCGATTTTTCCAAGCTGGCCTCGCCCGGGATGGAGCTGCATACGATGGAGCTGGACGTGAACTTGCCGGTTAAGGAATCGTTCGGCCAGCTTGCGGTCCGGCAGGAAGAGACGGGCGTCTCTCTTACGTGCCAGCTGGCCAGGGCGCCGATCATCGTTGAAGGCGATGCCAACCGGATTAAGCAGGTGCTGATCAATCTGATCGACAATGCGTTCAAGTTTACGCCCCGAGGCGGCTCCATCCGCGTCGACACGTCGGTGGAGGACGGTGAGGCCGTCGTGACGGTAACCGATACCGGCAGCGGGATCGCCCCGGAAGATCTGTCCCAAGTGACGGACAAATTTTATAAAGGGCGTTCAGGCCAATCCGGCAGCGGGCTGG
This sequence comes from Paenibacillus beijingensis, assembly GCF_000961095.1. Classification (NCBI taxonomy): domain Bacteria; kingdom Bacillati; phylum Bacillota; class Bacilli; order Caryophanales; family Paenibacillaceae; genus Paenibacillus; species Paenibacillus beijingensis. The sequence continues at coordinate 1,497,580 of NZ_CP011058.1, read as the reverse complement.
GCCTGGCGATCTGCAAGGAAATCGCCGAGCTGCACGGCGGACGGCTGCTGTTCGAGAGCGAGGCGGGTTCGGGCACTACCGTCACGTTCCGCCTGCCGCTGAAGCAGTCCCCAGAAATGCTGAAGCAGTCCCCAGAGCGCTGAAGCAGTCGCCCGAGCGTTGAAGCAGTCGCCCGAGCGTTGAAGCAGTCGCCCGTGCGTTGAAGCAGTCCCCTGAGCGTTAAGGAACTCCCCAGAGCGCTGAGGCACTCCCCGGAGTGAGCAAGTTTTTGAGGGAATCCGTTCATTCCCTGTAAAAAAGCGATTTGCGTTTGACGAGCACATAGGTGGAGGCGCCGGCCAAGCCGGCAATAATAATGACGGCCAGCCAGTGAAGGTAAAGCCAATCAAGCAGTGTCGCCATCATCGATCAGCTCCTTTTTTTCGTTCGTTTTGGTTAGGTTCTGTCATTAGCCGCCTCATCATGCACGTTTTGACAATGTTGCCGTTCCCGGCCCGGGAACGGTTTTTTGAGGTGGCGAGGAGCAAAGGTTGACATATGCCGGCGGCGATGGTAAGATGCTTTCATAAAACAAAGTAAACAGGTAGGAATTATAATATTAAAGATTTGAGAGGAGATTGGTTATGGGCGAAGCGGTTTTCGGACAGAGCCGGACGGGAGAAGGGCGGGGATTGGAGAGGCAGCTTGTACTGCGGCACGGGGATTTGGAGCTTACGGCTACGCTTCACTATCCGTTCGGGGACAACGCCGCCAACGAAGAAAAGAAGGGCGCTGTCCTCATATGCCACGGCTTCGTCGGCAACCGTATCGGCGTGGATCGGCTGTTCGTGAAAACGGCGCGCGCCATCGCTTCCAAGGGCCGCTTCGTCCTCCGCTTCGATTACGGTGGCTGTGGGGAGAGCAGCGGTGACTACGGCGCACTCGGCTTCAGCTCCATGATCGATCAGACGCGCACTGCGCTCGATTATTTGCTCGGCATGGATTGCGTCGATCCGAGCCGGGTTGTCCTCCTCGGCCACAGCCTTGGCGGCGCGGTTGCGCTGCATACCGCGATCAAAGACAAGCGCGTCAGCCGGCTCGTGCTCTGGTCCGCCGTCGCCTATCCTTTTAACGATATCGTCCGGATCGTCGGACGCGATCAGTACGACCGCGCCGTTATTACCGGCAGCGCCGATCATGCCGGCTACTTGCTGCAGCCCGCTTTTTTCGAATCGCTGCAGCAGCACCAGCCGTTTCAAGCGGCTTCCCGCTTTAACGGCGACGTACTGCTCGTACACGGCACGAGCGACGATAGTATTCCCGCCGATTACAGCTTTTTATACCAAAAGCTGTTCTGGACACGCAGCGAGGGGCAGTGCGATAAAGAAATCATTTTTCAGGCCGACCACACGTTCTCGTCATTTGCTCATCAGCAGGAAGCGATTCGGGTAACCTCCTCCTGGATCGAGAAACAGGAGAAGAGTCAGGAAGAGTGGCACCACTGGAGTATATAGGGGAGGGAAAAAGGAAAGCCGCTGCGCGGCGGGGATGATCTTACGATCGCGGCCCGTGGCCGGATTATATTTGATCGTACCCCCTGCAGGGTTCCGATCCGTTATCACGCATGCTTTCGAAGTGTGGATTTTCCTTACGGATTGGCCCTTTTTGAGGCCAATCAATGGCTATACCTACTCTAACGGAACTCACTGCCGTTATTAGCAGAAAATTGTTCATTTCTCCAACGTAACGGATGCCAGAGTCGTTATGTGGCAGATAAACCGCCTCAATATGATCTTTTTCAGCAAATAGAGTCTCCTGGTTCCGTTACATTTTTTAACTGCTTCATTTCCTTCAAATAGCGTCTCCCCAGTCCGTTAGGATTTCCATAACCGGATCTCCGTTGTCCCTGCTCCGGGCTTGCCGAAAGCAAGCCGTGTGATCGGGGCGATTTGCCTTGCCCACAAAAAAAGCAGACGGCCTTGTATTTCAGCCATACAATTGTAACCTGTTTCAGAGATGTAATTGTAACCTGGAAGGTATTTTATACTAGCCGTAGAATTTTAGATGGTGTCCTCAAATAGGATCAATGCAGAAGTGGTTTGAAACAGCAGCCAATATCAGACCGGAAAAGGACGGGTCAACTGCGTGCATGCTTCTCCGATGTGAAAGTAGAAAAAATGGCGTTCAGCTGCTGACGAAGATATTGAGAACCCGCGCTTTTTGCACCGGATAGGAGAATCGAAAGCGCGAAGGTGTCCTGCCATCAAATGCCGAAGAGGAGGGGATCCTAATGGAATCTGTCATTATGAATGGAGAATTGCGGAATCGAGACCAGTGCCTGATCTCTTTTGAAGACCGCGGATACCAGTTTGGGGACGGTGTTTATGAGGTCATTCGAGTCTATGGGGGCCGTCCTTTTCTTATGGAAGAGCACCTGCATCGTTTCAAACGCAGTGCAGACGAATTAAAAATCCGTTTAGCCTGGGATGAGCAGGAGCTGGCGCTTATGTTTAATGAGCTGGTGGCTGTCAACGAGGTGATGGACGGTAAAATTTATGTCCAGCTTACGCGCGGGGCGGCGAAACGCGACCATCTGTTTCCCGGTCAGGCGGAACCTGTGCTGATTGCTTATACAGACCCGGCATCCCGGCCTTTGGACAAAATGAACAAGGGGATTCGCGTCATGACAGTGGATGATATCCGCTGGCTGCGGGTGGATATCAAGTCGTTAAATCTGCTGCCGAATGTGCTTGTGCGTCAGCAGGCGCACGATGCCGGTGCGGATGATGCGATCTTCGTCCGGAACGGCATCGTTACCGAAGGAAGCTCGTCCAATGTGTTCGGCGTGAAAGACGGGATTTGCTACACGCATCCGGCGGGCAATCTGATCTTAAACGGTATTACGCGCCAGAAGCTGCTGCAGCTGGCTGAGGCTCACGGAATCGCTTGTGTGGAACAGGCTTTTACCCGGGATCAGCTGCTGGAGATGGATGAAGTGTTTATTTCCGGAACGATTTCCGAGGTGACGCCTGTCATAGCCGTTGATGGGCAGCCGATTGGAAACGGGAAGCCGGGCGCTATAACCGCCAAATTCCAGGAAGCATTGGCCGAAGCCGTGCGCAGCGCATGTCCTTCTGCAGATATTCGGATGTGAAATCGGATTTGGGAATGAAAAAGCGTGTGCCCTCCCCTTTCATGGGGAGGGCACACGCTTTAGCCCGCTACTTAGCTCGAATAAGCCGACTGCATCCGTTCATCCAGTTTTTCCGAAATTCTCTTTCTCATATCGCCGTTTTCGGTTTCAGAATATTGATATTGCTGCAGGGTCCACATCGTCTTTGGATATTGCCAAACAGGCATCGTTTTGCGCTCCTCCGGCTCCCACTCATATCTCGGAAAAACATGGGCATGCAGAAAAGTATCTGTATTCCCGTAGATCGAATAGTTGATGCGGCGCGGATTTAATGCGTCTTGAATCGCGTCTCCCAGCAAACTCATATCGAGCAAATATTCGCTTCTTTGCCGATAGGTCAGATCGTTTAAAGGTGTCACCGCTCCTCATCCGCCGAAGCACCATCGGATTTTCTCCGCGCTGCACCGCTCCGATCCGGTCCTTTTTCCACTCTTCCCCAGTATCCAGAGTCTTTCACCGTCCCTCCCAAAATGAATCTTCATTCGTCTCTAAGGCCGCTCAAGCACGAATCGTTCGCCAAGCTTCGCATAATCGTTTCCGGCCAGCCGGCTGACCGGCTTCAGTTTGTCCAGCACAATATAGCCCTGATCCACATCATATACTCGCTCATCGATTTCATAATGAACAACCCGCAATAGAAAAAAATCATTCACTATCTCGCCCCGATCGTTCTCGATCGTCAAATGACGGTGCAGCGTAACCTCCAGCCTGACGGGCGCCTCGGCAATGCCCGGCACGTTGACCCGCTTGCTTGCCGCGGTCGTTAGCCGGGTCAGCTCCAGTTCGCTTTGGTCCGCGCGAAGACGGGCGGCGGTTTGGTTCATATCAAAGGCGGTGTTTTCATCGACGATATGGACGACGCCCTCACCGTTATGAAGCAGATTTCGGGCGGTATCCTTATGATCGCCTCCACTACGTGCGACCGATATGGAGAGAAGGGGCGGCTCGGTGCAGACGACGTTGAAAAAGCTGAAAGGCGCGGCATTCACAACGCCGTTCACACTGGAGAGCGTGGTCACAAACGCAATCGGACGCGGAACGACGAGACCCGATAAGAGCTTATAGTTTTCGTTGGCGCTAATAGAATCCGAATCAAATGAAATCATCGGCTGTTTCCTCCTAAATTGGTTTCGTCTTGCCGGTCTTGAATGGACATGATGCAGCACTCCGGCTTTCTTTCGTTCAAACACACTCTGTCTAACTTTCATTATACACGGCTTGGGCGGGTCATCGCTTCATGCAGAGATAGGTCGCTTCGCGCATGCAGGGATAGGCTCCTGTAGTGATGAGAGGCTTCGCCTCTGCATATGATAAAATGATAGAATAGGGTCTGATTGGCAATTCACACCAAACAAAGTCCTTGCTACGAAGGGCTGCACCTGCGGAGGAAAAAAATGAACTTATCGACGATGATCTCGAAGCGATGGATGGGCAACAAACGAAAGGGTGCGATGCTGCTGCTCATGATGCTGCTTGCCGTCGCGGCCGGCGGCTGCGCTGCGGAAAAGCCGGCGGACAGCCGGCCGGACGAGACGGCGGAGCAGCCGGGAAATTCGGGAGGCGGAGGCGCGGCTGACGTGCAGCCGGCCGAGGAGCCGGCGGAAGAGCCGGGGAATGGCGCCGCCGCGGCGTTCACCGCGCCGCTGACCGGTCTTGGCCGGGAGATGGAAGCGGCCGCGCGGCCGATTGCCGTCATGATCAACAATTTTCCGAAAGCGCGCCCGCAATCCGGCCTGCCGCATGCCGACATGGTATGGGAAGTGCTGGCGGAAGGCGGCATTACGCGGCTGGTGGCGATTTTTCAGAGCGAAGAAGACGACGTCACGATCGGACCGGTGCGCAGCATCCGGCCGTATTTGATCGACCTGGGCGATACGTTCCGGGCGGTGCTGGCCCATGCGGGCGGCAGCAACGACGCTTATGCGATTTTACAAAGGCAGAAGAAGCCCGATCTGGACGAGATCGGCAGCGCGGGCGCTTATTTCTGGCGGGACAAGTCGCGCAAAGCGCCGCATAACCTGTACACGAGCCTGCCGAAGCTGCGGGATGGAGCGGCCGACAAAGGCTATGCCTCCGGCGGAGAAGCCCCGGCGTTCACCTTTGCGGCGGAGGGCGCCGCTGATGCGGTCGCAGCGGGCGCTGCGGCGGAGCATGTGGAGCTGACTTTCCTGCTGAAGAGCTACAAGGTTTCGTACGACTACGACCCTAATACGAAGACCTATGGGCGTTTCATCAACGGCGAGCCGCACACCGATTTGACGAGCAGTGAGCAGCTAAGCGCCTCGAACCTCGTCGTCATCGGGGCGAAGCACCGCACGTACGACGATTACGGCAGGCTTGAAATCGACCTGCAAGCCGGCGGTCCGGCCGTGCTGTTCCAGTTTGGCCGTGCGGTGGAATGCCGGTGGGTAAGAGGGGTGGACGACGTCATCCGCATTGAGAAGGACGGCGTGGAGCTGCCTTTTGTACCGGGCAAAACCTACTACCATATCGTACCGATGAGCCCTAATTTCGAGTCGCATCTGCTCTACCGCTAGCCAAGTTCCCCGCCCGGGGTGCGACGGCGCCTGATAGCTGTCATCCTCAGCGGATGCCGATTCACGTTCACCAGCGCATGTACATATTCGTGCGGCGATAAGGTATGATCGGAAACTTTGGGAAACAATAGTACCGTTAAGGGCGGCAAAAGGAACGCGACCGTGTCGATTTTTTTGAAATTTTGTCATAAAACATTTACAAAACCTTAACAATCTCCTGTGAAACTGTGTTAAGATAAGTTCGGCCTTCCGGGGCCGTTCACTACCATTTTCCTTCGACAAAGGGGATTCGTATGTTTAAGAAAAAGGATATTTTCTTCAAAACATTTGAAGATATGGCGGATACGCTTGTGGAAGCCATCGAATTTTTTGCGAATGGCCTTGGGGATTTGAGCGACGTCGATACGTTCGCCAAAAAAATGAAAGAATTCGAAAGCAAATGCGACCGCTACACGCACACGATCCTGACGGAGCTGAACAAAACGTTCATTACGCCGATCGAACGGGAAGACATTATGGCGCTGACGACGGCGCTTGACGATGTGATGGACGAGATCGAAGCCTGTGCATCGCGCTTTGGCATGTATCAGGTCAAGGAAGCGGACGAGTATATGCGCCTGTTCGCAGATATTCTCGTGCGCAGCTCGCAGCAAATCAAGAAAGCGATCTACCTGCTGACCGAGAAAAAGCTGCTGGCGATCCGCGAGCCGAACATTGCCATCAACGAACTGGAAAATCAGGCGGACGACATCCTTCGCGTCAGCATCAAAACGCTGTTTGCGAACGTGACCGATCCGATCGAAATTATTAAACGCAAAGAAATGTACGAAATGCTGGAGAAAACGACCGACTACTGCGAAGACGTTGCCGATACTCTGGAATCCATTATTATGCGTAACAGCTAAGTCAGGGGACGAATAATACAAAATGGATACAACCTATATTGTGCTAGGCGTTGTCGTTTTTTTGGCATTGGCATTTGATTTTATAAACGGGTTTCACGACACGGCCAACGCGATCGCGACATCCGTATCGACACGGGCGCTGAAGCCGCGCGTCGCGATTTTGCTGGCGGCGGTCATGAACTTCGTCGGCGCGATTACGTTCACCGGCGTGGCGAAGAAGATCGGGGGCAGCGTGGCCGATCCCGCCAAGCTGTCGCACGGCGTCGAGATCGTCATTGCGGCGCTGATCAGCGCCATTGCCTGGAACCTGATCACATGGTGGTTCGGCATCCCGTCGTCCTCGTCGCACGCCCTGATCGGTTCGCTCGCGGGAGCGGTCATTTCGGCGGAAGGGCTGGACGGAATCAACGCTACCGGTTTCCTGGATATTATTAAGGCACTGATCTTCTCGCCGCTGATCGCGTTTACGCTCGGCTTTATTATTATGTGGATATTGAAAAAAGTGTTTGCCCGCTCCAGCCCGCATCAGGTGAACAAGGGTTTTCGTACCGGCCAGATTGTGACGGCAGCCTTCCAATCGTTCACCCACGGCACGAACGACGCGCAGAAAGCGATGGGCATCATTACGTTTGCGCTCGTAGCGGCTGGCCTGCAGGATCATCTTGAAGTTCCGCTGTGGGTCAAGCTCTCCGCTGCGCTCTCGATGGCGCTCGGCACGTCGGTCGGCGGCTGGAAAATCATCAAGACAATGGGCACGAAGATTTTCAAAATCGAGCCGATCAACGGCTTTGCCGCCGACATCGGTTCGGCTACCGTTATTTTGGTCGCGACGATGATTCATTTTCCGGTCAGCACGACGCATGTCATCACCTCGTCGATTCTCGGCGTAGGCAGCGCGAAGCGCTTCTCCAGCGTCCGCTGGGGGATGGCGGGACGGATCGTCATCTCGTGGATCGTGACGATTCCGATTACGATGCTGTTTGCGGCGCTTGTGTTCCAGATCATCGATTGGTTGTTCCTATAATAAAAAATCCTCCGGCCCGGCAGCGGCATGCTGCTTCGGTTCGGAGGATTTTTTGCGCCCGGCTAGCGGCGGCGCGTTTTTTTGCGCCGCGCCGCGCCGCGGGCGGTGGACGGCCGGCGGCGTTTTTTGCGCCTGCGCGGCTTCCATTCCGTGTCGTCGGTTGTCTGTGTCGTTGCAGCCTTCGCTCCGCCGCCTTTGCCGAAGGCGGAAAACATCATTTTCACAAACGGAGCCATCTGCTGTACATTGCCGACCACCTTCTGCACCTTCGTCATCGTCGAGAGGATGCCGTCGATGCCGCCCATGCGGTCGACGAGCCCCTTCAGCTCCGTCAGGTTGGGAAGGGAGAGTCCGCCGCTCTTTGTGGATTCGGCGGCCACAACTTCAACCGGAGCGGCGGCCGGCTCAGGCAGCTGCACCGGCAGAGCAGACGCCTGCGTATACTGCGGCGCTCCGAGCGGGACGGTCGGCTGTTCGCCGAAGAAATCGCCGCCAAGACCGGGGAAAGGGCCCGGACTTTGATAAGACTGCGGCTGCTGGAAACCGCCGGCGGCAGAATCGTTCCGGTAGTTCCGGTAGTTCACATGGATCACAACCCTTTTTTTATATAGTGTATGGGATAGGCAAACGTAAGGATTGGACGTTCGCCCGGTTGTGGGCGAAATACTCTCTCTTCCGTCCTGTAAAGCGTGAATACGGTAATGCTTGATTAAACGAACCCCTACCTTTACAATTAATCTATCCAGTTCTCATATTAGGGGTGACAGCAATGCAGCTAAAAAAGCTGAACGATAAAGCAATTGATCAATTGTTCGAAGCGGTACTGACGCTCAAATCGGTTGAGGAATGCTACATATTTTTTGACGATTTGTGCACCGTAAACGAGATACAGTCGCTTTCCCAGCGTCTGGAAGTGGCACGTATGCTGGGCAAGGGCAGCACATACAATCAGATAGAAGCCGAGACCGGCGCCAGCACGGCGACCATCTCCCGCGTGAAGCGATGCTTGAACTACGGCAACGACGGCTACAAAATGGCGCTGGAACGCCTGGGACGTTAATGCGATGACACATCCAGGCGTACTCGTCATAAGCCACGGATCGAGGGATAAAGAGTGGGTGCGCCTGGTGGACGAAGCGGTGGAGGCCGCCGCCTCGACCTTGACGGCCGGCGGCGTGCCGGTCGTTTCGTCGTTTCTGGAGATCGTCGAGGGCCGGCTCATCCAGGACGGCATCGACGAGCTGCTGGCGGCGGGCGTGCGCGAGCTGCTCGTGCTGCCGCTGTTCGTCTCCTCCGGCAGCACCCACGTGGACGATATTATGCAGGCGTTCGGACAGCCGCCGGTAAGCGCGAGGCGTGCGGGCGATTTCGCCGAACCGTTCCGGATCGGGGAAGCGCGCATCCATCCCGGACTGCCGATCGACGACGATCCGGAAATCGTCGACCTGCTGCTGGCAAACATTGCCGAGCTGACGCTTAACCAAGAGCGCGAAGCGCTGCTGCTCATCGGCCACGGCAGCCGGGAAGCCGTGTTCCACGGCCGCTACCGGCGGACGCTGAAGCGGCTCGCTGACTTGCTCGTCACCCGGGGCGGTTATGCCCGGGCCGAGACCGCGATGCTGCTGCCGGACCAGGCGGCGTGCAGGCTGGGCGCCATGAGGCGCAAGCGGCCGGATGAAGCGGTTATCGTCGTGCCGCTTTTTCTAAGCAGCGGATATTTCACGAGTCATGTCATTCCGTCGCGTCTTGACGGGCTGGAGTACCGGTACAACGGCCGGTCGATGCTCCCGCACCCGTTCGTCGCGAAGTGGATGGAGCGGCAAATGACGGAGTGGCTGAACAAGTTGGAGGGGAACGGATAGTGTCCAAATTTATGCACAAAAGGGCGCGGCTAATCTACAACCCGACATCCGGTCGGGAGGAGATGAAGCGCAGGCTGGCCGACATCCTGCACAAGCTGGAGAGCGGCGGCATCGAGACGAGCTGCCACGCCACCTCCGGCGAAGGCGACGCTTCGCTGGCGGCGAGAGAAGCAGCGGAGCGCGGCTTCGACATGATCATCGCGGCGGGCGGCGACGGCACGCTCTACGAGGTCATCAACGGGCTCGGCGAGATGGAGAACCGGCCTCCGCTCGGCATTTTGCCGCTCGGAACGACCAACGATTTCGCCCGTGCGCTCGGCATTCCGAAGCACTGGGAATACGCTTGCGAGCTGATCATCCAGCAGTACACGCGCCCCATCGACGTCGGGCGGGCGAACAACCGCTATTTTATCAACATCGCCGGCGGCGGCTCTCTGACCGAGCTGACCTACGAGGTGCCGAGCAAGCTGAAGACGATGATCGGACAGCTCGCCTACTATATGAAGGGTCTGGAAAAAATGACCCGCCTGCGCCCGACCGAGCTGCACATCACCGCCGAGGGCTACGGCGAAATCCACGAGGAGATCATGCTGTTCCTCATCTGCAACAGCAACTCCGTCGGCGGCTTCGAGAAGCTCGCCCCGATGGCGAAGCTCGATGACGGCATGTTCGAAGTGCTCGTGCTGCGCAAATGCAACCTGGCCGAGTTCATCCGCCTGGTCACGCTGGCGCTGCGCGGGGAGCACCTGAACGACCCGCACATCATACATTTCAAGACCCGCTCGCTCGAGGTCACCACGCCGGACTACGTCCAGCTCAACCTCGACGGCGAATACGGCGGCACGCTGCCGTGCAACTTCACGGTGCTGCCCGCGCACTTGAACATTTTCGTCGATGAGCAGGGGAACTCGACTTATCAGTAAGGGAATAAGAGCTCAGCAATGGGGCAGTCGCTACATTTATCAGCTCTGGCAGAAGCGGAAGCGAAAACGTGAATAACAACAACGAAAGCAACTATTTAAGCCACCGGACCCCCTTTGGCAGGCTTGGTCGCTTATATGAAATAAAGCAATGAATGCCGGCTCGGCCCGATCCTTAACCTCATGAAGCATTTGTAGGGTGAATGGTGAACATTTACCTCATTAAGCGCTCTTATGAAGAATGGTTAACGGGGCTAAACCGGCATTTTAAGAACGGAGCGATTGAACGGATATGAAACATCAAGTGCCGGTCGGCAAGAACGATATCGTCATCCTCGACATTGTCGGCCTGACGCATGAAGGCGAAGGGGTAGGGCGCGCGGACGGCTTTACCCTTTTTGTGCAGGGTGCGCTGCCCGGGGAGCGGGTGAAGGCCAAAGTGCTGAAGGTGAAAAAGCAGTACGGCTACGCCAAGCAGCTCGAGCTGCTGCAGAGCAGCCCCGACCGCGTCGACGCCCCTTGCCCGATCTACAAGCAGTGCGGCGGCTGCCAGCTGCAGCATATGGGCTACGACGCCCAGCTGCGCTGGAAGCGCCAGCACGTCGTGGACAACCTTGTGCGCATTGGCAAGCTGCCGGTTGCGGGGACGATGGAACAGGGCGGGGCTTCTTCAGGAGAGCGCCCCGCCGTTATCGTCCATCCGACCATCGGCATGGACAACCCTTGGCGCTACCGCAACAAGGCGCAGGTGCCGATCGGCATGGCGATGGCATCGCTGGAAGGCGGCGCGGGCGGCGGCCTGATCGGGGGTTTCTACGCGCGCGGCAGCCACCGCATCATCGACATGGACGAGTGTCTGATCCAGCATGAGCAGAACGACGAAGTCGTCCGCCGCGTGAAAGAGATCGGAAAGCGGCTCGGAATCACCGCCTACGACGAAGAGAGCGGCCGCGGCCTGCTGCGCCATGTCGTCGTGCGGACCGGTTTTATCAGCGGCGAAATTATGGTCGTACTGGTCACTAACGGCAGGAAGATTCCGCACGCCGATCAGTGGATCGAAGGCATCCGCGAAGCGATTCCGGGCGTGACCAGCATCGTGCAAAACATCAACACCCGCACAACCAATGTCATTTTCGGCGATGAAACGCGCACCCTGTGGGGCAGCGACGTCATTTACGACGAGCTGGACGGCATCCGCTTCGCGATCTCGGCGCGGTCGTTCTATCAGGTAAACCCGGCGCAGACGGTGGAGCTGTACCGCAAAGCGGTGGAGTACGCCGGATTAACAGGCTCGGAGAACGTCATCGACGCCTATTGTGGCATCGGAACCATCTCTTTGTTCCTCGCCCGTCAGGCTGGACAAGTCTACGGAGTTGAGATTGTGCCGGAAGCGATTGAGGACGCGAAGCGCAACGCGGAACTAAACGGCATCGACAACGCTTCGTTCGAATCGGGTCCGGCGGAAGTGGTCATTCCCCGCTGGCGCAAGGAAGGGATCGCCGCCGACGTCATCGTCGTCGACCCGCCGCGCAAAGGCTGCGACACCGCGCTGCTGGAGACGATTTTGGCAATGAAGCCTGAGCGGGTGGTATATGTATCGTGTAATCCGTCGACACTGGCGAGGGATCTGCGGGTACTGGAGGACGGCGGGTACCGGACGGTTGAGGTTCAGCCGGTGGATATGTTTCCGCATACGGTGCACGTAGAATCGGTCGCACTGCTTGTGCGGAAGGACATGTAAATAGAAATCAAAGTCATTTCAAAGCCTAAATAGTGGTACTAAAGCCTAAATAGTCATCCTACGAGCCGAGCGAAATTCAGGGATCCACTCCTGTTTTTTTTTCGGCTTTTTTCTCTGCTTCTAAAGGGGCGAAAGAACCGTAAATGCAGGGGAAGCCTTGTGGGGAATAAGGACTTTTTTTCTCGATCATTTCCTCCAATTTCCTTCTGCCGGCTTCGATAATGCCAATGAAACGGGGGGTTATCGATAAGGATCATACTCCCCATTTCCCTGCCCGGCTTGGCAACGACATCCATCTTTCGTTACATGCTTTCGTGGAATGACTTTTTGATGTCATTAATCTGGATCAGGTTAAATTATTTATGTTGACAGGCTTTTTAGATGAATGAACATGGGTATTCATTATGAAGTGATTTCCGAAGATGATTGATTTGCCTTTAGGATTTGTGCAATGAATTAATGGCTTATCAAATTGGGTATGTGTACAGCAATATTTCACCCAAGGAGACATATTCTAATGATTTTTGCTACTTTTATTGACATGGATTCAGTTGAAAATGATGATGTAGGTTGTCTCTCCCATTTTTATTTAAAGGACGATTTCGCGGCACGGGCATTGGTTCTGTATTATTCGATGGATCTTTAGAGTGGTTAAATTCATTTACGTCAGTTCGTGATCAGTTTATCTTTGTATCCAAATGGGAATGATCATGCTTTAACATTTTATCGAGGGAAAGGGTTCAAAATAAGTCACCAAATCCTCGACGGGTTTATTACAGTGTTAAGGAATACATAATGGGAATTTCGATGGTAGAGGATTTTTTTGCTCAGGGAAAGATTCATTAGGATTTATGCGCTACAGATTTATAGGCGTAACATCGTGCAGTTTGCTATACAAAATTGAAGATTAATATGATCTGTGCGACTCCCGGTATGAAGTCGGGGATTGGCCGCTCCACTTATGAAACTGCTTGGAGAAATAGAACGCGTCGGTAAAACCAACCGAAGCTGCGACTTGAACGATCGTAAGCCGACTTTCGAGCAGTAGTGCCGAAGCTCGCTCCATTCGGATTTTCAGCAAATACTGCATCGGTGACAGGCCTGTGACCCGCTTGAACATCTTCGACAAATGGGTACGATGATATCCGAGAGTCCGACTCATCAATTCAATCGAAACGGGCTGGTTAAACTGGACGGAAAGCCATTGGATCGCATGCGCGATCTGCCTTTCGATTTCCGAAGGCGGCAGCTGTTTCGCAGAGATGCCGGAACGATTAGCCTTGCCGAACGCGTGTAGCAGCAAGCGCAGATGCCCCTTCGCCTCTAGGTCCGCAAGCACGACGGTGTCGGCGTGAAGCAGACCATTGCGCAGCTCCCTGTATCGATCGAACAAGTCGGCTTCACCTCTCCGAATAACCGGTTGCTGTAGGGTAATGCCAATCGAGGAGAGCAGCGACTCGCTCGCATGGCCGACAAACGCAACCCATACATAATGCCATGGATTCTGTTTATCCGCTTCATAGAAGAACAACTCACCAGGAAAAATGACGAACGTATCTCCCGATTTGCAAGCATACCGGCGTCCACCTGTTTCAAAGCAGCCCTCTCCCGATATGACGGTATGGACGAGATAATAATCGCGTAGCGCAGGCCCTTGCGAGTGAGCGCTATAAGGCCTGCCTTCCCCGGAGAACAGGACTGACAGTTCCCCGTGGGCGGGCGCAGGATTGACGGCGACAGTAAAATGGAAATGATCTGGATAATGGACAGCCAAAGTCGGTTTCCTCCAAGAAAAGTAATTTAGCTACATCGTAGACTATAAGCCTACAAATGTCGAGATGATAACTTCTTTCTTCCATGGTATATGAGTTGGGATTTGCCTTATTCTAATTGTAGAGAGCGGTCTCATATATCATTCATAATCGGAGGGAATAGAATGTCAAAAATCACATTTCTGGGTGCGGGCAGCACGGTTTTCGCAAAAAACGTATTGGGAGACTGTATGCTGACGCCAGCCCTGCAGGGATTTGAACTCGCTTTATTCGATATTAACGAAGAGCGGCTGAAGGATTCGGAGAACATGCTCAATAACATCAAGCAAACCACAGGCAGCGCCTGCACCGTCAAGGCGTATACTAACCGCAAGGAAGCACTGAGGGGCGCGAAATATATAGTCAACGCCATCCAGGTGGGCGGGTACGATCCTTGCACGATCACAGATTTTGAAATTCCGAAGAAATACGGACTTCGCCAGACGATTGCGGATACGGTCGGCATCGGCGGTCTATTCCGTAACCTGCGTACGATTCCCGTCATGCTGGATTTCGCGGAGGACGTCCGAGAGGTGTGCCCGGATGCGTGGTTCCTCAATTATACGAATCCTATGGCCGTCCTCACGAATGTTATGAACACATATGGCGGCGTTCGCACGGTTGGACTGTGTCACAGCGTTCAGGCATGCATTCCCGAACTGTTCAAAAATCTGGATATGAATCCGGAAGGCGTCCAGGCTAAAATCGCTGGGATCAACCATATGGCTTGGCTACTCGAGGTATCGAAAGACGGTGTTGACCTGTATCCGGAGATCAAGCGGCGCGCGGCCGAGAAGCAGAAGGAAAAGCACCATGATATGGTCCGCCTCGAAATGATGCTGAAGTTCGGCTATTACATCACGGAGTCGTCGGAGCATAACGCCGAATATCATCCGTATTTTATCAAAAAGAACTACCCGGAGCTGATCGAACGGTTCAATATCCCGCTGGATGAATATCCGCGTCGCTGTATTTACCAGATTGAGTCGTGGAAGATGATGCGCGATGAGCTTGTGAATGATAAAAACCTTACTCACAAGCGTTCGCACGAGTATGCATCGTACATTTTCGAAGCGATGGAGACGGGTGTTCCGATAAAAATCGGCGGCAATGTGATGAATACCGGGCTCATCCCGAACCTGCCGGTGGAAGCGTGCGTCGAGGTGCCATGTCTTGTGGATCGGAGCGGCGTGACACCGACTTACGTCGGGAACCTGCCGCCGCAGGCTGCGGCGCTTAACCGGACCAACATCAACACTCAACTGTTGACAATTGAAGCGGCGATTACACGCAAGCGCGAGCATATCTACCATGCGGCGATGCTTGATCCGCATACGTCCGCGGAGCTGTCCATCGATGACATTGTCTCGCTGTGCGACGACCTGATCGAAGCGCATGGCGATTGGCTGCCGAAGTATAGTTGAGTGAACGATCGTCATATAAAGGATAATAGGAAAGCGGGGCCGGCTAAAAGCTTGGCCCCGCTTGTTCGATTTTCCGGTTCCCTTAAAGAATGCCTACGTTAAGCCTAGTGCTCCATCGTGACGGGTTCTAAGACACAAAGTGGGCAATGTTTACCTGAGTGCATAGTTGTAAATTGTGGAGTTTTTCTTCTTTTTTATGAAAGTAAAGAATTGTGTGATTGAACTCAACTTGTCAATTCACTTGTAATGATCTATTCTTTTACTATGATAAAAAAGAAAAGCGAGTGATTATATTTGGCAAGAGTGGGATCGAAGCTTCAACAATCGAATACGCTGCTCATGATATCTAGTGTTTATTCTTCTCTCACTAAAGCGGAGAAAAAAGTGGCGGATGTAGTCAAAAACAACCCTGAGGAGGCTGTGCTGGCAACCGTCACTGATTTAGCCGAACAAGCGGGTGTAGGTGAAACTTCGGTTATCCGTTTTTCCCGGAAATTGGGCTTTCGCGGCTTTCACGAATTCAAACTCTCGGTTGCCCAGGATTTGGTCGATCGTCCACCTTCAGTTTCGAATATGGAAATCGAAGAGAAAGACGACGTGATGACAGTAGCCAGAAAAGTTACGATGAAGCATGAGATTCTGCTGAAGAACACGCTGGATCTCGTGAATGTGGACAACCTCAAGCAAGCGGTGGACAATATGCTGGCCGCCAATAAAATTCTCGTGTACGGTGTTGGTTCCTCCGGTATTACGGCGATGGACCTGCACTTCAGGCTGATGCGGATCGGTATGAACGTTGAAGCGCATCGGGACGCGCATATCATTGCAATGTCCGCCGCACTGGTGAAGAAAGGGGACCTTGTCTTCGGCATCTCCACATCCGGCAGCACCCGGGACCTGGTTGACCCGGTTCGCCAAGCGAAGAATAACGGAGCGGTCGTCATTTGTCTTACGGGACATCTTCGTTCTCCTATTGCCGCTTATGCCGACAATGTTCTTTTGGTTCCTTCTAGGGAATTGCCGACTGAAGGTGGGGCTTTATCGACGAAATTTTCGCAAATTCATCTGCTGGACATCCTCTGTACACTGCTGATGCTGAAGAAGGGTACGGCGAAAGACTCGCTGGAGAAAACGGCTCGTTCAGTAGCCGACAAGCTGTATTGAAGCAACCTTTTTAACCGCCATTGCATGAGACATTGGATAACAGATTTGCCTAAGGAACGATCGTTAATGATCGTTCCTTTAAATTTATTTTATATTGGATATTTTATTCTAAATATAATAAAATAGTGGGATAATTCTTCAAATAATGATACAATAAATTCATAATTGAAGCTCTGCAGAAAGGCGATGAGAATGAAAGAGACTGCGGATATAATCGTGCTGGGCGGTGGACTCGGAGGTTGTATGGCTGCAATGGCTGGTGCGAAGATGGGACTTCAAGTCATCCTGACGGAGGAAACGGATTGGCTTGGTGGCCAATTGACAAGCCAGGCGGTTCCCCCGGATGAGCATTCATGGATAGAAAGTTTCGGCTGCACCCGGACGTATAGGGAATTCCGTGAAAGGGTGCGGCGGTATTATAAGGATAACTATCCATTGAGAGAAGAGACCCGTCGGGAGGAGATTTTGAACCCCGGCAACGGGTGGGTAAGCCGCCTCTGCCACGAGCCAAAGGTTGCTTTACGCGTGATTGAAGATATGCTGGCACCATACGTCAACAGCGGCCGTATTGCCGTGTATTACGGATTTCGACCGGTGGATGCTGCTACTGAAGAAGATTACATCAAATCGGTCACGGTGCGGCACATAACGACAGGGGTAATGATAACGCTGCAAGGTGCCTGCTATTTGGATGCCACTGAATGCGGTGATGTACTGCCGATAGCCGGCGTAGAATATGTGACTGGAGCCGAGGCCCACAGCGAAACAGGAGAACCGCATGCTCCGGAGAAGTCGGATCCGCTTGACATCCAATCGATTACTCATGTGTTCGCGCTTGACTATAAGGAAGGCGGCGACTTTACGATCGATAAACCGGAGCAGTATGAATTCTGGCGGGCATTCGTTCCCGGATTTTCTCGGTATCCTCAGCTCAGCTGGATCATACCGGATGTGAATAAGGAAGATGAAATGAAAGAAATCGCCTTTTTCCCGGATGGTATCGAGCCCATGCCGCTTTGGACGTATCGGAGAATCATAGATGCTTCCATATTTAGTGATGGATTATATGAGAGCGACATCACCCTTGTTAACTGGAGCCAGAACGATTACTTCCTTGGGCCAATTTACGATGTGCCGGAAGAGGAAAGACTTAAGCATCTGGAAGGCGCCAGGCAGCTTAGCCTTTCGCTTGTGTATTGGCTTCAGACCGAGGCTCCGAGGCCGGATGGGGGTCGGGGCTATCCCGGTATCCGGCTCCGCGGAGACGTTCTTGGTTCGGAGGATGGCATGGCGAAGCATCCGTATATCCGGGAATCGAGGCGGATCAAAGCCGTCCAGACGATTACGGAGAATGACGTAAGCAGAGAAGTTCGAGGGGAGCAGGGAATTCGACGTTACGATGACAGCATAGGGGTGGGCAGTTATCATCTGGACCTGCATCCGACTACACGGTCGAACCGGATGTTCTATATTCCGAGTTACCCTTACGAGATTCCACTCGGATCGCTGCTTCCAATTCGCGTGAAAAACCTGCTGCCGGCATGCAAAAACATCGGGACGACCCAAATCGCAAACGGCTGTTACCGGCTTCATCCGACGGAATGGAATATTGGCGAATCCGCCGGATATTTGGCTGCGTATGCTGTAAAGAACGGGGTATTGAACCATATGGTCCGTGACAACCCTCAGCATCTTAAGGCATTTTTAGAATTGCTCGGGCAGGAAGGAATCGAAACTCATTGGCCGGACGATCTATTAAAGCCCCTCAGTAATCGGAATTAGTTTCGAAACAGGGAAGGAGAATCGCCATGGAGTATGCGATCGGAGTCGATATCGGGGGAACGAAAATCCAATTTGCGGCGGTCGATCCGAATGGACAATTATTGCACAAGCACCTCGTGCCTACGGAAGCGCAGCTTGGCCCGAATCAAGTAATGGAGAAGTTGAAAGCAGGAATCGACCACATCATTGCCGCGCTTCAGACGGCCGAATCCTACGTCGGAATCGGAATCGGCAGCGCAGGGCAGATCGATTTTCAGGCGGGTACGGTCGTGTTTGCTGGAGATACGCTCCCAGGCTGGACTGGTATGCAGATTAAATCCCATGTGGAGGAGAGATTCCACAAGCCGGTGTACGTCGATAATGATGTCAATGTGATCGCCGTCGCGGAGAAAGTATACGGCGCAGGCCAGGATTACGCCAGCTTTGTATGCCTCGCATTGGGGACGGGGATCGGCGGCGCAATAGTGGAATCCGGCCAGTTGGTACGCGGGGCGTTTGGCGGTGCCGGCGAGTTGGGGCACGTGTCGGTCGATTTCAACGGACCGCGCTGCGGGTGCGGCAATTACGGGTGTATCGAGCTGTATGCATCCGGCACCGGCATCGCCAGATTGGGACGGGAGACGCTTGCGGCAAGCAGAGGGAAGGCAAGCTGGGAGCCGCAGTCGCGGGATATTATTCAAGCTTGGCAGCGAGGAGACCCACTAGCGGGACAAGTAATGGACCAGGTCATTCGTGCGTTAGGTACTGCAGTAGCCGGATTTATCCATTCATTTAATCCT
Organism: Paenibacillus beijingensis; assembly: GCF_000961095.1. Lineage (NCBI taxonomy): Bacteria > Bacillati > Bacillota > Bacilli > Caryophanales > Paenibacillaceae > Paenibacillus > Paenibacillus beijingensis. Next base: position 1,478,459 of record NZ_CP011058.1, on the reverse strand, counting down.
GAAGCGGTCATTCTTGGAGGCGGCATGTCGGAAACGGGTCTCTTATTTTTCGAAGCGCTGGACAATGAAGTGCAAACGCGGACATCACCAGGCATGAGGAAAGCTTGCCGGCTTCTTCCTGCCTATGTCGGCGCAGATGCAGGCGTCATCGGGGCGGCCGCTCAAGTATGGCACTACAGAGGCAACAGATAAAGAAGTGTACAATGGAGAGGTTGGTGCGGAATCGATTTCAGAGGTTCATTTTAGCGCATACGGCAATCACCCTGAAGTAAAGCTTTACGCAGTTTGCGAATTGAACGAACAACGGGCTAAGGCGAAAGCTGAGAAATATAGGGCTGTAAAAGTATATACCGACTATGGGAACTGCTTACTGATCCCGCTGTCGATGCCGTCAGCATCTGTATTTGGAACAATTCGCACGCGGAAATCAGCATCGCTTCACTTGAAGCGGGCAAAAATGTGCTGGTGGAAAAGCCGCTCTGCCAGACAGTCGAGGAAGCGGAACGCGTCCAGGAAGCCGTCTGTAAGAGCGGTAAACTGCTGCAGGTCGGCTTCGTTCGCCGTTACAGCTCGACACGAAAATCGTGAAACGTTTCCTCGAAGCGGGAGATTTGGGGGAAATCTATTACGCGAAAGCGACTTGTCTGCGCCGATTGGGCAATCCAGGCGGTTGGTTCGCCGACAAGGAGCGTTCCGGTGGCGGCCCTCTTGATCGACCTGGGCGTACATATCATCGACTTGTGCTGGTACTTAATGGGGAAACCGAAGGTAAAGTCGGTAAGCGGCAACATGTACAACCGACTCGGAAATCGAGCCAATGTTCAAAATCTTTCATTTTATAAAGCTTCCGACTAAGGTTCGGTGCATATCAGCAGGGAAAAGTCGACAAAGTTCAATACTGGTTCAATGATTTGACATCACAGAAAGGGGTTTATTCATGAATAAGCTGAAGATTGGATTTATCGGCGTCGGTGGCATCGCAAAAGTTCATGCCGGACAGCTGCAGGCGCTGGAAGATGTAGAAATCGCCGCGATTGCGGATCCAAATGAATTGGCCGTAAGGCAGTTCGCGGACACGTTCAAGGTGCGGGACGTCCGCAGTTATAGAAGCCATATCGATATGCTGAAAGACGGCGGATTGGACGCAGTTGTCATCTGCTCGCCGCATACGCTGCATTTCGCCCAATCCACGGATGCGCTGAGCGCAGGCTGCGATGTGCTGATCGAGAAACCGATGACGTGCACGTCGGAGGAGGCCGAACGGCTGATCCAATTGGCCGACGAGAACGGCAGGCTGTTGCAGGTATCCTACCAACGGCATTTTCAGCCGGAGTTTATTTATATTCGCGAGGCGATTACAAGCGGGGTTCTCGGCAAGCTGACGTCTGTCAACGCTACACTGTATCAGGATTGGAAGGTGTCTCAAACCGGTACCTGGAGGCAAAATCCGGCACTGTCGGGCGGAGGCATGCTGATGGATTCCGGCAGCCATATCATCGACGTTCTACTCTGGACAACGGGAGAGTTGACGCCGTTGGAGGTGAAGGCTACCCTGGATAACCACGGGGCCCCGGTGGAGATCGACTCCTTCACTGGGATCCGCTTTGCGGAAGGGGTTGTCGCCGCGCTTAACATTGTCGGACACGTGCCCGGTTATCGGGAATTCTATTCGTTCTGCGGGGATCAGGGCGTTCTGTATCTTGATAACGGCCGTATCGAAATCTACCGGTATGACGGTACCGTCATCCGGCCTGATCTGCCTGAAAAAACGACGAATTCGGACCAAAGCTTCGTGGACGCCCTCCGGGGCAAGCAAGAAATTCCGGTTCCCGGCGCCTACGCGCTGCAAGTCGTTCGGTTGACCGAAGCGATTTACCGTTCCGCCGGATATCAGCCTTAATAAAAAAACGCAAATGGGAGCGGGAAGGTGGGATACCTGTCGCCTGCTTCTGTGCATGTAACAATTTCATTATGGAAGACGAGCAAAGCCGGCGCGATGAATTGAAAGAAGTAATCGATGCCATCGCTCGAAAATCACGGTCTGTTCGCCGGACGGAGCGACCAAGTGATCGATATTATCGGGAAAGTGGCTCTAGTACGCTCCGAAGCACATTCGTTACGGGGAATTTTTTGCTGGTCGGCCAAAATTCGAACGATGCGATTGATGAATTGAAGCCGTACGTGAAGCATGTCCATGTAAAAGACTTCGTAAAGGTGGACAAGGCGTTATAAGGAGGGCTCGACATTGAAAATTCATTTTCTGGGAACCTCTGCCGCTGAGGGCTTTCCCGCATTGTTCTGCAGGTGCTCGCATTGCTTAAAGGCGCGGGAACTGAGCGGCAGGAACATCCGCACGCGAAGCTCCGCTATATTCGATGATACGCTGAAAATTGATTTTCCACCTGACACCCTCCACCATGTGCTGCGTGATGGTCTGGACCTCGGGCTTGTGAAGGATCTTTTCATTACCCATACGCACCTAGATCATCTGTGGGCGGAAGACCTCGGTATGCGGCTTCCGGTTTATGCGCATGGACTGGATCATCCGCTGCATATCTACGGGCATGATGCGGTCGTCCGCAAGTGCCGGGATGCGATAGGCTGGCCCGGTGACGAGTTTATCGCCGTCCGGCGGATCGTGCCGTTCGAAACCGTTGACACGGGGACGGCCGTCGTGACGGCGCTGCCTGCCAATCACGATCCTGAGGAAACCTGTTTACTCTTCTTTATCGAGAAGGATGGCAAAAATGTCTTCTACGGCCACGACACGGGGCTGCTGCCGGAGGACACTTGGGCGTGGCTTGCAAACCGGAAGCTCGACCTCGCCATCTTGGACTGCACGAACGGAAATCTTCCGTTTACTGGCGGTCATCTCAATATCGAAGCCGTTCTCGGGATCCGTGACCGCCTGCGTAACGAAGGGATTCTTCAAACCGGGGGACAAACGGTAGTCACCCATTTTTCCCATAATATCGGTTTGCTTCACGAGGATTTGACGGCCATATTTGGTGCTGAAGAAATTACGGTCGCTTATGACGGCATGGTGCTGTATATCTAAGGAGTGGAAGAATAGGGAGAGGAGATCGTTATCGTTAAAGCTTATCGATCAAATTTTTCCATATTCCTCTTCCAGAGTATAACAATGTATGGGAACTCCTCACTTTCATGCTTCCCCAGACCTTATCGATTGGAGTGAAGGTTAGAGATATGGCGATTGTTCGTATGCTGGTAAACGACGAAATGAAAGAGGCGATCCGCCTGTCGGATGCAACATTCCGGGATGCGGAGCAGCCTTCAATGGCGGGTACGTTCCCGTTCATATTTTCCGACTCGGCGCTGCATGTATCCTTCGGGGCTTTCAAGGATGGGGAACTTGTTTCGTTCATGGGTCTCGTTCCTTGGATCATCCGGATCGGGGAAGCCCGATTGCGAGTTTTCTCACTTGGTTCGGTATGCACGCATCCGGATGCCAGGGGTCGTGGAATCGCAAGCGAAGTTCTGCGCCTAGTGTACGGTTATATCCGGCGAGCCGGCGCTTCACTGCTCCTCGTTTCGGGATATCGTACGCTTTATACGCGAACGGGCTGTGCTCCTTTCGGGCGAATCCGCCGATACACTATAGACGAGCTGACGGCTGAAAGCTTTCCTGGTTTCGAAGGATCGGCCTCTCTGAAAGTCAGGGAAATGGAGCCTGCTGATATTTACGCTTTGAATGAGACAGCTTCGTCTCGCAGCGTCCGCTATGAACTCGGCGTGGGCGAGCTGGCTTCCCTCATCAAAGCGGAGGCGCTCGCAAGCTGCATGAAGATGAAGCACCGGGTACTGGTGGCGGAATACGGAGGGACTGTGACGGCGTTTACGGTCATAGGCGTGCCGTTCGATCCGGAGCGTCATGGCATCGTCCTGGAGCAAGCGGGGGACCCGGAGGCAGTCGTTCGGCTAATCTTGAATGCCGTCAAGCGGTTTGGTTTGAAAGGCCTTGATTTCCCCGTTCCTTGGCACGAGACTGAACTGCATTCCAGACTGGCCGGCGTGACGTCTTCGGTAGAGGATCATTTGGGAACGATCCGAATCGTTGATGGCGAGTTGCTTCTCGCCCAGCTTCGGCCATGGCTCGATCAGAAGAATTCCGGGGCGTCCGGCACAATCGGCCTGGAGCAGAAGGATGACGGGAGCTGGCTGCTGAAGGCGGGACAGAATGGATTAGCTTTAACTTCGAAGGAAATGACCCGCTTGCTGTTCGATTGCGCTAGCGCTGAGGATCCGAAGCCGGAAGGAACTGCTTTCCTGAAGGAACTGTTCCCGGTTCCGTTTCCGTATACCGCTGGATTGACTTATATTTAAATATTTCAGAATATCCTGAATGCAAATGAAAGATGGGGCTGTTCCCGAAAGGTCGTTAATGACCTTAGGGACAGCCTCATCTGCATGAATCCGAAGCTTCTAATCAGCCTCGATGCTCAGGTCGAATCCGACCTCGAACAACCGCTTCCAGGGAAGCTCGACATGCTCCAGTCGAATTCGCGTGGGACGTAAGTCTTGCAAATACTGTTCGATGAACGCTGCCATTTTGCTGCGGATCAAATCCGATACCTGATCGTGAATGGCGGCGATATCGAAATAGTTGCCGCCGAGCACCTCCAGATGGTTCTGGGCGATCTCCGTACGGATGATGGCTTGATAACCCCAGTCTTCCAGCAGACGGGACAGATAGAACGATTCGCTGTTCCGTGCACGCTCCGGGTTACGATACCCCTCCGTGTTACGATAGTAGGATTCCACGATCGCATGGGCAATAACCGTGCCCAGTGTATTACCGGAGGTGTTCCATGCAGCGTAAGCGGATAAGCATGGCAGCAGTCCCGCTGCGGACAGCAGCTTCATAAGCAGCTCGTCGGAGCCGTTGCAGGTCGCGACATCGGCGAGCGCGACCATAGCGCCTTTGTTCGCGTAGCGGCGGATTGCCTGGGCAAATTCCCGGATATTCACCTCCGAGAAGTAGGCGGCATGTCTCTCACCGAAGCTTTGCGGCGCCTCTGCCATGTCGTACTGACCGACAGGGGGCGAGTTGACCATGAGTACGAAATCGGCCTCCGCAGCATGATCGCTTATGAATCCTCCTGCTGCGGTAATCTGGCATTTAAGGCTTTCCCCCAGGCTTCGGTCCTCGTATTTCGGTATAACGAGGGGGCCGGCGGTCGATGAATAACGGATGTTTATTTCCGGTTGATAGTTTTTGATTTCGCAAAAAACGCGCGCGAACAACGTGCTTCCGATTTCGTCCGCACCGGGATACAGGTGTACACGGTCCAGGAGCCGGTGTTCCTCTACTTGGAGCAGCAATTGACGCTGCTCGGAGGAGGAGTAGCCATATTTGGCGTTGTCGTCCAACGGAATAATAAGGAAATCGATCGCCCCTTCCTTTGTTAAATCGACCGCCATCTTATTTACCGTCGTGTTGATCCGGCGGCGTCCAATGAAATCCTGAAGCACCGGTTGGGGCAGCGTGGATAGAATCTGTTCCCATTCCAGCATTTCCCCTTCGGTCAAGCCCTCCCGCGCCTGCTTGTCCTGAAGCCAACCGTACCGTGCCAGCTGGAACCCGTATTCCGCATAGTAATCGGGTTCTTCATCATTGCTGCAATATGAGGGGGCGCGCATGATGAGGTTAAACGCGTAAATCCGCAGCTTAGGATTCCTTTTCTTGAACTCGATGATCGTTTGCAGGCGTTTACGGCATTCCTCCACAGAGAGACGGTGGAGTCTGGAAGGGACGATACCGCCATAGACGAGCGTATCCAAGGATACTATCAGTACGTCTGCATGGGCGGTCTTCTCCAATAGCCAATCGGCAATGGCCGCGGTGTCGGCGGGGAGTTTCTTTTCTCCAAGAATGGCTCTCGGCGGTGCGATCAGCTCTAGATCTGAAGCAGCTGCGATTTGCAATGGGAATTTGGCGTTACAGGGTCTCTCATCTAAAGGAAGGTAGACGATAGGGGGCATGCGGAAATCCTCCCGGTTTTTTCTCCAATTATAACATACGTTCTGGACTAAATATCCAAAAATATGTTCAATAAAGAATAAATATTTTGAAATTGCACGGATACTGTCATAATGAAAAGCAATAAATATTGGAGGTTACATTCACCAATAACGAACAGTATGAATCATAGCCCCAATAAAAACCCGTCGATCACCAAGCAGGTCAATTGTAACATATCCCAATCGTACATTTGCATCAGCTTATCCAATAAATCCTGCAATATTTTATTTTAAAAAAGAGAAAAACTTCTTCAAAATAAAAATAAGTATTGAATATATTATCCTAAAATGATACTATCCAAAATATAAGATATGTAAAGTTACTTAACATAAAAAGCTGCATGATTATAGGGGTGATGAGCGAACCCGGTTCGCTTACGAGAATGGTTAATTAATTTAACAAAATATCAAATTTTTGGAGGGATCGTAAAATGAGCAAAATGAAGGGGTTCCAATTGATTTTAATGGCCTTAATGCTGGTATTTGTTTCGGCTTGCAGCAGTTCTAACAATTCCACAACTAACAAAACCGAGAGTAATCCTCCGACAACCTCAGAACCAACAGCAACCCAATCCGAATCGCCGGAGCCGGAAGAGCCGGCCATCGATATGAACGGTGAGACGCTTAAAATCATTCATTGGACTCCCGGACCATCGGAAGACACGCCGGAAGGCGCTCTGACCCTTGCAAGATGGAGGGAGCTGGAGAAAAAATATAACGTGAAAATCGTATATGAAAAAGTACCTTGGGGAGAACCTCTCAACATGGTGACCAACGCGGCGCTTTCCGGTGAATCTGTAGGGGATATCGTAGCGCTGGACTTATACTTCGCGATTCCGGCGATCAACCAAGGGCTCTTCATGCCGGTTGACGATTTCTTTAACTTCGACGATCCGAAATGGCCGAAAGGCATGAAAGATTACGGCAAAGTGAACGATAAAATGTACGGATTTACATCAAACAACAATACAGCGTCAGGACTTTATTACAACAAAACCTTGTTCGAACGTGAAGGACTGCCGGATCCCCACGATTTGATCGCGCAAGACAAATGGAATTGGGACACTTTCCTCGATATCGCCAAAAAAGCGACGAAAGATACTGACGGCGACGGAGTAATTGATCAATACGGGATTACCAGTGTTGCCGGGAATTTGATGCGGATGATAATTCACTCCAACAGCGGTTCGATCATTGAGAAAAAAGACAACAAATATGTACTGTCTACCGATAATCCCAATACCCTCGAGGGGCTACATTTCTACAGCGATTTGTTCAATGTGCACAAAGTCGTAGCACCTAACAAGCATGAGAACTTCGAGGATTACAACGATTCCCAAACGTTGTTCAGCAGCGGTAAAGCGGCCATGGTTACCGGCGAGCTTTGGGAAGGTTCGCAAAGAACGACCATGACGGACGAACAAGGATTCGTATACTTCCCTAAAGGCCCGAAAAGAACGACCTGGCAAGGAAGCATTGAAAACTATGTCCAGTTCTACATTCCGGCGAATGTAAAGAGAGCGAAAGAAAAGGCATATATTTGGGAACAAATGCAGTTGTGGGACAACGTCGCGAAAGTAAACCGTGAAGAAGCGGAAAAACAGTTGTTGGCGGATGAAAAAGACATTGAAGTTATGCTGGATGTTACGAATTATTCCGAACCCGTCTTCCTGCCGCTTAACAATATGTTTGGTGATTACGCCTTTTCCATCGCAAATAGGGGAGAGTCTCCGGAGACGGTGCTGGCAAGAATCAAGCAGACGGCCCAGGAAGGAATAGACCAGAACCTGAACAACGTCAAACCATAAAAAACTTTCATCTTGAAACATTTTACTTGACTCTGGGGAACCCCTTCCGGGGATCCCCCTCCTATTATTACGGATCATCTAGTGATGAGAATGGGGGTTCGCGTGCGAAAAATATTCAGACGCAAGAAGTTCGCGGCCGTTTGCCTTGTTACCTTGGCCGTATGTTTAACATTCGTTAACATCATACGTACGAACCTTACGTCGGCCAGCGGATATATATTGGAACCCGTAAAGAATTCGGACATTTCAACTAATCAGAAGTCACACCAAGCTTCCGTCGGAAACCGCTATGAACATTACATAACGCGTTATTCCAATGAAACGCGCCCCCAGGTTACGAAGCTCATTGAAGCGGAAACATTTGCCGCAGCTGACGGAATGCAAACCAAAAAACTTGATTCTTACCAGGGTTCGACCAGTGCTGTGGTATACACGGAAGATACCGGATCCATCTATTGGGACATCCAAGTGCTGGAAGACGGTTTGTATCATATCGGGCTGCGTTACTTTCCGGTGGAAGGCAACAGCTCCCCGATCGAAAGAGAATTGTTGATCGACGGCGTCACCCCTTTCGATGAAGCGGCTCGGCTCGTATTTTCCCGCGTATGGCGCAATGAATTGCCCGAAGTGGAGCGCGATTCCAGGGGAAATGATTTAAGACCGAGGCAAATTGAAAGTCCGGAATGGGAAGAAGTCGTTTTAAGTGATTCGGAAGGATACTATAAAGAACCTTTTTCATTTTATTTTTCCAAAGGCAATCATCGAATTACGCTGGCTTCTCTTAGAGAACCGTTGATTATAGACTACTTGAAACTTTTTCAGGAAGAAAAGACCCCTTCTTACCGGGAAGTGGCTCATACCTATGACAAACTTGGCTATCAAGTGACGAAAGATGCCATCGTCAAAATCCAGGCCGAGAAAGCGATATTGAAATCCAATCCTTCGTTGTATCCAATGAACGATCGTTCAAGTCCAGGTACGGAACCTTATGATGTTTCCAAAATCAGAATGAACACGATCGGAGGCGTTAACTGGAAAGTACCAGGTCAATGGATTACCTGGGAAGTCGATATCCCCAAGGACGGCCTGTATCAGTTGGGCTTTAGATACAAACAGAATACGGTCAGAGGGATCAATGTCGTCAGAAAGCTTTATGTGGATGACCGAGTACCATTTAAAGAAGCGGAAGCAATTCCGTTTAGATATGACGGAGCGTGGCAGCTTGGAATGCCCGGCGAAAACGGCGAACCGTATTTGTTCTATTTAACTGAAGGAAAGCACCGGATCAAAATGGAGCTCACGATGGGTGAATTGTCCGATATCATTCGGATGATTCGGTCCAGTATCCAACAATTGAACGCTTTGTACCTTAAAATCATCATGCTCACTTCGACCGTTCCCGATCCATTCCGGGATTATGAACTCGAACGGAAAATTCCCGAGCTGGAGACGGTGTTTCAAGAGCAGAGCGATCTGCTGGCCATGGCGGCGGATCGGATGGATGAGATGGTTGGAGGTACCAGCGGAAGTACGACGATTCTCCGAACGACTTCCTATCAACTGAAGGATTTAGGGAGCCGTCCGGAGACGCTTACATCCCGCCTGAAACAATTCAAAGACAATGTCAGTGCTTTGGGGACATGGCTATTGACGGTCAACCAACAGCCGCTTGAGATCGATTACTTGTTCTTTAAATCCCCGAACGTCCCGGCACCGGAAGTAAACACGGGAATGATGGACAGAGCGGCGCATGAAGTGATGTCCTTTTCAAAATCGTTTTCCGAGAATTACAACACTGTAAACGCAGAAAAGAGAGGTGTCAATGACATTTCCGTATGGATCGCAGCAGGCAGGGATCAGGCACAGTTGTTGCGCTCAATGATTGACAATTCGTTTGTGCCGCAAACCGGCATCAACGTTAATTTGCAGCTTGTCAATCCGGAAGTTATCCTGCCTGCGACATTGGCCGGCAAAGGCCCCGATATTGCGTTGACGATGGCGGACGTGGTGAATTTTGCAATGCGCAGCGCGCTCCAGGATTTGTCGGAGTTTCCCGAGTTTGACACGGTCAAGCGGCGGTTCATGGACAGCGCTTTTGTCAGCTTTACCTATCAAGACGGGGTATATGCGATTCCGGAAACGCAGTCGTTTCCGATGCTGTTCTACAGAAAGGACATCTTGGAACAATTACATCTCGACGTTCCGCAGACATGGGAAGATATGTACCGGATCATTCCGGAATTGCAAAAACATAATATGGAAATTGCTATGCCTTCGAATATTTTGTTCGAAACGATGCTATACCAAAGCGGCGGACAATTCTATCAAAAGGACGGCATCGCCACCGATTTGGATTCGGCGGTCGGAATGGACACGTTCCGGAAGTGGACGGAATTGTATACCAACTACAAATTGCCTTTGGAATTCGATTTTATCAATCGCTTCCGGACGGGAGAAATGCCGGTCGGCATCGCGGATTATACAACTTACAACTTCTTGACTGTATTTGCTCCGGAAATCAGAGGAATGTGGAATTTTGCTCCCCTTCCGGGAACAAAGGATACGGACAATACCCTGCATCGTGAGACTTTGAGTACGACGACCGGCACGGTTATGTTCAAGAACGCGAAAAATAAAAAAGCGGCGTGGGAATTTATCAAATGGTGGACAGACACCGAATCGCAATTGACCTACGGACGCGAATTGGAGGCGATTCTCGGTGAATCTGGCAGATATGGTGCCGCAAACCTTGAAACGCTGAGCCGCCTGCCATGGTCTGCCCGAGAGTTGAAACAGCTGATGGGCCAATTTCAATGGGTTGTGGGAAGACCGGCCGTTCCCGGCGGGTATTCGCTTGACCGTCACCTGAACAACGCTTTTTACGAGGTTTATAATGGAGGCAGCGAACCGCGTGAGACACTGGAAAATTACGTGAGGACCATCAATCAGGAGATTACGATCAAACGCAATGAATTCCATTTGCCAACAAAGTAGAAAGGGGGGCTTCTCTTGCTCAGTCAAACCTGGAACGAAATGAAGAAAAGCAGGGCAATCTACATGATGATCGCCCCCTACTTTCTGATCTTTTTCACATTTACGGTTCTACCCGTCATCTTATCGGTTCTCGTCAGTTTCACCAACTTCAATATGCTTGAGTTTCCGGAATGGGTCGGATGGAGAAATTACGCCCAATTGTTCGTGCGTGATGACGTGTTTCTGATTGCGGTGAAGAATACTTTGATCTTTGCCGCAATTACAGGTCCTGTGAGCTATATTGCCTGTTTTGTGCTGGCCTGGATCATCAACGAACTTCCTCCCAAGATCCGGGCGGTTGCGACGCTAGTGTTTTACGCACCCGCATTGTCCGGCAATGCATTTATCGTCTGGACTCTGTTGTTCAGCAGTGACTCTTACGGATATGTCAATGCTTTTTTGCTGAAATGGCATCTTACCATGGAACCGATTCTGTGGTTGAAAGACCCGAAATATATTATGACCATCATCATCATCGTACAGTTGTGGCTTAGTCTCGGCACCAGTTTTCTCGCATTTATTGCGGGACTGCAAAGTATGGACAAGACGCTGTACGAGGCCGGCGCCATTGATGGTATACGAAACCGTTGGCAGGAGTTGTGGTTCATTACCCTTCCTTCCATGAGGCCGATGCTGATGTTCGGTGCGGTGATCCAGATTACAGCTTCTTTTGCGGTGGCAGAAGTGGCGGTAACGCTGGCTGGTTTCCCAAGCGTTCAATACGCTGGGCACACGATCGTAACGCATTTAATGGATTATGGCTCCATTCGCTTCGAGATGGGATACGCTTCATCGATCGCGACGGTCATGTTTGCGATGATGCTCGGGACGAACCTATTGGTTCGAAAGATGCTTTCGAAGGTAGGTGAGTGACGATGACCGGCATTAGAACAAAGAGATTAAGCCGTTCCTGGGCCGGCGACCTGATACTGTTTGCTCTGCTCGCCGCCGTTGGATATTTTATGGCGTTGCCGCTTATCTATGTGATCAACAACGCGTTTAAACCGATTAATGAAATCTTGAAATTCCCCCCGGATTTTTTTGTGCGCAATCCGACCTTGAACAATTTCACGGATCTGTACTATTTGCTTGCGGGATCGTGGGTTCCTTTTACACGCTATATATTCAATACTTTCTTCATCGTGATTATCGGGACAGCAGGTCACGTTCTAATCGCTTCCATGGCGGCTTACCCGCTCGCGAAACGCAAGTTTCCCGGGAAAGGGATACTTTTTGCCATCGTTGTGTTTTCATTGATGTTTTCCGCTACGGTAACGCAAATCACCAACTATATGACCATCTCATGGCTTGGTCTACTGGATACGTATTGGGCGGTCATCATTCCGGCGATCGGTTCATCGCTTGGACTTTATCTCATGAAGCAGTTTATGGAGCAGGTTCCGGACGCGCTGATCGAGGCGGCTCAAATCGACGGCTGCAGCGAATTCCGAATCTTTTGGAATATCGTCATGCCGATCGTCAAACCTGCTTGGCTTACACTAGTCATCTTCTCATTTCAAGGTTTATGGAACGCTGGGGGCGCAGCAGGCGCGATTTATATTTACAGTGAGCAATTGAAGACTATCGATTATGCACTTGGCCAAATATTGGCGGGTGGAATCATACGGACAGGGCCTTCCATGGCAGCGACATTGCTGATGCTGTCAGTTCCGATCCTGATCTTCGTCTTATCACAAAGCAGTGTGATCCAAACGATGTCAACCTCAGGCATGAAAGAATAACCGGAAAGGGGAGCTTTATATTGAAACGATTACGAATCATGATGCTGCTCTTTCTGCTGTTGTCAAGCATTGCAGGCGTTGCAGTTCCGGCATCGGCCGCTCCCTACGAAGGCTACAACTATTCCTGGTGGGGCGATCCCGAGCCGGCTCCCGTTCCGTACTTGCCGTCAGTTCAAATCGGAGGCGAACAGCTTTCCATCGGTTCCTTCAATGCTCCGGATGACTTGTTTATTACACCGAACGGAACCATATATATCGTGGATACCGGCAACAACCGCATCGTCATTTTGGACGATAATTGGAAACTGATTCGAATCATCTCTTCTTTTGAGAACAATGGGACGAAGGATGGATTTTCACGCCCGCAAGGTATATTTGTAGATCAAGAGGGCTCTGTCTTCGTGGCCGATACCGGCAACAAACGGATTGTCGAATTGACGGAGGAGGGCAGATTAGTCAGAGTGATCGGTGCTCCGGTGGCGGATGTTCTGAGTGCCGGATTCGTATACGAACCGATCAAGCTGGTTGTCGATTCGGCAAACCGGCTGTATGTTGTCGGAAAAGGTGTGTTCGACGGCATTATGCAGTTTGACTCCGGGGGGAAATTTGCCGGCTTTATAGGCGTTAACAAAGTCAAATTTAATCCGGTCGATTTATTTTGGAAACGGGTGTCGACCGCGGAACAGCGCTCGAAATTGGAGTTATTTATTCCCGTCGAATTCAATAATGTCGATATCGACAGCGAAGGATTCATTTATGTGACGACGAGCGAAAAATTTTCGGATCAACCCGTCAAACGTTTGAACCCATCTGGCGCAGATGTCCTAAAGCGGGCCGGCTATTTTCCGCCCAAGGGAGATATACGATTCATCACAGGCGGAACAAGAGGGGGGACTTCGTCGATCCTCAGCGTCGCGTACGACAGCTACGGCATATACAGTATTCTGGACGGCACCAGAGGAAGAATTTTCACTTACGACCGGGAAGGCAAGCTGATGTACATCTATGGTCTGCTTGGAGAGCAGGTAGGCACATTCAAGACGCCGGTCGAAATTGATATGCTCGGAGATCGGATGGTTGTACTGGATAAAGGATTGAACCAACTCGTCGTGTTTGAACCGACGCGATACGGCAAGGTCATCCGGGATGCGGTCATACACACCGATACCAGCGAAGAAGATAAGGCTGTTGCAGAATGGCAGGAAGCATTGAAATTAAACAACAATCTGGAAATTGCCTATTTGGGGATTGGAAAAGCGGAGCTGAGGCAGGGCAACAATGCTGAGGCGATGAAAAACTTCAAACTCGGCATGCACCGTGAATATTATTCGCGGGCATTTGAGAGATACCGGAAAGATTTCATGTGGGAAAATTTCGGAAAGATTGCATTGTCGCTTCTTCTTGGAATCACCTTGCTGATTGTTGCCGCACGAATGATCAAAGTGAGGACAGCCGAACCCGGAGTGATCGGAATGGCGTGGCATACGATCTTCCATCCGTTTAAGGGATTTTGGGAGTTGAAGTTTGAGAATAAAGGGAAGGTATGGTTCTCGCTTCTTCTATTACTTGTCCTTTCCTTGCTCTATGCTTTGAAGCGACAGTATACCGGTTTTATTTTCAACCCAGGCGTCGATCAGGTTGTAAACATCTTTAACGAAATCAAATTCATCGTTCTGCCGTTTTTCCTATGGTGTGTCGCCAATTGGTCGTTAACGACGCTGATGGACGGGGAAGGCAAATTCAAAGAGATTTTCGTGGCCAGCGCATATGCGCTCATTCCAATTGTACTGATGCAAATTCCTCTGATATTGCTATCCAATGCCATTACGATGCAGGAAGGTTCGTTTTATCGTTTGTTAGAATCGATCGGATTCCTTTGGTTTTTCGGTCTTCTCTTTGTGGGCATGCTCACCGTTCATCAATACAGCGTCTCGAAAACGATCGTCACGATGGTTTTGACGATCATCGTGATCGGAATCGTCGTTTTTCTCGGTTTGTTATTCTTCAGTTTGGCCCAGCAAATGCTGTCATTCGTCACGACTGTTTTTAAAGAAATCATGTTCAGAATCGGGGAGTGATAACAACTTGACGAAGCATCAAAATCGGTATTTGGCGGTATTGTCTCTGCTGCTTGTCATGGTCATGGCCTCCGCCTGTTCCGGCGGGCCGGATCAAATTGCCGTTATGACCGAAACACCAACGGAAGCGGAAAGCGGCAATCCAGATCCCGGCTTGAAGGCGTTATCCTCCCTGAACAATGTGGCACCGAAACTTCCCGGCTTGGAACCGGTTCTGGAAAACGACAGTATGCGTTTGCATATCAGCCGGGAAACAGCGGAAATTGCCATTCTGGATAAGCGGAGCGGACAAGTGTGGCGATCCAATCCGGAAGGAATACAGGAGGACTCATTGGCGAGTCCGTATTTGAAAGGGAAATTGTCTTCGCAGATCTCGTTCGTTTACCTGACCCAAAACGGGCAGAACAAAAATTACGATAGTTACAACGACAGCGTAAAGTACAAGCAGTTTAAAATTGTGACGACGGACAGCGGAGTGTCGGTTACTTATCATTTCGGAAATCCTGAAAAAGGCCTCGAAAGCATGCCGCTGAAAATCAGCAAACAAAGATTCGAAGAACTGTTGAACCGTCTGGAAGATAAGGATGACAAGGATCAACTGTCGATTCGATTCAAGTTCAATGAGGATCAAAATGTCTACGAACGGCGTGAAATTCCCAAAGCCGTTGTAAAAAAACTGCTGGGGATATTTGAGAAAATGAAGTACTCCGAAGAAGATTTGGCCATCGACAATCAAGAGAACGGTGTGGGAGGGGCTGTCGAATCCGCAAATCCAAAGTTTACCGTAACGATCCAATACACATTGAACGGCGATCAATTGATCGCATCGGTTGATACCGCAGCCATGGAAGAAACAACGCCGCCGTATCGCATCCATTCCATCAGCTTGCTGGAAAACTTCGGCGCGGCAGGGAAGAAGGATGACGGGTATATTTTTCTGCCGGACGGCTCGGGCGCCATTATCCCGTTCAATAACGGCAAAAAACTGGCCCAGCCTGTTTTGCTCCAGTTATATGGTGAGGACGGCTCGATATACGTCAGTGAAAAATTCAATGAGTTGGAGCCAGTCAGGCTGCCTGTTTTCGGTATTAAGAAAAATGACGCGGCTTTCTTGGCCATCATCGAGAAAGGAGACGCGCTCGCCAGACTGTCCGCCGATATTAGCGGAAGGCTGCACGAGTACAACACCGTATCCGGACAGTTTATCATTTTGCCTAAAGACGAAGTTCGTCTAAGTAAAAATGAGATCTTATTCAAGACCCCCAGGAAGACCTATAATGGCCAACTGCAAATCCGTTACGCCTTCATTAACGGAGATCGGGCGAACTATTCGGGTATGGCGTCAGTCTACCGCTCTTATTTGGAAAAAACTTATGCCATGAAAAAATTGCAGCCGGAGGGAGACACGCCTTTCTATCTTGAACTTACCGGCAGCGTGCCGAAAGAGAAAGATTTTCTTGGTATCCCCTACGAGTCTCTTGTACCGCTCAGCGATTTCGAACAAACGAAGAAACTCATCGAATCCTTAAACAACAATGAAATCCGGAATGTCCAGGTCAATTATAAAGGTTGGTTCAACGGCGGTTTGTACCACGATTTTCCTTCCAAAGTGCAAATGGACAAAGTATTGGGCAGCAGGGAAGAGTGGGAGAGCGTGGCCAAACAGCTTCAGCAAAGCGGAGGAGGACTTTATCCTGACGCGGCTTTTCTGCAGGTGTACCATGATTCCGCCGGATTCAACCCATCCAAAGATGCGTCGCAATACATATCCCGCCGATATGTCCAAGTTTTTGAATATGACCGCGCGGCTTTTTTCAAACATTATGAGTTGTTTTCACATTACCTGTTAACTCCCGGCAAGTTGGCATCCACTGTAGACGGTTTCCTTTCGGAATATCGGAAGGTGAATCCTGGCGGGATCTCCCTTCGTGATTTGGGAGCGCAAGTGCATTCCGAGTTTCGGTGGAATAAGGAAATATCCAGAGAAGAGACGAAGCGCATTGCAACGGATCAGGTGAAGCGAATTCGCAAGGAAGTGCCGAACATCATGGCGAGCGGCGGAAATGCTTATGTGCTGCCTTATGTATCACATCTGTTGAACGTTCCCCAAAAGAGTAATGGATTCCAACTTGCCGGGGAATCCGTACCGTTCTATCAAATGGCGGTTCACGGATACGTTGAATATGCGGGTACACCGTTCAATCTTGCGGATGACCAAGATATTCGCGTGAACGTTCTCCGTTCGATAGAAACAGGCTCCAATGTGTATTTCAGCTGGATTTGCGAAGATCCTTCGGTATTAAAGGATACAAAATACAGCTATCTGTTTTCTAGCCATTACAAGCAATGGTTCGATGAAGCCGTCGATGCCTATAAGGAAGTGAATGCCTTTTTGAAGCAGGTACGCGGCCAAGCGATTACTTTGCACGAAAAATTGGCCGAAGGCGTGTTCAGAACACAGTATGAGAATGGAATAAAGGTGACCGTTAACTATAATGATAAAGCGGTCGTCATTGACGGCAAAACGATTCAAGCGCGCGATTATGATGTGGAGATGTGATGCGAAATGTGGAAGAGAGGAACGCTTAGCTTGGAACGCAAGAAAGCGATGTACGGAATATTGTTCATCTCGCCTTGGCTTCTTGGCTTTATATTGTTGATGGTCATTCCTTTTTTTCAGTCACTGCTATTCAGCTTTCATAAACTATCACTCACATCAGACGGTTACACATTGGAGAATGTGGGATTCGCAAACTATCACAACGTCTTTTTTGTGGATCCCTGGTTTATCCGCAGCTTGACGGAAGCTGTCTCGAACATGGCCTTGAACCTTCCCCTCATCATCTTTTTCAGTTTGTTTACCGCCACGCTGCTATCCCAAAAATTCAGAGGAAGGATGTTTGCCAGGGCGATCATATTCCTTCCGGTTGTCTTGGCCTCCGGCGTCATTGCCAAACTGGACAACGGAAATTTCTTGGCACAGTTTATCGGTTCCGCGACTAGCGATTTGGAGGGAAACTATTCCGGCTTGAAAAGCGTTGAGCTGCGTCCGCTTCTCCTTCAAGCCGGGATGAGTATTGAAGTCGTCAATTATTTGACAGGAGCCGTAGACCGAATCTATCAAATCATCAGCAAGTCGGGGGTACAGATATTGATTTTCCTTGCGGGTCTTCAATCAATCTCTCCTTCGTTGTACGAGGCAGCCAAGATTGAGGGAGCAACGGGCTATGAGGCATTTTGGAAAATCACGTTTCCGATGATTTCGCCGCTCTTATTAACCAATACGATTTATACCATCATTGACTCCTTTTACAATAATGGCGTGACCCAAATGATTCAGGATACCGCGTTCACGAGATTGGATTTCGGAATCAGCGCGGCGATGTCCTGGGTATATTTTGTGATCATTTCAGCCATACTTGGCGTTTCGACGTATCTGATTTCAAAACGTGTATTCTACTACGATTGAGCGGGGGTGAAATGGGACATGAAAGTATTCGGTGTTGTTAACGCTACGGCGCAAGCCGCGGTCCATTGGTACAATCGGTATAATCCGGTTGAGAAAGCAAAACATTGGTTATGGGTCATCACCCGAACCGTCCTTATTTTCGGCATATGCTTTATTATTCTATACCCGATCCTAACCAAGATTTCTATCGCCTTAAGGGACAAGCAAGATATGTTCGATGCGACGGTCGTCTGGATCCCTCGCCATTTCACCTTGGAGAATCTCGAAACGGTCATCGGGTACCTCAAATACTACGAATCCGTGACAAACACGCTATGGTTAAGCCTGGGTACCTCCATCCTTCAATTGATCTCCTGCGCCCTTGCCGGGTACGGTTTTGCTCGATTGAAATTTTGGGGGAGCCAATATTTATTTGCGATCGTGATCCTTACGATCGTCGTTCCTCCGCAAACGATCATGGTTCCGACCTACTTGCATTATCGTTTTTTTGACGTCTTCGGAATTTATGAAATGTTTACCGGAAACAGAGGAGTGAATTTGCTTGAAAGTTTCTGGCCGTTTTTCATCTCTTCCGCAATGGCGAGTGGATTGAAGAATGGACTGTATATTTTTATTTTCCGGCAGTTTTTCCGCTCGCTTCCGAAAGAACTGGAAGAAGCCGCGTATGTCGACGGTGCGGGTGTGTTCAAGACGTTTGCCAGGGTCATGCTCCCAAACTCGGTCCCGGCGATCGCCACAGTGATGTTGTTCTCCTTCATCTGGCAATGGAATGACAGTTATTTCGTCAACTTGTTCGCACCGAACGCCACTTTATTGGCAAGATCGCTTGATCTTTTGCCGGGTGTTATCCGTCCGGAGTATGTCGGAGGCGTCTCCCATACGTCACTGTATCTCAACACCGGCATGCTGTTGGGCATTTTGCCGATTTTCATTCTTTATTTATTCGCCCAAAAATATTTTATTCAAGGTGTGGAAAGAACAGGTGTTGTCGAATAAAAACTGTAATAGAGGAGTGGCCGCCTTTGACTTTTTCCCCGAATCAAGCGCTTTACGGCCCAAGCATCCAAATCGATCCCTTATTTCCTTATTATCAGCAGCGATCGGAAGACAGCATCGCAGAGGAAATCGAATGGGCCGGGTACCGGAACGTCCACTATTTTGTGGTCAATGAGAATGTGGTGAATCGATCCTTAATCGACGCGTTTCATAAAAGGGGCATGTCGGTATGGGCCATGGTGATTGGCAACGGAACGTTCTCGACCGAGCGATTTCCGGACGAATGGCCATCTTGGCAAATGGAGCTCTTAAAAGAAACGAGCGACGGATTTTGGCGGCTGTCCCCGTTCAGCAGCGAATATGTTCAGTGGAAAAAGTCCGCAATGGCAAAATTGGTAGCTGAGTACCCATTCGACGGAATCGAAATCGCCGAGCCGTATTTTCCGGAGTGGGGAGGGATCGAGAGAGGGGTATACGGGGACATCGGCCCATTGGCCCGACGCGAATTTCGGGAGCGCTTCGGTCTTGAAATGCCGGACTTTCGAAACCCGGATTTCCCGGATTACTACAAGAAAAATCCGGATACGTACGAAGCTTGGATCAGGTTTCGAGTCGATGCGGTCAACGGATTTATTAATGAAATGATCAACGGTATAGGAGGAGTGCGTGAGACAAGGCCGGACATTCTGGTAGCCACATGGTCGTTGGCGGTCGATGCCGGCCCGGATTCCGTAAAGCTTCTTAAGGAGGATCAGGGTCTGGATGCACCATCAATGATCGCCAAAGTTCGCCCGAATATTCATTATTTGCAAACGCACTGGCCTGACTGGGGACGCGGAGATCTTCCAGCCGATTATGTGAAAAATTATCGGCCTTTTATTGATCAAATCCGAAGCCAATTTCCTGAAATTCCTCTTGCGGTTCAAGCGGATATCGGTTCCTCGAAAACCATGATCAAGAGTGGGGACTGGTTGAACCGTTTTATCGCTGCGGCGGAGGACCTCGGTTTCGCGTCATGGACCGCATACGAATATCACATTGGTGGATACATGTACGACACCCGCCCCGAGCCTGTCAACTGGTCAAGGAAAGGCAAACACAACATCGTTATTTCTTTTAATAAGCGGGTGGACGTAAACTCGGCCGCGAATTCGGCCAACTATACAATTCTGGAAAACGGACGCGAACGGATTGCGGATTGGAAATCGATCACCGTAGACGGCAACCGGATTTTCCTTGAGTCGGAACAGCTTCCGGAAGGGACGTTCGAGATTGAAATCCGGCACATTCTGGATACGCCGGATCGATGGTTATACAAGGATAGACGGGCGAACTCCGTTCTTGAAGGAACGATGATGAGCTTTTCCGGGATCACAAATTCATTCATTGAGAAATAGGTGAAGCTATGAATCATAGTCTGATTTCTAAACTGAAGCACGGGTTTATCGTATCTTGTCAGGCGTTGGAGGATGAACCGCTGCACGGTTCACACATCATGGCAGCGATGGCTTGCGCCGCGGAAGAAGGCGGAGCGGCGGCTATAAGGGCCAATTCACCGGTAGATATCTATCAAATCAAGCAAAAGTGTTCATTGCCTGTCATCGGAATTTACAAGAAATTTTATGACGATTCGAAAGTGTATATCACCCCGACGATTCACGAAGTTCGCGAAGTCGTGGAGGCGGGCGCCGATTTTGTCGCATTGGACTGCACGAAGCTTTCCAGGCCGGGCAAAGAAAGATTGGAGGATCTGATCGACCGGATCCGTAGCGATTATCCGCAAACTTCGATTGTCGCCGATATTTCAACGTATGAAGAAGGGGTTCGAGCCATTTCACTTAAAGTAGATCTCATCTCCACCACGTTGTCCGGATATACGCCGCACAGTCCGCAGCTGGAAGATCCGGATATCGAACTGGTCGGCAGATTGGCATCGCTCGGCAAAGTACCCATTTTGGCGGAAGGGAGAATCTGGATGATCGAACAATGCCTGCGCTGCTTTGATGCGGGTGCGCATGCGGTGGTCATGGGTACGGCCATCACACGACCACAGGAAATCGTCAAACGTTACGTCCGGAAGGTACGATCCCATGTCGGATCAAGCAGCTAATCCAAACGCACAAGGTGACATGATGAACATGAACGAGGGTTCCCTTTCGTCCAATGACTGGCCTCTTGTTCCTTACCCCAAACACATCATTCGAACACAAGGCGCGTTCGATCTTGGGAACGGAGGCATCGTATACGAAGCTTACGATGCCGGTGCCGCGTTTATGGCGGAGCATATTTCAAGCCGCTGCGAGGAAGTCAGCGGCTGCAGGCCGCATATCGGAATCGCAGGAACGCATTTTCCCACCCCCGTAACCTATGAATGGGACAATTCACTAGCTGAAGAGGCCTATCAGCTTAGTATTCGTCCGGATCGGATCGCGATAATCGCATCCGCCAAGCGAGGCAGATGGTATGGCGCCATGACGCTTTGCCAACTAATCAACGCAGACGGGACCGTGCCCTGCATGGAAATCGAGGATAAGCCCGACTTTCGGATTCGGGCAATTTCCGACGATATTTCACGCGGCCAGGTGTCGACGTTGGAGCACTTTAAGCGCATCATTCGATTTTGTTCGGAATATAAGATCAATACCTATTTCTTATATATCGAGGATCTGTTCAGATTTCAAAAAAATCCAAGAATCGGCATCGGAAGAGGCGGGTTGACCGCGGATGAGATCCGGGAGCTGGCAGAATACGCGAGGGACCGGTTTGTGGATCTCTCTCCGCTGTTCGAAAGCCTCGGACATCAGGATCAGATGGTCAAGATGCCTGAATACGGCGAGTTCCGCGAGGGCGAGGGGTCCTTCTCCTTTGCCCCGGCCGACCCGCGTACACTCCGCTTGATGGAAGATTTCTACCGGGAGCTGGCCGGTGCTTTCAGCAGTCCGATTCTATTCGCGGGATTGGACGAGACGACGGACATCGGTTCGGGCAGGAGCAAACCCATATTGGACAAATTTGGACATGCCAAAGTATACGCTGACTACTACAACGGACTGAACCGGATTGCCAAGAGTCTGGGCAAACAGCTTTGGATTTACGCGACGCTGGCGATCGATTATCCGGACTCTCTGGACTTGATCGACAAAGACATCGTCATGGTTAATTATACGTTTTCAGGGCCGGGCAGCGGGGACGCCTGGTGGGACAATTTGTACACATATATGCCTATCGTGATCGAAAAAGGATTCACGGAAGTCGTTAGTCCTAGCATTATCAATTGGAAACGCATGTTTCCGGATTACACCTGGGGGTACGGCACGACCGCTGCTCTGAACAAGGAAGGGATCGAGCACGGCTGCATCGGCTCCATGAACGCTTCCTGGGCGGATGACGGAGGCGAAAATTTCCGCGAATACAATTGGTATGGATACGGATTTCAAGCGGAAATGTCGTGGAACGCGCGCAAGCCGGTGGAACAAGGTTTGTTCGCTGCAAGGTTTGGGGCCGCCTACTTTGGTCCAGGCCGGGAACATCTGGGAACGGCCTTATGGCATTTGGGGAAAGTGGAAACCGACTATTCCTTCGGGACTTTCGAGACGCTGTACGGCGGCAAAATATTCATAGAGCCGTTCGTGAGAGAGTTGGGAACCGCGCAGAAAGCAAAAGAATCGTTGGACGCCTTCCGTCAACTTTGGTTTCAAAATGAGTCTAGGCTGTCAGTTTCGAGAAACGCCGAAAACCTGCAGTATATTGATTTTGCATACCGCCGTGCGCGATTCGTGACAGAACTGCCCTTTCGGAGCAACCGCCTGCTTACGCTTTTCGATGAGTGGAAAAGAAAGGGCGAGGAGAAACTGCGAACGGAAGCGATGAACGAGCTGGAACAGCTTGCCCGGCAAATGAAACAATTTCGATACGAGTTCGAAGCACTATGGAGAAGATCGTGCCGGATCGAAGGCATGGACTACAACCTGACCCGAATGGACGGTTTTGTTCACAAGGTGGAAAAAATGAAAGAGCAATGGCATGGAGATCGAACGTGAAATGAGGCAAACTATCTGAAATCAGAGGTGAGCGAAGGTTGAAAATCTCGCAGCATGCTTATTTGCAGTACGCCCTGCACGTGGAAATCGAGTATGAACAAGCTTTGGATGAAGGCAGAATCATCGCTCCGAAGTTGGAGGAAGAATATGCGCAAATTAAAGCACTCGATCTGTGGGATCCGCAGCGGGAGAAGCTTGCCGCCGGTTTTCTCGACGAGATGGAAAAGATGGCCATACGGGTGGATTATCCATACGCCGAGCCTTCCGATTTGCCGGGCATTCTTGCTGCCAAGCCTTCCGAATACAATTCGGAAGCGGTTCCGGTTTCCAGGGAAAAACTGACGGACAAAATTTATGGCGCTTGGTTGGCGCGATGCGCAGGATGTTTGCTTGGCCATCCGATCGAAGGATGGCAGAGAGAACGCATCCTGGGTCTGCTGAAAGAAACGGGGAATTTGCCGATCCGTTATTACATTTCATCCGAAATCGATTCGTCGATTGCCGAAAAATACGGGGTGAAAAATACGCCTGGCAGTTACGGCAACGACAGCGTAAGCTGGATCAATAATGTCAAACACATGGTGGAAGACGATGATATGAATTACACGATCATCGGTCTCGCCATTGTGGAGCAGTACGGGTTTGACTTTACTCCCGATGACGTGGCGGAAGCCTGGCTTCGTTATTTGCCCATCCTTCGGACCTGCACAGCAGAACGAATCGCTTATCGGAATTTGCTGAATCTGATGGATCCGCCCCGCTCCGCTTCGTACCGCAATTCATACCGCGAATGGATCGGCGCTCAAATCCGGGCGGATTTGTTCGGGTACGTCAATCCGGGAAATCCGGAGAAAGCCGCGGAGATGGCGTGGAGAGACGCTTCTATCTCCCACGTGAAGAACGGGATATACGGCGAAATGTGGGTAGCGGCCATGCTCGCATCCGCAGCCGTAACCGATGATCTTGAATCCATTGTACTTGCAGGATTACGCCAGATTCCAGAGAAGTGCCGAATGGCAGAACACATTGTTCGCGTTATGGATTGGAAGCGGAAAGGCGATGGGTTCGACGAAGCGGTTGCCCGGATACGCGAAGAATACGATGAGAACAACGTGCATCACTGGTGCCACGCGGTTTCCAACGCCATGATCGTAGCCGCCGCGCTGTTATACGGGGAGGGCGATTTGGAGGCAACCCTCGGAATGGCCGTTGTTCCGGGTTTTGACACGGATTGCAACGGCGCCACCGCTGGATCCGTACTGGGAATGCGCAACGGCGCGAGCGCCCTGCCGGACAAGTGGATTGCTCCATTGAACGACAAGATCCGGTCCGGTGTGGAAGGTTTTGGCATCGTCCCGTTATCGGATTTGGCCAATCGAACGGTAAGGCTGATTGAGCAAAATCCGTATGTCTGTATGAAGTGAGGTGGTACATTGCAGCTGCTTACCCTATCGGAATTGATGCAGGACGTGGAAGAAATGGGGATTACAGAAGGGGACGAAGTTCTAGTTCACAGTTCGCTATCTTCACTCGGATATGTAGACGGAGGCGCCCGTACGGTGATTGAAGCATTAATTGCGGCCGTCGGGCCGGACTCCGGAACGTTGCTGGTTCCGACTTTAACGGGAACGCCTCATGATTCGCCGCAATGTCCGCCCCGGTTCGACGTGACCGAATCGAAGTGTTGGACGGGAACGATTCCAGAGACACTCAGGCGGATGGAAGGTTCATTTCGTTCGCTCCACCCGACACATTCCGTCGCGGCGATCGGCGTTCACGCGGCAAATTTGACGACGGGTCATGAAGACTGTCCGACGCCGTGCGGTTACGGCAGTCCGTATTATCGGCTTGGCTGCAGGAACGGGAAAATTTTGCTATTGGGGGTGACGCTGGATTCCAATACGACATTTCATACGGTGGAAGAACTGGCCGGAAGCGACTATCATCTGCAGCCGGAGCCGGCGATTGCTGAAATAACGGATGGGAACAAGCGTAGTTTCCTGCGAAAAATATGGCTCCATGACTGGGGAACGCCAAGATATTTTACAAGAATCGAGCAGCAGCTGATCGAACAAGGCATCATGCGGAAGGGGAAAATCGGTAACGCGGGTTCCTATGTCATTCATGCAGAGCCGTTCATTGAGTTTGGAGAGGAATGTCTGCGTAGAGATCCGGAGATGTTTGTGAGAAAGTAGAATATTAAGCCATGTTCAACAGGGTACCCATACTAAGGAGGATACCCATATTTCATCCAGGAAGCCGTCGATGATTGGCCATTGATTGTTTTAATCCAGGATAAACCCTTTAAAGTCCACCATTTTTGAAGGTCCAGTGAATACTTCCAATTGATGAAGTCCCATATCTAGCTGCCCTAATACCGTTTCTGTACCGGTTAAAGCTTTGGTCACAGCATTCACTTTTATATAAGTGTCTGAAGATGAGCTTCCTTTATAAACCTTTAGGGTCAGCTTCTTTTTAGCGTTAATAAATACCCACGCCGTCATGATTTTCATGTCTGCCAAATCCTGCTTGACATAATCGACATATACTTTGAAGCTGTCCGTTGGTGCAGCCGGCATCGTGAGCCAATCTTCAGGCACACAGTCCGAAACGCTTTGACTCGAGTAATCAATTTTTGTATAACCATCTACCATGATGGTTCGAGGACACAGGTGAGTGAAAATTAACTCTGCTTCGTACTGATGGCCGATATCTCCAAAATGCAACCGGTCTGAGATAATGCATTGTGCGCTGTGGGAGGAGTACAGCAAGAACATCTCCGTAAACTTGTTGAGGTCGATTAAGGGAATACGGAATTCATCCGCCAGTTCCCGTTTAACCTCGTTTGCGACAGATTGAATATGCTCGCTCGTTCTCATCGGATAGTCTTTCGTATATTCGGTCATGACTCCCGGCTGTACGATGGCTTGCGTTGTCAGAAGAAACGGTTGAATCTGGTTGAAGTAACACCAATAGATGATTTCCTGTATATGCTTCTTAAATCCGTCCCGGTAAGCTTTCTCGTTTGAGTACCCAAGCCGGTCGTTAATGCCGAAGCCGATACCGATCATCTTCACGTCCCGATACGCAGAAGTTCCGCTAAACTCCCGATCTAAGACGGTTGCGGCCCAGGACGCGACTTGACCGCTAAATCCCGCGTTATAAATGCGCAAAGTTTCGTTATTTGTCCCTTTTCGAAGGATATCCTCCAGTTTCTTGGCGAACGAATTAGGTGAAGTGCTGTCCGCACCAACGGTATTACCTACCCATTCCGCGGTGTTAACGCCATCGACTGTACTATCTCCGAAAAAAGCAATAGGGAACTTATTTCCCTGCAGCCACTCCGTCCATGCATCATTAAAGGTATAGATCCTTTGTGGTATACGTGCGCCATCTGAGCCGGGATTTCTGTTATTCAAAGTCGGCACCTCCTTGATTAGATATTCTATATTGATCACGAATATCCTCTAAAAATCAACTAAATTTTAAAGGAAAATTTCATTATTAAAGTATAATATAAAGGAATTTGCTTTTAACTACTAAGTAAGTACTTTGATTATTAGACTTCGGATCAAAAAATGAAAAGTGAAATGAGCTTTAAACACGATATGAGTTAAGGTGTCCTTGTCAAAATAAATACTGAATATTTATTCCTAAAATTATTTCAATATAGAAATAAAACTTTATAGTTATCAGTAATTTTGATATAATGAAATCTAAGAAATAAACCAGTACCGAGTTGGGAGGGAAATAGATGCCGTTGCATAACCAAATCGAAAAAGGCGCGAATGTGCTATGGGTTGACTTTCTGGCCAACGGGGCCCATCTGGCTGACCCAAGCGAGCAGGAAGCATTGGTGAGCCGGGCGAAGGAGTCCGGGGTCACGCATCTGGTCGTGGATGCGAAAATTCCTCACGGGCATACTACATATCCCAGTCGTTATGCTCTTCATGTCAGTGAGTGGTCGGACGGCCGCTATCAAGCATGGGAGGGCAGGGACTTTATGGCCGAAATATTGCGGGAGGCTCGTTCTGCTGGCTTGAAGGTTTTAGCTAACGTCGATGTGTTTATGGAAGGATCGAAGAAGAGCGGAGAAGGGATTGCTTTTCAAAAAAAAGATTGGGAGGTCGTTTACATCAAACCGGAATCTTCCGGTCTTTCCGCTTATGCGGAGGGTGAGGACAATGATGCCGTATTTGTGAATCCGATCCATCCGGAAGTCGTCGAACACGAGCTGTCTATCCTCCGGGAAATCGTTTCCGGGTACGGGGTCGACGGGATCGTGCTGGACCGCTGCCGTTATCCGAATATCCATGCAGATTTCAGCGACCGGAGCAGAGAAGGGTTCGAGCGGTATATCAACCAAACCGTAGAGCGGTGGCCTTATGATATTTTAGAGCCCGTTGCAGGCGGCGGACGGGGGATTTCCGGCAAGGAAAATGGTTTCCAAAATGGACGGAATGGCGCGCGCTCAACATCAAGAAATTCGTGCAGGAAGCGAAAGCGGCGGTCAAATCGATTCGCCACGAGTGCCTGTTTAGCATTTACGTCGGTTCCTGGTATCCGCTCTATTACCAGGAAGGAGTAAATTGGGCAAGCGAAACGTATCGTTCCAGCCTGCCTTGGGCATCGGTAGATTATCACCACAGCGCTTATGCGGATGAACTCGATTTCATCATGACAGGCTGTTATTACCCTGAGGTTACGGTCGAGGAAGCTGCCGCGAACAACAGACCGGCTGCATGGTATAGTGTGGAAGGCGCCATCGACATGAGCCTCGAAGCCATCCAAAACCGGATTCCTGTCATTGCCAGCCTGTATTTGAATGATTATGATGGAAATCTTGAACAGTTCCGGAGAGCGGTGCGGATGTGCCGGGAGCGAACGTATGGGGTGATGCTGTTCGATACAGTATACATTAACCGTTACGAGTGGTGGCAGGAAATGCCGTCTTTGTTGGAAGGAAAGTGAATCCTTCGCAGTTGCCGAAATAACGGTTTCATCAGGATAAAGAAACGTTCCCCTGGTAGAATGGATGACCAGGGGAACGTTTTTTAACGCTTTTGCGATTCGCGAATTATATCACATCTGTCAGCTGCATTCGGCTATGGCTGTCAAGCGTCCGCCAATCCTCGATTTCGCACCTCTTGCCGCTGACGTCCCTAAGGATAATGCGTCCCCCGCCCGGAAACAGCATATACTCATGCAAATTTGGCATGGACAAGCGGGTCCGGCCCAAGCCCGTCTGCAGCTCCCAAATCCACAAATCGGTTTTGTTTTTTACACTCTCGATACGTGTTACCCGAGGAAGGAAATAACGAAACTGAAGCTCTCTTTCCAATTCCTTTCCGCTCTCCTCATCAAGCTGCCAAATATCTTGGATGATGCCGAGTTCCTCGCCCTTGGAATCACGTATGGAAATATATTGCGTAGGGTACAGGAATGGAAAGGCACGGAAGACGATGAGCTCCTCATATAATTTGCCTTCGACAACGCCTTTAAGGACACCGCCCGTACCCCGGCTGAAATATACGATTTCCGGCTCCAGTATGTGTATATCATAGGTGTCGTTCATCATCCTTCAACCCCCTTGATTTTGGACAGTTCCTTCTGCGCCTCGACAAGCTTAAAGTACGCGCCCTCTTGGGCGAGCAGTTCTTCATGCGTGCCGACCTCCACGATTTTCCCGCGTTCCAATACGACAAGCCGGTCCGCATTCCGGAGCGTGGAAAGACGGTGTGCGATTGCGAAAGTCGTTCGGCCTTTGACAAGTCGCGAGATCGCTTCCTGGATTTGCCTTTCCGTTTCCGTATCCACTGAAGCGGTTGCCTCATCCAAAATCAGAATGCGGGGATCGTGGATAATCGCGCGAGCGATGGCAACGCGCTGCTTTTCTCCGCCGGACAGACGATGCCCGCGTTCTCCGACCCTAGTGTCATAGCCGTCCGGCAGACGGACGATAAAATCATGGGCATTGGCGATTTTAGCCGCCCGCATGATTTCCTCCGGCGTTGCATCCGGCTTGGAATAGGTGATATTCTCGGCAATCGTGCCGTCGAACAGAAACGTCTCCTGCAGGACGACGCCGATTTGCTTGCGCAGATCGGATTGGCTGATGCTGCGCAAATCGATACCGTCGATACGGATGGAACCTTCATCCGTGTCATAAAACCGGCAGATCAGATTGATGAACGTCGACTTGCCTGCTCCGGAATGACCGACAAGTCCAATCATTTCGCCGGCTTTCACCTGCAGGTTGATGCCCTTGATGACGGGATGATGTTTTTCATATCCATACGTCACATTGTCGAATATCACTTCACCCATAATTAGACCGATCGGCGCCGGGTCGCGGGCGTCCGGAACCTCGGAAGGGGTGTCCATCAGTTCAAATACCCTATCGGCAGCAGACAGTGCATGGCTTGCCCAGTTAATCATCTGGCTGACCCATTGCAGAGGACCGAACAGCATGCCGACATAAGCAATGAACGCCATCAGAACGCCGAGTTGAAGCTCGTCCCGAAGCACCGATGAGCCGCCATAATACCAGATAAACAGAGTGCCTACTCCGGCAATGAGAGAAAACATCGGAAAGATGCCCTGCCATAGACCTTCGATTCGGATATTCTGACGCACGACCTCGTGATTCGCTTCGGAATATCGGGATATTTCCGAAGTTTCCTGGCCGAACGCTTTGACGACACGAATCCCCTGCAGCGAATCGCCAACCAGTACATTGAGCCGAAAAATGGACCTCCACTGCTGGTACCAGCGCCGACCCATCTTGGGCCATATTTTCATGGATACGGCAATCATAACCGGCATCGGCAGCAGGGCAAGCAGCGTTAATTTCCAATCTAGACCGAACATAATGACAAAAATGGCGATGACACGAAGCGACTCCCCGCTGAACCAGATGACGCCGTCCGTCATGAATTGGCGCATCGCCTCTGAATCGCTGTTGACGCGTCCGATGAACTGGGACGTTTGTCTCCTATCAAAAAAAGCGAGGGACAACCTCATCAGCGAGTTGTAGATGTCATTGCGCAAATCACCCATCAACTTGGAACCGACCCACACGCCGATCAATCCGCGCAGCGTTTGCATCACGGACATCACTAGAGATGTAGCGCCGAGTCCGAGCACGACCCATAGCAGCGTCGATCCCATGTTTTTCGGCTGCAGCACGTCGTCGATCATGACTTTGGTCAAGTAAGGAGGAATAAGTTCAAAGACGGTTGTCATAATGAGCAGAAACGCTGCTGCCGTCATTTGGAGCTTATACGGTTTGGCATACCGCAGCATGCGAGCAATCACTTTTCCGTTATTTTTGCAAGTCGGGCATATTTGCGTGCCTTCGGACAGCGGATTTCCGCAATTGGGACAGTAACGGGGAAACTCATTCTCCAAGGCAACCGGACGTTCTTCTTCCTTGGCCATCGCGCTTAATAATTTGGCGGCAAATCCGAATACCGAGGATAACGCAGCGGTGTACCGCGCGATCACGATCGGTCCGTTCTTCGTGTCGGCAATCAGCATTCCTCCTCCGACGCCGTTCATCGCATGTGCTTCCGTCAGCTCCCCGATCGCAAGCCGGAAAGACAGTGAACCATCTTCGCACCAGAGTGTAATTTCATCCTCCGTGATTATGACCGACAGCTCACCGAAATGCCCATCCAGCTGCAGGTCCGTTTTCGCGCTGAATATCGGCTCGCCGGACAATTGTGTCCGAATTTTTTCTGATAGTGTGCTCATAATCGACATGCTTTCCTCCATTTACAACGGATAAATGATCCTTTGCTCCAG
This sequence comes from Paenibacillus beijingensis, assembly GCF_000961095.1. Taxonomy (NCBI): domain Bacteria; kingdom Bacillati; phylum Bacillota; class Bacilli; order Caryophanales; family Paenibacillaceae; genus Paenibacillus; species Paenibacillus beijingensis. The sequence continues at coordinate 1,447,445 of NZ_CP011058.1, read as the reverse complement.
ATTCTCTATGGAGTATCCGTTTGAATAATAATGTCGAAATAAGTCGCAGCGCTTCGTTGTATTCTTCTTACGTTTGCGGAATGAAAGTGGACACGCCATCGGAGTTGAAAATGCGAAATGCCAAGCTATACCGTTTCAGATGGAAGCTCCAGCCATTGATAGGGATTTTTCGCAGCCTTATGCCCGTACTCAATCAGGGTTGCTATTGCTATCGTTTCGGACGGGTCGACCACAGGCTTGCCGGTCTCAAAAAACGTGATCAAGTTTTTAATAAACAAACCGAAGAAATCCGATTCGGGCTTTAACAGTTTCGTGTTGCCCGAATCATAGTTTAACACCATACTGAAAGGACATTCCCATCCGAAATGATGGATCGTGGCTTGTCTTCCATCCGCGAATCCGATAAGCAGGGCGGGAGATTTGGGAGTTCCGATATACATGACTCGCTTAGGCTCGCTTCCCATAAGCGAGACGATCGGCTCAATTTGATGAATGGAATAATTGCTGAAACTTCCTGGGCCGACGCTGCAAATGGTTTCAATGCCTTGCTTATCTGTTTCAATGTATTCAGTTGCAAACCGAAGAGCAGAGGTTGAGTACATCGGCGTTCCGTGATGATTGGCTGACTCGAACAGACGAAGCGCAGTCTTTCTATCGGGAGCAAACGTTTTATCGATATATGTGGGTTTTCCCGATTGTAGAGGAAGCGCGGACAGTTCTTCGTGAAACTCCGGATTATCGGGTGACAGTACGATCAAATAATCGCTTTGTTCCACAACAGCCTCTATTGAATCGAGCAGCTGTATGCGTTTTTTTTCACACCAGTCGGCGTTGCTGAGCCCGGTTGTGGAATCGGTCTTGCCGTAAGCGTAAGTTACTTTCATCTTGCCGTCCGTCGCACTTTCAATCCATTCCGGATATTTTTCTGCATGCCATTCATCGAGGAAATAATCGATAAAACCGATCTTAGCCATCTTATTTATCCTCCAGACTTGTTAGGGTTATTTCTGCGCCTGCATCGGATGAATCATATATTGCCTGAATAATTTTCGCGGTGACAACGACCGTATCAATGTGTGACGGCAGTTTTTCGCCTGATCTAATGCACTCTATAAAGCTATCGATCTCGGTTTGAAAATGATTTCCCATATTGAACTTGGGAGTGGTTTCAAACAAGGCGCCGTTTTGTGCGCTGTAAATTTTGAAGTCCGCTCCGTATTGGAGTCTTATTCCGGCCTTGTCCCCCAAAAAATCGATATACATCTCTTCGATGCCTATATTTTGAGCCCATGCGCCGTTTAGTGTAATGCTCGGTCCTTCGGTTCTGATCATCGCCGTTACAAAGTCATCAACATCGTACGTTCCGGAATAATCGGGAGGACCTGCCCACATATTCAAATATGAGTAGTTTTCCATATTCCGTCCCAGCATGCTGTATGTCTGTCCGGAGACCGTTTTGGGTTGCGGATCGCCCGAACAATACATGACGATATCAAGAAGATGAACACCCCAATCAATTAATACGCCGCCGCCCGCGATTGACTTCGTAGTGAATGCTCCTCCTAACCCTGGAATAGAACGTTGCGCACGGAAACTTACGTATACATGGTAAATTTCGCCGAGCTCGCCGGTTTCGATCATTTTCTTGATGATGTTTACACCGGTATTAAAGCGGTTCACAACGCCGATATTCAGTACCTTCCCTGTTTCGTGCTGAACCTTTTGCATTTCCAGCGCTTCGGAATACGTTCTTGCGGCCGGTTTTTCGCATAATACGTTTTTGCCAGCACTCAAAAAATCGATCGCGATTGATGCATGAACATGATTTGGTGTGCAAATCGACACGGCTTCGATTTCAGGGTCGTTTAAGATGTCATGATAATCTTGAATCGCTTCACCGCATCCGTACTCCTTAACAGCCTTTTGGGCCTTTTCTTTAATGATGTCGCAAAAATATTTTATCTCCGCACATGGGTTGGCCATGTATGCCGGGATGTGTGCACTGTTAGCTATAGTGCCGCATCCGATTACTGCAACTTTCATTTTTTTCATAACAATTTCCTCCAATGGATGAGATGTGGTGCACTACCCCGGATAGATGTTCTCCCGCGAACATTACGTTTAACAGCCGCCTGTAATAAATTTGTGTGAGCGTTTATTCCGGCTCGTATCCAGATTATCTACAACATAACATCTAGTAGATTTTTTTTCCATAAAAAAATATATATCGGATTATTTCTTCAGTATGTAAGCCGGCAAAGCCTGCTCCGCCTAGATGATTAGATCGATCTCCACTTACGAAGAAGACGTGGCGGCCATGGGTTTGGGTGTCGATCTCTATAGTAAAAGACTCATCAAAATTTGCTGTGTGAAGGGGAAATGAAGCTTATCAATTCCAATAAAGGAGGAAATATTTTTTTATCAAAATAAAAAAAAAGATCTTTTCATTGTAAACAAACGTTACTATAATTAACACATGGGTAATGCATTCAAATATATAGGAGATGACGAAGAGAAGAGCATGTCAGACTTTCAGGAACAATCTATGAACAATAGTCTACAGGAATAGAGGAGGCGTAAAATGAAAAAGAGGAACAAAGCCTTATTAATTCTGGTGGGAATAACACTTTTTTTTACGGGAGCGGTTGGACAGGCAGGTGCAGATTCGGAGGGAGTTCCGGAAATCGTTCTTGAAGACGGAAAGAGTTTATCCGTCAATGCGATCGATCAAGAACGTGGTCAGGATCAACTTGCAATCTACACACGAAACTATGGTGAAACGACGCCTCCGTTCAGTGAAGACACTGTGGAGTATATCGTGGCCGACGGCGTTGTAGTGGTCAAAAATCAGAATGGCACCAAAGGAACGTTCATTCCGACGACGGGATATGTTCTGTCTGCTTCCGGAACGTCTACCGCCGCGCTCGGGGATCTGGATGTCGGTGATGTGTTACAAACGCGGAACATTGAAATTCCGGTGCTTCCGTCCAAGTACTTTACCGTGAACGGAATTACTGTCGGCATCGATAAAGTAGACGCTTCCCGCGGAGCTAATGAAGTTATTCTTTACCAGCCTTCCTATGGTTCTTCGACTGGACAAAATCCGTGGGGGATGGAACTGACCGTCGTCCAAGACAAGGTCACGAGAGTAACAGCGATCACTTACGATCCTGGTACGGGACAATATTTGAATAACGACTCTCCCATACCAACCGATGGTTATGTTCTCTCGATTCAAGCCGGAAGTCCCTTCTACAATCAATTGAACGGAAAGGTTGCGGTTGGCGACTCGGTGGAGTTGGTTACGAACAGCCTGATCTATTCGGCAGGCAAAATCACTTACGACGCTTTTAATCCGAAGGTGAAAGAAGACAACCCAGCCGGCTGGGACGATGCCGCAGGCGGACCTTTTCCCGGCTTTCGGGGCGCGGACCAGTTGATCGTCTATGACCGCAACTACGGTACGCACACCGGAACGAACCCTTGGGGCTTCGAAGCGGTTGTGAACGACAAAGGCTTCATCATCTCAAACGGAGGCAACGACAGCCTTATTCCCGAAGGCGGCTATGTCCTGTCCGGTCACGGGGTGAAAAACGAATGGTTGACGAAAAACGCCTTGGTGGGCGCCAAAGTAAGGTTCGACCATGCGAATAAACAAGTGCTGATCATTTTCACACCGGAATCGTATTTGGACAAGGCCGATATCAGCATCGCGAATGCGGAAAAAGCGCTGCAAGATTCCAAGAGCAAGTTCATGGATGTTCCATACGAGCAAATCGAGCAGAAAATCGCAGCTGCCAAAACGCTCAATGAACGGGCGAAAGCGGAGCTCTCGGGCGGTGTAACGAACGGGTTATTCGAGCTGTTGAACGAATTGGATCAATATATATCGGATACCTATTTTATGAATTTCGAGTCACGCAAAGTCGACAATCGTGGCCTGTGGCTTCGTCCCAAAGAGAAGAACATAGAACAAGTGCGGGAACATCTGAAAAGAATGAAAGAGACGAACATCAATTCCCTTTATTTGGAATCGATGTGGGACGGTTACACGATATTCCCCATCGACAACCCTTATACCAAGTTAAATCCGATTTACGAAGGATTTGACGTGTTGAAGGCTTACCTTGAAGAAGGGGAGAAACTGGGCATCGAGATTCATGCTTGGGTGGAAAACTTCGCTTTCGGTACTGGCGGACCGGTCGTTGAGAAACGTCCCGAATGGCTCATGGTGAACAGAAAAGGGAATAATTTCGAACTGGATGACTATGGTACAAAATGGTACTGGTTAAATCCCGCTCTGCCGGAAGCCAGAGACTTTGTTTCGTCCATCTATAAGGAATTGTTGACCAGATACGATGTCGCTTCCCTGCATCTGGATTATGCCCGTTATCCGGGCTCCGGAGACTACACGAATGATTTCGGATACGATACCTATACACGCGGTTTGTTCATCAAGAAGGCCGGCGTGGATCCGATTGACCTGCATCCAGGAGACGATCATTGGGATGAGTGGCTTCAATTCCGGGCCGATTTCATTAATACGTGGATCGAGAGGGTAGTTGCCGAATCCCATGTGATCAGAGACGGTTTACAAATTACAGCGGCTGTATGGCCCAATTATGACGAAGCTCCAAAGACGCACGCCCAGGAAACCAAGTATTGGGTAGAGCATAATCTGATAGACAACCTGTTTCATATGTCCTATGTTCCGGACGCTGTCGTCGTCGTACAGGATTTGAAAAATTCACTCCTTCTTGCCCAAGGTAAATCGTTCGTGACGTCCGGTGTCGGTACCTTTATCAATTTGACAAAGACGGAGCTCGTACGTCAAATCAATGCAGCGGTAATGGCGGGAGGGGATGGATCCGCTTTGTTCGAATTCGAATCGCTGTTCGGCAACGGTTATGATCGTGAATTAAAACTCGGCGTTTACCGTAATGAGGCGGTGATGCCAGATTACCGGACGACACTTCCGCTGTCCGTGATGGTGGAAGATATGGTCCGCAAAATCGATAACATCTACGTTCCATTCCAGGGAATGAGCGCTAATGACGCGAAGGGGCTGGAGCAGGATCTGAATAGCGTTTTAAATGTCTTGAAGCCACATCGGGAATACAACCACGGCATCGCTACGGCCGCGAAGCAGAAGCTGGAGAGCCTTCAGAAAGACACCTCCGAATCGATGACGATTCAGGCGGAGGTGAAGAACCGATTGACGTTTGATTTGGCTTTTAGCGTCAGGTTGTTGGATCTATATTTCGCCAAGGAACAACGAAAATAAGAACTAAATAACGGAATAAATAGGACATTCACCGATTATTCGGTTGTGGATACGACTCATTGGGTCGGATGGAAAAACTTTAATAAGCAATTTGCACTCTGCACTCTGTTGGCAATTTTGCAAGCCGGCAGTGGAAATTCCGATGGATTTCTTAAATTCCGATTAATTCGCGGAAGGAATGATCTAATGGATAAGGGTGAATCGAACAAAATTTCCTCTGCAGCCGAAACGATCGCACTGGTTTGGCATTCCCCGAAGGAGCTGCCGTTTCATATTGCCGGATTAGCATGGTTTAAACAAGAGAGTGTATACAGGAGATTACCGTTAACTCCTAATTTTTCGATTCCACCGGCTGTTGATGACCTTGCCAATTGCACGGCTGGAGGTCAAATCCGCTTTCAAACGAATTCGAGCCGATTATCGGTTAAGGTGCGTTTGACCGGAAAGGCGAATATGAACCATATGCCGGCTACGGGACAGTGCGGCTTCGACTGCTATATCGGAATGCCGGGTAAGCAGATGTACTACAGCACGACTAAGTACGACCATACGAAACAAGAATACGAATTTTCAATGTTTGAAAAGCTTATTGTGGGTGTTCAAAATATTACTTTGTACTTCCCGCTTTACCAAGGAGTTGAAGAAGTGCTGATCGGAATTGATCCGGATGCTGACATTATATCGCCTCCGCCGTATCAACGTAACCAACGGATTATATTCTACGGCACTTCGATTACTCAGGGAGGATGCGCTTCAAGACCGGGAATGGCTTATACTAACATTTTAAGCCGAAAGATTAACGCTGAATTTATTAATTTAGGTTTTTCCGGAAGCGGTAAAGGCGAAGCGGAAATGGCACACATTGTGAGTGAAATCCCGAATCCGGCGCTTCTTGTTCTTGACTATGAAGCAAACTCAGTGAGCCCCGAATTGCTCCAAATGACCTTGCCGGGATTCATTCTAATTTACCGCAACAAACATCCTGATGTGCCAATTGTCGTCCTTTCCCAAATCCGATTTGGGCAGGAGTTGTTCGATCGTGAATTGCTCGAACTGCGGCTTCAAAGAAAAAGGATTCAGATGGAAACCGTGAATGCCTTCCGTGAGAAGGGAGATAAAAGAATTTTTTTTCACGATGGCGAACATTTGCTTGGAGCTGCTGATTTTAACGAGTGCACGGTTGACGGCATTCATCCTACCGATTTGGGTTTCAATCGGATGGCCGAACAGCTGGCACCGATACTGAAACCTTATATTCTCGGATCAGATTAAATTCCATGTGAATCTGAGATGATTGACTTCGTCATGATCATTGAGATTGTTATCGGGCTGGTTGTCCCCAAATAACTCGAGTTCTTAACGGAGGGGTAGGATGAGTAATGAGAGATACAAAATGGAGCAGCACGAAGAAGTCAAACAAATTTTGATGTCTACAGGCAATTGTCTTTTGGTCGAACATACCTCCAACGATTCCTTCTGGGGCGATAATGGGGATGGAACCGGACGTAATATGCTCGGCCAGATTCTGATGGAGGTTCGAAACGAACAGGAAGGTTATTCGCCGGAATTCTTTTTGCCGCAATGGATTGTTTATCCTGAACACCATCCCTTCAGCCTATTCTGGAGGATGGGAAGGGGAGAAGATTATCTATTGCACTTATGGGAATGGCAAAACGGGTTAAGTAAAAAAGCATTGCAGGAGTACGACGCTTACTTCGTACCTCCCGAAGAATGGAAAGATGAACAGGAATAACATTGGAGGCGGGCTTAGCTGCCCGCCTCCTCCACAAGCAGTATACGAACCGGAACAGGTTATGAGGACAATTCCTCATCGCCTGGAATGATCCCGTAACGTTCCAAGGCCTTTGTCGATGCTTCCAACATCCGCCTTTTCAGATAATCGCCCTCCACCACGCGAACTCGTTTCCCCAGAAAACGGAGCTTAGAGAGAAGATACTCGAATTCGTCCGCGAGAAGGCATACCCTGATTCTATAGGAATCGTTCTCCGCATCGTACTCCACATCTTTTTCGAAGCTGGAGAAAGCATACAGGATGCGAGACAACTCTTCGTTATATTTGCGGACGATTTCAATCACCGCTTCACTCTTACGCGATTCCAGGATCCTGCCGGTCTTCTTGATGATGCTATCTGCTGTCGACGGTTTGATCGTTTCTGAAGTCACAGCATGTATTTTCTTGAGCCTCGTGCTCATAAATGCCTGATACCGGAGGTGATACCAGAGCAGATACCATTCTCTCTTGACCATCGAGTATTCCAATTTGTACGAAAATCCCGAATGGTCCCGGTTAACGCGGCCACCCTTAATCTCGTAAGTGATACGGATTCCAGTCTTATTCATGATGTGCCGGCGCAGAGGCCGCAGGAGCGGGTGATACACCTGCTTTTCCATACTGCGGGCTTTTTCAATCAAGTGGCGGGAGGTGTCCATCACCTCATCCGGCTCAAGGATTGCGCGCAGTTTGTCCAGTGTATCCGGAGTAAAGGCGTCAGCAGATGCGGGATGCTCCAGCATCGTCTTCAGCCACGCCCGTTCATGCGAGGTAATCATGAAGGTGCCGGAATCCTCCAGGCGGGAGATGATCTGGTGGTTGAATATTTTCTCAAACAGATTCATAGTAGGACTGAATCTCCTTCCATTCGGCAATCATTTCCTGGCGGAGCCGAATGGGCTCCAGAATCTCGCAGCTGGAACCGAAACTCCGCAACCACGGCTTGATCTCGGTCGTCCCGTTTACGGTGATTTCATAGATAAAAGAATAATGATCTTCAGACACAATCTGTCCCCATTGTCCCTGCAGCATGACCCGGTCTTTCACGAAGTTGGGCTCGGAACCCTCCGGATTGTAAAATCGTGCGCGCACCGTCACCGGCCGGCCTGTATCGATCAGCCAGCTGTAACGTATTTTGTCCGCAAGCTCGCTCTGCTTTTCCTCAAACCAATCCTCCGCTGCAGGCTCATCTTCTTCGATTTGCGTCATTCCTTCCAGGCGGTATTTTCGGATTCCTTCTCTGCCGTAAGAAAGCAAATACCATCGTCCATATTGATGATCGTAGACAATCTTCAGCGGAAGCGTTTTTTCGGCTTTGCCCTCCGTATCCCGTTCAAATAAGGGATTGGTGTTTTTGGAGGCGTAGCTTTTTTCGGACTTCGGAGAAAAGTAGAGAAAACGGACCTTGCGGCGGTGACGGATGGCATGAAGCAGCGTGAACAGGTGCGCCTCATCCAAAATCCGCGAGTAATAGTGATACTTATATAAAAAGGGCTCGACGGCGTGCTGCTCGACTTGATTGCGCAAAAGATGCTTCTTGAGTCCATCGCGCAGCAGATAGCCTTGAACGGAAGGCACCTGTGTGTTCGCCATCACATCCACAAAATCATATAAATCCATAAGTTCCTCATCGGATAAGCTCCGGACCAAGTCGTTATGAATGCGATACCGGTAGGGGCGAGGTCCTGGTTCCCTCCTGATGACGCCAACCGCTTCCAAGTACTTAAGGTCCGACCGGATCGTCTTCTCGTCCGGCAGCGCAAGGTCGGATGACAGACTGCTGCAGCACAGATCCAACAGCTCCATTGCCGTCAAAGCCTGCTCGTTCATCGCCCCGAGCAGCAGCGACATTCTTTGACTTTCGGATTCTTTTACGGATTTGGCTCGAAACAGAAACAGCAGCAGAGGATCGGTGGAGTCATAATAGCTGAACCGAAGGGTCTCGGAAAATTCCTTGCTCTGTTCCTGCTGTAAATGCTGGTGCATGGAGTTTACGACTTCTTTGAGCCGCCGGATCGTTTTGTCAAAGGTGTGGACGGAAATGCCCAATCGCTCTGCGAACTGCTGTCTGCTAAATGCGCCGCTTGTCAGCACGAGCATGCGCAGGAACTGGATTTCTTTATCAAAGCTTTCCTTGGCCATCGTAATCCCCCCGTTCAATAAAACGTCTTTTTCTATTCTAACAGGGGAGGGATTTGGATGAAATGGAAACTTTATGGGTAGTCGTAATACTTTTGCCATGTTCGTTCCGATTGAAATGAGCGATTATAGAACCTGTAAGACGCAAGTGTTAGGTGGTAAACGCTAATGGCGTTTCATCATACATGGGTTCTTATTCGGACGGTCGTAACGAGGCGGGGATATCCGTTTATCCCGCAGTGCCGTGCCTGTTAGGTTACGGTATCCTGTACGATCGGATCGGTAAAAGCCACTATTTGGGGTTCGATTCCCCAATCGCCTAGGGAGCGATTCTGGTAGAATACTCGACTTTCAATCGAGCGAAAACTTGAACAAAGACCAAAGGATAGAATCCCTAGCGGCTAGTTTGAGCGCACTGCAGGAAAGGCCTTGCAATCTGTGGATACCGATGGAGCGAAACTCCGGGAGGCTTTTTAGGATGGAAGAGGAAGAAGGATGGCTGAAGCAGGGTCATCCTCCTGAATCAAATGTCCTTAAAAATCACGGGCAGATCGCTTATCTAAAACGAGATTCCGCCGGAACCGCAGCGGGATTCTACATCCAATGGTCGAACCATTAAGGGGGTAACAAATATGTTTAAAAAAGTAACCATTCAAGCTGACCAGCGCGGTTTACTCTTTCATAAAGGAAGTTATGTGAAAAAGCTTATTCCGGGGACCTATCACTATTTATTGTGGTCACAAACCACAGTTGTCGTGTTGAATATCGCGAATCCGTTCGTTGTAGAGGGCAAAGATTTGCAGTTGTTCCTTCATGATGAAGACCTTGTGCGAGAGCTCGATATCATGCGAGTACAAGACCATGAATACGTACTGCATTATGAGGACGGTCAATTCGTACAACTGCTTAAGCCTGGTGTCTACGCCTACTGGAACATACTCAAAAAACATACCTTTTTACATTCGGATATCAGAAAACCTGAATTGCCTGCCGAGGTAGACCGTTCGATTATACCGAAGCTTACAGCCCATGTGCAGTCCTGTGAAATCGCGAGTTACGAATCCGGATTTTTATTTTTCGATCATGTTTTACAACGAGAGCTTTCTCCTGGAAAGTACTACTTCTGGAAGGGCCCCGTTTCGGTTATGATTAAGTCCATTGATTTAAGACAGCAGCAAATGGATCTCATCGGCCAAGAAATCATGACGGAAGACAAAGTCACGCTGCGGTTGAACTTCGTCTGCCAATACAAGATCGTAAAGCCATTACGTGCGTTAGAAATGAAATCGTTCGACGAGCAAATTCATATCCAGCTTCAGCTCATGCTTCGGGAATATGTCGGAACTCTTAAATTGGACGATCTTTTGAAACGAAAAGAGGACGTAGCGTCGTTCATCCTGTCCCGTTTACGTGAGGAGGGTGATGAATTCGGAGTACAGTTCCTGAGTGCGGGGGTTAAGGATGTCATTTTACCGGGGGAAATGAAAGATATTCTAAACACCGTCCTGCTTGCGGAGAAGAAGGCCCAGGCGAATCTAATCACTCGTCGGGAAGAAACGGCCTCGACCCGAAGTTTGCTTAATACCGCGAAGCTGATGGACGAGAATCAGACGTTATTCCGTCTGAAGGAGCTGGAATTCCTGGAGAAAATATGTGAGAAAATTGGATCCATCTCTTTAACGGGTGGCGGGGACCTGTTGGAGCGGTTGAGTTCTCTCATTGGTGAGAAAAAGGAAGCAAGCAAATAACGTGAGCGCATCGAGCGGCGGCTATTCGTCGCCGGTGGAGCGGGTAGATGGGATAAGTTTAGACCATCAACCGTAAGAATTGGCCATGGGCGCTGAATCCATGGTCTCTTGCTAATTCTATGTCCAAGGGGGAGACCCGCATGTCCGATGTTAGACGACAAATCATAGCAGAGTTAGAACGAATCGAAAAGGAAGAAAATGTTCGGATTTTGTATGCTTGCGAATCGGGCAGCCGCGCATGGGGTTTCCCGTCAAAGGACAGCGACTACGACGTCAGATTTATCTATATTAGACCGGAAGAATGGTATTTATCGATTTTCGAGAAACGAGATGTGATCGAACGGCCGATCAGCGACATGCTGGACATCAGTGGCTGGGACTTAAGAAAAGCCTTGAACTTGTTCCGCAAATCGAATCCGCCGCTGCTGGAGTGGCTTCAGTCCCCGATTGTATATTTGGAGAACTATTCGACAGCAGAGCAAATCCGCCGCATTTCTCCATACACTTTCTCCCCAAGGTCATGCATGTATCACTATCTGCACATGGCGAAGGGGAACTATCGGGAGTACCTGCAGGGTGAACAAGTAAAAATCAAGAAATACTTCTATGTTCTGCGTCCAATCTTGGCATGTGAGTGGATCGAGAAGCACAACGCGATGCCTCCAATTGAATTTGATCGGCTTGTCGATGATTTGGTTCCGGAGGGAAGTGAGCTTAAGGCGATTATTCTCGATTTGCTAACCCGTAAAAAAGCAGGCGACGAAATGGATTACGAACCGAAGATCAATCCGATCAACGAATTTTTAGAGGAACGAATGGCCTACTACGAGCGAACAGCATCAGGTATGCACGCTGCTGACGGCGGCCAGGATCAGTTGCTTGACGAGTTGTTCCGATCGACGCTGAAGGATTCCACGGTCAAAAAGAAATCATTTAAATAAGCACTGGATAGGGTCTTCATGATAAAATAAAAAGGATGGCTGTTATCAGCCGCCTCGAGAGTGAGTAAATGCCCATCCTTTGGAAGGAGAAATCATGGAAGGAAATAAAATCAATTATGAATCCATTGATGAATATATTTCAACATTTTCTCCCGAGGTTCAGGAAATACTTCAAACGTTAAGAAAAGGAGTCGGCAACAGACGCAAAGGGAAAGATAAGTTATCAAATGCCTACTTTTGCGCTGCATGGAAATCTGGTGCATTTTGCTGCTTATCAAAATCATATCGGATTTTATCCAACTTTCAGTCAGTACAATTTCCTATCGAAAAGCCGCTGCCTTATGAATTAATCTGCAGGATCGTTAAAGTTAGAGTGGCTGAGAATACAGAAGTTAACGACAACGAAAAATGGAGTGATTACTTGGCTAAATCTAAGGGTAAAGGCGGAACAGGCAGGGGAACAGATAAAAAGGGCTGGAACCGATGGCAAGCAAGTGCTAACAGAAAAAGAAGCGCGCCTAAACCTTATAAAAGCAAAGGCACGAAAAATCAGGATGGAGCCGAAGCTTCCGGTAATCCTAAAGGCGACAAATCAGACAAGCAGGGCACCTGAAACCTCCTTGATCAGTGGCTCGAAAACGCGTTTATCGACAAGGTAATCTGAATGGATATGGATAAAACTGAATCTAGGGGTGGTATTCTGAGAAAGCATAAACCAATGTCATTTGACGAACTGCTGAAGGACTTGCAAGGCGAGAAAACGGTTCAAGAAGATCCGAATCATGTTTCATTCGATGAGTTGTTTAATGAATTGTTCATGAGTAAGCATTCCAGCTTTAAAAGCTTTGAAGCGTTTTTAGAAAAAGGCAGCTTTCAAGTCAAGACACAAGAAGATATCAATAACATACCGGACGAATTTTTGGATCGCCATGTTGCAAGAGAGACGGATTTTGCGGATTGGAAATCCATGCTGGATACCGCGACGAAGGAATATGCCGGTAAAAAATAAGCACCAGAATGAAGCTTCGTACATCCGTGGAGCGGGTAAAATCCCGCTTCTTTTTTTGCGCCGATTTGTGCTCATCTTATGTGTTATGATGTAAAGGAACGCTTTGTGAAGACGTTACAAGAGAAGTTACGCAATGAAGAATATAGATGTATAAGGAGAAAAAATGACATTTCAAGATTTAAATCTTATACCCGCGGTTTTAAAAGCTTTAAGTAAAGAGAACTATACGACGCCGACACCCATTCAGGAACAGGCGATCCCGGCTGTGTTAGCCGGCAGAGATTTATTTGGCTGCGCTCAAACGGGAACAGGGAAGACGGCCGCATTTGCCGTACCGATTGTCCAACTATTAAGCGAACAGCAGATCAGACCCAACACACAACGCCGTATTCGCTCCTTGATTTTATCCCCGACAAGAGAACTTGCTCTTCAGATTTCGGATAACATTCAAGCGTATAGTCAATACACCCATTTGCGTAGCTTGGCTATTGTTGGCGGCGTTTCACAAAAAGTACAGGAGCGGTCGCTTGATCAAGGTGCGGATATTGTTATTGCGACTCCTGGCAGACTCATCGATTTGATGAATCAAAAGCGAATCGATTTACAATACGTCAAAATATTAGTACTGGACGAAGCCGACAGAATGCTGGATATGGGCTTTATCAACGATGTGAAGAAAATCATCACAAAAATGCCCAGCAAAAGACAAACGCTTTTCTTCTCGGCAACTATGCCACCCGAAATATCCAAAATGGTTAAATCGCTGCTCGTTAATCCAGTGAAGGTGGAAATTACGCCGGTATCATCTACTGTGGATCGAATCAAGCAATCGGTTTATAAGGTAGATAAGGAGAACAAGCAAAAGCAATTGAATCACCTCTTACAAGATAAATCCATTGCTTCGGCAATGGTTTTTACCCGTACCAAGCATGGCGCCGACCGTGTTGTGCGCGAACTGACCAAAGCGAAAATTTCCGCTCAGGCCATCCATGGAAACAAATCTCAAAATGCCCGACAGACGGCATTAAGCAATTTCAGGAGCGGCGTGACGCGCGTGTTGGTCGCGACGGATATCGCAGCAAGAGGGATTGATATCGAGGAACTTTCTCATGTGATTAATTTCAATCTCCCTAATATTCCGGAAACATACGTTCATCGAATTGGCCGTACCGGCAGAGCAGGACAGAGCGGGACCGCGATCTCCTTTTGCGAATTTGACGAAATTCCGTATCTCAAAGATATTGAGAAACTGATCGGAAAGACCATTCCCGAAGTGAAAGACCATCCCTATCCGATGCTGAATACCACTCAGCCTTTAAAGGCGGAAGGCTCATCGACATCTGCAGCAGTGTTAAAACCAGCCAAATCCAAGGCAAATTCGATGCCCAAGCCCAAGTCACAGTGGTTGAGAAAAGGAAGTAAAACAAGCAGATAATGTTAAAATTCAGAGACTGATTTTCCTTATCAGCCTTCATTCGGGAACGGTTGGGATCTCAAGGATGTATGAAGGATAAGGGGGAGGCGCGTGGACGGCCTTACCCTTTTTGTGCAGGGAGCGCTGCAAGGGGAGCTAGTCAACGTCAAGTGCTCGAGGTGAAAAAGCAGTACGGCTAAGCCCAGCAGCTCGAGCTGTTGCAGACCAGTCCCGACCGCGTCGACGCGCCGTGCCCGATCTACAAGCAGTGCGGCGGCTGCCAGCTGCAGCATATGGACTACGGTGCCACCTTCCGGCCAGCTTGCTTCGGATTTTTCTGCATCCGGCTCGTCCGAGCAGCGTTCCTCCGTTATCGTCCATCCGACCATCAGCATGAAGAACCCTTGGTGCTACCGCAATAAGGCGCAGGGGCCGATCAGCATGGCGATGGCATCGCTGGAAGGCGGCGCAGGCCGCGGCCTGATCGGCGGCTTCTACGCGCGCGGCAGGCACCGCATCATCGACATGGACGAGTGCCTGATCCAGCATGAGCAGAACGACGAAGGCCGCCTCCAAAGAGATCGGAAAGCGGTGCGGTTACCACCTACGACGAAGAAAGCGGTCGTGACCTGCTGCGCCATGTCGTCGTGCGGACCGGTTTTATCAGCGGCGAAATCATCAACGGCAGGAAGATTCCGCAGGCTGACCAGTGGATCGAAGGCATCCGCGAAGCCATTCCGGGTGTTAGCAGCATCGTACAGAACATCAACACCCGCACAACCAACGTCACTTTCGGCGATGAAACGCGCACACTGTGGGGCAGCGACGTCATTTACAACAAGCTGGACGGCATCCGCTTTGCGATCTCGGCGCGGTCGTTTTATCAGGTGAACCCGGCGCAGACATTGGAGTTGTACCGCAAAGCGGTGGAGTATGCAGGGCTGACGGGCACTGAGAACGTCATTGACGCCTACTGCGGCATAGAAACGATTTCGCTATTCCTTGCCCGCAAGGTAGGACAGTGTACGGCGTCGAGATTGTGCCGGAGGTGGTTGAGGACGCGAAGCGCAATGCGGAGCTGAACGAAATCACCAATGCTTCGTTCGAGGCGGGCCCGGCAGAAGTTGTCATTCCACGCTGGCGCGAGGAAGGCATCGTAGCCGACGTCATAGTAGTCGACCCGCCACGAAAAGGCTGCGATCCTGCGCTCCTGGACACGATTCTGGTGATGAAGCCAGAGCGGGTAGTGTATGTGTCGTATAATCCGTCGATACTGGCGAGGGATTTGCGAGTACTTGAAGACGGCGGATACCGGACGGTTGAGGTTCAGCCGGTGGATATGTTCCCGCATACGGTGCATGTGGAGTGTGTATTATGGATGGAATGGATGGGCGAGCCTAAATATGCTTCGCCCCTTTTTTTGGTTGGTTTTGAAGGAAACTGATTTCGATTGGACCGTCTTGGTGAACGTCCACACTGTCAATGATACTGTGAATCATAACTCATAAGACTTCCTCGTTGTTTACATTTAACGCGGAGAAGCTCATTAACTCAAACTTAAACGCCGATACTTGCGACACTGAATTGTATTCGTCGACGGTTTCCGTTTGAAGTTTTCCTCTAGTTCTTAGATACGTTCTTCACTGCCACTGAACAGGTATTAGGTTCTTCCTCACAAGCCTTATTCGCGATGATGGCTTTGGAGAAACCATCCATTCACTCTCGTCAATCTTATGCCGCTTCTTATAACTAAGTAGCTTGTCTAGTGATGATTAGAAAAAATCAAACGAATTTTTAAATAATTACATTTATTGCAGTTCTTTTGTTGGTAGAAGAACGATTAATTATGTTAAAAATAGAAAATCAAGTGAGCAGTAGGTCATGTGGACAAAAAATATTTGGGATTAATCCCCCCCCCCCCCCCCCCCCCGACTTAACCTTATCGTATCAGGGTGACGCACCATTGTGTTCTATATAAAATTAATTTGATTGAACTTGTATAATTCTATAAAATAGATACATACGAACTTGAGTTCGGATAAGGGTCACATTCACGGATTGCGACTTTTGTTGCATTAAATAATCTGCTTAGTTCTAAAATATAAAGTTGTATAAATAAGCATTTTACTTTCGTATTCAAATTGCGAATCATTTTTTGATACAGGAATTTGAAGGAAAATGTAGAACTATATAATTATCCTGAGACTTCGGTTAGGACTTTAGGTCTATCTTTAATGATAATTTTTATAATAATACGGAGAGGTTAGCTGCTTTCCATGAGCAACTCTTAAATATCAATGAAAATTTTAAACAGCGGGGGATCTGAATGAAATTTATAGATTTGTTTGCTGGTCTGGGAGGGTTTAATCTTGCTCTTTCTTGGGCTGGCCATGAATGTGTGTTTGCTTCAGAGATTGATGAGGGTTTAAGAAAGCTTTACTTAAAGAACCACGGTATAATGCCTCGTGGAGACATTAAAGCTATAAAGGCAAAGGATGTCCCTGAACATGATATTTTATGCGGGGGATTTCCTTGTCAACCATTCTCCAAAGCCGGTGAGCAGAATGGTTTTAAGGATGAAAAATCAGGTGATCTTTTCTATCATATTGTTAAGATACTCAGATTGCGTAGACCTACTTATATCATGCTTGAAAATGTGGCTAACTTTGAACGGCATGATGAAGGTAGGACTTGGAGAATAGCCAAAAAAATATTAATTGAACTAGGCTATGAAGTAGATATAAGGAAACTATCTCCGCATTGGTTTGGAATACCCCAGATACGCGAACGGGTTTTTATAGTCGGTAGTAGAAAGGGACTCTCACATTTTAAGTGGCCTGAAAAACTAACGGTGGAGCATGATATTTCTATAAAATCTGTGCTTGATAAATTACCTACGGATGCCAGGCAGTTGCCGGAACATGTGAATAAATGTATTGCTGCATGGCAGCAATTTTTAAATATTTACCCTGAAGAGAGGAATCTTCCCTCTTTTCCAATTTGGTCAATGGAATTTGGTGCTACGTATCCTTATGAGGAGGAAACCCCATGGAAAATGGGTTCTGAAAAGCTTAGAGGATATTTGGGTTCTCATGGCAGATCTCTGGAAAATCTAACCAAAGAGGAACTTTTTTTAACTCTTCCTTCTTACGCAAGAACAAAGGAGGATAGATTTCCTGATTGGAAAATTCGTTTTATTAAACAAAACCGTCAACTTTATGAAGATAATAAAGAATGGATTGATGAATGGTTACCTTCTATTTTGGATCTTCCTTCCAGCTTCCAAAAGTTTGAATGGAATTGTAAAGGTGCAGAGAGAAATCTAACAAATTTGGTTTTACAATGCAGAGCATCAGGACTTAGGGCTAAAAGACCGACGACTTCACCTTCTCTGGTTGCAATGACTGCGACTCAGGTTCCTATTATTACTTGGGAAAATAGATATATGACTCCAAGAGAGTGCGCGCGACTTCAAAGCATGGATAGTTTGAAGTGCTTGCCAGAAGGTCTTACGTCTGCATATAAGGCATTAGGTAATGCGTTAAATGTTGAGGTGGTCCATAGAATCATCCAATCTTTGATCATGGAAGAAAGTATTAATAATCAAGAGCTTAATTTCAGACAAGAGATGCAAATAGTTTAAGTATAGCTAAGTTATTAATATTTTAGTGCAGTTAGCAAACTAGATAAAATTGTTGGAGAACCGGATTTGATGGTTATGAAATGAGAGTTCTGAAAATATCCAATTATTTATTTGTTGGAATAATTATTTTTGGGGGAAATGTAGAGAAGGGAGCTTTTATGGCAAAGATTAATATTCGCCCCACAAGTGCTGTGTATGCTACATATAAGCGCTTAAGTTACCAGCCTTGGACAGCGATTGCAGAATTTCTGGACAACTCGACGCAAAGTTATTTTGACCATAGAGAAGAATTATTAGAATTACCTGATTTCAAAAAGCTGAATATTGATATTATATATGAAAGTAATTCGGATGGAAACGACACTCTCACAATCACTGATTCTGCATATGGAATGGAATGGGAAGATTTTGAGAGAGCTATTATTTTGGATAAGGTGCCTAAGAATAGAGAGGGACGCAATGAATTTGGAATGGGATTAAAAACTGCAGCATGTTGGTTTGGCAAGAAATGGAGTGTTACTTCTACTCAATTGGGATCTAATTTTGCATATAGTGCAACTGTCGATGTGGAAAAACTGAAGAACGATAAGGACGATGAAATAGATGCTGACATTTTTGAGGCAAATCCTTTTGAGCATTACACAATTATAAAAATTGAATGTTTAAATAAAAAATTAACCGCTTCTCGAACCGTATGGAAGATTAAGGAACTTTTGAGTAATATATATAGGCAAGATCTTAGAAGCGGGGAAGTTATTATTAGATATAATGGAACGGAACTAACTTATAGCGATCCTGCTATTTATGAGGAAGAACTGGCCGATGGTAGTGTTGAACGATGGAAAAGGGATGTTAAATTCTCCGTTAATCACGAAGGAAAAGAGCTAACTGTTCAGGGGTTTATTGCAATAAGAATCCCTGCTAGTGTAAGAGATGCCGGGTTTACTCTTATTAGGAGAGGCAGAGTAATTGTCGGAGGACCTGAAAAAAACTATCGGCCAACAGAGCTTTTTGGCGATTCAAATTCATATACATATCAAAGGCTTTTTGGTGAGCTTTATATGGATAATTGGCCTGTTACGCAGGCGAAAGATGATTTTGATTGGCATACAAGTGGTCTGGAAGAGCAATTTATCGAAAAATTATTGGTATTTTCAAAACCATTTCGTGCAAAAGCAGAACAAATACGAGTGCGTCAACGTGTAAAGACTGCAGATGTCATTGGAAAAGTAGTAGATGGATTACAAAAAGCGGATGTGATACAAGGAGTTAGTATAATACCTGTCGCTGGGGCTAGTAGTGAACCATCTTCACATTATGTTCCTCAACTTGCACCTGACATGAATAAAACACAAAATGTCGCGCTTGGTAATATTGTTGATGAAAGCGCAATTGACACAGGACTTATATTAAGTGGGCCATCAAGTTACCAAACTAATTTTGAATACATGAAAGTTAAATATACTTTTTTTGTTGAGTTTGAAACTTTAAATCCTTTATCACCTTGGGTAACTTTATCCAAGTCAGTAGATGAAGTATATAAAATTAAGTTAAATATGAAGCATGCTTTTTTTAAACCTTTTATTGATAATAAAGAATTCAGTGTAGTTATGACAAAATTGGTAATTGCAATAATTCTTGCGGAAGTAGAGGCTCTTAAAATATCTTATGATGGGCGAATTGAAGCTAGTTCAATTAGAAATAAAATGAATAAAATTCTGGCAGATCTCGCATTGCAATCATAGGAAGGAGATCGGAGTAATGGATAAAACTATTGAAATGAAAGTTAAGAACAATAGTAATAGTTGGCCGATTATTTCTGACGGTTTCTTTCGCATGAAAATGACTGAGCAATTGACTAAGGACGATATCCCGAGGGATGCTGTTGATAAAATTTTTCAAAATTCAATAAATATTCTTTCGAATTGTCCGAACCCTAAGGATGAGAATCCTAACTCAAAAACGGGGATCATAATTGGAAAAGTACAGAGTGGGAAAACTTCAAATTTTATCTCTTTAATGGCTCTTGCCTTTGATAACGATTACGATATTATTGTTGTATTAGGTGGTACAAAAAATATTCTTCTTGGTCAAAATGTAGCGCGAATACGCTCATATTTTAGTAACATTGAGATGGATAAAATGGTTATTCTAGCTACAAACCAAAATGAGTCCATACTTAATCCTACTGCGATTAAACAATTTATTCAGGAAAAAAGAAAAGTAGTAATTGTAGGACTAAAAGGTAAGGTTAGGATAAATACAATTGCAGGCATTTTTTCAGATCCTATATTATGTAATGTACCAACTTTAGTGATTGATGATGAAGGCGATCAAGCAACACTTAATACACAAGCGTCTCGTAACTCTATGAGTGCTACATATGAAGCGGCGGTTACATTAAAGGCAAGGTTGCAAAGACATTGTTTTTTGTCTATTACTGCAACTCCCCAAGCTAACATTTTAATTAAAACTTGTGATCAATTGTCTCCTGATTTTGGTTCTTTGGTATATCCAGGTGATGATTATTGTGGGCTTGATGAATTCCACGGAGAAATTCAAGACACTTATATCAAATTAATTCCGGATAATGAACCAAGCATTTTGGAAGATGTGGGTCTTCCTTTGTCTTTTTATAAGGCTTTAGCCGCTTTTTTTATTGGTGGAGCAATCAGAGTTTATCGTGGAGATAATCGTAATCATGCAATGTTGATTCATCCGAGTCAGAGGAAGTATGATCATCAAATCGTGTTAAGAAAAGTAAACAGTGTATTGAATGAGTGGAGAGAACATGCTCGCGCTAAGCTTGATGGCATAGAGGATATATCTTATCAAAATCTTTCAACTCATTTAGAAAAAGCGTATGTTGACTTCCAAAATGACGGAGTAATTCTTCCGAGTTTTAGTGAACTAGAGAATTATATATTAGAGTGTATTGGAATGTGTCCAGACGCGCATCTCTGCAATGGTGATGAAGATGCGAGTGAAAACTCAAGATTTTACAGGGTTAATATTTTTGTTGGGGGTAATTTAGTAGAACGAGGTTTGACAATCAAAGGCTTAGCAGTAACTTATATAATTCGCCGAGCCCGTGGAGTATCCAATGTAGATAACACGGAACAAAGGGCACGGTGGTTTGGATATAAGCGGAGTTTCTTAGATGTGTGTAGAGTATTCACAACACAACCGATTAAAGATGATTTTTCTTCCATTTTAGAGCACGATGATGATCTCTGGGCTACTATTGAACGTGCAGAACTCAGAGGAGCTCATTTTAAAGAAATTCCGAGGGTATTTGTTCTTGCTAACAAAATGCTTAACATGACAAGAAGAAATGTTGCAAGAGCTGAACGTTTTAGTTTTTCGGAATGGAACAAGCAAGATATCCTTCTATTGAACCGTTTGAGTGTAGATAGTAATAGTGCATATATCAGCGCTTTTAGAGATAGGCACCATGATCTCATTGAAATATTAGATTATCATGGTGTGAATAAACATGCATTCATAAAAGGCTTGGATTTTTTTGAATTGAAAAGAACTTTACTGGATCACTTGGTTTTTCCAAAAACGAGTGTGTTGGATCAAACTTTTTTTAATAAAATAGAAGAGGCACTTATAAAAAGCGATATTAATCCCGTGGTGGATATTCTTTGGATAAGAGATACAGCTCACGAAACACGTACTATTAGTAGTTCTGGGAAAATAAATCAGTTATTTCAAGGCCGAAACTCCAATCAAGGGAGTAAAACCTATTATCCTGGAGATAGCAATATGGTAACTATTGAGAGAAGTGATGTCATGCAGTTACAAATTCACTTTATAAAGCCTAAGAATTTTCCGGAAATAAATTATTACAGCCCTGCAATTGCCCTTTATGTACCTGTAGCGTATTCCGAACAAATGGAGCGTCTTGTAGGACAAATATAAGAGTTTGGAGGGAATGATATGAATTCTGAATATATTTTGAGCCAAATAAAAGCACTTCAAACTTCCCCTAAAAATGACAAATTTGTTTTGTTTGATATCGCTGATCTTTCACAAACCATTTATTACGGTGTAGATAATGATAAAAACCCTGTTTTTGTAATAGAATCCCTTAATCCTAAAATGAATTCTCAGTTACAAAGTACAAGGAAATTATTTTTTAGCTCAAATACTAAATGTGAAATGATAATTAATGGAGTATTTTTAGAAAAAACCGTTCATATTCTCACGTGTTTAAGTAGCCAACCTGAGGAACAGCTGGCATTTGTACGATTAACAGAATCCTTTTCAAAGCATCTAGTATCAAGCAACCCATACATGCTTAACGAACTTTTTTCCGCTCTTGTCAATCTTTTCGCTCAAGGTGGGAAAGTTGCCGATACTGAATTGCAAGGTTTGTTTGCAGAACTATATGTCATTAAATACTTTATGGAGCTTGGAGTAAATATTAGTTCTTATTGGCAGAAGCAGAATAAAATGAACTTTGATTTTACAATCAATCGTATAAAACGAATAGAAGTTAAATCTACAATACAAAGCATTAGAATTCATCATTTTAAGCATGAACAGCTGTTGTCTGAACTGTATGATATTATGATAGTTTCTTGTCTTCTGCGAAAAGACGATGC
Source organism: Paenibacillus beijingensis (assembly GCF_000961095.1). Classification (NCBI taxonomy): domain Bacteria; kingdom Bacillati; phylum Bacillota; class Bacilli; order Caryophanales; family Paenibacillaceae; genus Paenibacillus; species Paenibacillus beijingensis. The sequence continues at coordinate 1,424,862 of NZ_CP011058.1, read as the reverse complement.
TGGATTATCGTTATTTAAATTAATTCAAGGGGTCAGAACAATTGCTGCCGAGGACTATAGAACGCTGTTATATATTGAACAGTTAATTAAAAATATTCCTGAAGAAATCCTTCATGAATTAAAATATGATGAAACATATTTTGAAAATAACATTCGATTTTTTCCTGCTTCAAGTGTTCCAAAATTTAATGTGGTTCAACCAGATGGTGTAACTCAAACAGAATATAATTCAAATTTGAGTACATCAGCACATATTCCTCTCAACTCTCTAATAGAATGGCTTAATGAAAAGGAGGAGGAAGTGATTGTTTAAAACGTACGACCTCTTTGATCATCGTAATCTTGAAGATTTGATCCCAGAAATCATATACTATTACTTATTTCAAGGACTTAGTTTAACACAAATTGAAGTAAAATTGTTTAAGACGGAGAGCTATAAAGGCTGGCTAAGTAAAACATTTTTAAATTATTACAGCATTGACACTGAAGGAGAAAATAAAGGAATTTTTGAAGGAAAAACTATACCAGAAGTGGTAGAGGGATTATATAGAAGTTCCAATGTTGCTCATGTGGGAGTAGCAAAGCTACTAAAAAGTAAATATCTATAGAAAAAAACCTCCTAGCTAAGCATAACAAAAACAAAGAAGAGAGTAGGTCAACTTCAACAATACCCGAATCAATATGTGCTGAAGGCAAGGAATGCTTTTAAAAAAGAAGGGGAACTGTCTCCCCTTCAGAGTTACTTCTTATAGGAATCCTTTCCGTACTTATCGTACGGTTCTTGAGATGTAAGCGCAACGAAACTAAACGACGTGTTCCTTTAGCTGTGACTTTGTTTTGTTCCCATTTATCTAATGTCCTTCATCTCCTTTTTATTTTTCAATTAACTTAGCTACTTTTCTCTAGTGAATCAATGGGTTGATACAAATTTGATGACCTTTAATAGATTGATTCCTAATTTAAACTAAGGCAAAACCTATTAAGATTAATACTATATAGAATAGGCAGGAAATTTTTATGGATTTAATAACAGGGAGATATTTTGAGAAATTTTTAACTGAGTTTGGGATAAGTGGCGGACTATCGGAGAGAAATTTTGAGAAGTTTATTAATTATTCAGTTCTTTTTCCAAAAAATATTTCGAATTTTAATCTTTCATCAGTATCTACTGGAGATGGTGGGGACTGTGCGATTGATGGCCTAGCTATAGTTCTCAATAATAAGTATATTTCTACACTTGGCGAGCTTGAAGATATCCTGGGATCTGGAATGGAGTTTTCGGTGGAAATGTATTTTATTCAATCCAAGACTTCAGATAAGTTTGAAGGGAAAGAAATGCTTCAATTCGGCAATGGAGTGCTCGATGTTTTTAAAATTGGTGATGGTGTAACTAAAGTTAGAAATGAGAAAATTAAAGAGAAATGCAAAATGATTCAGATGTTGCTTGACAATTATGATTCATTTAGTTCGACTCCCAGATGTTATCTATATTATGTTACGACGGGGATATGGGCTGATGATTTGAATCTATTGAGTGATAAAGAAAAGATAATTTCTGATATTAAACAATTAGAATTATTTGAAGAAAATATTGAGTTCTATACTTATGGATCAAAGGAAATTAGAAAACAATATGAATTAACAAAATTACAAAATAGCGCGACTTTTGAGCTAAAAGAAAAAATTGAGTTACCATATATGGATGGTGTTAAGGAGTCTTATTTGGCCATTTTGCCTGTAAAAGAATATCTGAAGTTAATAGGTGATGAACAAAACAAGATCACAAAAGGTATTTTTGAACTTAATGTGCGAGATTTTAATGGTATTCAAAATAATCGTGTTAATCAGGAAATAATTAATACAATTAATTCTGATAATAAAAACTATTTTGGGTTAATGAATAATGGCATTACAATCGTTGGAAAATCTTTAAGTAAGGGAAAAGGATTGTATACAATTAAAAACTTCTATGTAGTGAATGGTTGTCAAACCTCAAATATACTTCACTTAAGTTCAGAACAACTGGACAACAGTATGTGGGTTGCTGTGAAGATAGTAATTACTGATAACGATACAATTATTAAAAATATTGTAAAGGCAACGAATAATCAAACTGAGGTGCAAGAAATTCAGCTACTCTCTATGACTGAATACCAAGAATTATTGGAAAGTTATTTTATTAGTTATGGTGGATCATATAATCTATACTATGAAAGAAGATCAGGTCAGTACAACTATAATGGAAATATTGACAAATCGAAAATTGTGAATCCTGAAATGCAAATGCGGGCTTTTGCATCTGTTTTTTTGGATTCTCCACATAGAGCAAGTAGATTTTACGGTAGCTTAAAAGATGACATTGAAAAAGATGATGGTAAGGATATCAGTAAGGGAATTTTTGTGACTGGGCAACAGCCAATCATTTATTACACATCTGCTTTACTTTTGCATATTATAGATAACTATTTTAATAATGACAAAATAGAAGATAAATATTCAAAGTTCAGATATCATTTATTATATATTATTTCGAAAATTGTATGGAAGGATGAAAGACGCCCACAATTAAACTCGAAAAAAATAGAAGATTATTGTAATATGTTAATAAATACAATTGTAGATAAAGAGCAGTTTGATATGTTGCTTCAGAAAGCTTTGACTATTATAGACAAAGTTATAATCAACCTTGATGATCAAGAAGCTAATAAATCTGCTAGTGTAGTTAATTCATTACTTATGTATATAGAACTAGGAGTAACGAATCAACAGCTCAAATTAACAGTTTCATTTTTAAATGGAATGGACGATCTTTTAGCTCCATTTTTTAATATGAAAATAGATGGGGATTTAAGATATAACTTCATCGATAGACTAGATGATCTCATTAGACGGCTTCGAAATTATCACGTTAAAGCTCGTGTTGAAGAATTAGAGGAAATACGTGAATCTGTTGATATTGAATCAAGAGATAGCAGAAGAGATTATGCTACAGATGTATATCAAAAAATCTATGGAATGTGTAAACGATTCAGAACCACAATAGAGCAGTCAAAGAAATATACGAAACAGCAAGCCTAACCTTGGGTTTTCTTGGTCACAATTCTGGTCACATTATTTCTTTTCCGACAGCTGCGGCGCATTCGAACGCAGAAAAATAAAACTAAAAAGCCTTGTTTCACAAGGTGGTCAAGACCCCATTTAGCGGACAATTTAGAAAAGCCCTACCTAGCAAGCTGGCAACGGTATTTACCGGGGTCAGCTTGTTTAATTTTCTTTGTGGACGACAGTGGTTATAAATACGGATGTAATGCTCAAATATCACACTCGAGTGCCCCCACTGCAATTCCCCTTTAGTCCAAACATCAAGCTCCGGCATTGATTTTTTGTTTTGGAGGAAAGACATAAGATCGTATACAGAGCGGCAAGTGATTAAATATCGGGAATGACGGATACATTTTATACAGTATTACACATTTAGTCAGCTACAAGAAGGGATTACAAATACGATACGAACAACTTTATTCCAGCATATGGTGTAATACAGCTAGACTCTATTTTAACGTGTCCCGGGAGGACGGATGCATGTCCTGAAATCTCTTACTGAGCGCACGGGTGTTGCCGGGCGAGATGATTTCAGGCTGCAAGGGAGTTTTTGCTGCGGCGGTTTTTTTAGCGGGTTTTATGGCGGCGCGAACCGCCGTCAGTCCAAGCACAAGCAGGATTGCTGCCAAGTACATGATACGGATACCCGGCAGCTTGCTGTCCGTACCCATAAAGAACCCGTGGATCGTCGACATGATGAATATGGGGTAGGAGAGCATATGCAGCGCAAGCCATACTTTGCGCTTCAGCTTGTTGCGCAGGTCGGTCGTCAGAATCACGGTCAGCATCGCATATGCGCTTAACGTGCCGAGTCCGCTCAGCACCGGCTCGTAATGGGCGGTAAACGGGATCAGAAGCTCGCTCCACGTGTAGGGTACATAAGCGTCGATGACGGTGAAAACGCCATGCAGCAGTCCGAGCGCCATGCCGGAAATGGTGGTGAAGGAGTGGGCTTTGTAAAGAGACACTTTCGTCTTTTTGGACCAGAGCGGCAGACTATACGACATGCCGAGCACAATGCCGACCGTTAGTAGGACATATGTAGCAATCCCCGCGATCCGTATAATTAGCCAGGTTGGAAGATCAACGAAAAACGAAATCATTGGGATTCACCTCCGGATAATGTGGGTTAAAATGATTTTTCGGGTAGACGCGGTCGACCGTTACATCGCGCCATGCGGCGCCTAGCGATGATGGATCTCCAAAGAACAGCGTTCTGCGGTCTTTGGTGAAGAGCAGTGCTTCGCAATCCGGGTCGGCCTTTGCAGTCAGCAGGGACAGCCCGCGCTTGCTGCCGGCGATGCAGATCGTTTTCGCCCAGATCTCGCACTCCGTTGCATTTCGTCCGGTGACTGTGCACTGCACGACATCGCTGTCGCTTGGCTGCATCGTGGACGGATCGATCAGGTGGTGCATAAGTTTGCCGCCGGACATCCAACTGCGGCCGAGCGTGCCGGACGTCGCCGCCGCGCCCTCTTGCATGACGAAGATTCCCGCCTTCGTCTGGTCCGTCCAAGGGTTCTCGACGGCAATCCGCCAAGCCCGCGCTTCGTACTTTGGGCTTTCCCAGACGCTCAAATCGCCGCCGGCGTTGATCAGTCCGCGCCGGATCCCCTTTTTATCCCGGAAGTAGCCGGCAAGACGCTGCGCGGACCAGCTTTTCACAATGCCGCCCAAATCAATCGTAACCAAAGGCGGCAGCTTGAGCGATTTCATGACCGGGTCGATTTGCATCTCGCGCGGACGGATAGGACTGTGACGGTCGGATGTAAGTGTGTGCTGGTTTGATGTAAGCGTGTGGTGGTCAGATGTAGGCATAGTCCTGCTGCCGAGTTCACCAAGAGGCCGGTTTTTAACAAGGTCGAACGATTCGTCGTAACCGCTTTGAAGCAGGGCGTCCAGCACATAGGGATCGAATACGCCCTCTGTCAGCCGTTTATACGATTCGGCGAGCTGCAGCACCTCCATCATAGCCGCGGAAATCATGCAGCGTTCGCCCGCCCGTTTGTTCAGATAGCTGAGCTCGCTGTCCGGACGGAAGCGGCTGAACCGCTTTTCAGCCTGCGCGAACCAGTCGAACGTCAACTCCTCCAGTTCACAGATTTGCTCCGGCGTACATAGAAGCGAACATTCCACTGTCGTATTCATAGCTTTGAAACGAAACGAATGAAGCGATTCCTCTCGAACTGATGCTACAACGTTCTCCATCATGCAGCCCTCCTCTCGTTAATGCGCGTTACGAACGGCCTGTGCTCGAGTCGAAGCCGGAGCCGCCTCCTGACGATCCGCCGCCGAAAGAGCCGCTACCAGACGAACCATCATCGAACGAACCGCCGCTGCCGGACGAACTGCCGCTTTGGCCGTTGTTATCGAATTGTCCGCCGTCTTGGCCTTGAAAATTCCCTCTGCGATGATGGCGGAAGCCCGTACCGTCATCCGGATTCGGGCGCTGGTTCGACCACTCGTCGATGACAAGGTCTTGCTGCTGCTGCGCGGAATCGGTCGTGCTTGTTTTGGACGATGCCGCATCGGCCGTCTTCGCTTCGAACAGCACGCTGGTCCTCACCGTTTGAAAAATAGCCGTAATTCCGATCATAAAAGCCCCGCCGATTTTCCATTTGAGCCATTTATTTTTTTTCATGGAGTTCGCTCCTCCTTAAGGTTTTGCGCAGCAAAACTACTTCGTAAGCATAAGCTTTTGGTGATGAAGTGCTATGGATCCATTATAGGAAACGATACTGAACCCAGCTTAAAAGTGGGCTGAAAGTCGGCTGAAAGTTGACTGAAAGTTATCTGAATAAAGGAAACGATGATTCCTTAATCGAATAGTATTTACATAACTTTCTAACAAACGGGTCGGAACTGTATCCCCACAAGCTTCTACAATCGCTTCTACCTGATTGAGGTGGAAGATGCCTGACATTGTACATATTAGGAGGTCCTGATGAACCAACTGCTGCTAGATATTATTCGCTTCCGCGATGAACGCAATTGGAAGCAATATCACAACCCGAAGGACCTTGCCATCTCCATAAGCCTGGAAGCAGCCGAGCTGCTGGAGCATTTTCAATGGTCGGATTGGCAGGAAGCGGCGCAGGACAAACGCGATGACATCGCGGATGAGCTGGCAGATGTTCTGATCTATTGTTTTACGATGGCGGATCAAATGGGGTTTGATCTCGAAACAATTATCCGCAGCAAGATGGAGAAGAATGCCCGGAAGTACCCGATCGATAAGGCATTCGGCAAAAAAGACAAATACGATACGTTATAGGAACGGTGACATTATGATCGTGTACAGCAGCTCTGTCGCAGAGTTTAAGGAAGCGGTGGACGACAACAAAATCGCCGCAAATATCGAAGCTTCTTATATCGAAAAACTAGGCAAGCGTCCGACGGTATCGGAGTGGCGGGCGTGGAACAATTCGATGCAGTTTATGGAACGGGTCATCCGAAACTCGAAGGTTGCTGATGACTGCGGCGTCATGATCGAATATAACATTCCCTCGACGAGCAAACGAATCGATTTTGTTATTGCCGGAAAGGACGACAATCAGGACGATCATTTTATTATCGTAGAGCTGAAGCAGTGGCAAGAGGCGTTGGCTACCGATAAAGAGGACGTCGTTCTTTCAAGCATTAACGGCTCCTTGCGAGAGACGACGCATCCTTCCTATCAAGCCTGGTCATACCGCCAGTTCATGTACGATATGAATGCGGCGGTTTATTCGCGTGGAGTTAAAGGACACTCCGTCGCCTTCCTGCATAATTACAAGGAGAAGAATCCGGAACCGCTAAAGGCAGAGCAGTATCGTAAAACCGTTCAAGAAGCACCGCTATTTTTCTCGCATGAAATGAGGCAGCTGCAAACCTTTTTGTACAAGTATGTGGGCCAGGGCAAGGGAATGGAGCTTCTCTACGAAATCGAGAACGGCAAAATCGTCCCCTCCAAATCGTTGATCGATCATGTTCATGCTCTGTTCGAAGGGCATTCGGATTTTGTGCTGCTGGATGAGCAGAAGATCGCTTATGAGACGATTATTTCGCTTGCCAAAAAACAGGATACGAAGAAGACGATCATCATTAAGGGCGGCCCCGGTACTGGAAAATCAGTCATCTCTATGAACGCGCTTGGCGGATTGCTTCGCAGCAAGCTGAATACTAAATTCGTCGCTCCCAATGCTTCATTCCGGAATGTCATGGTGGAGATGCTGACGAAGCAAAGCTCCAAATCGAAGATGCGCACGAAAAGCCTTTTTATGGGTTCCGGCAGCTTTGTCGATTCTCAGGAAGATGAGTTTGACGTGCTGATCGTGGACGAAGCCCACCGGCTGAAGGGCAAAGGTACATACATGTACAAAGGGGTTAATCAGATCGACGATATTATCAAAAGCTCGAAGGTTAACGTCTTTTTCATCGACGACAACCAGAGAATCCGGCCCAATGATATCGGCTCGCTTGACGAGATTAAGCGCATTGCGGCTGAGCGTCATTCTTTGGTCTATGAGTATTCGTTAACGTCACAGTTTCGATGCTCGGGCGCTGACGGCTTTTTAAACTGGATTGACGATGTGCTGCGCATTCGGGAGACGGCCAATTATAGCGGATGGGATCGGGAAACGTTTGATTTTCGGATATATGAATCTCCTCACGAGGTTTATGAGGCTACCCAAGAGAAGCAGGCGAGTGGCTGTAAAGCGAGAATGGTGGCAGGATTTGCATGGCCATGGACGGATAAAGGAAACGCCAATGGCGAAGTGGACGATGTCATTATCGAGGAGCATGACTTCCGGATGCCTTGGAACGGACGTGCCATACAGGGTGCTTGGGCGATTCATCCCGATGGGGTCCATCAAGTCGGCTGCGTACATACGACACAGGGGCTGGAATTCGACTATGTCGGCGTCATTATTGGTAACGATCTGAAGTATAACCCGGAGACGGATGAAATTGTTGCGGATTACAATGAGTATAAAGATACGACCGGGAAAAAAGGGATGAAAAACAACAACCAGGAGCTGACCCGTCTGATCAAGAACATCTACAAAGTGCTGATGACGCGGGGCATGAAGGGCTGTTATGTTTTTTGCAGGGATAAGGAGCTGCGGGATTACTTGCTTACCCGACTAGGCAAAGCTATTTAAGAGCTTAAATTGAAACTGTAACGGGTATGTTATAATTGATATAAAATGTACGACATTGGAGGGATAAAGATGATCCCCAAAAAAATCGATAACCAAGCTCAAGAGGATCATTACTCGATTGATGATTTTTTGGAAGCGGCTGGGACATTATCGCCTGAACGAGGCAAGGAACTTCTAGATGAAGTAAAAAGATCTCGTAAGGAATGGGATTCATGAGCAACAATATTTCTCTTATCGCAATTTCGGATCAAAGAGCTATTTCCATTATTGTTAAGGATCATGAGCCTTCCAGGCGAGCATGCCGCCCGTCTGTCTGAGAAATACAGCGAAGAAGTCAAACGGATCTATGCGGATCAGATCTATAACGCTGCCAGTGCATCTTCCAACCGCAAAAAGTATCAGCGCGTATGCGGCATGCTGAAGCGTTACAAAAAAATTGCCGGCAAAGCGAGCCAGAATGAGATCGTTCTTCAATTAGAAAACCAATACAACAGGCGTCCCGCGTTTCTGGATGAATTGGCGAAGGTCCAATAAACCACTATAAGCCCATACCGATTCGGCTTCGGCAAACCCGAAAATGTGAATCGGTCCCCATACGGCTTGTTTACGGGTCGCGGTAAATATATTTCCCGTCGGGAGCATAGATGCCGAGATGTAATGAGTTGATTTATTTTGACGTGCGCTTTAAACTTCAGAGTAGAGTAGCCTCTTGTATGACGGGCTTCGACTCGTTGTATATTCCTATTTTGCAGGCGATCCTGAAATAGTTTTTTGAGGAGGGCTCCTATGCTATTTGATTCGTTAATGGAATATGTGCGTGAAGAAACGTACGGAACAATGAAACTAAATTTGGATAACATGATCAAGCTTGCAGAGTATAACCCGTTTATAATCCAATCCAAGAAAGACCCAAGCCATGTGATGTTCCAATTCCATCCCGATTCTTATACTGCTCCCATTCTCAAAGAAGGTAATATACTACACATAGATTTTACTCGGTTAAGGCCAATCGAGAAGCAAGACATCGAACAACTATTCACCATGTACAATAACCGAATCTATACCCTATATGCATTTGCTTTTATGTTCGACTATGAAGAAAAAGGATTGATTTTATTACGGGCACAACAGCTGCCCACTCCCCCAACGTTTAACCGCAAACAGACGAATGAATTGCTGGAAGAGGCTTTAAAGCTGGAAGCAGAAGGCTCATACTTTGCTTTCTCGAGCATTTTTCACCCATCTCAATTGATAGATATAGTTTATGATAATCAAAAAATTTCGACTGCTGTAGGCGGCCATTCGACTGTGACGATCATCCCCGTAGAAAAAAAATGGAGAATACAACTTCGTAAAAACAAAAAGGAACCAGAAGACGATTTCGGAATCTTGCGGAGGTTGCTCAAAGTGTGTAAAGAAGAGGCGGAATATCTGGAGAGTTACTTCCATAAAAACGGTCTCCAGATTAAAAGTTGATTGAATTCATAACGTGTACCCTGCACAATTCTTCAAGCCTTTAATCGATGAGAAATATGCGGAATTTCAATGGCTCGAATTACATTGTTTGATGTACGCGGAGAAAAATGTGAAGCCGGTTTTCAGCGTCATAATGGGCAGTGGATAACACTGTATGAAGGAAATATCTCTGGCTGCCTGACTTTCATTGAAGTACACGATGTATGGTTTCGATAGTATTAAATCAAGCCACTTCATTTAGAAGTGGTTTTTTGTTTTGATGGATGACGCCAAGGGGAGATGAATCCCTGAAGGTTAAAATGAAAAAATCTCTTGACCCTGACACCAGTGTCAGGGGGTATGATTACACCACACGGAAACATGACGAATAGATGATGCATGATAAGGAGGTGACCTGCGATGAGTTCTGTTTTATTCGAGAAGCAGCTGCTTCAGAAATGGCGGTCGGCGAAAACATTTTAAGGAAGGTGTGTGTATGATGGCTATTTCAGACGTAACGGACGCAAGCTTCAAAGACGTTGTTGAATCCGCTCAGACGGTACTCGTCGACTTCTGGGCGAACTGGTGCCCGCCTTGCAAAATGATCGCGCCGGTTCTTGAAGAGTTAGATATCGAAATACCGGGCTTGAAGATCGTCAAGTTGAATGTGGATGATGATCCGATAACCCCCGGCAGCTTCAACGTGATGAGCCTTCCGACGCTTATCGTGTTCAAGAACGGTCAGGCAGTGGATAGAATCGTCGGCTTCAAGTCTAAAAACCAGTTGCAGACTCTTGTTAGCCGATATCTATAGAATTGCGCAGAAGCATGATATCGTACATGCTTATGGATCAAGCCTCCTGTTCGTCGATTTGTCGTTCGTTCAAGATCGAGTGGATGCGGTCCTCCAAATTCGATTTGATATTTTGCAGAAGCTGGATCTGATCGTCGATTTCCGCCAGCTTCTGCCGATAAATGGGGAGCACTTCCCGGCAGAATGCTTCTTTGTTCTTCAGGACGCACTGCAAAAACCCGGCGATTTGCTCCGTCGATAGTCCGAGGTCCAAATAAAACTTAATTGTACGCACCTGATCTTCCGCAAGCAGCGAATATTCGCGGTAACCGTTCCCTTGTCGATCGGGAGCGAGCAGACCCTGCTGCTCGTAATAACGCAACGAGCGAATGCTAACCCCGGTACGGGTGGACAGTTCTCCGATTCTCATGCGAAGCAACTCCTTCTCATAGGATACAATTTCATTATAAACCCTGACATCGGTGTAATACTCAAGAGAATTTATATGCATTTCGCGTGCTTGGAGACGGGGGTGAGCGAGCATGCCGGAAGTCGCCTTTGGTTTTTTCCATAAGTCTTATTTTTATCGAGCTATTGCCGAATGTTTCCGAACGATGGAATCGTTATCTTCGAGAAAAGGCCATTTAGGGTACTCGATCGGCAGCCGGCTCACTTCATCCAGGCGGCTTAATTCTGCTTCGGTCAAAAGGATGCCGGATGCGTCCAAATTGTTCGTTAGCTGCTCGGGGCTTCTCGCTCCGACGATAATGCTGGTGACCGTCTGTTGATTCAGCACCCATGCGAGAGCGATCTGGGCCACTGTTGCTTCGCGTTCCGCAGCAATGTCCGAGAGCACATCCACGATCCGAAATGCTTTCTCCTTATCCACGGGAGGAAAAGATGCCTTGTTATGCCGGTCATCTGCGCCCCCTTGATTGTCACGCGTATATTTGCCGGACAAGAAACCGCCCGATAACGGGCTCCAAACGATTAACCCCATCTTCTGATCGTTCAGAACCGGGATCATTTCCCGCTCGATCTCGCGTGCCGCAAGCGAGTAGTAGGATTGGCTGCTCTTGAACGCCTCGAGACCTCGTAATGCCGATATCCCGCGCGCCTTCATGATTTCCCATCCTTGCATGTTGGATGAGCCGATGTAGCGAACTTTGCCGCTGCGTACAAGGTCGTCGAGCGCGCGAAGCGTTTCTTCCCAATCGGTTAGCTGGTCCGGATTGTGAATTTGGTACAGGTCGATATAATCGGTCTCCAGCCGCCTCAGACTTTCTTCCACTTGCCGGATGATATGCAGCCGGGATAAGCCGAGATCATTAGGACCCGGCCCCATGCGAGCTCTCACTTTCGTGGCGATGATCGCTTGGTGCCGTTTCGACTTTAACGTTTTTCCGAGTATCTCTTCGGATTGCCCTTCCGCATAGGCATTAGCCGTATCGAAAAAGTTCACGCCGGCGTCCAGCGCATGATCCACCAACCGCTCCGCTTCCTTTACGCCAAGCGAACCGAATGCGCCCCACATCTCCCCGCCGCCGAACGTCATCGTGCCGAGACCGATTTCCGAAATCATCACTCCTGTGTTACCAAGCAAATTGTACTTCATTGCCTTCTCTCCTTCCGGAATATGGTTTACACTAAAGGGGACGCAGCAAAAAGGAAGCAGACGCAGCAATCTTGAAAACTTTTTGGTCGGAGGAGAGTGAATTGTGTTGAAGGCTGAAACGCTTTGGGAAGCGCACCATGAGCATATCCGAAGATTCGTCGATCATAAAACCCATTTTCATCCCGATGCCGAGGATATTGTCCAAAACGTGTTCATGAAGGCTTTCGCCCGCGTGGACGACGTAAAGGACGATTTGAAAATACGAGCCTGGCTGTACCAAATCGCGCGGAACTGCATCGTTGACCATTACCGGAAACAGAAACGAACCGGGGAACTGCCGGATCAGCTGTGTTTCTCCGATGAATACGAAGAACCGGATCTTACGGAGGAGGCCGTCGCCGGCTTGAAAAATGTCATCCGGCTGTTGCCGGACAAATACAGGGAGGCGCTGGAGCTCTCTGAACTGAGTGAGATGTCCCAGAAGGAACTAAGCGAGCATCTCGGGATCTCTTATTCGGGAGCCAAATCAAGAGTGCAGCGGGGCCGGAAGATGATAAAGGACATGATGACCAGCTGCTGTGCGATTGAAGCGGACCGGTACGGCAATATTATCGACTACCGCGTCATGCAGGAAGAGCCTCGCTTGAAGAGGTCTTAACATTTTCCCCAACATGCAGATTCAAGAGGCAGCCATCTTAATGCACTCATGCTGCTATGGAAAGCACAGGACCATACTGGAAACCGATATACAATCTGTTGGAGCTTGAGGAGATTGAAGCACTTGTTGTGAACGCCCAGCACATCAAGAATGTTCCGGGCCGTAAAACCGACGTTAAAGATGCGGAATGGATTGCAGGACTGCTCCGTCACGGACTATTGAAAGGTAGTTTTATCCCTAACCGCGAGCAACGCGAGCTGAGAGAATTGATCCGGTATCGTCGTAGTCTCATTGAGGAACGCGCCCGAGAAGTCAGCCGCATTCAAAAAGTGCTGGAAGGTGCAAACATAAAGCTTTCCTCGGTTGCCAGCAATGTGCTCGGGAAATCAGGACGCGCCATGATTGAAGCGATGATTGCTGGTGAAACCAATCCTGAGGCTTTATCTGATCTGGCAAAACGGAAGCTGAGAAGCAAAAAAGCGGACTTGAAGCGAGCTTTGAACGGCTTAATGGGACCTCATCAAAAACTGATGCTCGGAGCTCAGCTCCGTCACGTCGATTATTTGGACGAAGAGATTCGCAGGTTGGATGAGGAAATAAAAAAGCGCATGCTCCCTTTTGAGGAAGACCTGGAACTGCTCGACACAATCCCAGGTGTGGCACGAAGAACAGCGGAGACCATTCTAGCCGAAATTGGCTCCAATATGGATCAGTATCCTTCCGCGGCCCATTTATGTTCTTGGGCAGGGCTGTGTCCGGGTCAGAACGAAAGCGCTGGAAAACGATTGTCCGGAAAGACGCGAAAAGGAAACAAGAAGCTCCGAAGTACGCTTGTAGAAGCCGCAAAGGCTGCGGCTAGAACAAAAGAGACGTATTTATCCAGTCAGTATCACCGGATTGCCGCACGCCGAGGAGCCAATCGAGCGACGGTCGCAGTAGCACACAGTATATTGTCTATGGTTTACTATATCCTTAAGCGGAAACAATCCTACATCGAGCTCGGTCCAAACTACTACGAGGAACGAAAACGGGACGTGATCATCAAGCATTCCATAAAGAAACTGGAGTCATTAGGTGTATCAATTACTGTGAATACGGCAGCATCCTGATCGTTATTCAGACCATACGTTGCTAATGCCCCTGGGCATTTTTTGTTTGCCGAAGGGTCACTTTTTTGCTGCCTTTTTTAGGTGTACATTACGGAGCGATATTTTCAGGATAGCGATATTTTCAGGATAGACTGACCCCAATATAATAACCAGCTGCAGCCTTGGACTGAAATAGTCTAGACTGCCGCTGGTTGTTGAACTAACGTTACCCGTTACTTCAATAATGCCTGATACTAAACAGAGATATGACCTTCTTGCTTGAAATGTGTCTTCATTGAAAATGTGATAAATAGGTATACACGAAGGCCCCGACAATAAGGATACCGGGCCTTCGAGGCATGTATACTATGTTTCGTCGAAACGATGTCGCGAAATCAGATGGAACCGCCGTTGGCACGGATCGTCTGCCCGTTAATCCACTGGGACTCGTCGCTCGCTAAGAAAAGAACGACTTTGGTGATGTCCTCTGTTTCCCCTAATCTTCCGAAGGCGTTCATACTGGCATACATCCTAATCTGTTCTTCCGATTTCCCGGCGGTAAACAGTTCCGTGTTCACCGGTCCCGGCGCGATCGCGTTGACCGTAATTTTCTTCGGTCCAAGCTCCTTGGCCAGATGACGCGTAAATTGCTCGACGGCACCTTTCGTCCCCGCATAAAGGCTGTACGTCGGAAGCATCATCCCCACAATGGAAGTGGAGAAATTAATAATGCGGCCGTTCTCGCTCATGACTCGTGCCGCTTGCTGAATCGCGAAGAATGTTCCCTTCACGTTAATTGCGAAGTGCTTGTCGAAATCCTCTTCCGTGATGGAGGTAAGCGGCTTCGTCGCAAGAACACCGGCGTTGTTCACGAGAATGTCCAATCGCCCATAAGCCCGCAGCGTTTCGTCGAACAGCCGTTCCACTTCCGAGACTTTCCCGATATCGGCTTGCACGGCAATCGCTTCGCCGCCACTTTGTCGAATGCCGTTCACGACTTCTTCTGCTTTCGCCGGGCTGCTTGCGTAATTCACAACGACCTTCGCGCCAGCCGAAGCCAACGTTTCGGCAATCTTTTGTCCGATGCCTCGAGACGCCCCTGTTACCAATGCTACTTTCCCTTCCAGCGTTTGAACCATGTTTATCCCATCCTTTTATAATTTTATATGATTCCGTCTTACATTGAGGCAGATGCAGTGAGTAAATCATCTAATCCGATGCGGCGAATGAATTCAATCCGAACTTTCTCGGAGAGCTCCGTCACCTCTTCAGCACCGTCATTGACGAAATCGATGACAGCGCGAGCGGGGCGGCTGCCAGCCGGCAAGCTTACGATCCGAGCGACTTCGTCGGCTACGGCTTGAGGATCGGCTTCGGGAGGCGTAAGGTCGCTTAAACGTGCGCCGACCTCCTCAAGCAGGCCGTTGATCCGCTCGTACTCCGCAGAAGTCGCGTCGTCTTGCGGGCGGCCTGCATTGGGGAAGTGGGAAGTCCCTTTCGTAAAGGCTCCAGGCACGACAAAGGACGTTTCAATACCGAACTTCGCGACTTCGTAGGCCATCGACTGCGCTAAAGAGTCCATGGCCGCTTTCGCCGCGACGTACGGCCCAAGGAACGGAGGAAATCCGCCTCTTACGGTCGTGCTGCTGATCCAAAGCAGCAATCCGGATTGACGCGCCCGCATGTACGGCAGTGCCGCGCGGTTGACACGCTGTGAGCCGAGGACGTTTGTCTCGAACACGTTCATGATTTCCTGCGGGGTGTAAGCTTCCACGACCCCGACGACGAGATGACCGGCATTGTGCATGACGACGTCAAGTCGACCTTGTTCTTCCACGATGGTTCGAACCGCTTGGTCCGCGGAGGTTTGCGACAGTACATCGAGTTCAATTGGCCTTAATGTGTACCCATGAGCTTCGGCGTAATCGCAAAGTTCCTCCGCTTTCCTCGCGTTTCGACCGCCGATGTCGCGCATGCTGGCGTATACCGTATGTCCCTTTGCTGCCAACGACTTCGCGGATAAATAACCGATTCCAGAACTTGCTCCTGTGACAAGAACGACATTTCCTTCCTTCTTATCCATCATTTTCACATCTCCTCTCTTGTTGACTATAATATACACCTGACATATAACAACTGTCAACTAACAAAATTGTAATTTTGTCATTAATGGTTTTTCCGTCCGTAAAGAGGGAGGTCAGTTCCAGGAGCAAAAGTCGCTAATGTACAAAAAGAATCTGAATCTAACATTCTCATTCATTTTTCCAGACCCTATACTGTAATGAGGTTCGATCAAGTAAGCCTGCGAGGGTTAAGGAAGAAGGCGACTGGCATGAACAGACACCGGGCAGGGAGCTTATCCCTGTTTGCCATTTCTTTTCCGATCTTTATCGAGTTTGCGCTCCAAATGCTCCTGCGCACAACGGATACGCTGATGCTGAGTAAGGTTTCGGATGAAGCGGTTGGAGCTGTGGGCGTGTCCAACCAGATTATTATGTTTGCCGTGCTCACCTTCAACTTCATCGCACTAGGCTCCACCGTCGTCGTTTCCCAATATCTCGGATCCCGCAGAACGGATGAAATCGAGAACATCGTTGCCTCGTCACTCGGAATCAATTTTGTTTTCGGTCTCTTCATGAGCGCCATTGTCGTTTTGTTCAGCGGAAGACTTTTGCATATTTTCAGCTTAAGTCCAGATCTGTTCGAAATGGCCCGCACTTACTTGCTGATTACCGGCGGGGCGCTTGTGCTGCAGGCTTTGAATACGGTGACGGTGGCGGTGATTCAATCTCACGGGTTTACCCGGCACACGATGCTGGTCGCAGTTGGGATCAATTTGCTGCATATTTTCGGCAACTACCTGTTCATATATGGGCCGATGGGGTTTCCGAAGCTTGGCGTAACCGGAGTGGCGATTTCGACGAACGTCAGTCAGCTGATCGGTTTAATCATCAATTTGTTTATCCTGCGGAAAATCGTCGGCATCCCTATCTGGTGGGTTAATTTGATGCATTGGAGACGCGACCTCGTGTCGAAGGTGCTGCAGGTGGGGATACCTTCATCTGCTGTCAATTTGTCGTACAACGTCAGCCAATTAGTGATCACCTACTTCGTCTCATCGCTCGGCACCATGATGCTGACAACCAAGATTTACATGCAGAACATCACGTTCATCGTCATGGTAATCGCGATTGCGATCGGGCGGGGGATCCAGATTATTGTCGGGCAGCTAGTGGGGGCCGGCGAGCATGAAGAAGCGTATAAGCAGGTGCTCCGCAACCTGTTCCGCAGCATGCTGATCACGCTGGCGGCCGTAGCCATCATCTGCTTTTTCCGGGTTCCGCTGCTTGAAATGTTCACGGAATCGGAGGACATCATCCGGCTCGGGTCGACTTTGTTCCTGCTAAGCTTCTTATTGGAGCCGGGAAGAAACTTCAATATCATCTTCGAACGGTCCCTGCAAGCTGCAGGCGATGCGCGGTTCGCGATGAATTCGGCCGTATTGATTATGTGGCTGTTCAGCATGCCGCTGATGTATCTGCTCGGGATTCAATTGGGTTATGGCCTGTACGGCATATGGGCTGTTTTTATTGTTGACGAATGGGTACGGGGACTGGTCCTCTTTTTGCGCTGGAAAAGCAGAGCATGGGAACGAAAGGCGCTCGTCTCCCGTAAAACGGATGAAGTTTCGGTCTGAGGCGATGAGTGTTGTGTAAGCGCTTCAAGTTATCGCGGGGCATTGGCTACTTGCCGTTTATTGCCGGAGGGCATGCGGCAGGACGATCGGACAGTAGGTGGCGGCGTACCACGCCGGTTGTTTTGGCAAAGGGGTGTTCCGAAAGGATCGAAGAAAGGATTGAATCTGATGAAGAGTGAAGAGGATCGAATCTGATGAAGTAGTCCGTATTGGCTGCCCGTAACGGAGCTCAGCGCCGTTATTAGCTGGAAAAAGTCCATATTTCTAACGTAACGGAGACCAGAGTCCTTATGGGGCACATAAATGGCCTTAACATGGTCTTTTTCAGTAAATAGGGTCCCTTGGCTCCGTTACATTTCTAATGTGCTTCATTTTCTTCAAATAACGGCTGCTCGTTCCGTTAGAATTTCAACAGCCGGGGTGTCCGGGGATTCCGAGGACTCCGGGCGGCAGATCTCAAATGCAAACGAACCGCTCAAGGGTAACACCTTAACGGTTCGTTTTTTTATATTTTTGAAGCTAATTTGGGACCGCGAGCAGCCGCCCTTGCCACGCCGTCTCTCCGCCTCACTCCAAATTAAAGTACCTGACACCTCAACAAAATGAACTGGGTGCAAAAAATGCGACCTGCATTTTTGAAGAAAAAGACATCGAGTATCGAATGTGTCAATGTTGATTTTGGCTGCGGCATGATACGATCCATTTGAATCCAAGTCAAAAAAGAAGAAGACAGGCGAGCAACCGGCCGGAAAGGATACCTAGTGAGCGATCAAGCAGTGAACAATCAAGCGGCCCTAATCGAAGAGACACCATTCGGGGAAAAGACACCAGCCGGGAAGGAATGGACAAAAGTGGACAAAAGAAAGCCTGGCGCAGCCATTGTCAGAAGGTTTGTTCGGGACCGGCATCTTTATTTGATGCTGCTGCCGGTCATCGGATATTATCTGATCTTTAAATACGCCCCGATGGCCGGGGAAATTATCGCCTTCAAGGATTACCGGTTTGTGGATGGAATTTTCGGCAGCAAATGGGTGGGTCTGAGGCATTTCAGGATGCTGTTTGAGAGCACCGATTTTTGGAGGGTTCTCCGCAATACGCTGCTGCTCAATGTTTACAATCTTGTGCTCGGATTCCCGGTTCCGATTCTGCTCGCCCTCCTGCTGAATGAAGTTCGCAGGGAATGGTACAAGAAGACGATGCAAAACCTGCTCTATCTCCCGCATTTCATTTCATGGGCCGTACTGGGCGGGATCGTCATCGCCATGCTCTCGCCGAGCACCGGTGTCGTGAACATGATTCTGCACAATGTATTCGGGATCGAACCGGTCTATTTCATGGCTAGCTCCAATTGGTGGCCTTTCGCCTACACGATGTCCGGCATATGGCGGGAAGCGGGCTGGGGTACGGTCCTTTATTTGGCGGCGATGGCCTCCATTGATCCGCAGCTGTATGAAGCGGCGAAAATCGACGGAGCATCCAAGCTGCGTCAAATTTGGCACATTACGCTTCCCGGCATTCGCAGCACGATTGCCATTCTCCTTATCCTCCGGATGGGGCAGTTCATGGACGTTGGACTCGAACAAACGCTGGTGCTCCAAAACCAATCCGTGCTCGACGTCGCCGATGTCATCAGCACGTACGTGTACCGGGTCGGCTTGCAAAATGCAAGCTACAGCTATACCACTGCGCTTGGGCTTTTTCAATCGGTCATTGCTCTCATTCTTGTCGTGACCGTCAACCGGTTGATCCGGGCATTCGGAGAAAGGGGGTTATGGTAGAAAATGAAAATGTCCGGGGCAAAACGACAGGCAGGGTCCGTTTGGACGGGAGCGAATTATTTCATTCTGGCGCTTCTTTCGCTGGCGGCTTTATATCCGCTCTGGTACGTCGTCGCCTCCTCTTTCAGCAGCAGCCGGGCGATTACGGCCGGGGAAGTGTTTTTATGGCCGGTCGAATTCAACGTCTTATCTTATCGG
The DNA here is from genome assembly GCF_000961095.1 of Paenibacillus beijingensis. Lineage (NCBI taxonomy): Bacteria > Bacillati > Bacillota > Bacilli > Caryophanales > Paenibacillaceae > Paenibacillus > Paenibacillus beijingensis. The sequence continues at coordinate 1,405,334 of NZ_CP011058.1, read as the reverse complement.
CGGCTCATGGAAGACGGCCAGCTTTTCGTTGCGATGAAAAATACGGTTATACTCACGGCTGTCGGCACCCTGTTCAACATCGTCATGACGGTTTTGGCCGCGTATCCTCTCTCCAGAAGGAGATTAATGGGGCGAAACTCGATCCTCATGCTGATCACCTTCTCGATGCTGTTCATTAGCGGCATTATACCGAATTTTATCCTGGTCAAATTCCTCGGTTTGATGGATTCGTATTGGGGACTGTGGCTGCCCGCGTTAATCAGTACGTATAACCTGTTCGTTATGAAAACGTTTATGGAAGGCTTGCCGGAAGAAATCGAGGAATCCGCAGCGATCGACGGAGCGGGCGACTGGCTCATACTGGTTCGGATCATGCTGCCCCTTTGCAAGCCGATCATCGCCGCCTTATCATTGTTTTATGCCGTTGGATGGTGGAATTCGTACTTCAGTGTACTCATATATATATCGGACACCACAAAACAAACGCTGTCGGTCAAGTTATACCAGATGATTCTGCAAGTGGACCAGAGCCTGCTAACGAACGTGTCGGGAAGCGAAGGGGCTTCGCAAATCGTCCTTACGCCGGAAGGGCTTAAAGCGGCCGCCATCGTCATCGCGATTACGCCGATTCTGCTGGTGTATCCTTTCCTGCAAAAGCATTTTGTCAAAGGCGTATTGATCGGGTCGGTGAAAGGGTGAACGGCTGATATCCGGAGGTTTTATTCTCTTGATATACATTTATTGTACAGGGGGATGTATCAGTTGAGCAGAAAGAAGATCTGGAAAATGGTTCTCGCCGCAAGCTTGTCGTTGTCCGTACTGGCTGCCTGCAGCTCCAACTCGGAGGCTCCTAACGATTCGAATTCAACGGGAGAGGGAACGGCTCCAAATGTACCGAAGACGGAAATCAGCGTTTCCATGTTCGACAGGGGGACAGTGCCGGTAGAAGAAGGCAGCTACGAAAAGAACCGGTGGACCCAATGGATCAACGACAATTCGCCCGTCAAAGTCAATTGGGTACCCGTACCGCGGCCGCAAGCCCAGCAAAAACTGAATACGTTAATCGCTTCGGGAAGCGCGCCGGATCTGATTTGGGAATACGACCGCAACTACATTGCCCAGCTCGCCAACCAGGGGGCGATTCAGCCGATTGATGAGTACATTGAAAAGTACAGCACCACGATCAAAAAATATTTGAACGACCATCCCGAATTAAAGTCCGCCATCACCATTAACGGAAAAATGTATGCGCTTACAAGTAAGCGCGGCATTGATACCATCGCCAACCACGGCATGTGGATTCGCCAGGACTGGCTCGACAAGCTTGGATTGAAAGCGCCGACCTCTGTGGAGGAGTTAATCGAGGTCTCCCGTAAATTCAGGGATGCGGACTTCGACGGCAACGGGAAACCGGATACGGTGCCGATCGTCTTCAACGGCAATGCGGTGCAAATTATGCGGGCATTCTTCTTTACGAATGAAAACCAATGGTATTTGGAGGACGGCAAGCTCAAGTTCGCCAGAACGCTCGACCGTTACACCGATTCGCTTGCCTTCCAGAAGCAGCTGTTCGATGAAGGGCTGATCGACAAGGAATACATTACCGATACGAATTTCCAGCGTGCGCGCCAGCTGTGGACGACCGGGAATGCGGGCATTTTTTTCGGCAACTGGGACATGGAGAATGAATTCAAAGATTTAAAGCAAAACGTCCCGGATGCGAAGCTGGCCCCGCTGGAATCCCTGTCATCGAAATATGGCAAAAACGGTTTGTACCAGGAAAACCCGGCCTACATCCTGGTCGCCTTCAACAGCAGCATGAAGGAGGAGAAGGTTGAAGCGGCCATTAAATTCCTGGATTGGATGCTGGATAAAGGCTGGTGGACGCTCCGAATCGGCGAAGAGAACGTCCATTCCAAGCTGGTTGACGGAGTTCCGCAACGGATTGACGCCACCAAGTTCAGGAATGAGGTTTCGTATGCTTCCGAATATGCCGTCTTAAGCCAGTGGAGCCCGAAGCCGGAGTGGTTTCCGATCATGGCGGCCCAGGATCCTCTTTCGCAGGAGTATGCCAAGCTGAGATCGCAATCCATTCAAACGGCCATGAAAAACCCGTACCGCAGAGATTTGCCCTATAACCCGGACCTTCCGGAATTGACGCAGCTCGTCGCGACCTTCTATCCGATCGCCACCCAAATCGAGGCCAAGATCATAACCGGAGGCAGCGCGCTTACACCGCAGGCCGGTATGGAAGAAATCCGCAAGGAATGGAAGCGGCTTGGCGGCGATAATGTAGAGAAGCTGGTTCAAGAGTGGTACGAGAAAAATAAAGCCGATCTGAAATAACGTTGCGGCGGTAATCCTATGCCAACCTTTTTGTGGACGATGGGTTGCCGCCTTTTTCACAAAATCTAGAAAGAAAGGGCGCAACCATCATGAGTTGGCATAAGAAAGCGCTGTCCGTTCTCGTTTCGGCCGCAATCGGTTTCGGTTCATTTCTTTTTCCTGCAGCCTATGGCGTGCCGGAACCGAGAGCTAATGCGGCATCCAGTTTGACGACTGAAGTAAGCCTCGGAGATTTTGAAAGCACGGATGAAATATGGGACTTTCTGATCGGAGGCAGCGGCAATCTTGGCAACGGAGAATACAGTTTGGATCCCGCCATTTATCAATTCGGCAATTCATCAGGGAAAATGCAGCTTGATTTCAGCAAATATTTCGCGGTTTCCTTGGAGCGTTATACGTTCAAAAGGATTTTGCCGGTCGATGCGGCGGAAATATCGTTTTGGGTAAAAACGGGCGATTTCAAGGCTTTGGACCTTGTTTTAATGGATAGCAGCAACCAGAATCACCAGCAGACGATCAATCTTCAGCCGGTGTCGGATTGGCAGAAAATCACGGTGAGCTCTTTCACCTCCGGAACAAATTACATTCATTTTGGCGGGAAAAACGACGGGATATGGTACGGCCCGCTGAAGAAAATTTACTTCAAATTATCCAAACCGGGATTGATAACCGGCAAGACAGCCGGAACCATCTGGCTCGATGACATTCGGGCCAAAGTGAATACCCCTGATCTGGCGATCGTACAGACACAGGTAGGCAATGTGTTTGCCGGAAGCCGGACCGCAACGATGGACGTTCTAACGACGGGCGATCAAGTGGCATGGACGGCCTACGATGCTTATGGCGGGCAGGTCGCGACCGGAAGCATGCCCGTTGAAGCGGGCAAGGCCAGATTGAACGTGCAGGTGCCTGCGGACGGATATTACCGGCTCAAGGTGGACGCTTATCAAGCGGGTGCACTCGTCAAAACGGCTGAAACGACGTTTGCGGCACTGCCCGCGTTCGACATTTCACAAGTAGCGGATTCCCCTTTTGCCATCCAAGCGCACTTTGGGATTGGCTGGAACCGGGAGATGATGCCGGTTGTTGAATATTCAGGCGTCAAATCGGTTCGCGACTCTTTTTTCTGGTCGGAAATCGAGCTTACCCAGGGTCAATATTCATTCAACCCCAAATTCACACTCCCGATGCAGTCGATGAAGGAGAGAGGAATTGATCCATTTCTAGTATTCGCGTTTACGAATCAGTATTACGATAACTTCCAGACGCCCTATACCGATTCCGCCCGAGAAGGGTACGCGAATTATGTGAAGGCGGTTGTGAATAAATTCGGGAGCCAGCTCCAGTCCGGAGAAATTTGGAATGAGTTCAACCTTCCGTTTTTCGGAGGCAAAGGTCCCGCGGCATCAAGGGCGGATATGTATTTCGAGTTGCTCAAGAAAGGTTACGAAGCGGTCAAATCCGTGCGCCCGGACCTGAACGTCGTCGGTGCAGCTACGGCCGGAATTCCGCATGAATGGCTTACGGACGTATTTGAACTCGGCGGATTGAACTACATGGATACGCTCTCGGTCCATCCCTACCGTTATCCGGACAGTCCGGAAGGGCTCATCGGGGAAATCGACCGGCTGAACGAGCTGGTGCGCACGCACAATAATGGAGCGACTATTCCGATCTGGTTCTCCGAAATCGGATGGCCGACACATCTTAATCCGCTTGGTGTGGATGAGAATACGCAGGCCGCTTACTTGATCCGCAGCTACGTGGTCAGTATCGCATCCGGTGTGGAAAAAATATTTTGGTACGATCTGATGAACGACGGCACGGATAAGCTCAACAATGAGCATAATTTCGGCATCATCCACAATTCCGGCGATGAGCTGGGCGCGTACACGCCTAAACCGGCTTATGTCGCCCTGGCGACGATGACGAGGCAGCTTACCGGAGCAACCGTCGCCGCTCAGATGACGTCGGACGGTATCTATCATTACAGCTTTAATAAGGACAACAACGCCGTACACGTGTTATGGTCGCTCGATAAAAAAGATGTTGCGCTGAGTACGCAAACCCCTCTTGTCATAACCGACATGATGGGCCGCTCGGACACCTACGTTCCGAATCAGGGAAAAGTCTATCTGACGTTGAGCGGCGAGCCGTTGTTCGTGCAAGGGAGCATCGACACCATTGATGCCAGCAGCCGGTTTAAGCTGGCCGGCGGTTTGACGTACACCGAAGATCCGGTAACCTTGACGTTTACCGAGCAGGATGCATCCCCGCAAGAAACGGTTACCGTTTCTTTCCAAGGGATATCGAAGGACTTGACGGTAACTGCTGCGGGAAGCTACCCTCTACAGTTCCCGGGCGTTGTCGAGGCAGGCAAAAAGACGGCTTTCGCCACTGTGCAAAACGAGGCGGGCAAATTTGCAAGGCTGTCCGAAACGTTCGACGTCATAACGCCTCAGGAAGTGACGGCCAAGCATATCCTGAAAAACGAGTCGGAAGATGTGCTGGAAGTCATCGTCGACAATAAAAGGCCGTTCGAACGGCGGTTAATGAGCATCGATTGGAACATTGGCGGGATAACGGGCGCTACGAATGTCGATATGGTCATTCCTGCGTATACCAAACGATCGGTGGAAATTCCGGTTCCTGACGGCCTCCCGTACAATACCTTGCTTCCTTATACGTTCAACTTGACTATGGCGGACGGCAAAACGCTGCAATACGGAGGAAATCTAAAGCTGGTTGACGCCGGCAGCATGTTCCCTTTGGATTACCGCACGGCGGAGCAAATGAACAGCCTGCCTGATTCAGGGAGCATCGATCTGGTGACGGACGTTAATTTGAAGATTGCAACTTACGGCGGCGCCGAAGATCTGAGCGGGAAGCTTTGGTTCGGATACGATTCCGAGTACCTGTACTTGAGTGCGAACGTTCATGATGATGCTTTTTCCCAGCCGTTTGAGAAGGAGTCGATCTGGCAGGGAGATGGCGTTCAATTTGCGGTTTCGGCCGGCACGCCGGGCGAAAATGGTCAATGGTATGAGTACGGGGCGGCATTGACGCCGACAGGGCCGGAATTGTATCGATGGCTGGCCCCGCAAGGAATCGTCCCCGGAACCGTAACCAATCGTACTCTGCAAATTACGAGGGATGAGACGGCGAAAGATACGATTTACCGGTTGGCGGTGCCTTGGAGCGAGCTGACGCCGATCGTACCGGAAGATGGCATTCTCAGCTTGTCGGTTGTTGTGAACGATAACGACGGCAATGGCCGCAAAGGTTATATCGAATGGGGAAGCGGAATCGGGTCCAGTAAGCAATCTTCGTTGTTCAAGCCGGTTATTATTCATGCCGACGTAACGGCGCCGACCACGACCTCAAGCGTGAGCCCTGCAGCACCTGACGGCCAAAACGGCTGGTATGTGCACGGAGTAACTGTAAGTCTGGATGCCGCCGACGATCGGTCCGGAGTGGCCGAGTCCGTATACAGCCTGGATGGCGGCACCGCTTGGCAAGTGTACACGGGGGCCGTACCTTTCGATCAAGATGGAACCTATTCCTTCAGCTACCGTTCGACGGATCTTGCGGGCAATGTTGAAGCAGCTCATACGATCGGCTTCAACATGGATGCAACCGCTCCCGTCATTGACGTAACGGCGCCGGCAGAAAGCAGTTACAGCGATGCCGGCGACTTAACGCCGCAGTATACCGTAACGGACCCTTTATCCGGGGTGGACGCGCAAAAGACAACGGCGACGCTGGATGGCGGGATTGTAGCGCCGGGAACGACCATTCCCCTTTACAGCCTGCCGCTTGGCTCCCATACCTTTACGGTAAATGCAAGCGATTTGGCAGGGAACACGCAGCAAAAGACGGTGACTTTCCAGACGTATACCAATATTGACTCATTAAAAAAATTGGTATCCCTGTTTGAAGCAAAAAAATGGATTAGTAAGGCCGAAATTGCCGCCAGCTTACAGAAGAAGCTGCAGAAAGGCGATATCAAAGGCTTTATCGCTCAGGTAAAAGAACAAACCGGCAAATCGATTACAAACGAGGCGGCGTCTTATTTGTTAAGAGATGCGAATGCCATCCTCCAATCGACGAACACGGCCGGCCAATCTTCAACCGAGACATCCATGAATGCTGGAGATACACCAGACCAGCCTTCAACCGAGACATCCGTTGAGCCTGAAAATACTGCAGCAGATTAAATCCTGATCGGAGGTGCGGAGTATGGAAGCCATGACGGATCATCACCGGCTCATTGAAAAGCTAAAGTCGCTGGAAGACCAATATAATCCCGAGGTCCAGCTGCTTCGTGTTCCCTTTAGCAGCCCGGGCTACCATACGACCATCAAGCAGGCGGATTTCGTTCATGCCACTTACCCAAGTGCGGTCTATGCGGTCGCATTGCTGGACAGCGAAATTCCGGAACTTGAAGAGCGTGCCTGCAGCATTCTGGGCAAGCTGATCCAGCTTCAGGATACCAATCCCAAACGTGATACGTTTGGGATTTGGTCCTGGTTTTACGAGGAGCCACTGTCGCAAATGTCCCCTCCCGATTGGAACTGGGCCGATTTTATCGGGAAAAATCTCGCCCTGGTTCTCTCCAGGCACGGCGGCAAGCTTCCCGAATCGCTCGAAAGTGGCGTTCGTCAGGCGGTCTGCAATGCAGCGGACGCCATCATCAAGCGGAATGTCGGCCCTAATTATACGAATATTTCCATTATGGGATCGTTCGTGACGCTCATTGCAGGAGAGCTGCTGGGCAGGGAAGACTACACAGGCTATGGGCTGCAAAGACTGGAAACTTTCCTTGCGTACACCCGAAAGCTGAATACCTTTCAGGAATATAACAGTCCGACTTACGCGCTCATTTCGATCCTCGAATTATCCAAGCTGCATGCGGAAACGAAGCTGGAACGCGTAAAGACCGTTTGTCTGGAATTGCTCGATATCGCATGGGGAATGGTTGCGGCGCATTACCATCCTCCGACGAGGCAGTGGGCCGGTCCGCATACCCGCAGCTACAGCACGCTGCTGCAGCCGTACGCGCAATCTTTTTTGCAGATCGCGACAGCTGGCGCCGCTTCTTTTCTTTCGTCCGATCGGCTTGAGTACTCTACGGAGTGGTTCAAGAGCGGCATCCGGTGCCCGATGCGGTTCCTGCCTTACTTCCGTACGCCGGAAGAATGCACCGTGCGTGACATGTATTTTAAAGACGAGCAGAAAGAAGTGGAGAAATGGGCGACAACGTATATGAATCCCCGTTATACGTTGGGCTCGTTTAGCCGGGAGATCATGTGGAATCAGTGCAGGAGCCTCGTTGCGTATTTCGATAACGGCGGAGAAGTGACTTATTTGCACATGAGATTTTTAAACGATGGATACGATTTATCCTCGGCCCTGCTGACTTGCGATCAAATGGAGGGGAATGCCTTATTTGGCCTCACCTTATTAACGAACGGAGGAAACACGCACCCTTCGTTGGACAAAACGGGCGGCTCCATCACGTCGTCGGATTTGCGGATCCGGTTCGAAATCGGCGGATCCCTCCATCACGTGGAGAGTGAAAGGTCCGATTCGGAAACGGTTCATCTGCGCATCGGCGACATGCAGGCGGCGGTCCGTTCGGTTTACGGCGCGTTCGATGAAGAAGCCGGGGATGAAAGCGGGAAGCCCAAGGATCCCCCGGATGAAGGCGTGAAGCTTCGTTGGGAAGTGACGGAGCAGGACGGCATCTTGGCCGCCGACTATGTCATTTATGCGGGCGCGGAGCGGACGTTTCATTTTTCGCGGATGGAGAAAGCGGCCTTTTTGTTTATGTTATCGATCGGCGAAACGGCCTCTGTTCCTGAAGTCATGCTCACCCATGAACCGGACCGGCTGACGGCCGAAAGCGCCGTCCCCGGCAAGAAGCTTTCGATATCGCTGGACGTGCGGCCGGGACCGGATAAATTAGGCGGATAGCAGAAGGAGGATCAGGGGGGAATGGAACATATTGAACCACAGGAAAGCATTCCGGCCAAAGCCCGGCTGGTGTACGAGTATATGCTGAAGCCGCATGCCAACAAGTGGGCGATGGGCCTCGATCAATGGGACTGGGTGCCCGGAGTCGGGGTGATCGCGATTTTGTCCTATTATGAACGAAGCGGACGGAAGGAAATCATCGATCAATTGGCCGCGTGGGCGGAAAATAACAGGGACAAAGCGGAGCGTGCCAAGGTGATTAATTCCATGGCCCCGTTTGCGATCTATCCGCAGCTGTTTCGTTATACGTCGGACGCCTACTTTTTCGACACGGCTGTCAAGGCAGGGGATTGGATGCTGAATGAAGCTCCGCGTACGAGGGAAGGCGCGTTTGAGCATACGGTGACGGAAAATGTGGGGTTTCCGGAGCAGGTTTGGGCGGATACGGTGTTTATGGCCGTTCTGTTTTTGGCACGATTGGCGAAATTGACGGGGCGGGCGGAATACGGACGGGAAGCTGCCCGTCAGCTCGAGCTTCACTTGAGGCTTCTTCAGGATAAAGATACGCATGTGCTTTTTCACGGGTGGAACTGCATCGCCGCCAATCATATGTCTTCTGCCAGATGGACCCGGGCGAACGCCTGGGTCGCCGTCGGCGTGCCGATGATTGTGAGCGAGCTGGAGGGGATATGTCCCATTTCCGAGGAAATGATCCGCCAGTATACCCTGCTGATCGAAGGGCTGATCCGGTACCAGCGGGAAGACGGGCTGTGGCCTACCGTCATGGTCCGCTCCGACTTTTACCCGGAGACGTCCGGCAGCGCCGGAATTGCTTGCGGTATTGCTCAGGGGGTAAGGCAGGGCATTCTCGATCGTTCCATGATGGAGTCGGCGGACCGAACCTTAAAAGCGATTTTGCAAAAAATCGATGCAAATGGAGAGGTATCCGGCGTTTCGGGAGGAACCCCGGTTCTGGATACGGTCGAAGCCTACAACGCCATTCCTTGTCATCCGACACTGTACGGACAAGGTTTGGTCCTGATGCTGCTGAGCGAATTTTTGTAACGGCACCCAAAACAGGAAGAGCGGGGATCAAACATGATCAAGCAGGATTTAAACGGAAGCTGGAGGATGAAAGCAGCCTTGGGCGAAGAATGGATTCCCGCCCGCGTGCCGGGTTCGATCGCTTCCGATCTCATTCGCGCCGGCAAGATGAACGACCCGTATTACCGGGAGCGGCAGTATGAAGTCTTTGATTCGTTCCGGCGAATTTATGAATATGTGCGTGAATTTATTGTTGATCCCGCGCTGCTGGAAGGCGAACGGCTGGAGCTCGTCTGCGAAGGGCTCGACACGATAGCGGAAGTGCGTTTGAATGGAGAAATCATCGGGAAAACGATGAATATGCATCGTACGTATTGCTTTGACGTGACGTCCAAGATCGTTTCCGGCGTGAATACGCTCCGGCTCATATTCTATTCTCCGGTCGAATATGTGGAGCAAAAGCAGAAGGAGCGCAGCCTGTGGGCGGCGAACGGCGAATATGTTGTGCAGGGCTTTCCGCATCTGCGCAAAGCGCACTATATGTTCGGCTGGGATTGGGGGCCGAAGCTGCCGGACAGCGGCATTTGGCGGGATATTTACTTGGCGGCTTACCGCAAAGGACGCCTGGGTGACGTCTACATAACGCAGGAACACGACGATTCAGGCGGCGTTCTGCTGGATATCCGGGTATCGGCCGAATCGTTTGGGGCATCGCCCGGTGCGGATTCCTTCGAGCTTCTCGCCATGCTGTATACGCCGGACGGCTTGCTGAACGAAGCCCAAACGCTTCCGGGCGGCGCCAGCCCCGGGCATATCCGGATTCGGGTCAATCAGCCGGAGCTGTGGTGGCCGAGCGGGCTCGGCAAACAGCCTCTGTACCGCTTGCAGCTCGAGCTCAGGCAAGACGGCATGCAGGTGGATGAACGGGAGTATACGATCGGACTGCGGACCCTGACCGTAAAGAGGGAACCCGATTCCTGGGGCGAAACGTTCGAATTCGTCGTCAACGGGGTTTCGATGTTTGCAATGGGGGCGAACTATATCCCCGAGGATAACATCAGGGCCCGGCAAAGCAAGGAAAGGACGGAGCGGCTCATCCGCGACTGCAGGGATGCGAACTTCAACTGCATCCGCGTCTGGGGCGGCGGTTATTACCCGGACGATTATTTTTACGATTTATGCGATCAATACGGTTTGATCGTTTGGCAGGATCATTTATTCGCTTGTGCGGAATATGAAATGACGGAACAATTTACGGAGCAGATCAAAGCCGAAATTGCCGATAACGTCAAACGGATTCGCCATCATGCTTCGCTTGGCCTTTGGTGCGGCAATAACGAAATGGAAATGGCCTGGGTCGATTGGGACTTTCCGAAGCGGGCCAAGCTGAAGACCGACTATGTGAAACAGTTTGAAATCATTCTTCCGGAGCTGATGCGGACGCTTGATCCGGGTACGTTTTACTGGAAGGCTTCGCCTTCTTCGGGAGGCGGCTTTGACGAGCCAAACGCCCCGCATAAAGGCGATGTCCACTACTGGGACGTTTGGCACGGAGGGGAGCCTTTCACGGCATACCGGGAGCATTATTTCCGCTTCTGCTCGGAATTCGGCTTTCAATCGTTCCCCGCGTTGAAGACGGTGGATTCGTTCACGGAGCAGGGGGACCGGAATATTTTCAGCTCCGTGATGGAGAGTCATCAAAAAAATCCGGCGGGCAACGGGAAAATTATAGCGGGTATCTCCGAAAATTTTCTGTACCCTAAGGACTTCGATTCTCTGCTGTTTGTTTCGCAGCTGCTTCAAGCCGAAGCGATGCGCTATGGCGTCGAGCATTGGCGCCGCAACCGGGGCCGCTGCATGGGCTCGATCTATTGGCAGCTCAACGATTGCTGGCCGGGTGCATCCTGGTCGAGCATCGATTATTTTGGCCGATGGAAAGCCCTGCATTACTACGCAAAACGCTTTTATGCGCCGGTGCTGCTGTCCGCGGAAGAAACGGGAACGAAGGTTAAGCTTGCCGTCACGAACGATACGCCGAAACTTGTTCAAGGTATGGTTCATTGGCGGCTCCGGGACCGGCTCTCAGCCGTCATTCAACAAGGCTCGATGAGCATAACGGTCGAGGCGCTCTCGGCAGCGGGATCTGCGGAGCTGGATTTTGCCGAAGTGCTTGGAGGAGACCCGGTCAAGAGCCGTGAAGTTTACCTGGAATATGAACTTGAATTGGAGGGAAGGGCTGTCAGCGAAGGCTGCGTCCTGTTTGTGAAACCGAAACATTTTCATTTTGCAGAGCCGGCGCTGCGGGCGGAAATGACGGAAGAGGCCGATGCTTACATCCTGACCCTTCATTCCGAATCGTTTGCCGCGTTTGTCGAGTTGGATTTCACCGGTCATGACGTCCGGCTCAGCGATAATTTCATCCACCTATCTGCGGGTCGTCCGAAACGAATCATCCTCCGTAAAGAAGATCTCTCCGCGCCTTCAACGCTTAGCGAATTGCAGAGCGGATTGCGAATACGAAGCATTATCGACACATACACTCTATAAACAGCGCAGCAAGCGGGTTGTCGATTATCCCCCAAAAGGACCTCCAATTCCGCTGAAGCAAAGCGGAGTCGGAGGTCCTTCCTCGCTAAACCTGCAGCGGTGCAACAAAAAAAGTATTTTTGCAGGATCGCATGTATTTCAAAATATCCCCCAAATTCCGTTTTACGCACTTGTACCGACTTTGATATACTTTACTGTGCCGATAAATTTTTCCAAGTATGAGCCGTCCGTGTCCATAGCCGAACCGATGGGGGTCCTTGAATGGAGATCAGCATTTCCGGGAAAGTGATGTTGGTTTACGGAGTCGTCTTTTTAACCGTTATCATCCTTACGTTTTGGTTGTCTTACATCGGTACGATGGGGACGCTGGAAAGGGATTTAAACGATACGAACTCGGCTTTGCTTCAGCAGGTCGATCAACGAATTGAAGTCGTGTTCCGGCAGACGGAGAAGGACTTGCTTAACCTGACAAACGACATCGAATTCGTTTACTTTATTATGGACAGTTATAAAGATGACGCTCAGAAATACAATAACTTTTATGCGCTGAACACCAAACTGACCGACTTCATTCGTACGAATCCCGATTATTCCTCAATCTATGTCTATTCCGATAAAAGCGGCGATATTTTAACAGATAAGTCCTACATCAAGAATGCCGCTCCCGAGAGCAATTGGTTAAAGCCTTATTTGAATATGTCCGAATATTTCAAATGGCTGCCCACTCATCAGGCTTGGGATGGAAGCCAGAATCACAATGTCATTACCCTTGTCCGCAGCTATCCGGCGATCAGCAGTCCGGGATTCCGCAAAGGCTTGGTCGCCGTCAACATTAATGAAAAAGTCGTGTATAACATGGTCAAAGCCGTTTACGAAGATCGGCACGCCGGCCATTTAATGATTGTGGACAAGGAAGGAAAAGTCGTTACCCATGATGACAAAACTCAATTATTCCACAATATGAATGCGCTTCCATACATTAAACGCGTGTTATCGGAAAAAGAAAACGGCTTTTTTACGGTCGATTTGGACGGCGTGCGGCAAACGGTTTTTTATCGGACTTCCGAATATACGGGCTGGAAGATGATCAGCATTATACCGGAATCGAAAATTTACGAACCGCTGAACATTACCCGTAATTTGCTCGTTTTATTCGCCTGTTTGATGATTGCGCTTGGGCTGGCCGCTTTGTTTTATGTAAACCGCTGGACGTTTAGACCGCTGGAGAGGCTGATCGGGAAAGTATCGAGCGCGTACACAAGCGACCCGTCGCATCCGCAGTCTTGGAATACGGCACAGCTTGGCTATTTGGAAACGGTGTTTGACCAAATGGTCATCGACCGTGATCACCTCGCAAAGCATCTGCGGGATTCGAAGCCGATGTTGAAGTGGAAAATCATTATGGATATATTGACGGGGTTCAAAGCGGATTATCAATCGGTGAGCCAGCAGCTTGAATTTGTCGGGGCCAAGCTTTACGAAGAATGGTTTCTGGTTTGTACGGCTGAAATCGAAAAAGAAGGAGCGACTCTGAGCCCGCGGGACGAATCGCTCTTTGCGTTTGCGTTTTGCAACGTGGCGGAAGAGCTGATCAATACGGAATGTGCGGGAGCCGCAATCGATTTGGGAGGCGGCCGGGCAGCGGTTGTCATCAGCTTTGCCGAAGGCGATGCGGACCAGAACCATCTGCGGACGCTTGCGCTGCTGGAACAGGTGCTTGATATCATGAAGCGGCAGTTTGGCATCGTCGTGACCGTTGGAGTCGGCACATGCTTCAAAGAAATGAAAGATATCCCCTTATCGTATACCGGTTCGCAAAAGGCGCTCCGTTACAAAATGGTTTTTGGCCAAAATTCGGTCATTTCCATCGAAGACCTGCTTCCGTCCGAAAGCCAGCATTATTACCGGTTAAGCCGGTTTGTCCATTCGATCACCGACGCGTTGAAAAAGACGGACATGACAACAGTGCGCCATGACATGGATGACATGTTCCGCGCCGCCGTGGAAAGCAGCCTGGAGCCGGAGCTGATTCGTCAATTGTCCTTTGAACTGATCCTGAAATCTCTGTATACGGTCGAATCGCTTGGCATTGAACAGGAGCCGTCCGCCCCTTCCCTTAGCGGCATCTATGAGAAGATCGGACTTTGCGATAATTGGAAGGAAGCGGAACGGCTCGTCTATTCCGTTCTGGAGGAGCTGTCCGCCAAAATCGAAGAGAAGCGGAGCCATCGCGGAAAAAATGAGACGATTGAGCGGATGACCGCATATATCCAGGAGCATTATCAGGAAAGCGAGCTCTCTCTCGACCTTCTGGCGGAGCAATTTCATATCAGCCCGGCTTACATCAGCAGGCTGTTTAAGGAATATACGGAGAACAATTTCATCGATTACTTGATTCAAATTCGTATTAATGCCTCTAAGGCGCTGCTGCTCGAGAAGGACAGGAAGGTGAACGATATTGCGGAGAAGGTCGGTTATGCCAACTCCCGAAGCTTCCTCCGGACGTTTAAAAAATATACGGGCATGACCCCGTCGGAATACAGAAAAATGATTGTCGGTTCGGAAAAGTAACCAAAGCGGCTTCGATCTAATATTCTGAAAATTAATTTTACAACGCTACTAAAAAGTAAGTATAATAAAAATGTTAAGTCATTTGTTCAAGATAATGCTTACGAAGTGGTTTTCCTTTCAGAAAAACCTTAAGGAGGTTTATGATGGGCAGAATTGGAGTGTTTGGATTTGGACGTATCGGCAGGCAATTATTAAGAGTCGCTTTGCAGGATGAGCTGTTTGTTCCGGCTTCCATTTCGGATATTAAAGACGAGGCAACGCTTGCCGCTCTTTTCGAAGTGGATACCAACTATAAGCGTTGGCACGAAAAGGTCTCGGCACAAGAGGGTCTGATCGTGATCGGCGGCCGTGAAATTCTGTTTATCAATTCTTCGAAAGAAGTCCCGGATTGGAAAGCTCTGGATGTCGATCTCGTCATCGACTGCACAGGCCGGGCCGTCACCCGTGCTGTTGCGCAAGTCCATTTGGATCGCGGCGCAAACCGGGTGTTAGTCAGCGGACCGAGCAAAACTCTTGAAGATTGCGATGCCGTATTGCTTAAAGGGATCAATCTGGACAGCTTTGATCCGGACAAGCACAAGATCATTAGTATGGCAAGCTGCACGACCAATGCACTCGCTCCAGTCGTCAAAATCGTGAAAGAAAACTTCGGAATCAAATACGGCTTGTTCTCGACGGTTCATTCCTATACGAACACGCAATCGCTGACCGATCAGCCGATGAAGGATCGGCGCGATTCATGGGCCGCCGCGGAAAATATTATTCCTTCTTCATCCGGAGCTGCCAAGGCTCTGAAATTTATTTGGAACGATTTGCAGATTACGGGTAAGGCATACCGGATCCCGACTCGTACCGGAAGCATCGCCGAATTAAACCTGGTGACGGAAAAGCCGTCCACGGTAGAGCAAGTAAACGATCTATTCCGCAATGCCGCCGCAGAGGGCGAGCTAAAGGGAGTGTTGGATGTTCTCGAAGGTGAATGGGCGTCTTCCCGGATCGTAGGCGATTCCCACTCTTCCATCATTGACCTTCCGTTGACCCAATTACAGGGCGAAATTTTATCGATCGCAGCCTGGTACGATAACGAGTGGGGTTATGCTTCACGTTTGGCTGAAGTTGCGGCGTATCTGGTAAATAAGTGAAATAGCTGATCCATGAGGGAATAAGATCGTCTCCGCATGTGGAGACGGTCTTATTTTGAATAAACATCTCGTTCTATGAACTGCGCTCCCTATCATCTAAATGCGCTCCCTATCAATCGGATTGATCATATATCCGTTTTGATTGATAATAAGGATATCTCGATACGAAATGAAAGAGCCGAAGGGTGAGTGATCGTAATGAGCGATGAAGTCAAGCGATATACAGGGGAACATATCGACGTTTTATTTCACCCGGAAAGATGCATTCATTCGGCAAATTGTGTGAGAGGGCTGCCGGAAGTGTTCAATGTGAAGAGGAAGCCATGGGTAAATGCCGATGGAGAATCCGCCGACAAAATTGCAGCTCTTATCGATACATGCCCAAGCGGCGCGTTGCAATATATCCGAAAAGATAACGAGGCAGGAAATGCCTGAATATACAACGATGAGAAACGAACATTTGGGGCTGGAAAAGCAAAAAATATAAAACGATGCAGCAAACTTTTGGGGGGAGTGGTTTCATGATCGAAATCAAAAAAGATACGAACAGTTTTTATGTAGGCGAACAGGATCATAAAGATGCGGAAATCCATTATGTTCCTACTGGAAACGATAAAATTATCGTCGACCACACGATTGTTTCCGATCGTCTGCGGGGTCAAGGAGTCGGACAAGCGTTAGTGAAGCGGCTCGTCGAATTTGCCCGGGAGGAAGGGATCAAGATCATGCCCCTGTGCCCTTTCGCCAAAAGCCAATTCGACCGCCACAAAGAGTACGATGACGTCTTGTTGAAATAAGAGATGGACTGTGGTGGTTTATCTAGCACTTTCTCCCGCCGCTTTTTCCGGTATCGTTCATCCCGGTTATCCGGAGCGGATGCTGTTAAGCGCCATGCCCCGGCACAGCCGGACTCCTCTGATGAAGAAGGAGTCCGGCTTTCTGTTCGGAGAAATACTTGCGGTTCTAACAATGGAGGGCCATACCCAATGCGATATCTCTCTTTTCAATCCGACCGGGTTCGAAATGATTACGAAATAGGTCATTAGCTGGCATCATGTCTGAACTATTGGGGCCATAGCTCAGCCGGGAGAGCGCTTCACTGGCAGCCATGAGGTTGGAGGTTCACCCCGCGCGGACGGAGTGGATGACCTTCGAGCGCTAACGGCTAACCAAGACCTTATTGTGCTCAAAATGCCCTTTTGCAAAATTTAACGGTTGTCAGAGACCTTATCTGAAGGTTTCCGTTGAAATATGACCATTCGTGCATACAATAAAGGCGCTCAGCTCCGTTAAAATTTAAAATGGGTCATTTTCATCAAATTAGCGGCTGTGGCAGCCGTTAGGAAATAACCTGGCATTTAATGACGATCTCAGCCGGAATGAATCGAACCGGAATGAGTCGAGCTGAGCCGAAACGTACGGTATCGCTGATTTCCGCTTGCTACGGACAGCAATTTTTTGTCTACTAAATCATGAATGATTACTCTGGTGTGGCGCTCCGAAAGCCTTAGATGGGAAGAAAGCTCCCTGGGAGCGAAAGGACGCATCAGTCTACGGGCAAAGCGCAGCGTTTCTGCTTCCGCCCAGTGCAGATCAGAATGCAGCGAGTTCGACAGGAATTTCCCGACAAAGGAGAGCACCAATTGCTTGCAGATCCCCGGATCATCCCGAATGGACAAGTAAGCGACAGGCATGAAGTACCAGTCATCGAGGACAAGCAGCGCTTGCTTCATACATAAATCCTTAAACCTCCCTGCTTGGATATCTCTGGCATGTGTAGCGTAGCCTTGGATCTCAATGCAGCCTTTCGCGTTCCCCGGCATATAAGCAAGATCAAGATAGCGATATCGATTACCCAGGTCCCGCACTTCGTGCTCGGGATACAGATGATCCAGGTTGCCGATGGCTGGGAACCATATCGAGCGTAAGAACTCAATTGTTCCGTGTCCCAAACCATTCTCTAAAAGCTCCCGTCTTCTACGGTTTTTCTCCTCGGCTATTTGTTTGGACAACCAATCTTCATAAACGGCATCAAACAATCCCATCCTCTCCCCCACCAAATCTCATAATAAGCAAAAAACCGCCTCAATACGCAAAGCCCGAATGAGCAGAACGTATCAAAGCGGTAAGTGCTTCATACCGTTAATTTTGCTTAAAATGTATCACAACATGGCTGATTCATCAAGCAATTAAACTCGTTATCTATCTTCTCAGCCCTACAAGGGTTCAACACGCGCGGACGGAAGGGGTGAATTTTAGCTTCATCGGTATGCAATCAAGTAGGTTAAAGGCAGTTCGGATTGTTGTTCTAAAACAAGACTACCAAGCGGGCTGTTAAAGCAACCACTACGGGAAACGCGGGGAATAGGTTTTGTTCCCGCTGCGATTGGCCGATTCGGCCAAAACGACCCGCTCAAAGAATGAAGGGAGAAAGAAGAAAGAAGAAAGAAGAAAGAAGAAAGAAGAAAGATGAAAGATGAAAGATGAAAGATGAAGGGAGAGAAGCGGCAGAGGTTGTTTTTTTCTTCCAAAAAAAGAAACCAGGACTTTTGTCGGCCGTAAATCGTCTAAGAAGCAGAAACACGCAAGTCGGCTACTTGTTGCCAAATAGTCGGTTACTTATTGTGAAATATAATTTTATAGGAGATTTCAAGAGAAATCGATTTCAAAGAAAAGGAAGACTTACTATAATTATGGAATATTCATAACGGTACTTTTAGACCACATTCATCCAAAAACGGGAGTAACTATGAAAAAAGTCCTAACGATCGTGATGATATTTGTCGTATCTATTCTATGTCTGCCCCAAACACCGCGTGTTGCGGCGGCCGGGCAGTCCTTCGTGAAGAACCGGGTGGTTGCACTCGTGTTCGACGATTCGGGCAGCATGAAGTATGCACGAAATCCCTCAACGGGCCAGAGCATGCAGATCGACAATTGGAAGTATGCGAACTACTCACTGCAGAGCCTCGCGGGACTGCTGGCACCGGAGGACAATCTTTACGTTACCCGCATGAGCGACCCGACGAAGGTTGAAGAGATTGCGCTCTCCTCGGATAAGCGGCAGGGCTCCATCCGGTCCGTGCAGCAATGGGTGGATGACGGCAATACGCCGACCCCTTTCTTATCCGTCCAGACGGCCATGAAGCATCTGATGGACAAGGCGAAGGCCAATCCGGATTCCGAGTTTTGGCTCGTCGTACTGACCGATGGCGTGTTCAACGACTTCGACCCGGCCGAAGACAATGTCGCCGATCCCGAAGGAAACATGAAGCGCGCCCGCGAGCAATTTTTGGCCTACCGCCAGACGATGCAGTCGTACAACGCAACAACCCGGAGCGCGCTCGTTACGATCGAGCAGTATTTGAACGAAGAAGACAAGAGGATGATGAGCAGCATCAAGGAGATGTGGCAGGATGCGCTCGACGCGAAGGTCATTGAAAGCAACGGGCAGCAAAATATTATCAGTAAAATCAATGAGGTCGCAGCGCTCATCACAAACCGCGACCCCGAGTCGGGAACGGCGGTCAGCTTGCATCCTGTTTTTACTAGCAACGGCATTCAGTTCAACTCTTTATTCCCGATCAAGCGGCTGACGCTGCTGGAGCAGGTCGTTCAAAACTCGGCCGGGGTCACCATCCCGAATGACCAGGGGAAGCTTACGATCAACCAGGGCGGAAGCACCGGCACGGAAGGACCTTACCAGATCGTGACCCCGAAGGATAAAGCGAATCTCAACCCGCCGATTCTCGGTCAGATCACACAATACCGGGACTTGTCGGATGAAGGCATCATGCAGGACGGCGAATACCGAATTGAGATGAAGGGGGCCGACTCCCGCAAGGATCGGGTGCAGTTGCTGGCCGAGCCCGCACTGGACTTCCGGTTGGCGGTATATAACCGCAATCCGGACGGTACGCTCGGCCAGCAGGAAAATGCGTTTTTCTTCGGCAGCCAGATGCTCGCCGTGGTCAAGCTGGTGAAGAGCAATGCCACGAACGACCCGCTCGATCTGCTTCCCGCTACAAGGAAGCTGGTGGAGGTCACAGGTTCGCTGGATGACGGCAACGCACTGGCGTTCCAGTGGGACGACGAGCTGCAGGCGTATACGGCGCCCTTTGATATGCCGGTCAAGGACTTCACCAAAGTGAACGCGCAGGTGCGCATCAAAGGTTTTTTTCAGAAGGAGCAGTCGCTCGAATTCCGGGGGCACGCGCCGCGCAAGTTCGGCATGGAATCGGGGCAGGTCGAATGGTCGGCCCGCGTGGACAAGCTGGAGGATGCGGAACCGCTGCGGTTCATCGTAACCGCGGACGGCGAGCCGGTTGGAAAAGAGGAATTGGCGCAGATTCTGCCTTCGCTTAAAGTCGATGCCGACGGAAAAAAAATCCATTTCGACGTGAAGCAGGAGGGCAGCGAGATTCTGCTTCAGCCGCGTCCGCACTGGAACGTATGGTTCACGGACGCCGGGGAAATCCCGCTGACGCTCACGATAAACGGGACCTTCCCGAACGAGCAGGCAACGGTCAAGTACACCGCGACGGTCCAGGACGTACCCTGGTGGTACAGATGGGGGCTGCCGATCCTTGCGCTGGTGCTTCTGGCGGTTTTCCTATGGTGGCTGATCGGAATGATCCGAAAGCCGCGGTTCCACCGGAAGTCGTCCTACATGTCCGTTACGACGCGAACTTTAATCAACGGACGGGCGATCGGCGAATACGAATCGACGGAACCGTTCCGGTCCAAGTGGTGGTCGCGCTGGCTCGTTCCTTACTGGCCGGAGAAGTCGCTCATCCACGACCTCACGTTCGAGGCGGGGGCGAAGCGGGACCATATCGTCCTGCCGAAAGGTTCGCAGTCCCCGGGGATGATCGTTGCCGAGGAAGTGCTGGACGAGGATGCCGGCCGTCGCGACTGCCGCATTTACAGCAATGACGAGATCATCGTCCGCAACGGCCAAATGGAGTCGGTGTACAAATATTGCAAGAACTGATGCATATCCGGAGAACTGATGCATATCCGGAGAACTGATGCATGTCCGAAGAACGGATGCAAGTCCAAAGGACGCTCGAAGAATGGGTGCAAGGCTAGAAAATTAAGCGGTGCGAGAGGAGCAGAATAGATATGTCGCACAACGTGCCAACGATATTGATCGGCCTCGGCGGAATCGGCGGGCAGGTCGTGAACGAAATTTACGGGCGCATTCCGGCAGACAGCAGGGACAGGGTCGCCATTCACGCGTTCGATACGGACGTCAACAGCCTGCAGAAGCTGGAGCATTTGAAGGGTAACGTGACACAGACCAGCACGACCCGTTCGGTAGGGGAGTATCTGGCCCAGAACGGCGCGCTGAAGTCGTGGTTTCCCGAGAACCCGCAGCTGAACCGCAAGACGATGACCGAAGGGGCGGGCCAGATCCGGGCCGTCTCGCGGCTCGCGTTCCGCGCGGCGATGGAAGACGGCAAGATGAACGGGCTGTGGGACAGCATAAACGCGATCTTCCCGGTCCAGCGCGACAGCACGGTACAGGGCGTACGCGTCATCATCTTGAGCTCACTGGCGGGCGGAACGGGATCCGGCATTTTCCTGCAGGTGGCGATGTATCTCCGCGAGGTGCTGGAGCGGCGGTTCGGGCAGTCCAGCGTCCTCATCCGCGGAGCGTTCCTGCTGCCGGATCTGTTCGTACATACCGGCATCCTGGATCACCGGGAATGGGAAGCGGTACAGGCGAACGGTTATGCGTGCATGAAAGAACTGAACGCCATTACGCTGAGCGCGGCCGGCAAGTGGAACCAGAACGAAGAAGACGGCGTCACGATCGAGCTCGAATACCGCCCGAACCAGGTCGACCTGGAAGGCAACGTGACGCATGCCGTGACGGAAAAGCAGCTTCCGTTCGACTTTTGCTTTTTCTACGATTACGAGAACCTGAAGGGCCAGCACTTGAACGGCTTCAGCGACTACCTGGAGCTCGTGACCCGCACGATTTACCTGCAGCTGTTCAGCCCGATCTCGGCCAAGCATTTCTCGCAGGAGGACAACCAGATTCTCGAGCTCATTTCCTCGGAAGGGCGCGGGCGGTTTTGCGGCGCCGGCGTCGCTTCGCTGACCTACCCGTATGAAGACATCGTCGAATACGTTGCGCTTAAAAGGTCCGTGGACGGCCTGAGCGACAACTGGCTTTATCTCGACAAGCTGTTCGAGGAGGAGATGGACCGCTACGAGAGCGATCTGCGGCGGGGTGTGGCAAGGGATAAGCCGGACCGCGGGGACCGTTACATCTGGCACCTGGACAATGTCTACGGCGACGAGAAGCCGCAGCCGTTCTTCACGCAGGTATACCGCCAGGCGTACGAACAGCTGGAGAAGGGGCAGATCGGCGATGCGAAGTCGGGACAATTCCTTCGAAGGGTTGAAGAGTTCGTTTACCGTATCCTCAGCGACGATGCGGAGCTGCGGTCGCTGGAGGCCAGCAGCCGTATCAACGAAGGCAAGCTGGGCATCAAGGAGCAGATGAAGCAGGAAATCGGCCGGGTCGAGAGCCAGCTGATGTACTATCAGGAGCAGATCAACAAGAAGGTATACGAGTACCGCACGTACGCCGCTTATCAGATCATTGAGCAGGACGCCAATGAACAGAACTTGATCGACGGCCAGGAGTACCGCCTCAACACGTGGTTCCTGGGCAAGCCCGATCCGGTGCACCCGATCGCGGTCCGTTACATGCTCTACCAGATCCGGGCCGAGCTGCGCACGCGTATACAGTCGCTCCGCACCCAAAACACAGCCGCGAAGCAGCAGATCGACAAATATCCGGAAGCGTACAGCCTGAGCCAGACGGAACGCAAGGAATCCGCACAGCAGCGGGTGGATGCGGCGCTCAAGCAGAACGCGGTCGGCGCGCTCTTCAAAAACCAGTTGAAGGACTTCAGGACCGAATATCTCGACAAGGCGAACCGCCAGTTGACGACGCTGAAGAAATACGAGAAGTCGATGCTGCTCGAGCTCGTTCTCAACTCGGTGGCGCAATCGGTCGATCAATTGTGCAAGGATTGGGAGCGGTTTTTCGACAACCTCAAGAACACGCGCCTGAACCTGCTCCAAGAGCTGGGACGGATCGAAACGAAATTCGAGCATACCGACAACACGCCGCAAAATTATGTACTCGCTTCGGCCTTCATGATGCAGCAGTCGTGGGAGGGCGTCCGCCGCATGTTCGATAACGATGTGCTGCCGCGCGACGTGGCGGGCCAGATCTACAAGGCGCATTATCTCCAGTTCTGCCGCCGCAACGAGAACCGCCTGCCGGAAGAAATGCAGCAGGAGATCAAGGTCGAGGCGCTCTACCGCCAGCACGTGCTCGCCTACCTGCGGGACGATATCGAGAAGCGCTGCAGCGACCGGCTTGACATCGACGTGACGACCGCTCTGCTGCGGGAAGCGGCCATCCTGAAGCTGGAGGCGCCGGCCTATATCCAGGGAAAAACGGAGGCGCTCGAGGAACTGTCCAGCCCGTTCATTCCAAACATTGCGGACAGCCGCGAGCTGCGGTTCTGGGGCATCCATCCGGACAGCCTGACACCGTTTACGGCGTCGCAGCGGAAGGATCTGTTCGGTGAACGAGCGGTAACGGATCCGGCTTTTTCGCGGTATGAATTGATCTGCTACCGGGCCCATTACGGCCTCAGCGTACAGAATTTCGGCAAGTTCTCTTCCGGAGACTACGCGGATTCGTTTGTCCGTCCGGCAGGGCAATACTATGCGGCTTACAAGAAGCGGGTCGAAAAGCTGAACCGGAACGAGCCGGCGGTTACGCCGCATCTCGACCGGCGCTGGCACGTGCCGGCCTTCATGCCGGACCTGAACCCGAAGCAGGCGGAGCTCGACAACCACCGCGTCGACCGGGCGCTCATTCTCGGCATCATATACGGCTGGCTGGTGATGAAGAACACCCACGGCAAGTACCTCTACCAGTATCTGGACCGGACGAGTACACGCATGATATACCGGAACGGGAAAGACATTGGCGGGGAGATTTATCAGCTGCACAGAGGCCTGCTGCATAATCCGATCATTTGCGAAGAGATTCTGGAGCGCGTGAAGGAAGAATTCGACCAGGACCGAAGGAAGCACGGGGACAATATGGACAAGCATCAGTTCATCCAGCAGGCGTCCGGTCTGTCCATGACGACGAAAACAAATGTCAAGAACATCCTGGATATTCTGTTTCTATACGAACTGGAAGATTCGTCGAGGCAGGATCTGTCGGAGAAAGCCAATCATCTGCGGGTGGTGCTGCTGGACGAGATTGAACGGTATTTCATTGAAACGTACGGCGGCCATCGCGGCCCTCTCGCCAGAGAGAAAGCGTCCGCCTTTATCCTGCAATTATGGCAAGGGTCCGACCTGCGCTTTACGGTGGAAACCGATTCTTCCACGTACGGACAGTGGGAGAATCTGATTACCCGCAGGATTGAAACTATAGCGAGAGTGTAAGCTGCTCGCCGAAGGAAGGATCGCAATGCTAACGATTGTGGTGCATTATGATGAAACGCCGCAGGATTGGAACCTTATCGAACGTTTCTTCCATATGGGCATCCATTCGGGTAAGCTTGCCCTGTTCCGTCATCAGGCGAACCGGAACGCGGCTTATCAGTATTTGGTTAACAAGGTATATGAGTACCTGAATGTCAACATGGTAGAGAAATGGCAGCTCGTCTGGATGATGAACATTTCCCAGGAGAAGGATTACCGGAAGCGGCTCAGCTCGCAGCTGGGGGAATTCCGGAAAAGCTTCCTTAGCCGTCTTCAGGACCGCAAGCTGTCGCCCGAGAAGGTGTTCGTCCTCGCGCTGGACGGCATCGACCGGGAGGAGGGCGGCGCTCCGCTGGACGATTTTCTGAGGGATGTCTGGACGCTCGATATTCACGGCTACTTGCCGCGGAAGCCCCTCGGTGATGGGAATCTTTTTTACCTTGGTGAGATTGAAGCTCTCGACGCTTCGTGGGACCGGTCGGCGCTTGATCTGAGGCAGGCTGGGCCGCTCGAAGAACCGACCGAGTCGTTCCTTCAACTATTGAGAATGCAGGTTGACAAGGTGAAGATCAGCTTCCGGGAGATTTTGGCGGATAAACGGAAAATCGAGCAGCAGTACGCCTGTGACCCCGGGAGCGTTCCGACCGACGTCCTGTTTGAGAACGAGATTCGCGCCGTGGAGGAAGGGTTCTATGAGCGGATTAACCGGATTATGGTGCCGCCGCTGTCCCCCAAGCTGAATGAATATTTGCCGTCGCATGAACTGAAGGCGGTATTGAAGGAGCTCATGGGCACAAAAGTATCCATCGCTTCTTACGTCTTTATTCGCGTGCCGTATCCGCAGGAGTTCGCGGCGAGACGTGTCCGCACATTGCTGAAGGTCGCGTATGCCATTAATGCGATCGCCCTGAACGATCCGGTGTCACGGCTTTGGCAGGAAGGGAATGCCTATACGCTTGACGTTGCCTTCCGGGAGCGCGACCTGGCTTCGCTGTTCAATCGCTATATTACGAGGTTGTACATCTGCAAGTCGCGGATCGAGGATTCGCTGCGCAACCGAAGGCTCGATATGGCGCCGGATTATGCGCCGTGGACGTCGCTGCCGCACGGCCGGGAGGCGCTCGAAGAAATGAATGTGCCGCTGCCGAAGCTGAGGCGCGGCCGCTACCTTCAGTTCGAGCAGCAGTTTCGGATCTTTGAAGACGAGGCTCGCGAGATGATGAACAAGCGGGACCAGCGGGTTCTTTACTTGGCGAAGGAAGGCATGCGCAAGCTGGACATTCAGAAGAAGCTGAAGGAAGAGCCGCAAGCCTTCACCAAGGAGGAGCCGGAAGAAATCATCCGCCGCCTGCAGGAGGAGATAGCCGTTACCCGGCAGGAGCTGCTCGCCGAGGTGCCTCATACGCCGTCGTCGTTATCGGCGTGGAACGACTATATGGAGCAGACGAAGCAGGATATTTCGTTCCAGTTACGGAGTATGCCGGGAGCCCGCCAGATCGGTTGGATCACCTTTATCATCGGCGGCGCCTTGCTGGCGCCGGCGTTCGTGAAGTGGAATGACGCGGCGCCCGCTGCGGGGACGGGAGGCTTGCATCCCGTGCTTGTGTACGGCGTTTATCCGGCTGCAGCGGCAGCGGCGGTCGCGCTCTGTCTCCGTCTGTCGCGCAACATGATCTTCGATGCGGTCAAGAGGCGAAGCCGCAGGACCGAAAAGCGCCTGGACGAGATGATAGTCCAGCAGGACCGTACTCAGAAGCAATATAACGATTACCTGAATCGGCTGTACAAGCTGCTTAAGCTGACGCAGCGGACGCACGACGTCAGCCGGTTAAGCAGCGAGAAGGCGGAGGAGAACCTTCGGCTGCGGTTTCACCAGACGGCGCTGGAGGAGGCGATCGATATCGGCAAGCGTCTCGCCTATTTGTTGAACATTGGGGTAAAAGAAGATCAGGGCCGGTCGCTGGAGAACTGGTACGATGAGCAAAGCTGGTTCGACCGGGACGCGACCGCTCACCCGGTCTACTGCCCGCTCTGGGAGCAGCCCGGCGTCGAACAGGACGGCGATGCCGCGGCCGAGCTCGTCGTCGGCCTGTCACGCGATACGATCAAGGGCGCCCTCATTTATCCGGCGGAGAGGGTCATCTGCGAGCATGATCGGGTGTACCGTTTATGAGTGCTTTTCAAATGACGACCCTGCTCGTCGCTCTCGCCTTGTTCGCTTTTGTCGCGGGTTCGCTGAAGCTCTCCAATTACGATAAAGGGGAGCGGTATCTGCAGTTCTGGTCGCCGCTTCTCGCTTTTGTCGCGGGAGCGGTGTTCCTCGTTGCCCATGATGCGATCTTTGCGGCGATCGAAAAGCTGCTGAACGAATATATGCCGCAGCTTGTGCCTTATCTGTTTGTCGTGATGAACTTGGCTTTTTTGGCGCTGTTTGCCCTCGTTAAAGCGATCGGTGTATTTGTTCACCGGGCGGGCAGGTTTATCGCGAGGCGGCTGAAGTGGGCCGTCTCGCCGGTGCGCTTCGTCGCGAAACGATATGTTGCGCTGCTGCCGAAGCGGGTGCATCATCGGCTAAAGCGGCGGGATCCGAACGCCGGGATGGTATTTTTCGAGGAGCACCAGGGGACGCTGCGCGTGAAGGCGGAGTACCGGCATGCCGGCCTTGCGCTCCATTACGCCTCCATCGTTTCGGGTTTTCTGCTCGCGATCTATTTCGTGTTCGCGATCGTACCGGAGCTGCAGCCGTATTCGGATCTGCTGCCGGATCATCTGGCGGCTGCGTTTCTTCTGTTGGCAGAGTGCGGCTGGTTCCTTGCCGGCGGCAAGGGCAAGCGGCAGACGCAGCCGCCCGGGACAGCCGAGGATCGCACAAACGTATCCTATCGCGAGCTTTTCGAGGAATATAAGAGGCTGTGGCCTTCGCAGCTGCTGGCCTCCGGCATCGTGGGCGACCCGCGCGAGCTCGAAGGCAAAGCGGAAGCGCAGCACGGCGAGTCCATGCAGGCCATCCTGCAGGGACTTGTGCAGGGCCGGCATCTGCTCGTGCGGGACGGCATGTTCCTGACCGCAAGCAAGGCGATTTTCCCCGCGCTGTACCGGCTGCTGTTCCAAAATAAAAAGCTGGTGCTGATTGTAGAGTCGGAGCAGGACCTGGCGCCCGGCGCCGAGTGGTTCTACCGGGGGATCAAAGAAGCGGGAGGGCCGGCTTTTGCCTGGACGGCCGCTCCCCTGGCGACCGCTGTGGAACAGAACCTGGAGGCCGATCTGCTGCTAGTGAAGACGAGCGATCTGCTTGCTGAAACGCTGATGGACTACATTCAGCACGAGCATGAGCAGCATAAATCCGACCTGGTCGTTATTATGATGGAGGGCGAGAAGCTGTTCGCGGGGCACGGCAACCCGCTCAAGCTGTTTGCCAGCCGATTGACCGGGGTTCTTGGGGGAACGCCGCAGTTTGTCGTTTTTTCCGATTGGGCTGAAGATCTCGAGGACGCGATGCAAAAAATTTTCGGCGTGCAGGCGGACGATATTACGATTCACCAGAGCCGGAGCCGGGAGCTGCATTACGCCGCGGTCGCACAGGACAGGGGCATGCTGCAGCAGCGGATCATGCCGAGACTCGTTCACCGCTGGCTGGACCCTGAGGCCGCGCTTGTCATTCCGGCCATCAAGATCGGGCTGGAGGAGATCGTCGTCGTCGATTACGGCAGTATGCCGGGCCGGGATAATATCGAGGAGCTGTCCGAAAATATTGTGCACGCCGTGAAGGATTACGAGCTCCCGAATCAAGCCGCTGACCGGCTGCGTCAGAGCATCGAGCTGCACGCGCGCGAATGGTCCGTCGCCGAGCGCGGCGATGCGCTTGTCATTTGCCGTGACGCGTCGCACAATCTGATCCAGGGCATCGGCCGCTGGTGGTCGGCGGGAAAGGACAATACGATCGTTGTTGTCGTATCGCCGCCTTATCTGCTACGGGACTATCTTGCGGCGAATGCCGACTTTTTCCTGCAGAATCACCGCAAAATCTCATCCATCGTGCCGAAGCCGGCAGCAAACCGCAAGACCGCGTATTTGTCCATGATGGACCGGTTATCGCGCACTTGGCTGACCGGGATGCAGCTTCAAGGCATTCTGCGCAAGGCCGGCATCGAGGAAAGCTCCCTGGCCGACGGCGTTCGAAAATATGCGGAGCTGCTCGGGCGAACGAGCGCACGCCGCGACATGCTGGAGGTGCGCTTCCGCAAGCGGTTTGACCGGACCGAAGGCCGGTTCAAGGAGGATATGTTGTACCGTCTCAATCCGGAGGAGGCCGAGCGGTACAAGAAGTCCGTACTGCCAACCTACGCGGTGCGGCTGGAATCCGGAGATACGATTGCCCATATTCCGGGCGACGTGTATCAGCAGTACCTGCCGGGCCAGGCCGCTTCTTTCGGCGGCCGGTGGTACCGGATCGCAAGGATCGACGACTACCTGCAGCGTGTGGAGCTCGCTGTGGAGCCGCTGACGAGCCCGCATCTGTATAAGCAAAGCCGGACCTACGCCGTCCGCAAAGACAGCGTCAGCCAGCCTAACGGCAGTCCGGTCCGGTGGATGATCGACCGGTTCGAATTGACGTTTCGGGCCGAGTTTCGCAGCTTTGACGTCCATACGAACGGCTACTTCGACTTCAGCAGCGGCATCAACCTTCAGAGCGAATCCGCAGTCTATGTGCCGCTCAGCGAGGAGGACCAGGGCTCGCGCCGGTCCTATACGCAGGGCAATATGCTCTCGATTACGATCCAGTCGCTGGACGGCGAGTTCGAGCAAGCCGACCGGCTGGCGTTCACACTCAGCTACCTGCTGAACGAGCTGTTCGTTACTTTGTACCCGTACAACCATAAATGTTTGTCCGTCAGTACGGCGCTGCCGGACTCGTTCTATGCGGCGGGCAAAGACGCCGCACGCGAACGGCTCCTGCAATACGTGCCGCGTCTGAAGCCGGCGAATTCGCAGGGCAACACAAAAGAGATCGTTCAACTGTACGTGTTCGAAGACAGCCTCCAAAACCTGGGTCTGATCGAGAGCGTCATCCAGCACTGGAACCATTATATCGAGATTCTTGACGATTACTTGTACTGGGTGTTCAAGCAGGATGGCCGGGCAGGTGACAAGGAAAATTACCTCCGGCACGGCGGCGTGACGCTGCCACGGGATCTGCTGCTGCGTGAACTCGCGGCAATGATGCGCCGCTGGCTTCCGGCGCAGTCGCTCCGGACGCTGCGGGCACAATATGAGCAGCGGACGGCGGGAGCGGTACCGCAGGCTGATGCGACATCGGCGGGCTCGTCGGCACGGCCGTCCGCGCCGACGCCAGCACAGCTGACGGAGAGCAGCCCGGCTGCTCAGCCGTCCGCGCCGTCCTCGGGACAGCCGTCGGCAGCATCGTCCGCGCCTTCGGTAGCTCCGCTATCGGCTCAGCCGACAGCATCACCATCTGCGCCATCGTCGGGACATCCGTCGGCACCGCCACAGGAGAGCAGGCCGGCCGTCGCCGGCAAGGGAGCTGCGGCTGCTGCGGCAGCTTCCTCCGCCGACGCGTCGCAGCAGCCTGCAGCCGTCACGGGCGAGGCGAAGCGCGAGAGCAAGAGGGAGCGGGCGAGGCGTCTGCGCAAGGAGCGTATCGCTGAGGAGGCGCGTGCCGCCGAGGCCGAAGCAGCCGCCTCAATCGAGTTCGAGGCGGCAGACGGAACAGTTGAACCGAGCGGTGCAGTCGAGTCCGAAATGGCGGCCGTAACAGTTATGCCGAGCGCCACAGTTGAGTCCTCCGACGATCGGTCAAAGCCAAATGCCAAGCCGCAGCTGGATGTGCCGATTGCGACGCATGACGACCTGTTTGCCGTCTATCTTGATGTGCGGGGCGTCTTCCTGAGCGGCCTGAAGGTGAGACTCCGGGAGCGGATCGAGCTGTCCCTCGTTTCGGGAGACGGCATGCGGGAAAGGATCGGCACGCCTATCGTCGAGGCGCCGGAACTGGAGCCCGGGCGGCAGCTGTACGGCCAAGCCGTCCGATTCCCGGACGGCGTCGTACATATCCGGTTGGCCGGTGACACGGCAAGAAGCGATGCTATCGCCGCATTGGCGCATGAGTTGACTCATATTTGGCAATACGACAGTTTGCAGCTGGATGTCATCCCTGGCGAAGAGCTTGAAGGTCTCGCCAAATGGGCAGAAATACATGTGCTGGAGCAGCTTGGGTATGCGGGCAAGGCGGAGAAGCTGCGCGAGGGGCTCATGGACCGGAACGATAGATACGGCGAAGGCTTCCGGGCTGTGCTGATGAAGCTGCAGGAGGATCCGGTTTCCGCAGATCCTTTTGCCATCATGCTGGCGGCTTACGGCAGGGTTAAGGTATAACATTTCAAGCAGCAGGCTGATTGCTTTTTCTCTAATAGGTGCACGGCAGGCACTAAGCTAGAATAAGATTCTGTAAAATCGTTTCGAAAGAGGTTGACCGGCTGAATCGGTCAGCCTCTTTTTACGTTGCAACCAGAATAAGCCGGGGAGAGCGGAAAAATAATGGAATCATTTCTATATAGCAAATGTAAAGATTAGCCCCTTTTTCATGAAAGGAGCAGCGGTGTTGAATATTGAAGCTTCAGAAAAGTAAAGCCAGCCGGATTGTGTGAAACCGCATTCATGATAAACTGGTAAACAAAATTGAAGTTTGGGGGAAAGCCGAATGGATAAGGCGGTTTACGATGAATTTTTGAATCCAAGTCCGGAATGGCGCGGTAAGCCTTTCTGGGCATGGAACGGGAAGCTGGACAAGGAGGAACTGATCAAGCAGATTCACGTGATGAAGGAAATGGGGTTTGGCGGTTTTTTCATGCATTCCAGAACGGGGCTTCAAACGGAATATTTGGGAGAAGAGTGGTTCGAGCTCATCAATACCTGCAGTGATGAAGCCGAGAAATTGGGATTGGAGGCTTGGCTGTACGATGAAGACCGGTGGCCGAGCGGAACCGCGGGAGGCGCCGTAACGGAAAATTCGGAATACAGGATGAACTATTTGCGCCTGGAAATAAAGGAGCGGGCCGATTTTCAATGGACGGACGGCATTCTCGCCGCGTTTGCGGCGGACGTTGCCGATCTGTCTTATACGAAGGCCCTACCGATAAACAGGGATTCGAACCTGGCCGAATTCGCCGAACCATTTAAAATACTCGTTTTCTCGGTTGAAGAGATGAAACCCGAAAGCTTTTACAATGGCTACACTTATATCGATACGCTAAATAAAGCGGCGACCGAACAATTTATGAGGCTGACCCATCAGAAATACAAGGCGGCTTGCGGAGAGAGGATCGGCAGCAGCATTAAAGGCATTTTTATCGACGAGCCCCACAGCGGTGCGAACATGACGGGGTTCGGGATTCAAAATCGCGATGCCGGATATTTGACGCCTTACAACAAAATCTTGTTTGACCGTTACGAACAACAATATAAAGAGTCTCTCACGGCCGTGCTGCCCGAATTGTTTTTGAAAAAGAACGGCAACGCGGTTTCCGCGGTGAAATGGAAATATATCGAGCTGCAGCAGACGATGTTTTTGGAAAATTTCGCGGCCCCGCTGGCGGAATGGTGCAAGGAGAACCGGATGCATCTGACCGGACACGTTCTCCGCGAATGTACGTTGGCGGGACAAACCGGCCATGTCGGTTCTTCGATGCGCTTCTACGAAAAGATGGATTATCCGGGAATCGATGTCCTTGGGGAAGCGTATGACCGATACTGGTCCGCCAAACAGGTGATGTCCGTCGCGAGACAGACCGGCAAGAAGTTTGCGTTAACGGAATTGTACGGGGTAACGGGCTGGCAGATGCCGTTTTACGGCCATAAAGCGGTAGGAGACTGGGAGGCTTTATTCGGCGTCAATTTGAGATGTCCCCACCTGTCCTGGTATACGATGGAAGGGCAGGCCAAAAGGGACTATCCCGCAAGCATACTGCATCAAAGCGCCTGGCATTCGCAATACCGGTACGTGGAGGATTATTTTGCCCGTTTCGGATATATGATGAGCCGGGGGGTTGCTTGCTGCGACGTCCTTGTCATTCATCCCGTGGAAAGCCTGTGGTGCCAAATTTATCCGGATTGGGTCAAGGTGTTTGAGACGAAATCGCCGGAAGCGATTGAAATCGAACGGCATTTCATGGAGCTGTTTCAAATCTTGATGCAATCGCGAATCGATTTCGATTATGGCGATGAAGAGATGATCAGCCGTTTATGCCGGATCGGGCACGATGGAACAAAGGAGCCGGTTTTATATGTGGGAGAAGCAGCGTACAAAATCGTCGTCGTTGCGGGACTGACAACGGTCCGGGAGAGCACGCTGGATATTCTCGAGCAATTCCAGACGGCCGGAGGGAAGGTTCTGTTCGTCGGCGATGCCCCGCAATATGCAGATGCTCTCCCAAGTGCGCGGCCCGGACTTCTGGCGGAACGGTCGTTCCGGTGTGAATTCAACAACGAACAAATTTCAAAGGGGCTTGCTTGTCTTACGCTTCCGCCGGTTCGAATTCAGGCTGCGGCCAACACGGATTCGATTTATTGCCAAGTCCGCAAGGAGGGGGACGTTCTCATTGCGGCGTTCTTGAATACGGACCGAAACAAAGCAATCGCTCCCGTTCGGATTCATTTTGATTATGAGGGATACGCCGAGCAGTGGGACTTGAGGAGCGGACTAAGGTATAAAGCCGGCGCAGCGGCAGAAGCCGGGATCACAATCGATACTTCGTTTGCCGCAGGCGAAGAAAAGCTGTTCGTGCTAACCAGGCAAGAGGAACGGGGGCTGCCGCAACTCGAAGAACATCCGATTGAACAAAGCAGTGAAGAGCTGAACGGCGAGTACGATTATACGCTGCACGAGCCAAACGTATGCGTCCTGGATCTGGCCCAATACCGCTTCGGAGATTCGGAATGGCAGGACGAAACGGAAGTGCTGCAGATCGAACGGCGCTTATGCGAACAATTCGGCTTCGAAGCCCGGGGCGAGCAGATGATACAGCCATGGTTCAGGCAAAAGTACGGTCATCAGTCGGACGGCGGCAAAATAACAGTCACGCTGGCATTCGAATTCGACATCGAAATACGGCCAGACGGTCCGGTTTATGTTGCCGTGGAAAATACGGATACGTTCGCGTTCCGCTGCAACGGCACCTTGCTTCATGATACGCGGAGCCGGCAATATTGGGTGGATCGATGCTTTCAAGTCATTCCAATCCCCGGCGAAGCCCTTGTCGCCGGCCGAAACGTCATTGAGGTCAAGACGGATTTCCGGCAGGGCTCGGCGCTGGAAGCGATCTATTTATTAGGCGAATATGGTGTTCGGCTGAATGGCGACCGTAAGGTCATCACCTCTCTGCCGCCGAAAATAACAACGGGCGATCTGTGCGTACAAGGCTTTCCCTTTTACGGAGGGGCCGTCACTTACCGTCATATCGTTCGCACGGAAACCCGCCCGGAACAGCCGGTCTTGCTGCATTGCCCGCAGTTCAGCGCAGCGTGCATAACGGTGTCCAATAAACGGGGCGAGGAGGAGGTCATCGCGTTTCCGCCCTACCGGCTCGATATTACCCGCTTGCTGGAACAAGACGGATCCGTGGATCTGACGGTGTTTTTGACAAGACGGAACACGTTCGGGCCGCTCCACCGTTCACGGCATCTGCCTCCGGGCCATTCGCCGGACGCTTTTATTCCGGCTGACGGCCATTTCATGAAAGACTATAACTTGATCCCGAGCGGTTTGATCGAACCTCCGCTGCGGGTCGAATGTCATTATCCTACCCCCAAAAGTTAAAAGCAGTGGATTGTTAAAAATAGGCTCCCCGATTATAATGTTTATAAAGCGCTTACAACATTCAACATCGTTATAGATGAAGGGCATAATCAACCGGGGGGCTTGGGGGATGTATAAATTGTTGATTGTCGATGACGAGGAGGAAATCCGGGAGGGGCTCGCCGATATGATCGATTGGTCCAGTCTCGGATTCCTTGTCGCTGGAACGTTTCAGGACGGCAAAGATGCGATTTATTATCTTCAAGAACATGAGGTCGACGCGATTCTGACGGATATCAAAATGACGTTCGCCAGCGGTCTCGAAATCGCGCGGTACGTTGCCGAGCACAAATTGAACGCGAAAGTCGTTCTGTTAAGCGGTTTTCAGGAGTTCGTGCTGGCACAAGAGGCGATGAAATACAACGTCACGCATTACTTGCTGAAGCCGACGGATTTGGACGAGGTGTCTGCGACCTTCCAGAAGATATACCGGCAATTAGAGGAAGAGAAGAAACAAATCGAGCAGAATTGGAAGCAGCGTCAACAGTACAAGACGCTGCTTCCGATGCTGTTGGAGCAGTTTTTCTTTAATATGATGGTTGGGGGAGCATGGGGACACGAAGAAATCCATCGAAAGCTGCAGCAGCTCGGCCTTCCCATCCATCCGGACGAGGGGAAATGCTCGATTATGAAGGCGGAATGGTCGCGGCCCGATCTAGCCGCCCGTTCGCCGGAACGAAGGTCGGAAGAAATTCATGCGCTGAGCGTTGCGATTACGAAGGAAAAAGATCAGGTTTATTACACTTGCATCCATTTGGGGGACAACCGGCTGCTCATCGTTGCTGCCGCTATGGGCGAATGCACGTACGACGAGTTTGCGAAAAAGAACGAGCAATTTTTCATCCATATTCAAAAATCGCTGCTATCCTTGCTTGGCATGTCCATCCGGCTCGACCGGCATAAGGTTTACCCGAGCCTGCGCGAATTGCTTCACCAGCGGGACTTTGTCGAGTGGGGAGTCACCGCGGCCGACAACGGCTTGTCCGATTTGAAGGAATTGGCTATCGGCGTACTGACGATGATGCGGGATGAATTGCAGGAAAGCGATTTGGAAGGAGCGATCAGGGAGCTTCGCGAAATGCAGGAAAAACAACCGATTATCGAATGGTGCCGGAAAATGTTCGTTTCGGTGCCGGACAAGGAAAGCGGCTCGCCAGAAAATGAAAGGGCTATCATACGACAGGCAAAGCAATATATTTCGGAGCAGGTCGAGCGGGGTTTAAGTTTAAGTGAGGTGTCCCGTTATATTCACTTGAATCCCGTTTATTTCAGCCGCTTGTTCAAGCAGGAAACCGGCGAAACGTTCTCCGATTATGTCACCGGCTTGCGCATGAAAAAAGCGATGGACTATTTAAGAGACCCCCAGTACAAAGTTTACGAAATCGGCGCCTTGATCGGATATAAAAATACGAAGTATTTTCATAAATTATTCAAGCGTTATACGGGCTACACGCCTTCCGAATTCCGGGGAAAATGAGAAATCATCGTCCATGCCGGGTTGTTCCAAGGAGCAGCATTCATGATGAAACCGATGAACAATTTGTGGAGAAATATCAGGCAGTACAATTTCAACAGCATCCTGCTGCGCAATTTCGTACTGATCGTCGGGCTCATTATTTTGCCGCTTATCGGCATCAGCGTTTACGTTTATGAGCATAACGATGCGAATATGCGGGCCGAGATTGAGCGGTCGGCGCTTGGCGAGCTTGCCATCGCGCGGGATTCGATCGATATGGTGCTGTCCGAAACGGAGCGGTTATCGGTGCGAATCAAATCCGATCCCGACTCCGGTTTATTTTATCAGGAACGGCTTTCATCTCCGTTAAACTACAGCGATACGGTACGCATTCAGCGCATCCAGCAGGTGCTGCAAACCGCCCGTTTGACAAGCCCGTATATCGATTCGATCCAAATGTTCTCGGAGTACAATAACTTCTATCTGACCGCCGAGTCCGGCGGTACGTTCCAGAATGCCGACAATCGATGGTGGTTCAACGCTTATGAGCAGCATAATGGCCGTTCCAATTTCTGGACAACCGGTCTTGTGACAGACAAAACATCGCGTACGCCGCTGCTCAGCTTCGTGAACCGGATTTCATCCTATGAAGGAGGCAAAAGCGGCGGCGTATTGATCCATTTGAACCTCGAGAAGTTGGGAAACCTGGTTGATCATTCGGTCTACCAGAGGATTTACGTCGTCGATCCGGAACGAACAATCATGTTTCACCGCGACAGCGCTTTGCTGAACGAACCGTTGCATGAGGCCAAGCCCGAACTGGCTGCGCTTCTGAAGAACGGGATCGCATCGCGCATTCTCAAGCTGGAAGGACAAAATCAGGTGATCTCCGTATTGCCTTCCCTATCCGAGAAGAAGTGGGCTTACATTTCGGTCGTTTCGCTGCAATCGTATCAAGCGAGGCGTACGCAGATCACAGAATTGATGATCGTACTTCTTGGCGTCAGCGTATGCTCCGCCATTGTATTGGCTTTTATTATCGCCACGAGAAGCTACCAGCCGATCCGGCAAATTCTGTCGCTTATCGAGAACAAAGAAAATCCGTTTTGGATCGTAGGCGGCAAATCCGGCTCGAAACCATGGAACGAGACCAAGTATATATTAACGAACCTGACGGAATCGTTTCATCAGAACCGCAGCATGGAGGTGCAACTGCAGGAAAAGTATGAGCTGCTGCGCAAAGCGCAGGCGGTCGCTTTACAAGCGCAGATCAATCCTCATTTTCTCTACAATACGCTGGAATCGATCAATTGGAAGGTAATGCGTCTCACACGCGGGAAAAACGAGGCCTCCGAGATGATCCAATCGTTGTCGGCGCTGCTTCGGCTGACGCTGGAGACGAAAGACGATCTCGTCACCATCGGCAAGGAGCTGGAGCATCTCCGGCTGTATGTGGAAATGCAGAAGCTGCGCTACAAAGACAAATTTTCGTTCCGGTGCAACGTTCATGAACGTCTTCTGGATTGCAAAATCGTAAAGCTGGTGCTGCAGCCGATCGTGGAGAACGCGATTTATTACGGGATCAAGCCGAGCCCTCGCAATGGAATGATCACCGTCTCCGTTGAAGCCAGGAGGGAAACGATCGTCATACGGGTGCGGGACAACGGAGTCGGGATCCCTTTTTCGACGGCGCACAGCTTAAACGCGGATTTAAAGAAGGATCTGTTCAAGGAAAACGAACATATCGGGCTGCGAAATGTGAACCAGCGGCTGCGGCTTTCATTCGGCGACAAATACGGGCTTACCATTCGCAGCAAGCTTAAAGTGGGAACGATTGTCGAGATGGTCATTCCGTACATTCATTAAGCGACGTTACCGGCCGGTAACGTTTTTTTTTGACTTCCGCCTCGTTTTTGTTTCGTTATGGCCGCAGGGATTGGGCGAATCTTGAGGCAGGGGGAGTCTTCGAGCAGTGAACGGCAGCGCACGCCTTATGAAACTGGCCTAAAGAATCGTAAAACCGTTATTTCAGGAATAATGAGACTTCTTGAGCGATAACGAACCCTACAATCACTATTTCATCAAAAAACAACCAAACCGAGTCGATCGGAATCAAATAGTGACGCTGCGATTCGTTAGAGCTTGGAACAGCTTCAATATGTACAAATAACGATGACTCGGTTCGTAAGCCATTCGATGCTGGTCTTGTGATAATTCCTCCGCTTGCGTATGCCATTCGGTTGGCTTCGTGCTTGTTTCATGGGCATCGGATTTAATCTTCCGAAGTTGAATCAGGCAACTGGATGCGAACCAAGTTTTGAAAACGGTTTCAATATTTCGGGCGAATCCGGTACCTTAAATGTAAAACGCGCAGGATTGAATGAAAGCTCCGCGGATTCTATGATGAAGAGGCTTCCATGACATACGATAGCGCACGGCCGCTTCCCCCGATTCTTGCCGGGAACGTCACGGTAAATAAGCGGGAGCTCGTGAAGGAAAAATGCGATGAGGAGCCGACACGGATGTGCGACATGCTGACGAGATTAAGGCAAAACGCTGGTTTTCGGGAAATGGGGGTCCGATTTGCATGCACCTCATCATCGCTGGAGGCAATATATGCCCAGGGTCTGAGAGAGCTGTCCGCAAGCGTCGAGGCATCCCCATTGGACCGCCCCATTTTATATGAAGGAGGCGTATATCAAGGGTGCTGGCTGGAGAGCACGGGCACCATCAACGCGGAAGTGCTGGCCCGTTTTTGGCCGGAGGCGGCGGCAAGCACCTATGAGCACTTTGCGGATTTTCAGCGGGAAGACGGTTTGCTCCCGTTTATGATTACGCCGGCAGGAGCCGATTACACCCACATTCAGATGGTGACACCGCTCGCCCGATCGGTCTGGAACAGTTACTTGCTTCAGGGGGGTCAAGACCGGAATCACTTGAGCAAAATGTACGGCGCGATGAAGCGGTTCGACCAGTGGGTAGGGGAACACCGGAACAGACGGGGAACGGGATGCGTGGAAGCGTTCTGCGTCTGGGATACGGGGCACGACCGGTCTCCCCGGTTTTGGCATATCCCGGATTGCACCCCTCTTGGCGATGCGTGCGCCTACTATGAAGATGTTCCGGCACTGCCTTATCTCGCACCCGATTTGACCGCTAATGTCTACTGCCAGCGGAAGTATTTGGCGAAGATGGCGAGAGAGCTCGGAGAGCCGGAGTCGGAAGCCGTTCTCTGGGAAACGCTCTCCGCTGAAATGCTGGAAAACCTGATGAATCATTGCTTTGACGAGCGGGATCAGTTCTTCTACGACGTCGACCGGTTTGGCGGCTTTATCCGGGTTCAATCGGACGTCCTGCTGCGCGTGCTCGCTTGCGAAGTCGGGGACGACCGCTTTTTCAGCCTGGCACTGAAAAAATATTTGCTGAATACCCGGAAATTTTTCTCCCGGTTTCCGCTGACCTCGATCGCGATGGACGATCCCCGGTTCAATCCGCGGTTCGATCTGAACAATTGGTTCGGCATGACCAACTTCCTGACGCTGCTGCGGGCTCCTCATGCGTTCGAGCATCACGGCCGGTTCGTCGAATTGAGCTGGATCATGAATGCGGCAATCGCGGCATTCTCCAAGATGACCCGGTTTTCCCAAGGGATGTGCCCGTGGTCGGGAGAAGCGGCTTACACTTCGGAATACACGCCTGCCATTCTATGCCTGCTTGATTACATCGAGCGATTGTGCGGCATCGTCCCGCTGCCCAGCGGGCAGCTCTGGTTCACGGGCATGACGGCGTGGGCGTATGAAGGCGTAAGCCGGCAGGAGGAGCAATTCGCTTACGGCCGAACGGCCGATCACCGAAAGTTCGAAATCGTGACCAATGCAACGGAAGCCAAGGTGTACCGCGACGATTGCCTTCTGTACCGCTTTCCCCGCGGCATTCGGCTGGTGACGGACCGAAGCGGCTCCCTTCAAGGGATTATCGGAATAAGCGCGAACGCGGTTGCCGGAGTGGTGGAGTACGAGAACCTCCAAATCCCGTTCGCAATCGAAGGCAATGAAGCGATGAGCTTTGACGGACGTCAATTCGAGACTGCGATGCGCCCGGGCGTTATTGCCCCGGTAACGGAAGAGTGGGGGAATACATTGTGACAGATTCTTATTTCACACAATCCGCACAATCCGCACAATCGGAACATTTTGAGAGGGCCAAACCGGTGTGGCTTGACGGCCTTGAACATGAAATGAACGTAACGGCCGGCTTCCGCGCCATTGTGGAACCGGACGGGGAGGAGCCGATGCTGCTTCGTTTAACGGCATCCAGCCTGTACAGGGTTCACGTGTGCGGAACCTTTATCGGGCACGGGCCTGCAAGAGGTCCGCACGGCTATTACCGGGTGGATCAATGGGATTTGACCGATGCGCTGAAGCCTGGCCGCAATGTCATTGCCATTGAAGTCGCCGGTTATAATGCCAACGGCTATTATGTGCTGAACCAGCCGTCCTTCCTGCAGGCGGAGTTGCAGAGCGGCAGCCGGATCATCGCTTATACCTCGGCGGATAACGGACATTTCACGCCGTTCCGTCTCGATGAGCGGATCCAGAAGGTGCAGCGGTACAGCTTCCAACGGACATTTATCGAATATTACAGGTTGAAAGCGAACACGCGCGATTGGATAACCGCTGCCGATGCGCCGGTCGCTGCCGGTCCATGCTCGGAAGCTGCGCCGAAGGCGCTGCTGCCAAGAGGCGTGTCCTATCCCGCTTTTGAACTCCGGAATCCGGCGGCGGTCGTTGCCGAAGGCCGGTTCGAAGCCGGATACCCGCCGGAAAGCTACTGGAGGAACCGCTCGCTTGTGTCGGTGGGGTCAGGCCTTGCCGGTTATCGGATAGACGAACTGGAGCTGCTTGTTTCCGATGAATTGCAGGAAACAAGGACGGTCGAGCGCCGCGAGCTGTCGGAGCGATATGAAGCCGCCGAAACGCGGATTTTGCAGGAAGGCCGATTCGCCATCCTCGATTTCGGACTCAACCTGACCGGCTTTGTCGGCGTCAGACTGACCGTGAAGAAGCCGGCCAAGCTCTATATCACCTTTGACGAAATATTGAGCGGGCAAGGAGATGTCGATTTCCTCCGACTCGTCTGCGTGAATGCGATCGGTTATGAGCTGGAGCCGGGCCAATATGACTTGGAGAGCATGGAACCCTATACGCTGCGCTATGCCAAACTGATGGTGATGCGAGGGGAGGTGGCCGTGGAGGCTGTGTCGCTGCGGGAATATATCAACCCCGACACGGAGACCGCTTCCTTCCGCTGCGACAGGGAACCGCTTAACGAGATCTTCGCGGCCGGAGTGGAGACGTTCAAGCAGAATGCGGTAGACCTCTATATGGACTGCCCTTCCCGCGAACGGGCGGGATGGCTGTGCGACAGCTTCTTCACTTCCCGCGCGGAGTATGTGCTGACGGGCGCGGCCGCCGTGGAAACGAATTTTCTGCAAAACTATTTGCTGCCGCAGCGGTTCGCCCATCTGCCGGATGGCGTGCTGCCCATGTGCTACCCTGCGGACCATGACGACGGCAGATTCATCCCCAATTGGATGCTGTGGTTCGTCCTCGAGCTTGAAGAATATGCCGGCCGTACGGGAGACCGCAAGCTGGTGATGCAGGCAAAGGAAAAGACGGACCGTCTGTTCAATTATTTCCGCACGTTTCGGAACGAAGACGGCTTGCTGGAAAATTTGCAGGGCTGGATTTTCGTTGAATGGTCCAAAGCCAATGAGCTTGTGCAAGGCGTGAACTATCCGACCAATATGCTCTATGCAGGGGCGCTGTCCGCGGCCGGCCGATTGTACGGCGACGGCGATCTGCTGGCTCAAGCCGAACAAGTGAGAGCGAAGATCCGCGATCAGGCGTTTGACGGAACCTTTTTTATCGATCAGGCGATTCGCCAAGTCGGCAAGCTGGTGCAAAACCGGGAAACGACCGAGGTTTGCCAGTATTACGCTTTCATGTTCGGCATCGCCGATCCCGTAAGCCATCCGAAGCTGTGGGATCTGCTTGTCCGCTCGTTCGGGCCGTCCAGGCAGAAGGAAAACCTCTTTCCGCACGTTTATCCGGCGAACGCGTTTATCGGGAATTACCTTCGTCTCGAGCTGCTCTCCCGTTACGGCCTCGGCAGGAACGTCCTGGAACAGATGGAGGGATACTTCCACTACATGGCGGCAAAAACGGGAACGTTGTGGGAGCATATGTCGGAGCGGGCAAGCTGCAACCACGGCTTTGCATCGCATGTCGTCCACTGGCTGTACCGGAATGCGCTCGGAGTCCGGACATTGGACCATGCGACCCGGCGGCTAGAGCTGCAGTTCGATCCTTCCTTTCTCTCCCGCTGCGAAGGAAGCTTGCCGGCAGGCGGCGGAACGATCCGCATCGAGTGGCGGAAAGAAGCGGACACGCTTTATTATTCCGTTGCCGGAACGAACGGCTACGAAGTCCATATTTTTCCCGTCGCAGGCTACTGTTTAAGAGAAGAGACAACGTAAGCTACACAGAGGAGGTGCAGACCATGTCGCCGGATTACGAAAGCGCTTCAAACGCCGCCATTGCCGGACTGAAGCGGCAGCGCGAGCGCACGATCAATTTCAAGTATTTGCTCAAGAACAAATGGCTGTATTTCTTTCTGATCCCGGGATTCACGTATTTCATCGTATTCAAATATGTGCCGATGTTCGGAATTGTAATCGCTTTTAAAGATTTTAGCCTGGTCAAAGGAATTTGGGGATCTTCATGGATCGGGTTTGACAATTTTTATTACCTGTTCCAGTCGCGCGATTTTTTTACCATTTTGCGCAATTCGCTCGTGCTCAGCACGTATCAGATCATATGGGGATTTCCGGCTCCGATTTTGGTCGCGATCATGCTGAACGAAGTGCGCAGCGCCTTGTTCAAGCGGATCTCGCAAACGGTGTTCTATCTTCCCCATTTTATTTCCTGGGTCGTGCTTTCCGGCATGATCATCCAGTTTCTGTCCCCCGACAACGGATGGGTCAATCGCGTCATTATGGCGATGGGCGGAGAGCCGATTCATTTTTTGCTGGAACCGGCTTACTTCCGCAGCATCATCGTCTCCGCGGAGGTGTGGAAGGAGCTTGGCTGGGGGACGATCATTTATTTGGCCGCCATGACGAATATCGACCCCACGCTGTATGAATCGGCCCGTATGGACGGAGCCAACCGTTTTCAGCAAATCCGGCATATTACGATCCCGAGCATTATGACCACGATTATTGTGCTGCTCATTTTGCGGATCGGCAACATTCTGGACAACGGGTTCGAACAAGTGTTTCTGCTTTACAATACGTCGACGTATTCGGTGGCGGATGTATTCGATACGTACACGTATCGAATCGGCTTGGTGGATGGCCGGCTTTCGTTTGCGACGGCTGCCGGAGTGTTCAAGGCTGTTGTCGGCTTCGTTCTCATCGTGCTGGCCAACCGGTTGGCGCGAAGATTCGGAAATCAAATATGGTAGGGATTGGCATGAGAAAAAGAAAACGGCTCAATATGTTCAATATCGTCAATCACACGCTGCTGGTCATTATCGGGATTATGATGCTGTATCCGATCGTCAACGTAACGGCGGTATCCTTCAGCTCCTACACCGCTTATATCGACAACCCGATGCGGATCTGGCCGGAAGGCTTCAATGTCGACGCCTACCGCCAGATTATGGCGAATCCGGTGTTGTGGCGAAGTTATCTGAACACGATTATCGTCACCGTGTCCGGCGTATCGATCGGCGCTGCGCTTTATATTCTGACCGGCTACCCGCTCTCGAAGAAGCATCTGAAAGGCCGGCAGCTGTTTATGCTCCTTGTCATCTTCACGATGCTGTTTAACGGGGGCATGATTCCAAACTATTATTTGATGAAGACGCTCGGCTTGCTCGATACGCTGGCCGCGCTCGTCCTTCCGCCGCTGCTGACGGGATTCAGCCTGATCCTGATGAAAAACTTCATGGAGAACCTGCCGGAAGAGCTGGAGGAAGCGGCCAAAATCGACGGGGCGTCCGACCCGTATATTTTATGGCGCATCATCGTTCCGCTCTCCAAACCGATCATCGCCACCTTGTGCCTGTTTGCGGCCGTGACGTACTGGAACAACTTTTTCACCGGGATCGTCTACATCCGCAGCGTCGACAAGTGGCCGCTCATGCTGTTTCTGCGCGAAGTGATCGAAGCCTCGAAAATGCGGGAGCTTGCTTCGGGCGGCAATGCGGCGGAGATGAGCATGGACCAGGTCATGACGGAGAATATCAAGTACGCATCGCTCATCATTGTCATTCTTCCGATTCTGTTCGTCTATCCGTTCGTCCAGAAATATTTTGTGAAGGGCATTATGCTCGGTTCCGTCAAGGGGTAATAAAGGCGGCAACCGTTTCTGCTTGAAATATTGGGTATTCATCCTAAACAGGAGGAGACTGAAAACATGAACAGATTGCACAGGGGGATTGCGGGCTTTATTGTCGTGTTGTCCATACTCGCGACGGCTGCTTGCAGCGGCAACAACAATGCGGGACAACCGCAGCAAGATACGGGAACGGCATCGCCGAACGGACAGCAACAGCAGCAGGAGCAGCAGCCGGTTGAGATCAAAATGATGGCAGACTACGGCGTAGCTTCTTTCTTCGACACCGACAGGCATTTCATGGACATGATCGAAAAAGGGACGAACACAAAGCTGACGGTTGAAGTTCCGCCGACGACCGGTTACAAAGAGCGGCTGCAGCTCATGCTTTCGACGGGCGATTACCCGGACATCGTCTATTTCCCGTCCGCATCCGATCCAAGCTTTCTAAATGCGGTTCGCGACGGCATCGTGCTTCCGGTCAACGGTTATTTGGACCAAGCGCCCGAAATCAAGAAGTATACGTACGATACAACCTGGGATGTACTCAAGGTCAATCAGGACGACAACATTTACGGCATTCCGCGTACGTCCGTCGTCCGGAATGACGGGTACTGGATACGGAAGGACTGGGCCGCGAACGTCGGGATCGAGCTGCCGGCCGACGGAACGGTCACGCTGGAGCAGTTCGCCGACATATTACGGAAATTCACCAAGAACGATCCGGACCGGAACGGCAAGAACGACACCTACGGGTTCGCCGGC
Organism: Paenibacillus beijingensis; assembly: GCF_000961095.1. Classification (NCBI taxonomy): domain Bacteria; kingdom Bacillati; phylum Bacillota; class Bacilli; order Caryophanales; family Paenibacillaceae; genus Paenibacillus; species Paenibacillus beijingensis. Next base: position 1,360,679 of record NZ_CP011058.1, on the reverse strand, counting down.
TCGGTCGACAAGAACAAGGTGCTTCAGCCCATTGTCGCTTCGTCGTTCGGCGAATTGGGGTGGCAGAAGGCGAGCGGCGGATCCTATGAATACATCGATCTGATGTACGACCGTACGAGCGACGGTTACAAGAAGGCGCTTCAATATACGCAGGATCTGTACAAGGAAGGGCTGTTCGAGCCGAATTCCGCCACGACGGACAGCACCAAGGCATACGAGGGCTTTTTCCGGGGCGTCGCCGGCGTTGTGCCCGCCTTTGCCGGCACGTATATTTCCTACCGGGATGAAGTGAAAAAGCTGAATCCGGATGCCGAAGTCACGTTTGTTCATGTCAAGAACGAGCAGGGTGAAGTGAAAGGGGCGCCTCCATCCGAAGCGAGCACCGGAATGTGGGGGTTGTGGGCGATCATGAAGGGGAGCGAAAATCCGCAAAAGGCGGTGGAGGTGCTCAATTACTGGCTGACCGACGAGGCGTGGACGAAGGTGAAGGAAGGATACGAAGGGACCGACTACCAAGTGGTTGACGGCAGCAAGCAATACATGAAGGAAAGGCAGCCGGCGCCCTTGCGGCGAAATTCGATGAGACGGGCGGGAGACTCGGACTTCTTCATCGATCCCGGCACTTCGACCGAAGACCTGAACATCATTAAACCGTGGCTTGACCGGTCGGTAAGCAGCGTCGTGCCTAATTTGTCGCTCGATTATGTTCCCGATGCTTCGAAACAGCCCAACTACATGGATTATCAAAAGGTGTGGCAGCAGACGATCATGAAAATTGTGCTCGGGGATGAACCGGTCGGCAAATTCGACGAGCTTCTGGACGGATGGTACAAGAACGGCGGAGAAGAATACGTCCGGCAAATGAACGATTATATCAAAAAATTAAGCAAAGCTTGAGAAAATGGTCATGAAAATCGGGGCAGCACGGGGATCGGATGATCGGTCCCCATCGCCTTACGAATTGGAGGCATGAATCTTGAAAACCAAGCGGTTGATCTTGCTGGCCATCGCTCTTCTGATCATTGCGCAGCTCGTTCCTTTTGCCGGCGTCTCCATTGCAGCTGATTCTGAAAACGCATACACGGTGGATGACACCTTTGAATCGTACACGGCCGGAAATTTGCCGACAGGGTCGGGCTGGACGCTGGCAGGTCCGGTCGCGGCGCAAATCGTGGAAGAGCAGATGAACAAATTTGTGGAGATCCGAAATACAAGCGGTACGGGGAGCAGCAATGTGAGCAAGATTTTCCCCGGCTTGTCCGGCAATGTGGTCGTGGAATATAAGGTGAGAGTGAATGACGAGCAATATCAGCAAATTCCGGTCCTGCATGGAACGAAAGAAGGCGGGGGCACCGCCGAAGCCGTCCTGGTCACGGCGGAGGCGGGACAGCTTCGGGCCAACAATGATTTGGTCAGCGGCGCCTATCGCTTTACGTCCAATGAGTGGCATCACTATAAAATTTATATCAATACGGTGACCGACACGTGGACGCTCATGGAAGGCGACCGTATTCTGCTAGGCAATAAAAGCTTTGTCGGCGGCGCAAAGCTGGAAAGCATCAACCGCATCTCGTTCAAAGTGAAATCGGTTATGACGAGCCGGCTTGCCTTTGACGATATCAAAATCTATCAGGCGCCCGATGAAAATCCAGGCGGGCATCATTCCTTTCTGCTGCGGGCTTCCAGTTTTGCGGACGATTTCGGCTCCTGGCAGCTGAGCTCGTTCACCGGTTCTTTCGATAATGTCATCCTGGCGGGCGCAACCGACACGAATGCGCAGAACACGCGGCCGGCGCAATCCTCTGTCATCATTGAGGCTCCCGGCACTTACCGCGTATGGGTGCGGGCTTCGGATTTTGCGACGAATCAGCAGGGCGCGAGATTTTTCAATGTGGAGCTGGGCGGCGGTCTGTATGACCGCGCGTTCGGCAAGCACGGAAGCAACGGCTTCCGGTGGGAAGACGGCGGGCTCGTGCAGCTTCCGGCCGGAGAATTAAACGTCATGCTGAAAGATACGTCGGCCTTTTTCGCCAGATTCGATTCGCTGTTCATTACCGATAACCCGACCTTGATCCCGCCGGAGAATTACCAGCAAATGCTGGCGATAAGCGACGTCGTGGAAGCGAAGAACAGCTCGCCCTTTGCAAATTTGCTCGCCTTTCCGGAATGGGCCAATGCTCCGGCCGAGCCTGCTTCGAACCGGAAGCTGGAAAACGCCAATACCCGCGTCACGTTCTATGAAGTTCCGACAGCGCAAGGCACGGCCATTCAACAGAAGGTGGAGCTGAAGAAAGACGATTCATGGGTTGCCGTCCAGGACCGCGGCGGCAGCTTCGGATATATGACCCTGTTCGCGGATCAAAGCTCGATCAGCACGTACTATTTTAACGGCTCACCGGTATGGAAGCAGCAGGTTCAATATGACGGCCAAACGCTGAACTATGAGACGGGCGACATCTTCCGAAGCGGGGTGCCGAGCTGGATTGTTCCCTCGTCGATGGAGAGTCCCGGCAACAACACCGTTATTCTCCGGGGAGAAAATGAATATGCCCGCTTGAACGTCAAATGGGAGCTGCAGGAGGGCGATCTGGAACCGAAAGTGACGTGCAGCCTTGAAGCCAAGAAGCCGGGGTATTTGACGCTCGGCATGTTCAACGGCATGGAGACGCCGCTGGCGGAAGTTGAGTACTTGCTTGCTCCTTTGCAATTCATCAACAAGTTTTTGCCGCCGATTTCCGCCCTGGTATCCGAAGTGACGTCCACGAACGCGTCCAGCTTGATGACGGTTCAAACGCTTCCCGGCGCCAGCGGTGCCGCAACCTTCGGCATTGCCGTCGATCCTTCGTCGGTCCCTTACCGGTGGGCGTATACGGACAACCAAAAATTCGGGCTCGGCATCCGCGGCCGGGACGGGGGCGTTCAGCCGCAGCTGTTCGCGCCGCTGCTGGGCATGCCGGATTCCCGCTTTGAAGCGGGAACAGCCTATGAAATCTCGTATCGCCCGATCTATGCGCTTGATTCGTGGTACCCGGCTTACAAGCATATTGTCAGCGATCTGTACAAGGTCCGCGATGTTCGCGAGAATCTGAATGCTTCGGTTACGGATACCGTCTTCAATCTCCACGACCTGATTATGAACGACGCTTACTCGGGATGGAGCGACAATGCCAAAGGCTTCGCCAACATGGAAGTGAAAAATCAGTACAAGCAGCCGGTTCCGCTGGTCATGCTGCAAGAGTATCTGCTCACGGAAGATCCGGCCTTCTACGAGCGGCGGACGATTCCGACGCTGGCTTATTTGCTGACGCGCAGCCGCGAAGATTTGGCGCTTCCGGGCTCCACGCATCCGGTGCTTCCGATCGGCAAGCCGACGCAATTTTACGGAACAGGCATTTTCGCGAACATGTATGCGATGACAAGGGGGCTCGTCCCCGCTTATCGCCAAATCGGGGTAGAAGGGCCGGTGAAAGGTTCGGTCACGCCTCAAATTCCCGCTTGGCTCGATAAAGTGTACCGGTACCGGGAAACCGGCGACGCCGAAATGCTGAATCAGGCCAAGCAGGAAGCCGATCAATACTTGAACGCCAATTTGTACGGCGGCAGGTATTCCGATCCGAACGGCGCCTTCTATGCGCTGGACGCAAGGCCGAACGTGTCCGCCCTGCTCGATCTGTACGAAGCGAGCAACGATGCCAAATATTTGGATGCAGCCGTTCAAAGCGCAAGGCAGCTGCTGACCAGTACATGGACGCAGCCGCTCGTGCCGGACGGAACGATTCATATCGATGCGGATTGGATTCGCCAAAGAGGGTTCTGGAGCGACGATTGGGCAAACCAAACGTACTTTTGGAACGGGCTCGTCCGGCACCGGTTAGGGAATGAGCAGCCTTTTTCAAACGATGATAACGGACCGAACGGGCCGGCGGACAATATCGATACGCTGACAAGCAGCGACGTTCCGGCCTGGCTGACTTCCCGGATCGGCTGGAGCGTGGAGGGCACCGCCACATACTTCTGGCAGGATTCCACCAATGTGACGATGACCAACTGGGCGGCGGATCTGCTTCGATTGGCGGCGTATACCGGGGATACGCTGTTCGAAACGGTCGCCCGCAACGAAATTATCGGGAGGGCGGCGAGCTATCCGGGCTACTATATCGGCAAAGATATGACCCATTACATGCAGGCCGATTATCCTTATACGGGGCCGGACACGACAAATATTTACTATCATCATATTCCGGTTTACATGGGCATTCTTCAAGATTATTTATTCGCCCAAGCCTGGAAATGGTCTGAAGGAAGCATTAAGTTCCCTTCGGTCCGCCAGTACGGATACGTCTGGTTCGAAAACCGGGTGTACGGATTGGAGCCGGGAACCTTCTACGGCGAGCAAGGCATGTGGCCTTGGTTAAAGAGAGGCCTGATTGCAACGGACAACAAGCAGGTGGATTGGATTGCGTCGAGGAAAGACGGCGTCTTCGGGGTTGCGCTCATGAACGAAGCCCCTCAAACGACCGAGGTGACGGTGACGCTTGGGGATGAAGTAACCGGAGGAAAGCCGATAAACGGGACGGCTACAGTTCATCTCCCGGGAGGCGCCGTATCCGAAGCCGCCGTGGTGAACGGGCAGCTGACGGTTGCGATCCCGGCGAAATCGCTTGCCGCCGTTACGCTTCACGATGTGCCCGTTAAGGCGCCGAACTTCGCCGAAATCGACAAAGCGGCGATGTCTGCGCAGCCAACCGGGAATACCGTGGCGGAGCCGGCATCCGCGGACGATTTCGGCAAAGGCATCGTGCTGCAGATCGACCCCGCTTCGTATTACGCCTATGTCTTCGTACCGCATACGAATACGCAAATTCAAAAAGCGGTTCTCCACTATCAGACGGGAGACGGGGCGTGGCTGACGAAGGAGGAGACGGACTTTCCGTTTGAATTTATCGAGAAGGTGCCTGAAGTCAAAGATGCGTTCAACTATTTCGTCGAGATCACCGATCTGCAGGGGAATGTCAGCCGTTCCGCCGCGAAGGTGCTTAAACCGCTAAGCTACGATACGGTCAAGCCCGTTACGGCCGCGTCGATCGCTCCGCAGCCGACGGAGTCGGGCTGGAATGCGCAGGATGCGGAAATCCGGTTCCAATCCGCGGACTCGGGAGGTTCGGGTGTTTCGCGCATCGTCTATTCGATCGACAACGGGCCGGAGCAGCGAATCGACTCGTCGTCGGGATCCGTTGCGGTTGCGGAAGAGGGTATTCATCAAGTGAAGTACTTTGCGTATGACGGCGCGGGCAACAAGGAGGAGGAACGGCAGCTGCCGGTTAAGATCGACCGGACGCAGCCGGTCGTGCAATGGTCTGGCGGCGGTACCTACACGGTTTCCCAGTCCGTATACGTGACTTGCCAGGCAGCGGATGCTTTATCGGGCCTTGTCGGGCAGCCATGTTCCGCCCCCATTATCGATATGGAGGCTTATGAGCTCGGCACAGGCGAGCATCCGCTGACGGTGACGGCAGCCGATGCGGCGGGAAATGAAACGGTATCCGGCACGAACGTTACCGTGGTCGTGACGGTAGAGAGCTTGGTCGAGCTGGTGCAGCGGTTCCTCCTGGAAGGCGGAGATACGACCTTGGAGAATGCGCTGATTAGCAAGCTCGAAGCGGCCATCGCATCGCTGGAAGGCGGTCAGGATGAAGCGTATATTAATCAGCTGCAGTCATTCATCAATCAGATTGAAGCGCAATCCGGCAAAAAAATCGATTCTTCCAAAGCGGAGCTGCTGATTCGGTTGACTCAGGAATTACAAACGGTAGAACAGGGGTGAGATCCGATGAAGGTGAAATCGGTCGTTCATGTTAAAGATTTTATGAATCCGGACCGTTCGGACGATGCCGCCGGCATCCGCGCCGCTGTTCAAGCCGCATTGGAAACGAACGCGGATACGGTGCTTTTCGAGCCGGGGGTCTATACGCTCAAGAGCGCTGTGACGATCCGGACGGAAGGATCTGCCCACGATGCGGGAAGTCCTGGCGAAACGGAGAAGGATTGCCATATTCCAATTCTCGGCGCGAGAAGACTGACCTTGCAAGGCGCCGCCCGCGGGAACGGCGAGCCGGGAACCGTGCTGATGGGTTATAACGACCTGAACATTAACGGTTTCCTGCCTTCCATTCTTTGGTGCGAGGATTGCGATCAGTTGCAGGTGAACGATATCGCCTTCACCCGCGGGCCGGCATTCGCGTCGGCCGGCGTCGTGATCGCGAAAGATGAATGCAGCGTTACGGTTGAAGTTTTTGAAGGCAATCCTTGCTACGACGGCATGGGAACGTACTGTATCAACCGTCTCGACCCGGATACGGGGGATTTGATAGGCGAAAGCGTCACGTATGGCGGCGGAGCCGGAACGCTATGGAGACAGGAAGGAGAAAGGAGGTTAACGTTATCCAGCGCAGATGTCGCTTCCAAGGTCAACATCGGTGAGCATTTGTCCTGGCATCAGGGAGCGCAAACGGATTTTCAGACCTACTTTGCAAGATGCGATGATTTAAAGCTTCATAACCTTCGGACGATGAATTCGAACAGCTTCTGCGTGCTGACGGAAAGCTGCCATAACATCACGGCCGACCGCCTCGTCTTTAAACCGGACGGAAACCGGTTGTTTACATGTCCCCGCGACGCCTGGAAAATTTTCAAATGCAGCGGAAGCATCGAGATCAGCCGGATGAAGGTGGAAGGCGTACGGATGGACGGCCAGAACATGCACGGCAATTGGCTCGTTCTGAGGCGGATTGTCAACCGGTACGAAGCGGTTTTCTTCTGCAAATTTACGTACGCCCCACTTGAAGCGGGAAGCGTCGTCGACCTGTACGACGGTGAAGAAGCGCACAGTCTTCGCATTCTCGACTCGTCCCATGAGGGAAAAGAAGGCGACGGGCAGCTGTACCGGATCGTCTTTGACCGGGAACTTCCGGACGAAGCGGCCGAAGGGACGTTAGGAACGGCAGCCTGCTGGAAACCGAACCGGTATATTTGCAAAGACTCCGAGTTCGTCAATATTGCCGGGGCCGGACATCTCGTTCGTTTCGAGCATTTGTACATCCTGAACTGCACGTACAAAAATACGATGAACCCCGGCGTCTTGCTGGGCGCGGAGCTGCCCGTGCACGAAGAGGGAGGCCATGCAAGGGATATCGTCATCAAAGGCTGCGAGTTCGACAACTGCGGTTTTTTCCCGAGGTACGGTGCTTCCGGCTGCATCGGCATCCGCTCGGACGGCTTCAGCGGCAAATTCAATCGAAACATTATCATTGCGGATAATGTCATGAAAAATTCCGGCATCGGCATCCATGCGGTCGATGCGGACAACGTGTATCTGATCGGGAATGCGTTTCATTCCGTTAAAGTTCCCCTGCTGACGGCGGAGGGTGTAACGGGGACCGTCTTCACCGATCCGGACACCATTTAGAAAGGCAGGCAACCGTATTGATTTTAAGCTGCGGGCTTCCCGGAAGTCCGCAGCTTTGCTGCATGCTCAGAGACTGAAAATACCGGTGAAACAATAACATAGTATTGAAATCACATGTTAAAGGGGAATAGCCATGCTAACCGTTACCGGAGTGCGCTGCGAATATATGAAAAATCCGATCGGAATCGATGTCAGGCGTCCGCGCATCAGCTGGAAATTGAAATCGGATCAAAGAGCAGTGCTGCAGTCCGCATACCGCATCCAAGTTGCGGAAGATGGCCGTTTCCAAACGATCGTGTGGGATTCGGGCAAAGTCCAATCGGCGCAGTCCGTTCATGTGGAGCTGGATGGTCTGGAAGTCCGTTCGCGCCGCCGCTATCATTACCGGGTGATGGTCTGGAACCGGGACGAGACGAATTCCGGCTGGTCCGACCCCGCCTTCTGGGAGACGGGACTGTTGAACGCGGATGAGTGGAAAGCGCAGTGGATCGGGACTCCTCTGGATGTGATTGCTATGGATTCGGGGCAATCTCCCATGATGCGCAAAGCTTTCACAGTCGAGGGGACTGTGAAACAAGCGACTATTTATGCGTCCGCTCTCGGGTTATATGAACTGGAGATCAACGGCCGAAGAGTCGGCGATTATTATTTCACGCCCGGATGGACCAGCTACAATTATCGTCTGCAAATACAAGCCTACGAGGTGACGGAACTGCTGCGGCAGGGAGACAATGCCGTCGGCGCTTTGCTCGGCAAAGGGTGGTTCAGCGGGAGATTGGCCTGGGAAGGCCGCAGGAACATCTATGGAGACCGATCGGCGCTGCTGGTTCAACTGCATATTCTTTTTGAGGACGGAAAAGAAATGGTCGTGATGTCGGACGGGAGCTGGAAGACGGCCGGCAGCCCCGTTCTGATGTCGGAAATTTATGATGGCGAAACGTACGATGCCCGTCTGGAGCAGCCGGGCTGGAGCTCGCCCGGATTCGAAGACGGCCAGTGGAAAGCGGTCGAGATCATTCCCCATTCTACGGAAATTCTGATCGCCCAGGAGAATGAGCCGGTAAGGAAGATGGAAGAAATCAAGCCGATCGCGCTGATCAAGACGCCGCGAGGCGAGACCGTGCTCGACATGGGACAAAATATGGTCGGATGGCTCCGCTTCTCGGTTACGGGCGAAGCCGGCCATGAGGCGGTCATTCATCATGCCGAAGTGCTCGACCAGGAAGGCAACTTCTACACCGACAACCTCCGTTCCGCGAAGCAGGAAATCCGCTATATTGCGAAGGGAGGGGAGAAGGTGACGTTCGAGCCGCATTTCACCTTTCATGGCTTCCGGTATGTCAGGCTGACCGGTTTCGATGAACAAGTCGATTTGGATGATTTTACGGGTATCGTGCTCCATTCCGATATGGCGCCAGCCGGTTCGTTCCGGTGCTCCGACGCGCTGGTCAATCAACTGCAGCACAACATTGAATGGGGAATGAAAGGGAACTTTCTCGACGTGCCGACGGACTGCCCGCAGCGCGATGAGCGGCTCGGCTGGACGGGCGATGCCCAAATGTTCATTCGAACGGCCGCTTTCCTGAAAAACGTCGCGCCGTTCTTCACCAAATGGCTTCGCGACTTGAAGACGGACCAAACCGGGGATGGAGGCGTTCCTCACGTCATTCCCCATATATTGAACGATAAGGCGCACTCGTCCGCCGCTTGGGGGGATGCCTCCGTCATTTGTCCGTGGACGCTCTACCTGATCTACGGCGACAAGCGGATATTGGAAGAGCAATACGATAGCATGAAAGCCTGGGTGTCTTATATCCGAAATCAGGGGGACAACGAGTTTCTATGGAATACGGGCTTCCATTACGGCGATTGGCTCGGACTGGATTCCAAGCCGGACACTTATGTCGGAGCGACCGACAAGGACTTTATCGCGACAGCTTTCTATCTGTATTCCGTATCGCTTCTGCGCAAAACGGCGGCTGTCCTGAACAAGGCCGATGACGTGCGCATTTATGGGGAGCTGTACCGGAACATCCAAGCCGCATTTACAGAGGAATTCGTTACTCCATCGGGCCGAATGTCAGTGCCGACCCAGACGGCTCAAGTGCTGGCGCTCATGTTCGGCTTGCTGGATGGAAAAGCCAAGGAACGGGCGATCGGCAAGCTTGCAGAGCTGATCGAGGAGAGCAGCTATCACCTGACGACCGGCTTTGTCGGCACCCCTTATCTGAACCATGTCCTAAGCGCGAACGGGCTTCATGACGTGGCGTGCAAACTGCTTTTCCGGGAGGATTATCCTTCCTGGCTGTACCAGGTGAAGAAAGGCGCGACGACGGTGTGGGAGCATTGGGACGGAATCAAGGAGGACGGCAGCTTCTGGAGCAATAGAATGAACTCCTTCAATCATTATGCTTACGGAGCGATCGGAGACTGGCTGTACCGCTGCATCGCCGGGATCGACACGGATGAGGAGGAAGCGGGCTACAAGCGCATCATCATCCGGCCTCAGCCCCCCGAAGGATTGACATGGGCCGAAGGGCGCCTTGAAACGATGTATGGTGAAATCCGATGCTATTGGAAGAAGCTCCAGCAGGGGAACATGGAAATGCAAGCCGCGGTTCCGCCCAATACGACGGCTGAAATATGGCTGCCGGGCGCACGGCCGGAAACGGCAACGGAAAGCGGACAATCATTGGAGCAATCGGCCGGGATCACCAAGATTGAAAGTCGGGAGACGGGGATCGTGCTGAATGCGGGGTCGGGAGAATATCGTTTTCTCTGGTAAAAGACCGTGCGGGATGGCGGGACCGTGCTGAAGTTTAAGTTGCCGCCATCCTGCATTTTGCGATCTGAATGATTCGATGTGCTATCAAATCGGATGTTGAAGAAAGGAACCCTTTCTATTAGGTTCTCTTTCAAGTCTTCTGCTATTTCTTCCTATGATTTGGCGCTGTCATAGAATCATAATCTTTAATTGACGGCCTAAATATTTCTATATTATGCTAATTAATGTGTCTAAATAGAGGGAGGAGAAACAGAATGAAACTGGGGAGAATCGACTTCTATCCGTTTTCGGGACAAGCCCGCAAGATTGCAGCGCTGGCTATATCAGGGGCGCTGGCGCTTCAACTGACGGGAATCGGTTTTGTTTCTGCGCACAGCGGTACCGCCGATACATCCAAGCCTAATCTCGTAGGAGAAGCTTACGAGAAGTCAAAGCATCCTCTTACGGAAACGACACTCACGATTGTACATGACACGCACTTCCACGGAAACTACGGAAATGCCGGCCAAGAGGAGAATATCAGCAATTATTTCGGCGTTGTCAACCAAATCCGCAATCAGCAGCCGAACAGCCTGTTCATCGCCAATGGCGACGATTTGGCTACTTCGGTACTGTCCTCGACGTTCAAAGGGCGGCATATCGTGGACGCGTTTAACGCGGGAAAAGTGGATGTCGATACGTTCGGCAATCATGACTTCGATATGGGTCCGGATCAGCTGGCGGAACGGGTAAAGGAGAGTCAGTTCACCTGGGTCAGCGCCAACGTGATCGATAAGCGGACGAATGACGTTTTCGCCGCCACGCAAGGGGCCAAACGTTATGTCATCAAAGAAGTGAACGGCGTAAAGGTTGGTATCACCGGCCTGATTAATGAAGAAGCGCCCGAAATTACGTCGATGGGCGAGAATGCCTTCGTGCTGCCGGCTGTCGAAGCGATGAAGAAAATCGTACCGGAGATGAAGCAGGCCGGGGCTCAGCTCATTGTCGTTTCCTCCCATTTGGCAAGCCCTGATGCCCGCGTCGTTGCGGAAGAAGTCGACGGAATCGACCTCATAGTCGGCGACCATGCGGCGTTCGCGTATGAAAGCCCCGAGAAAATCCACGATACGCTGCTCTGGTTCATTGGGGACGAATTTGAATTTGTCGGGGAAATTAACCTGCAGGTGAAGGAAGGCAAAATCGCCGATTTCAACTACAAACGCCATACGGTCAAGGAAGAGGCGGCGAAAGCCGGCTTCCAGCCCGATGCGGCGGTCAAAGCGGTTATGGATAAATACAACAGCGAGCTTTCGAAGGAATTGTCTATTGTCATCGGCAAAACCGGAACCGAGCTGGACGTGATGAAAGCGTCCCAGCGCAATGGGGAAACCGCCATCGGCAGCTTTATCACCGATTCGGTGCGGGCTTATACGAATGCCGACGTTGCCTTGATCAACGGCGGAGGCATTCGTGCGGATCGGGTGTTCCCGGCCGGTGATCTGACCAAACAGGATATTATGGATGCGATGCCGTTCACAAACTATGTGGTCAAGATCGAAGTTACCGGCAAGCAGCTGATGCAGGCGCTTGAGAACGGGGTCAGCGAAATCGAGAAGGGCGCCGGGCGCTTCGCGCAAGTGAGCGGCATGGCGTACAGCTTCAACCCCGAGTTGCCGGCGGGAAGCAGGATTGTCACAGCGACGGTCGGCGGCAAACCGATCGATCCGGACAAGACGTATACGCTTGCCACTGTCGATTTCATTGCCAATGGCGGCGATGGTTACGAGATGTTCAAGGACGCCAACGTGCTTCTTGATGCCAATGCGGGTCCGCTGTTGTCAGGCTTGATCATTGAGGCGATCCAGAAGCAAGGAGCGATTGCACCGAAAACGGACGGCCGGATCGCGGTCAGCCAATCGAAACCGAAGGAAACCGAACCGGCGAAGCCTGTCGAATCGACGAAACCGGCTGTACCGGCAAAGCCGACAAAACCGGCTGAACCGTCGAAACCGGCGAAACCGGCGAAACCGTCAACACCAGCCAAGCCGGCCCTACCTGCCAAAACTGAAATCATCTACATCGTGCACAAAGGAGACTGGTTGTCCAAGATCGCGCCGAAGTATGGGTTGACCTGGCAGGAGCTCGCCGAATACAACCGCCTGTCCGACCCGGATTTTATCGTCGTCGGCCAGAAGCTCCGCATCCCGATACAGGCACAAAAATAGAAATCGGGAACTGTCTCATAGGTGTTCACATGAATGAGCCAGTCCCAAATAGACGCAAAAGGACCTCCAGTTCCGCTGGCAAAGCGGAGTTGGAGGTCCTTCCTTGCAAACCTGCAAATGTGCGATGTTTTATCAAAAATGTCCCCTTCGTGCAGAGCGATTGCAGCTTTTCGAACGAACCGGCTAAAGACCGCCTCTCTCCTTTTCTGGATACGTCGCCACCCTAACTTAAATACGATTTGTATTTCAATGAGAAGCCGATAAGAAATACGACAATGAGGGTTGCACATATATTCAAAATAATAAGCGAATGAAATAAGCCTACAAACAAGCTCATCAAGCCCACGCCGACAATCGGAACGACAAACCCGGAGTAGGACGCGGAATAATAAGTTGAAATGACGCTTGCGCGATCTTCCGGTCTGGGGATATTTCCCGCCAGCTGCAGGCTTGCTTGAAATCCCCATCCGCCGCCGATCCCAGTCCGGCTTATGTGCTCTCAGATGGGATTTTGTTGCGTGGAACCGGGCCGCGTGCGAAGTTTTTGGAGATTATAATGAAATGTCGGAGTTGGAGCGCAATTCCATTTGGCGGACGTTCACATCGTCGTATATGAAGGAGTTGCTGGATTGTTCTCGGCCACCTTTCATTACAGGTTAGTGACGCGCCGGATTTGTTGGTCACGGTCCATTTGCCGGAAACGGCCGAAACGCTGGAGAAGCTGCGGAGATTGCTGATCTGATCTCGGGTGCAGCAGGCCTTTCTTTCTGTCTTGGTACGAATGGGTAAGATCCCGGTAATTTCTCATGCTTGTAAAATATAGATCCATGCTTGAAGGGCTCCGCTGACCGATCAAGTTGTCTTCCGTCCCCGTTCCTTCGCTTTTTTCTGGAGAATGCAGTTCCAGACCTTCACCTAACGCTCCTATTACATGTAAAATAACCTTACATATAATTTGGTTTACAGAATCAAACATTGCCGTTTCAGGCAAACTCATTTCCGTTTACTTGGAAATTTCGAGAACCGGTTTATATTCTTTTTTTATAGTAAAACGAATAGATTTGCACCTGCAGACGACTTGGTTTTGGTATATATCCCAAAGAGAGGAACTTTTTTTCGTGACAGATTACCTACCATGACCGACGTTGGATTGTTAGGATCGTACATAGGAAACAACAATCCAGCGGATGGGGTGGAACGATGAAAAGATGGATGGTCGTCATATTAGGAATGATGCTGGCGCTAATTGCGGCATGTTCCGATGGCGGAACGAAAGGCGCGAATACGGGCGATGCCGGCGTACAAGCCGGGAACAGCGCGAATGAACAGACGAATACGTCCGGGAGTACGCCGGCCGCAGGGCCCAAAGTGCTGCGCGTCGCGATTCAGGCCGAAGGGAAGACGCTCGATCCGCACTTGGCAGCCGACGCCGGCTCCATTCACCTGATCGAGAACATGTATAATTCGCTCATGTCCTATACGAAGAATTACGGTGAGGTCGTGCCGGGCCTTGCCCAGTCGTATACGATTTCCGAGGATGAGCTGACGTATACGTTCAAGCTGCACCAAGGCGTTAAATTTCACAACTCCGATAAAGAAGTGACTTCCGAAGACGTTAAATATTCCATTAACCGCATTGTGGAACAGAAGGTCCATGCCAGTGAATTCGAGCTGGTATCCTCCGTAGAAACGCCGGACCCCTACACGATCGTAATCAAGCTGAAGCAACCGATGGCGCCGTTTCTTTCCTACTTGGCTCATCCGATGAACGCGATCGTGAACAAGGATGTCGTTGAAGCAAACGGCGGCAAGCTCGACGGCGCCGATGCCGGCAGCGGGCCGTTCCAGCTGGAGGAATGGAAGAAAGACCAGCAGCTCGTACTGAAGAAAAACCCGAATTACTTTGAGCAGGGGCTGCCGTATCTCGATCAGGTTATTTTCAAGCCGATCACCGATGAAACGGCCCGTACGACGGCAATCCGCAACGGCGAGATCGACCTGATCCTCGAAACGACCGCCAAGGAAAACGAAGTGCTCGCCAAAGAGCAGGACGTCAAGCTGGAATCGGTGCCGGGTACGTTCTGGGAATATGTAGGCATCAATGCGAAAGATCCGGCCTTGAAGGATCCGAAGGTGCGCCAGGCAATCGCTTACGCCATCGACCGCCAGCAGATCAACCAGCTCGTCAAATTCGGCAAGGCAACGGTGCTGGACGGCGCCAATATTCCGCCCAACCACTGGGCATTCCCGGACCTCAAGCTGTATGAGAAGCGGGACGTAGAGAAAGCCAAGCAGCTGCTGCAGGAAGCGGGCGCTGCGAATTTGAAGCTGACGATCAAAGCGGGCTCCGACTGGGATTATCAGGTTCAGGCTGCACAAATCGTGAAGCAGCAATTGAAGGATATCGGCATCGAGGTAACGGTGCAAGCCCAGGAATCCGGCGTTTTCTTCGACGCTCTCGGCAAAGGAGACTTCCAAATGGATGTCGTCGGCTGGTCCGGCTTCGTCGATCCCGATGAGTATCTGTACAACATTTTCCATACGGGCGGAGCCTGGAATCAGCAGGGCTACTCCAACCCCGAGGTCGACAAGCTGCTGGAGCAGGGCCGTACGACGGTCGGGGACGATGCGCGCAAAGAAATTTACAAGCAGGCGCAGAAGCTGATTGCGGAAGACGCGCCGATGGTGTTCCTGTACATGAACGAGCGCACGGCAGCCTACCGCACGAGCGTATCCGGCTTTGAAGTGGAGCCGACGGTGTCGACGATTTCCTTGAAGCGTACGGACATCAAGTAACATTCCCCTATCGGGACATGCCCCCGGGATGCGCGGCATCCCGGCTGTTCCCGAAATGTTTGCGGAAGCTAGCCGGTTCGAGCGGGCTAGTTCCCGCTTTTCTGGAGGTTTGCCATGATTCGGTACATTATCAGACGGCTGCTGATCACCATCCCCGTCCTGTTCGGCATATCGGTCATTACATTTCTGCTTGTCCGCTTGATTCCCGGCGATACGGTCACCGTACTGCTTGGAAACCGGTACAACGAGCAGCTGGCGGCAGAGATGATGGAGCGGTACGGGCTGGATAAACCGCTGTACGTGCAGTACGGCATCTGGATCTCGGACGTTCTTCGCGGCGATTTCGGCAAATCGTCCTTCAGCGGCGATCCGGTGTTGACCTCGATTCTCGAGCGGCTGCCGGTGACGCTGGAGCTGGCCGTCATCAGCGTCCTGTTCGCCGTCGTGATCGGCATTCCGCTCGGCGTCTGGGCCGCGTACCGCCGCAACAGTCCGCCGGATTATGCCGCCACCTTTCTCGGTCTGCTCGGCATTTCGGTGCCCGGCTTCTGGCTCGGAACGCTGCTGGTCCTCTTTTTCTCATTGAAGCTGGGCTGGTTTCCATCGGGCGGATTCACGCCGCTCTGGCAGGACCCGCTGGACAATTTGCGCCGTATGGCGATGCCCGGCGTTGCATTGGGGGCTGCTGTGTCCGCGGTTGTGATGCGGATGACCCGTTCGACGGTGCTTGAGGTGCTGGACCAGGACTATATGAAAATGGCGCGCGCCAAAGGGGTGCCGGCGCGTCTGCTCGTCATCCGCCACGCCTTGAAAAACGCGATGATTCCGATCATCACCGTGCTCGGCATCCAGATCGGTTATTTGATCGGCGGCTCGGTCGTCATTGAACAGATTTTTTCTTTGCCCGGCGTCGGCAGGCTGGCGCTGCAATCAATTACGAACCGTGATTATACGCTCATGCAGGGCACCATTCTGTTCGTTGCGTTCTGCTTCGTGCTCATCAACTTTGTCGTCGATCTAATTTACGCCCTGCTGAACCCGAGAATCCGTTACTAGGAGGATCCGTCCCGATGAAAGAAATTTGGTACCGATTCCGCAAAAACAAACTGGCGCTGACGGGATTTCTCTTCATTGCCGCCTTCGCGCTGACGGCGCTGCTTGCTTCCCTGGTGTCGCCGTACGATCCGTATGCGCTCGGCACGCAGATGCTGGGCGCGCCCTCGGCCAAGCACTGGCTCGGCACGGATCAGCTCGGGCGGGACATTTTGTCGCGCATCGTATACGGAACGCGGATCTCTCTTCACGTCGGTGCGGTATCCGTCAGCATAGCGCTTGCCGCAGGTGTCGTGATGGGCGTGCTTGCCGGCTATTTCGGCGGTAAGACGGACGCCGTCATCTCGCGCGTCGTCGACGTCTTGTTCTCCATTCCCGATATTCTGCTCGCGCTTGCGGTAATGGCTGTACTTGGCGCCAGCACGACGAATCTGATGGTTGCGATCGGTATCGTCTATACGCCGATCTTCGCCCGTATCGCGCGCGGCGCCGTGCTTGCGATGAGAGATTCTCTCTATATCGAGGCGGCGCGCTCCATCGGCGTCGGCCATCTGGCGATCATGCGGCGGCATGTGCTGCCGAATATTTTGGGGCCGGTCATCGTTCAGGTGACGCTGTCGTTCGCATTTGCGATTTTGTCGGAGGCCTCCTTAAGCTTTCTCGGACTCGGCGCGGAGCCGGATATGCCTTCCTGGGGCGTCATGCTCAGCGAAGGCAAGGACTGGATGGAATCGGCCTGGTGGATCGCCGTATTCCCCGGCATCGCGATTACGCTGGCGGTGCTCAGCTTCAATATTCTGGGCGACGGGCTTCGCGATGCGCTGGACCCGCGCGCGTCCCAGGATGCCTGACAGCATGCCCCGGGAGCCAGACAGCGCATCCCGGGATGCCTGCTCACTAGAGCTCACCAGGGCAAACCTTTATCACCTGCGCATAAGGAGGGTGTGTACCAATGACCGAAAACGGACAGGCGGTCCTTCAAGTCGAAAATCTCCGCTGCCACTTCCGGACCCGCAAGGGGCTCGTGAAAGCGGTCGACGGCGTCAGCTTCAGCGTGGGCCGCGGCGAAATCTTGGGCGTAGTCGGCGAGTCCGGGTGCGGCAAGAGCGTGACATCGCAAGCAATCATGCGGCTGATCGGCGGCCGCAAGAACGAGACGGTGGAGGGGCGAATCGCGTTCCATGGCCGCGATCTGCTGTCGCTTCGGGAAGAGCAGATGCGGCAGCTGCGCGGCAATAGGCTCGCCATGATTTTTCAGGATCCGATGACGTCGTTGAATCCGGTTTATACCGTGGGCCGCCAGGTGGCGGAAGTGCCGGAAATTCATGCCCGGGCAAGCCGCCGAAGCGCGTGGGATACCGCCGTCGCCATGCTGCGGCAGGTCGGCATTCCTGCGCCGGAGTCGCGGGCAAAAGATTATCCGCACCAGTTCAGCGGCGGGATGCGCCAGCGCGCGGTCATTGCGATGTCGCTCGCTTCGCAGGCCGAGCTGCTCATTGCCGACGAGCCGACGACGGCTCTCGATGTGACGACGCAGGCGCAAATACTGGAGCTGATGAAGCGGCTCCGCGACGAACGCGGCTTGTCGATCATCCTGATCACGCACGACCTTGGCGTCGTGGCGGAGACGTGCGACACCGTTGCCGTCATGTATGCCGGCATGATCGTGGAACAAGCGCCGGTCGGCGAATTATTCGCGGGTCCGCGCCATCCGTATACGCAGGGGCTGCTGTCTTCCATCCCGAAGCCGGGCAGCCGGGAGCGGCTCGTTCCGATCGAGGGGCAGCCGCCGAGCCTGCTCGATCTGCCGTCAGGGTGCCGTTTCGCGTCGCGGTGTCCGTATGTGATGGACAAGTGCGGCGGCCGCATTCCGCCGCTGTTTGAAGCCGGTCCCGGCCATCGCTCGGCCTGCTGGCTGGAGGAGGAGAGACGATGAAGAAGCTTGTGGAAGCCGAAGGGATGACGAAGCATTTTCCGGTCCGAACCGGTTTGTTCGGCAAACAGGGTCCTCCGGTAAAAGCGGTGGACAACGTCAGCTTCGATATATTCGAGGGGGAGACGCTCGGGATCGTCGGCGAATCCGGGTGCGGCAAGTCGACGACGGGCCGGATGCTGATCCGCCTGACCGAGCCGACCTCGGGTGCGATCCGGTTTGACGGCCGTCCGCTGACCGGCATGGACGCCCGCGAACTGAAGCGGGCCCGCAGGCAGTTTCAGATGGTATTTCAGGATCCGTATGCGAGCCTGAATCCGCGCATGACCGTCAGGAGAATTCTGGAGGAGCCGATGGTGACGCACGGTTTATTCAGAGGCGGCCGCGACAGCAAAATCAATGAACTATTGGATGCGGTAGGCATTTCGCAAGCCGCGGGGGACCGCTACCCGCACCAATTCTCGGGCGGGCAGCGGCAGCGGATCGGCATTGCGCGCGCGCTTGCCGTCGAGCCCAAATTCATTGTCGCCGACGAGCCGGTCGCCGCGCTTGATGTTTCTATCCAGGCGCAGATCGTGAACCTGCTGGTCGACCTGCAGCAGCGGTATAATCTCACCTGCCTGTTTATCGCGCATGATCTCGGCGTCGTGCAATACGTCAGCCGGCGGGTCGGCGTCATGTATCTCGGCAAGCTCGTCGAGCTGGGGCCGAGCGCCCGTCTGTACGAGCGCCCGCTCCACCCTTATACGAAGGCGCTGCTTTCCGCCGTACCCGAGACCGATCCGCGGCAGCGGAAGGAACGCATCCTGCTTCAAGGCGAGCTGCCGAGCCCTGTCGCTCCGCCTTCCGGCTGCCGTTTCCATCCCCGCTGTCCGCTTGCGACGGAGCGGTGCCGGCTTGAGGAGCCGGCGCTGCGCGAGCTGGAAAGCGGCCACTCATCGGCCTGCCATTATGCCGAGCGTCTTCAGGGCGATTCGGCGGGATACAGTCTAACAGAGATTTGAAAGGACGATGATACGCGATGCCTATTCTGATCAATCCGCATCGGGCAATGCCCGACTTCTATTGCAATACGTTTGCTATCATAGCCCGCTGTCCGGACACGAAGCAGTTCGGTGCGGCAGTCGCCTCCAAGTTCCCCGGGGTCGGCGCCTATTCTCCGGTCATCGACCCCGAGGCCGGCATCGTCGCGACGCAGGGGTGGGTCAATCCGACCCTTGGACCGCTCGGGATCGAGCTGCTGCGCGGGGGGATGACGGCGAATGAAGTGCTGAACAAGCTGCTCCTCGAGGATCCGGGGCGGGAGCTGAGGCAGGTGTCCGTCGTCGACCGGTTCGGCAATTGCGCCGCCTATACAGGCAGGGAAAACGACGATGTGAAAGGTCATCTGATCCGGGATCAATTCTGCATCTCCGGCAATCTGCTGGCGAACGACTCCGTTATGGGTGCCATGGAAAAGGCGTACGCATTATGCGATGGCGATTTCGCAGACCGGCTGCTGGCCGCGCTGCAGGCGGGCTCGCGGGCGGGCGGCGACAGACGGGGCAAGCAGTCCGCAGCCATCAAAGTGGCGGCGATCGCCGGCTTTCCGTTCATCGACTTTCGGGTCGACGACCATCCGGAGCCGGTCGATGAGCTTGAACGCATTTACAGGGACAACAAAAGCGTGCTGATCGATCAGTACTACGACTGGGTGGATGCCGTGAAGCAGGGCATTCCTTTGGAAAAGAAGGGTTAACGAATGGAGATGAGCAGGTCGATCGTTATCCGCAATGCCCGCATTATGACGATGGAAGGCCCAATGATCGAGCGGGGGGCGGTTCGCATCGCCGAAGGCCGGTTAATTGAAGTTTCTTCCCGGACGGAGCCGGATCATGATAACGACGAAGATGCGCTCGTTATTGAAGCGGATGGCCGGCTGTTAACGCCCGGGCTCATCGATCCCCATACGCATCTTGGCATCGACGAGGAGGGGGTCGGTTGGGAAGGCGACGATTATAACGAGACCTCGGAGCCTGTCACACCGCATCTTCGCGCGCTGGACGGCATCTATTCCTTTGACCGGGGGTTCGCCGAAGCCGCGGAAGCCGGCATCACCACCGTTCAGGTGCTGCCCGGAAGCGCCAATGTTATCGGCGGACTTATGTGCTGCCTGAAGGTGCTCCCCGGAGCGCTTCTGGAGGAGATGCTGATGCTGCACCCATCCGGGCTTAAAATGGCATTGGGGGAAAACCCCAAGAAATACCACGGAGCCGCGGCGGGACGGGCGCCGCTGACCCGGATGGGCATTGCCGGCTTGATCCGCGAGCAATTCGTGAAGGCCGCCATCTACATGCAGGAGCGGGAAGCTGCCGGCGCGGCGCAAGCCGGCCGCGATCTGCGGATGGAGGCGCTCGTACTTGCGCTGCAGAGACGGATTCCGGTCCGGGTTCACGCCCATCGGGCCGACGATATCGAGACGGCCGTTCGGATCGGCAAGGAGTTCGGACTCGACCTGACGGTCGAGCATGCGACCGAAGGCCGCCGGCTGGCCCACCTGCTTGCGAAAAACGGCGTGGATTGCTGCATCGGACCGACCTTATCGTCCCGCAGCAAAGTGGAGCTGCGGGAGATGGGCTGGGAGACGTATGCGGCTCTTCACGAAGCCGGGGTGCGGATTTCGTTTACGACGGATCATCCGGTACTGCCGATCCAGTATTTGCCGATGTCGGCCGGGCTGGCGGTCCGGGCGGGGCTTTCCGCGGAGGCGGCATGGCGCGGCCTGACCCTCAATGCGGCCCGCCATCTCCGCTTGTCGGAGCGGACCGGCTCGCTGAAACCGGGCAAGGACGCCGATCTTGTGCTTTGGGACGGTGACCCCGTTACCGAAGGCGGTCAAGCCGAACTGACAATTGCCGGCGGCCGCATTACGTTTGACTCGAGTAAGTAAGAGCAAAGATTTTGAACTTTCAAAGGTAGGAGGGGGTACCGTGGCAGATCGTTCGTTTCTATCGCTCATGCGTATTGCCCGGACTATCGTTTCGTCGATCAACGAAGAGCAAATGCTGGATTTGATTTTGCAGTCGGCCATCGACGCCATTCCGGCCGCCGATACCGGATTTCTGTTTCTGTATGACGCTCGAATCCGCAAGCTTGCGGTGCACTCGGTAATCGGCTTCGACAAATCTGCATCCGCGATGACCCGTCTCTCGCCGGGAGAGGGGATCTCAGGGCGCACGTTTATGAGCGAAAAGCCGATGTTCATTAACGGGAAAGAGAATATACGCTCGGCCATGGCCAATATGACCGAGCTTAACCATAAGTATTATCTCGATTCGACGATTTACGCCAACTATCCGAACAGCTGCATTGCTGCGCCGCTTATGTATGGCGGCCAGTGCATCGGCGTATTGACCATCGACAATTTCGCCAGCCCGGAGCCGTTCGGCGACGAGGACCTTATTCTGCTCCAGGGCTTCGCCGATCTTGCGGCCGTCGTTCTGGAGCGGAACCGGTTGTTCCTTCAAGTGCAGAAGCAGAACCGCGAATTGCAGATGACGCACGAGGCGCTGCGCAAAGAGCATGAGCGGCTGCAGATCACGATCGATTTCCATAACCGGCTCAGCCACCTAGCCGCCAAAGGACAAGGCACACCGGAAATTTTGGCCGCGCTGTACCATAACATTAAGGTGCCCGTTGCCGTTTATGATCCGCTGCTGACACCCGTTGCGAAGCTGCCGGAAGGCGGCGATTTCCGGCTGCCGGACCATTTTCTCCAGCATCCGGCCATGCAGTGGGTACAGCGCAACCGGAATTGGCAGCGCATCGATCTGCCCGAGGGCGGCGGTACGTTGCTCGTCACGCCGATTGTCGGCGCGGAAAGGCTGCTCGGCTATCTATGCGCCCGGACGGGGCCGGAAGGATTCGTGGACGCCGGCAAGCTGATCTTCGAATACAGCGCGACCGTTCTGGCGCTTGATTGGGTGAAGAAAGAGGCGGTGCGGGAGTCGCAGGCGCGGGTCAAGGACGCTTTTCTCGAAGATGTACTGGCCGGGGAAATGAATGTCCAGCTTCAGGAGCAGGCGCGGTATCTCGGTCTGGAGAAAGACAGCTATTATGCCGTACTGCTGACAAGCCCGATGGAGATGAACGTGCAGACCGCTCTGGAACAGCTGTTGCAGCGAATGCCGTTCCAATATTTATCCGTCGAGCGAAGTCAGCGCAGCATTATGATCCTGAGCCTTCCGGCTGCGATGGAACCGGGCGAGCGTCAATCGGCTTTCCGTGCCTTGCTTTATGAATTGCAGCGCATGCGAACGATCGAAGGAGGAATTGGACGTCTTTATCAGGGGCTGGACCGGGTAAGCCGCTCTTATCTTGACGCTCAGCAGAGCGCTCGTCTGCTGGATAAACGTGAGCGCGGACGAGGGGTGATCTATTTTGGTGATTTGGGAATTATCCGTTTCCTGATCCGGCACAACCGGGAAGAGCTGGAGGAATATCTCCGCGACGTGCTCGATCCGATCATGGCGTATGACCGGGAGAAAAACACGAGTCTGCTCCAAACGCTGCTTGCATTCGTAAAGAACGATAAAGACCTGCGGAGCACGACACAGGAGCTGTCCATCCACCACAATACGCTCTATTA
The DNA here is from genome assembly GCF_000961095.1 of Paenibacillus beijingensis. Taxonomy (NCBI): domain Bacteria; kingdom Bacillati; phylum Bacillota; class Bacilli; order Caryophanales; family Paenibacillaceae; genus Paenibacillus; species Paenibacillus beijingensis. The sequence goes on along the minus strand of NZ_CP011058.1, from coordinate 1,337,816 downwards.
CCGGATCGGACGCATTCGCGACCTGCTCGGTTATGCGTTCGACGAAGGCGACGACTGGTTTAACGTCAAGATGGCCTGCCACATCCACAGGTATCTTGGCGAGGATGAGAATGGACCATAAAATACAAGGTTAAGGACCAGAATGCGAGATGGATGCTGGAAGGGGAGTTTCAGCAGGCGAAGCAGGCTCTGGTGAATCAAGGCCGGGAACGGTTTAAACGGACGATTGATTTGGTCAACGAATGGATGGAACTGTAAGGGACGGGCTGCATGGGGCAGCGGAATGGTTCAGGATCTAAGACGGCTTGGTATTCGGGAGGGGGACCAACTGCTGGTCCATTCCTCTTTATCCAGTCTGGGATGGGTTTTCGGGGGTCCGCAAGCGGTGGTGCAAGCAGGCAATGCTGCTTGCAAACTGTTCGATATGGGGGAAGCGGTAGATTACGCAAAACAGTGGCTGATGCAACATCGATTAAACGGTTGATGCAGCCCTGATAAGTAACAAGCCGAAAAAAACCATTGCAGGATTTCAGCTGCAATGGTTTTTTTGTGGACCAAGCAGCCGCACTGCCTTTCAGTCTCCGAAGCGAATGGGCGCGAAAACTCGATTCCATATCTAAAACGATTTCTATAGAAGCCTCAAATGGCTGGATCCATAGTAGATTACTTTACCCTTCAAGAAGTAGGTTGCCGATATAATAATCTTTCTTCTGATATTGAACTCGAGAAAAACAATGACGTTATATTAACTAACATAAAACAATAAAAAGATTAAAGAAAGTAATTGACACGTTATTTATTGTAACATATAATTAGTTTATAAATGTTATCGAAAACGTTTTAGGTCTTGTGAATGATGATTTGCTAATACAAATCTTACATGAGGTGGCGTTGCGTGACGAAATCACAACTTATAGGGCGCTCTTTGCACTTTTTCTAAAACGTTTTAGGAAATTGATGGATGATTAAAAACTGCTTACTTTATAACTAAAAAGTCATCTATTTCAAAAGGAGGCGACGTGCATTTATGGATGTGGAACAAACTCCCCAATTGAAAGCATCCGGTTTATCCATGAGAGCACCCGGTTTATCGTGGTGGCGGCGAATGAAGAAGCATCGAAATTTATACTTCATGTTATTACCTACCTTAACTTATTTTTTCCTTTTCCACTATGTCCCCTTTCTTGGTATCAGCATCGCATTCAAAGATTTTCAGCCCTTCGTCGGCATTGCCGATAGCCCGTGGGTAGGACTGAAACATTTTATCATGATCTACCAGTCCGACGATTTTTATCAGTTATTAACCAATACCTTGCTCATTAGCAGCTATCGGCTTATTTTTGGATTTCCCGTTCCGATTATATTCGCATTGCTGCTGAATGAGGTAAGAAAACAATCCGTTAAAAAGACCGTTCAAACGATTACATATTTTCCGCACTTTCTTTCCTGGATCGTTTATGGAGGATTGATCCTTTCTTTTATCAGCCCGGCGGGGATCATTAATGAAATATTAAAGGGTTTTGGCATTCCTGCAATCGATTTTGTTACGGGTCCTGATTATTTCCGTTCCATTCTGGTGATCACAGGTATTTTAAAGGATTTTGGGTGGGGAGCCATTATTTATTTAGCAGCATTAAGCGGTATCGATCCGTCATTATACGAGGCGGCTACAGTCGATGGCGCCGGCAGATGGAAAAAGATGATTCACGTGACATTACCCTCCCTTATTCCAACTGTATTTCTCATGTTGATTATACAGATCGGTTATATTCTGGATGCGGGCTTTGAACAAATTTTTGTGATGAGTAATCCGACGGTGTATAGCGTATCGGATATATTTGATACCTATGTGTACCGCATCGGCATCGAACAGGCTAACTTCAGCGAGGCCACGGCAATCGGACTGTTTAAAGGGATTGTCGGCTTTATCTTAATTGTGTCGGCTAACCGAATTATTAAACGAAGCGGCGAGCCAACGCTATGGTGAGGAGGGTGAAGGGCCGTGGTTGAACAAAAAAATCGTCTGGCTGATCTTTTGATTTATTCCATTTTAGCTTTTGCCTGTTTGGTCACGATCCTCCCGATCGTTCACGTTTTCAACGTTTCCTTGACCTCTGCAAACGAGATCCACAAGAGCAATCTTCTTTTATGGCCTAAGGAGCTGACGTTTCAAGCCTATAAGTATTTATTTTCTACGGGCGCATTGCTCAAAAGCTTCTATATCACCGCGTTTATTACGATTGTATTTTCAAATACCTGGACTGGCAGTTAACCGACGGTCTGGACCTCATGAAGTATGGCGTTTTGGACAAAACCTATACGGAGAAAGACGGAGTTAAAACGCTAATCGCAAGTGACAAATTGCCTGACGATTATGCTCCTCTTGAAGTTCTTCGTGAAGTTGTTCCGCAATCCGAAGTAGATTCCCTGGAGAAGCTTCAATCGAAATTCGCAGATCACAAAGATCAATTCGAACATTTGAAACAAGTATACAATCTCTACCTGGAGAAATCCAAAATAAACAAGTATGCGGCGGATTATAGAAGAACCATTGCAAGCCCTGCGAATGAACAATATGGCTCCAAGCTGGCCGCGCTGGTTCAGGAAGGCTTAACGAAAGCCATTGTGGACGGCAAAACAGATCCGGGTCAAACCTTTGACGATTATGTAGCGAATTATTACAAGAGCGGCGGTCAACAGGTTCAGGATGAGCGGAACAAGCTGCAGCAGGATAAAACAAATCCTTTTGTAAAATAAACGGGTTATCAGATCCGGCGTGAAGTGAACAAGTTAACTAGCGCCGGATCTTTACTTACGGGAGCGGAGTGACCATGAACAATCGATTTGTTTGCCATCTCATTTCTCATACCCATTGGGACCGCGAATGGTATTTGCCGTACGAAAAACATCATGTTCGTCTCATCCGGTTAATGGACGAGTTATTGGATCTGTTGGAAAAAGACGCTGGCTTTAATAGTTTTCATTTGGACGGACAAACGATCATTCTCGAGGATTATTTACAGGTTCGCCCTGAAATGCGGGGCAAACTGGTTCAATACATTAAAGAAGGCAGATTGCATATCGGCCCATGGTACATCTTGCAGGATGAATTTTTAACAAGCAGTGAAGCCAATATCCGAAACCTGATGACCGGATTTCAAGATGCCAGACAGTATGGCAATGTTGTATCAAAACTGGGGTATTTCCCGGACTCCTTCGGGAATATGGGACAGGCCGCACAGATATTGCGGCAGGCTGGAATTGATACCGCCGTATTTGGACGGGGGGTAAAGCCGACAGGATTCAATAATGCGGTGGAGGATCAAACAAACCATTTTGAGTCACCGTTTTCAGAGATGATATGGCAATCCCCGGATGGGTCCTCTGTTCTAGGAATCCTGTTTGCTAACTGGTACCACAATGGAATGGAAGTGCCGGCAGAAGAGGAAGAAGCTTTAGGTTATTGGGAGAAAAGAATTGAGGATGCAAAGCGGTACGCTTCCACCCCTCATTTATTATTCATGAACGGCTGTGACCATCAACCCGTTCAAACGGACTTGACTGCTGCGCTGACAACAGCAAGAAAAGTATTGCCCGATGTTCAATTCGTCCATTCCAGCTTTGAACGCTATATTGAACAGGTTAAGCCGTCGCTGCCAAGCCATTTATCTGTCGTGAAAGGGGAATTGCGGAGCCAACATACGGATGGATGGTTTTCTTTAGTCAACACGGCTTCAGCCAGAGTTTATATGAAACAAAAGAACCAGATCGGCCAGGCTATGCTGGAGAAGGTGGCCGAGCCTTTGGCCGCATTTGCTCATCTTCTTGGGCAGCGTTACCCTCACCATTTGTTTACGTATGCATGGAAAACGTTAATGCAGAATCATCCGCACGACAGCATTTGCGGCTGCAGTATTGACGAGGTCCACCGGGAAATGATGACCCGTTTCGATAAAAGTCTCCATGTTGCAGAAGTAATTGTTGAAGAAAGTTTAAAAGCGATCACCCGGCATATCCAGTCCGATGTTTTTACGGAATTTTCCGCAGAGGCTGTGCCGTTCTCCGTTTTTAATACGAGCGGCTGGGTGCGAACAGGTGTTGTTTCTGTCGTATTGGAAATCAAGCGTTTGCCGATTGACGGAAAAGTCCCCGCTCTCGTTGTAGAGGAGTTACAGAAAGAGAGCGATGAGGACTGGATTCTGGTGGATCGTCACGGCAATAAAATCTCTTCTGTCATGGAAGACCTGGGAGTGCAATTTGGCTATGATCTTCCGGAGGAGCGGTTCCGCCAGCCTTATATGGCCCGCAAACATAAGCTTACATTTGCAGCAGAGGATGTACCCGCTCTCGGGTTTAAGACGTATGCATGGATAAAAAATCCGGTCCGCTCGGATGCCGCTCATTCAGAGGCTGTACCTAATTCCTCTCTAGTAAGCGGGGAACGGGAAATGGAAAACGAATGGTTAAAAGTGGCCATATCCGAAGATGGCCGGTTAGTCATTACGGAAAAACAAAGCGGACATACGTTTTCGGAACTTTTAGCTTACGAGGATGTAGGTGATATTGGAAATGAGTATGTATTTAAACAACCTGACGGGGAGAGTGCAATCACAACGAAAGGCCTGAAAGCCGCGATTAGCCTTATCGAGGATCACCCCTATCGTGCTTCCTTTGAAATCATCCATGAATTAGCCATTCCAAAAGGCGCCAACGAGGTATTGCAAACCGAAATCAGCCAAATGGTTTTGTTCAAAGAACGAAAGGCGCAGCGCGTCGAAGAAACGGTGCCGCTTAAGATCGTCACTCGTGTCAGCCTGGAAAAGGGCGGCAAAGGGGTGAAGGTAAAAACAGCTTTTGACAACAAGGCAACGGATCATCGATTGCGCGTCTTGTTTCCTGTTGATTTGAAAACGGATGTATGCTCGGTTGATTCGATTTTTGAGGTGGCCCAGAGAAATATCCAGCCGGCCCCGGAATGGGAAAACCCAAGCAATTGCCAACACCAGCAAGCATTTGTCGATGTGAGTGATGAGAGGGCAGGACTGACGATTGCCAACCTTGGGCTGAATGAATACGAAATTTTAAGAGACGGGCGCAACACGATTGCTTTAACTTTATTACGCTCGGTCGGTGAACTCGGGGATTGGGGAGTGTTCCCAACACCGGAGGCGCAATGTTTGGGCGAGCAGACCGCCGAGTTTGAAATTATTCCGCATCCGATTGATGGTGTACGTTCCGGAGCCTTTGTGGAGGCCTACCAGTTCCAGATTCCATGGACTGTGCAGCAAACCGGGGTTCATTCAGGAAAGCTGCCGGCCGATTTTGGACTTCTGGAGTGGAGCGGAGAGGGTATCGCTTTTTCGAGTATGAAAATAAACGATCAGACGGACGATTTAATCATCCGTTGGTTCAATATGATAGTGGAAGAATCGGAAATAGCAATTAAAGTCAACGCGTCCATCAAGGAAGTCTATACAAGCAACGTTCTTGAAGAAATCATTCAACCCATTGCGCATACAGATACGGTTTCTATTGATGTTGGCCCAGCGCAGATTACGACCTTAGGGATGAAGTTTATGTAAAATTCGAGGCTTAATCAGACTCATGTATGGAGGGAATTAGATGACACAACTAAATGTAGGGCTTGTGCAAATGGATTCCGTCATTAAAGATATCGAAAGCAATATTCAAAAAGCGGAATATTATATCGATCAAATCGGTCAAGAGACGGACATCATTTGTTTTCCGGAGCTATTTTCGACAGGATATAACTTCGATCTGATTCAAGACGAATTCTATACATTGGCGGAGACAATACCGGGTCCGACGGTGGAACGATTAGCCATCAAAGCAAAGCAATATCAGACGGCTATTATCGGAAATATCGTAGAAAAAGATGAGCTCAAAACCGGTGTTTTGTATGATACCGCTTTTGTCATCAATGAGAAAGGCGAGTATATCGGAAAATATCGAAAAGTACATCTTTATCCGACGGAACACCGATACTTCCGAAACGGTGCTGAATTTCCGATCTTTGAACTGTTCGGGACGAAGGTAGGCGTAGTGATCTGTTATGACCACGCTTTCGAAGAATGTTTTCGGATTTTGGCGCTTAAAGGAGCCGAAATCATTTTTATTCCTTCGGTTATTCCTAAAAACTTTGAATACTTGTTAGACCTCCGTACTAGCGCTCGGGCACAGGACAATCAAATTTTTACGGTAGCTGTAAATAGAGTAGGAACGGAGAACGGGTTCGTATATTGCGGAAAAAGCAAAATTGTCAATCCGCGCGGCGAAGTTGTGGTTGAAGCGGGCGACCAAGAGGAAGTTTTAATCGGACAAATTGATACATCCTTAATATTTAAAGAGAGAAAGCAAGAACCGGTCTTTCGGGATCGAAGACCTGAATTGTATGCCGAGCTTACCAAATAAGGGGGTCGTGCAGAGCGATGAAAACGAACGAACCGGCCAAGGATAAGCCCCTTGATCGGTTCGTTTTTCGCTTTTGAAGCTGAAGAGCTTGATTGATATGATTAAAAACCTGCTTAGGGGACAGCTCTTTGATCTTTCTTTTCGGCAGTCTGGAGGCAGGTGCGGAGCCATTGACATTAATTGCACGGCGGATTATGATGGGCTCGGACTTTATTTTGTGCTGACAATCTCAAATTGTAAGCGGATTCAAATTGTGAAGGAGAGGCTTGATCGCCGCCTTCACGCTAAATGCCGTCATCGATTAGCTCATTCACATAACAGGAGGCGTAAAAATGAGTCAGGAATCGCTTATTCTTCACAAGCCGGGGGAAATTGAAATTAGGCAGGTCGACCGGCCTTCCATCGGCAGCAACGATGTGCTTATCAAAGTGTCGGCCTGCGGTATATGCGGCACCGACCGCCATATTTTTCACGGCACTTATCCGGCATCCTTGCCGGTTTCACCGGGTCATGAGTTTGCGGGAGTCATCGTGGAGACCGGAAGCGGGGTCAAGCATGCCGCCGTTGGCGACTTTATTACGGTCAACCCCAACATTTGGTGCGGCCATTGTCCTTCATGCCTGCAGGGAGCTCCGCATTTGTGCACGGCTATGCGCGCGCTCGGCGTCAATCTGAATGGCGGGCTGTCGTCGTATTGCGTCGTTCCGGAGGAGCTCGTCTATAAAATAGCGCCGAACGTCGATCCGTTGCAGGCTTGTCTGGCAGAACCGGTCTCATGCGTGCTGCATGGATTGGACCGGCTGCAGATTAAGGCGGGCTATCGCGCGGCGGTATTCGGAGGAGGCTTCATCGGCCAGTTGATGCTGCAGACGCTTCGGCTCCAGGGAGCAAGTGAGGTCACCCTGATCGAGCCGCAGGCGCATAAACGTAAAGTCGCGGCGGAACTCGGTTTCCAGGCGATCGATCCGTTTGCCGGGAAATCGGCGCTGGAGGAACTGGCCGATCTTGATGTAACGGTTGATTGCGCCGGAGCAGGCGATGTCCTGATGCAGTGCGTCCGGGCGACGAAGCAGGGCGGGGACATCCTGCTGTTCGCCGCTTATCCGCAGGGCAGGACCGTATCCATTGAGCCGTACGAAATTTTCCGCAAGGAGCTGCGGGTGATCGGCTCGTTCACGTATCCCGATACGCAGGTGCGGGCAATTCGGCTGATCGAGGCCGGGGCGTACAAGCTCGATTCGATCCTAACGGAGATTGGTTTGGAGGAGGTCGAAGACTTGCTCCAAGGAAAACGTGATGAAGATGTGATCAAAGGCGTCGTCAGAATGACTTAAAGGAACGACCTGCTCGACCGCCTGCCACTCCACTGCAGAAGGAGAGAATCCGAATTGAGCTTACTGCTAGGTATTGATCTGGGAACTTCAAGCGTAAAGGCGCTGCTGATGGATATCGACGGCAGGATGCTAGGGATCGCCCAAGAGCATTATGATATCGACGTTTCAAGGAACGATTGGGCCGAGCAGTCGCCCGAAAAATGGTGGGCCGCCGCAGCCCGCACGATCCGCAAGCTGCTGACGGATACAGGGGCCGATCCCCGAAGCATACGCGGTGTAGGATTGTCCGGCCAAATGCATGGACTCGTTGCCCTCGACGCAGCAGGAAGGCCGGTCAGGCCGGCAATCATCTGGCCGGATCAAAGATCGAAGCGGCAGGTTGATCGAATCAATGACGTAATGGAGCGGATGAGCCTTGCCGGTGAAACGATGAACAAGGCATCCACGGGTTTTGCGCTCGCGTCCTTGCTGTGGATGCAAGAGAACGAACCCGAGCAGTACGCCGCCGTTCATAAGATTGTTCTGCCCAAGGACTATATCCGCTATAAGCTGACCGGCCGGCTTGCTTCCGAGGCGACCGACGCCTCCGGCTCGGTGGCGTTTAATACACGCGGCAGACAATGGTCCTACCCGCTAATCGAAGCGCTGGACATTGCGGGCACGATATTCCCGGAATGCCTGGAGCCGCTCGATATTGCCGGCGAAGTCACGACGGAAGCGGCGCGGGAAACAGGGCTGTACCCCGGCACGCCCGTCGTGTGCGGAGGATCCGACCAATGTATGCAAGCGGTCGGCAATGGGGTCGTCGAACCCGGCTGGGTGACCTCGAATATCGGGACGGGGGGCCAAGTCGCCGCCATGGTATCCAATCCGATTTACGATCCGCAGTGGAGAATGAATACCTTTTGTCACATCTTCCCGGGCTCCTGGGTGATCCAGGGCTCTAATCTGAACAGCGGCCTTGCGCTGAAGTGGCTGAAGGAAAATGTACTGCAGGCAGCAGATTTTAATATTCTGATGGAGATGTGCTCGCATGTGGATGCGGGAAGCGAGGGCGTGCTTTTTCTGCCTTATTTGGCAGGCGAACGAACGCCCCACATGGATCCGGCAGCAAGGGCGGGTTTCCTTGGCATGACTTTAAAGCATCGTAAGGAGCATTTGGTGAGAGCGGTTGTAGAAGGTGTCGTTTACGCGCTCCGGGACTCGATGGAGCTGCTGGGGCAGCAGGGAATTGCGGCCGACAAGGTGATCGCATCCGGCGGCGGCGCGAAGCATAGTGTATGGCTGCAGTGCCAGGCGGATATATTCGGCAAGCCGGTTTATACGACCAAGGTGAAAGAAGAAGCATGCGTCGGCGCGGCGATCGTCGCCGGAACCGGTGTCGGCATCTATCGGTCGATAAGCGAAGGGTGCAATCAGGCGGTAGCCCTGGAGGAGCGGTATTATGAGCCCGATCAGCGGCATCAAGAGCTGTACGACCATTACTACGGACTATTCAAACAGCTGTATATCCGTAACAAGGAGCTGTTCACAAACTGGACGAAGAACCATTGAGCAGCAAAAAATTGTATTTTCAGATACAATAATAGTTGAACACATCTCAAATCCGAGGAGATGCCGATGGAGATTGAAGGATCGGGGCATAAAGTCATGTTACTGCACGGGTTCAGCAAAAATAAAAAAGATATGATGGAGCTGCAGGCGAATTTATCCCGTCACCATTTTGCATGCATGCCGATTGATTTGCCGCTGACGTTTAAGAGCATCGAGCATTGCGCGGTTGTTTTGGAGGGAATATTTGACGGGCTCGTCCCTGCATTAAAGACCGGTGAAAAAATAAGCTTGGTCGGTCACAGCAGCGGCGGATTGGTCATTCGCAAGTTTCTGTCGGATACGAAGCACCTGGACAGAGTGAACAAGTGCATTTTGATTGCAACTCCCAATCAAGGGAGCGAGCTCGCCGATTTTTTGGCAAAGGTCTCCAGAACAGGCGTCAAAATTTTCAAGACATTGGAATCGATCCGAGGCAAGAGCGTCCGCCATCTAAACATGAAGGAAACGGACGTCAAAGTCGGGGTCATCGCCGGAAATAACAGCAATCTGCTGCTGGGGAAGCTGCTGAAGGGCGATAATGACGGGCGTGTCACCGTCGAGTCCGTTTATTTTGATGGAATGTACGATTTTATCGTCCTGCCGTACGGACATAAAGATATTCATTACCGCAAAGAAACGGCCGATTTAATTCGAAAATTCATTGCTTCGAGCAAATTCAAATTATAGAAGGGCCTGTCCGGGAAGCCCGGCAGACCCTCTTTGTTCATGCTGTCACCCTTTTAATGAGCCGGCTGGAAGGCCGGGAAATTAATTTTTGCAGTTCGAGCATGGAATCGTGAAGTGCTATTTGTTCGTGCTGTGCTGCTTGTTCGGCAGCTGCTGGCCCGGATTTCCTTGCCCTTGATGTTTTTTATTTTGTTCGGCTTTTTTCTGCGTATCTTGCAGTTTCTCGACAAAATCATGCGTATTTTCCAATGATTTGCCCTCCTTCATGTTGGATCTGTCTGTTACTTTAACCATCTCTCCGCCAATACATGCATTCCCTGCATCGGTTACCATATTGACTCAAAAATCATCCTATGTTATATAAAAATAAGATTTAGCACTCGATCCGTTAGAGTGCTATTTCCGAGTCGACCGGTTTAACGAACATCTCCAACTTTTTACGACGACACCGATTCACACTTTATTTTTTGAATTGAAAGGAGCTCCATTTTCATGGCAAAGAAACAGTTTCAAGCCGAATCGAAACGACTGCTGGACATGATGATCCACTCCATTTACACGCAGAAGGAAATCTTTCTCAGAGAGCTTATTTCCAATGCGAGCGATGCGATCGACAAGCTGTATTACAAAGCGTTAACCGACGATAAGCTCACGTTCAACAAAGAGGATTACTACATTAAAGTAACCGCCGATAAGGCCGGCCGCACGCTGACCATTACCGATACGGGCATCGGCATGACCCAGGAAGAGCTGGAGAACAATCTCGGCGTCATCGCCAAGAGCGGCTCGCTTGCCTTCAAGAACGAAAACGAGCTGAAGGACGGGCACAACATCATCGGTCAGTTCGGGGTCGGATTTTATGCGGCGTTTATGGTTGCGGATGTCGTGACGGTCACGACGAAGGCCGTCGGCAGCGATCAGGCTTATAAATGGGAGTCTGAAGGTGCGGACGGATACACGATCGTGCCGGGCGAGAAGGATTCGACCGGTACGGAAATCGTTCTGAAAATTAAAGAAAACACCGAAGACGACCAATACGATGAATTCCTGGAAGAGTACCGGCTGAAAGCGATTATTAAGAAATACTCCGATTTTATCCGGTACCCGATCAAGATGGATGTGAAAGGCCAGCGGCCAAAAGAAGGCGGCGACAATGAATTCGAGGAGTACGAGGAAGAACAAACCGTCAACAGCATGGTGCCGATCTGGCGCAAAAACAAAAATGAGCTGACAGCGGAAGACTACAACAATTTTTATCATGAAAAACGTTACGGCTTCGACAACCCGCTGAAGCATATCCATATTAGTGCCGATGGCGCGGTCGTATACAATGCGATTCTGTTTATCCCTGAAAATACGCCTTTCGATTATTATACGAAGGAATACGAGAAGGGACTGGAGCTGTATTCGAACGGCGTGCTGATCATGAACAAATGCGCGGACCTGCTTCCGGACTATTTCGGCTTTGTGAAAGGGATGGTCGATTCGGAAGACTTGTCGCTGAACATCTCCCGCGAGATGCTGCAGCACGACCGCCAGTTGAGCCTGATCGCCAAAAACATCAAGAACAAAATCAAGTCCCAATTGCAAAGCATGCTGAAAGACGAGCGCGACAAGTACGAGCCGTTTTATAAAGCGTTCGGCAGACAGCTGAAATACGGGGTATACAGCGATTACGGCACCCATAAAAACGATCTTCAGGACCTGCTCCTGTTCTATTCTTCCAAGGAGAAGAAGCTGGTTACGCTGGACGAATACGTTTCGCGAATGCCGGAAGACCAGAAGTACATCTATTACGCTTCCGGAGAATCGATTGAGCGGATCGAGAAGCTGCCGCAAATCGAGGTCGTATCCGATAAAGGCTACGAAATGCTGTACTTTACCGACGATATCGACGAGTTCGCGATCAAGATGATCATGACGTACAAAGAAAAAGAGTTTAAATCGGTGTCGAGCGGTGACTTAGGCATTGAGCCGGAGGCGAATGAGAAGCAGTCGGATGCGGAGGAGAGCGATAACAAGGATCTTTTTGAATCGATGCAATCGCTGCTGTCCGGCAAAGTAACGAAGGTAAGAGCTTCGAAGCGGCTGCGGTCCCATCCGGTCTGTCTGGCGGCAGAAGGCGATCTGACGATCGAGATGGAGAAAATATTAAAAGCGATGCCGAACAGCCAGGACGTGAAAGCGGAGAAGGTGCTGGAAATCAACGTCAACCACGAGGTGTTCCAGTCGCTGAAAGACGCTTTCGCGAAAGATAAAGAGAAGCTGAATCTGTACACGAACCTGCTGTACAATCAGGCGCTGTTGATCGAGGGGCTGCCGATCAGCGATCCCGTTGAATTCACCAACGATATTTGCAAAATTATGGTGTAAGCACCGCGAAGCGAAAAAATAGAGACCTGGTTATGCCGGAGCATGCCAGGTCTGTTTCATTTTATAAAAGCTTCTTGATCCTAGAGCTCTTATTTACTACGTCTTTTGGTATCTAAAAATCTTTTTTGGAAAATATACGGACTGATAAGAGATAAGAAACAAGCACACATGAAAGCGTAATAACAGCAAAGCTGAGAATTGGCTGATCGGCCATTGCAGAACCCCAACTTCCACTACGACTAAGCGAGAATAGCTTCCCCATCCCGTTTGTTACCAGAAAAAACATTGCGATCCCCAATAAACTCGCGGCCCGATATCCGAATTTGAAATGAAACGGATAAAAAATGGAAGCAAATAGATAAGTGGCACAAAGCGATAAAGCAGCGATTCTGATATCAAACGATTGGGTTAGGTTATAATGAAGTAAACGTTCTAAAACAAATAGTAAAACCACATACGAAATATAAGAAATCAACCACCAAAAGCTAATCATTACATACTTGGCAAAGATAATCGCTGTCCTCGTGGTTGGTAAACTGATAAGTAGTCTGTTTTGCATTTTTTCGCTTTCGCCGATATTAAAATTGGAATATAAGGTCATGATATAACCAATAAAACCGATACTTAGACTGAAGAGCTCGATCCCGGCGCCGGAGATGTTTCTTCCCAATGTTAAGAAATACGGCAATAAAAAGATCGGTGCTAAGTAAGCGAATTTTCTTTGTGTATAAAAATCTTTTATCATTAATCCAAACATCGTGTAAGAACTCCTTTCTGTTGCAAAATTAACGTTTTCGCACTTTTACCATATAGTACATGATGTCTTCCAGAGTGGGCCGATCCATTCTGAGATTGAACTCCGTCTCGAATTGCTTTGTCTCGTTCCTTTTCATAAATGCTTCGAACCCGAGTGACGTTTCTTTCATTGCATCGGGCTGGTACCCTCTCACTTTCTCGGCCAGGCTTAACGGTCCCTTAACGAGCAGGTAATCATCCAGCAGCTTTTGCGTTTCCTCGCACAGCACAATTTTCCCGTCATGAATGAAAGTAATGTAGTCGGCCACTTGTTCTAAATCGGTGGTAATGTGCGTCGAGAAGAAGATCGCCTTGTTTTCGTCCTGAATGACATCCAGCAGGATGTCCAGCAGCTCTTTTCGGAAAATCGGATCAAGTCCGGAAGTCGGTTCATCCATAATAATTAGCTCCGCATGATGGGATAGAGCGACGGCTAAAGCAAATTTCATTTTTGTTCCTTTTGACAAAGCTTTCACCGGCTTCGTTAGAGGAACTTCGAAATCCTTTATATACCGGTAGAATGCATCGTCATCCCACTGATCGTAGAATGAAGAGACAATGCGTTTGTTCTTTTCGACGGTCAAATCCTCAAAAAAAACATCCTGATCATAGACGAACCCGATACGCTGCTTTAATGCTTTCATATTGTTGCGGTAATCGGTACCGAACAGTTTAATTTCGCCGCTTTCGATGTGTACAAGATCCATGATGCAGCGGAGCGTGGTGCTTTTCCCTGCCCCGTTTGGACCGATAAATCCCATGATGTAGCCTTTTTCCAGCGAAAAACTGACATCCTGCAACGCGAAATCCTTAAACCCTTTGCTTACGTGATTCAATTCCAGAATCGTTTCCACTTTCAATCCTCCCCGTATAATTGCGTGATATGGAGAATCAGTTGTTGGAGGGTGATGTCATACTTTTTGCTGTCTTGAACAATCTCTTTCAACTGCTTCCGAACCGTTTCCAATTGCCGTTGTCTTAACATCTGCTTGTCGCTCAAGGAAACAAACGACCCTTTGCCAAGGACGCTGTCAATATATCCTTCGCGTTCCAGCTCTTCATACGCCCGTTTTGTTGTAATCACGCTGATTTTCAATTCTTGTGCCAGTTTCCGTATGGATGGAAGCTGCTCGCCTTCCAACAGCTGGCCTTTTAAAATCTGTTCGATAATCTGATGTTTGATTTGCTGATAGATCGGCAGGTCGCTCGAATTTAAAAGTATGATGTCCATTTGTAACCCCTATAATAAACTGTATATATACATTATATACAGATTATTTGATATGTCCAGTCCATAACAAAAAAACCAACCCAAAACGGATTGGTCAGTGAGGTGGACATGCCAGCTCTCTATTATTTTATAATTTTATAATAGCGCCTCTATGAGGGGGCTGATATCGAGCGGGTCGACGGGCGATTCCAGCCGGTTCACAACGCGGCCTTCGCGGTCGACGAGAAATTTGGTGAAATTCCACTTCACCTCGTTATTGAGCAGCGATTCCGGCATTCGTTCGGCGAGCATGCTGTGCAGCAATTTGCCGGCGGACTGACTTTGGTCGAAGCCCGTAAACGGCGCTTGTTCCGTCAAGTAGGCAAAGAGCGGATGCTTCGTTTCCCCTTTTACGTCAATTTTCTCAAACAAAGGGAAGGAAACGCCATAATTGAGCTGGCAGAAGATGTTCACGTTCTCGTTGGAATCGGGCTCTTGTTCGCCGAATTGGTTGCAGGGGAATCCAAGCACGACAAAGTCCCGGTCTTTATACGTTTCATACAGCTTCTGAAGATCGGCGTACTGCGGCGTGAAGCCGCATTTGCTGGCCGTGTTCACGATCAGGAGCACCTTGCCTTTGTATGTATCCAAGCTGATTTCCTGACCGCGAATATTGTTTGCTTTGTAGTCGTAAACGCTCATATCCATTCTCCTCTTCCAGTACTTTCTGTAAGGATTATTATATTCCATCTCATTTTCATAGTGCCTACTAGTAGGTAGAATGTCAAGGGTCTCTCTCAATCGACTTGAAACGATCCTATCCGAACGATATAGTTTAGTATGTAATTTGGCAGACAAATCTAGAAATTGATGGAGTCGACCCTATCATTTTGTGCGAGTAGGGTAGAGGGAGCTGAAGTAATTGGCGTATTTATTTTTAGCGATTTCAATTGTGAGCGAGCTTGTCGGAACTTCCATGTTAAAAGCGTCCCAAGGGTTTACAAGGCTGCTTCCCGTGTTAGGGATGATCGTTAGCTTTACTTGCGCATTCTTCTTTTTGTCATTGTCGCTGAAGACAATACCTTTAAATGCCGCTTACGCCATTTGGTCCGGCATTGGCGCGATTGCTACGGTTGTCATATCGGTATTAATCTGGAAAGAAAGAATAAATACAGGAAGTATAATTGGAATTGCCTTAATCGTAGTCGGGGTCGTCATTTTGAACCTCTTTGGACCCGGTCATGGCGGCGAGACAGCAGATTCCTCCCGGTCCGAGCAATTGATCGCCCAGAAAAAATAAGCGATGAGCCTGGCTTCGGGAATGCCTTGCCGTTTGTTGCAGACGCATTGGAATGTTAAGTTTGGAACGTCCCTAAGGAGGTGATGGAGGCGTGAGCGACAGAATCGTCAAAGTGCCGCAAGGGTTGACGGCGGAGCCTTACCATCAAAGCGCATTAACGGCGAAGGGGCTCTCCGTCATCGAATCGTGCTCGCATACCGACGGCAAACAAGGCTCCATGTTCCTGGAAGACCATCTTCTGCTGTTCGTGCTGCAGGGCACTTACACGGTCCGCCACGGCAGCCAGACGTACAAGGTCGGCAAGAATGAGATGGTGCTGCTGCAAAAAGCGATCGTCGTCCACTATGAGAAATCGGGCGAACCCGATCGAGATTACCTGCTGGACTACATGATGTTTTTTCTGAAAGAGGACCTGCTGAAAGATTTCATGATGATGGCGCAGCTTCCATCCGTCAAACCGGCCGGCCTCGTTCCGGTATCCGTCATGCCGATGAACGACCGCCTGCTCGCTTATGTCGAATCGCTGAAGCCTTATTTCAACGAACCGGATTCGATCAGGGATAACCTCATTCGCATTAAGCTGCTGGAATTGCTGTTCGACCTTGCCGATGCAAACGAGAGCTTCATGCGGCAATTCGTGCAATTGAAGCAGCAGGCGCGCACCAATATTTCGGCCGTTGTCGAGGAGAACCTGATGAATCCCGTCTCGCTGAACGATCTGGCGTATTTGTCGGGAAGAAGCCTTTCCAGCTTTAAGCGCGACTTCCAGACGATTTACAACGCCCCGCCTTCGCAATGGATAAGGCACAGGAGGCTGGACAAGGCGAGGGAGCTGCTGGCCCATTCCGCCATGTCGGTAACGGATGTTTGCTTTGCCACCGGCTTCGAGAGCGTGGGGCACTTCTCCAGAGTGTTTAAAGAGCGGTTCGGTCATCCGCCTTCGTCCCTCAAACAGCAGTTAAGTTAAACGTCGACGGCTTGAAGAGGCTGTCTCATAAGTATTCACATGAATGAGCTAGTCCTTAATAGGACACAAGAGGACCTCCAGTTTCGTCACTGTGAGGTCTTTTCTCAATGTTCATTCTAATGGGTGCACTTCACCGCCGGCAACGCGGAGTCGGAGGTCCTTTCCTCGCAAACCTGCGAATGTGCAGGTTTTATCGATCGAAATCGCATCTCGAGAGGGAAAACCTGCAATTGTACAGGCATTTCGGGCTTTTATTGCCTGAACATGCGATTGGGTCGGTGAGAAGATGTATTTTCGCAGGAATTTTAACGCAGTCGAAAAATAACAAGAAAAAAGATGTACGAACGCAGGAATTTCAAAAATGACCCCTTCGTGCAGAGCTGACAAAACGAACGAACCGGCCGAGATGAGCCTCTGGATCGGTTCGTTTACGCTTTTGAAGCAGTTTTTGAGCCAAATTGATAAATTTGCTGGGCCGTTTAGGAAAGTAAGCCGGCTCCCGCTTTGTTATCCTTAACTCATCGCTCATCCAATACAATTGAGAAGGGAAGAGGAATAACATGACAACTTCTAAAGCAGCTTCAAAAGTATGGTTCATTACGGGAGCATCGAGAGGTTTCGGGCTGGAAATTGTAAAAGCGGCTCTGGCTGCCGGCGACAAGGTGGTCGCGGCCGTTCGCGGCGAAACGGAGCAGCTGGCAGGCCGGCTCGAAAATGATCCGAATCTGTTCGTGACCCGGCTGGACGTCACGGACGAAAATCAGGCCAAAGAGGCGGCAGGGCAAGCGGTTGACCGCTTCGGGCGCATCGATGTCCTGGTCAACAATGCCGGCTACGGCCTGCTCAGCGCGGTGGAAGAGGCAACGGGCGAAGAAGTGAAGCGGAATTTCGAAGTCAATGTGTTCGGCCTGCTGAACGTGACTCGGGCGGTTCTGCCGATTATGCGTGAGCAAAGATCGGGACACGTGATCAATATTTCGTCGGTAGGGGGGCTGAGTGCTTATGCCGGCTGGGGGATATACGGCTCCACGAAGTTTGCCGTTGAAGGACTGACGGAAGCGTTGGCACTGGAATTGGCTCCGCTCGGGATTTACGCCACCGTCGTCGCGCCGGGCTTCTTCCGGACGGAATTTCTGGATACGACGTCCTTGACGAGAACCGCGAACGTCATTGACGATTATGCCGACACGGTAGGCGAAATGAGAAGCTTCGCCACGCAAGTAAACAAGAAGCAGCCGGGCGATCCGGTCAAGCTGGCGCACGCCTTCATCCGCTTGGCGCACGCCGACCGGCCTCCGGTCCATCTGCTGCTCGGCACAGACACGCTTGCCCGGTACAACGAGAAGACGGCCAACCTTCAGCAAGACAATGAAGCGTGGTACGATGTCATTACGGGGACGGACCACGACGACGTGGCGCAGTAACCAAACGGACGGCCGGCAGTAGGAATGGCTATTTTCGAAAACGACGACAATAACCCGTCCTTGGCGCAAACCTGGCGGGTTATTGCCGTTTGATTAATGCCAATAATTAAATCCGGAACGGCTCCTTTGTCTGATGGGGCTTAACCGCCGCTAGAACGTTGCGTGTAAATCGTCCGCTTGCAGGTTCATGATTGCACCGAACATTTGGGAAGCGGTTGTAAAGCAAATATACGTACACAATTCCACGATCTCTTGCGGCGTGAACGATTCGCTTAAAACGGCAAACGTTTGGTCGCTGATGGACGATCTGTTGTTCAGCACCATATCGGCAAAAGCGACCGCAAGACTGATTTTCTCATTGGCCGGATTGGCGTCGGGCGCCCCTTTCGCTTTGCAGTATTCGCAGCAGTTGCCGTAAGCGAGCGTTCTTCGCACCTGCTCCTTTAATTCGGCGCTTAACCCCTCCGTCTCAAAAATCTCCCCCAAACCGTTCCAGCCTTTCAACACCGCTTCGTGGTGCCCCATCAACCGCTGAAAGGCGGTTTCACCCACTGCTGAATATGCGATTCGCGCCATCTTTTCAACTCTCCTCTCGTATGACTAAAATTATATACAAGGGGTTCTCCGTTCTTCCATTCCATTTAAAACGAATTTATGCCAATATTGTTTTCAGATGTAAGCGAATGAGGAGGAAGGGGTTATATATGAAAATAGATGAAACGGATCTGTCCATTTTGGATGTGTTGTCGAAAGATTCGCGGTTGTCGTTGCGGGAAATCGCCAAGCAAGTGAACCTGTCTCCTCCTTCCGTTGCCGAACGTGTCCGGAAGCTGGAGAGCCAAGGCGTCATCGACAAGTACACCATTACGGTTAACCGTGAAAAACTTGGGCTGACGCTTGATTGTATGATCGAAGTTACGATTAAAAACGGCGAGTACGACAAGTTCAAACGTTTTGTGGAAAAGCACCCGCGCGCCGTATTTTGCTATCGGGTTGCCGGACGGGCATGCTTTTTTGTGAAGCTTTCGGTCACCGGCCTGCAGGAAATCGAAGCCTTTATCGACGAGGTCGCCCAATATGCCGTTGCGTGCACGCACATTATCTTCTCAGAGGTTTCTCTGTCGACGGATATGAAGCAGCAGTTTGACATCAGTGAGTGAAGGGACGACAAATTGCGACAAACATCCGTATTTCGCCAAAAGTGAAGCACGCAGCGTATTCGGGCGTCAGCCGGTATTTGATGACCGTCTTTCTTTTCGTTCCCTTGACGATTCCTGTATAATGAGTCTAACGACCAAGCAGAAACGGCTGTCGCCGTCTTAATGGCGACCAAAAGTTTCGCGATGAAATCAAAGAAAGTATTCGTGCAACTTTATACTTACTTTGATTTGAACAAAGGAGTGCTGCATGCCGTCCCGAAGATGGAATTTTGCAATCGTGATCCTGTTTATCGTATTTGCCTGCTTGCTGCTGCAGTTCGTATTCTCGACGATGCGTCTCCGGGAGCTGGTGAACCCTAAACCCGGCGCAATGAACGGAAATCCGCCGCCTCATGTCGTTTTAATTGCCCAGGAAATTGACAATCCGTACTGGCGGACGATTGAAGAGGGAGCCCGGGAAGCGTCGGAGAAATACGGGATGAATGTCGAATATACCGGTCCGATCCGCATCAATCCGGCGGAGCAGATCCGGCTGCTTGAGAAAGCGATTGCGGCCAAAGCCGACGCGATTTTGGTGCAGGGCATTAACGATCCGCAGCAGCGGTTGCTGATCGGCCAGGCGGCGGATAAAGGCATTCCGGTCATTACGGTGGACGCGGACGAGCCGTACAGCCGGCGGCTGTCCTATATCGGCACGAACAATTTGAACGCGGGCAAAACGATGGGAGAGCTGGTAGCGAAAGCGGCAGGAGGCGAAGGCAGCATCGGCGTGCTGATCGCCAATGAGAATTCGTACAGCCAGCAGCTGCGGCTGGCCGGCTTCCGCGAGGTGATCGGCCGATACCCTGATCTGGACGTTGTCGGGGTTCGCGCCTCCGACAATTCCCGCTTACAGGGAGCGCAGCAGGCCGAGGAATTGTTGGCGAAGTACCCTCAGGTCCGCTATATGATCGGTTTCAGCGCGCTCGACGGACTGGGGATTTTGGAAGCGGCCAATCGCGAAAGTCCGGCGGGACTGAAAATTTTCGCATTCGACGATTTGAGCGAAACGAAGGAAGCGGTCCGGCAGTGCAAAATCGTGTCGACGATCGTGCAGCAGCCGCATGAAATGGGGTATGGCGCGATCTCGATGCTGCATGACTATTTCCAGGGAAAGAAGCCGGCGCCGCAGTATTATACGCAAGCAAACATCCTGACAGGAAGCAAGGCCGCAGGCGGAAGCGGAGGAAGCTGCCCATGACGATTCGAATGAAGCTGCTGCTGTTTATCCCCTTGCTCGTCCTGCTGGTCAATTCGGTGACGTACTTCTTATTCGAGAGCGGAAAAATCGTACAGACGAGCTATGACCGGACGATAGTTCGCGTTTTGCTGTACAAGCAATCCGTCAAGACGGCGGAAGATCATCTGAAAACGCTTTATGGTTATTTGCTCAACCCGAATGACGGCGGTGCCGGCGAGCTGGGGAGATCGCGGGAGCAGCTGCTTGCGGCGCGCGCGTCGCTTGTTGATACAACCGCTTCCACCCCGATGGCATCGGCGGCAGCCGGGTATGTCCATATGTTGGATACGCTGATGGAGCAGGAGCAGGCAGCTCTGGCCGCGGCAACGACGCCGGCGCTGCGCCCCGCGCTGGACCGTTACGAAGAGGCGGAGCAAACAACCGGGTTTATCCGCGAGGAGGGGCAGCATCTGGTGGATATGGAGCTGAGCCTTTACCAGCCGGTTTATAAGCAAATCCAGCAGGAAACCGGGCGCATCAACCGTTTGGGGGCCGCGATCTTGATCGTCAACACGGTGATGAGCGTTGTAATCGCGATCTGGATTTCCCGGAGCATTACCCGGCCGGTAAGCCGTCTTGTCGCCATGGCCAGACAGGTTTCCACTGGAAACCTGCGTCTTGAGCCGCCGCCGCGATCGGGTGACGAGCTCGGAATTTTGTTGGGCGCATTTACGCAAATGTCATCTGACCTGAATGTGCTGATCGAGAAGGATAAAGAAAGCCTGGAGAGGGACCGGTTTGTGAAGGAATTGGAGCTTCAGGCGCTGCAAAGCCAAATCAATCCCCACTTTTTGTTCAATACCCTCAATGTGCTCTCCAAGCTGGCGCTGCTGGAAGGGGCGGAGAAAACGAGCGATCTGATCGTATCGATGTCCAATTTGCTGCGGTACAATTTGCGCAAGCTGGACCGGCCCGTCACATTGCGGGAAGAGCTGGAGCATGTCAAAGAATACATTACGATTCAACAGGCACGCTTCCGCGACCGCGTCAAATTCGAGACGGATATCGACGATTCGGCGCTCGATGTGCCGATCCCGCTGCTGACGCTTCAGCCGATTGTCGAGAATTCGTTTCTGCACGGCATTGCGGATATGGAGCAAGGCGCGGTCATCCGCCTGGAAGCGGCCCGCAGGGCGGACGAGGTACGCATTACGCTGTCCGACAACGGGATCGGCATGAGCGAGCAGGAGCGGCTCGCGCTGCTCCGTCTGGAAGAGGCGGAGGCAGGAGCGGAGAAGAAGCCGCAGGCTGGGACGGGGCTGGGCACAAGAAACGTGTTCAAACGGCTGCAGCTGTTCTACGGCAGCGGCGATCTGGTGGACATCGAAAGCGGGCCAGGCGAAGGAACGAAGGTTACGATTCGGATTCCAGCGGGAAAGGGGGGCGGAACGATCCATGTACAGAGTGATGATCGCCGATGACGAAGCGCTTGAGAGGGAAGGACTGGAATGGATTGTCCGGAATATGATGCCGGGCGAGTTCGAGATCATCCATGCGGAAAACGGGCGGATCGCGATCGAACGGGCGGAGGAGCATCATCCGCAGATCGTGCTGATGGATGTCAACATGCCGGGCATCCGCGGCCTCGATGCCATCCGGGAAATCAAATCGCGTCTGCCGGATACGAAATTTGTGCTGGTCACGGCGTATGATTATTTTTCTTATGCGCAGGAGGCGCTTTCGCTCGGCGTAAAGGAATACATCGTCAAACCGGCCAAGCGGACTCATGTCGTGGAAACGCTGAAGCGGCTTGTGGAGGAGCTGGACAGCGAAAGAAGCAAACGTACCGAGGAATTGGAGCTCAGGCATACCGTTTCCAGGCTCATTCCTTTGGCCGAGAACGAGCTGGCGCTTATGATCATGGTCCATCAAATCGTGGACGCGGATGCCGGGCAGCTCGCCGAGTGGCTGGACTTTCCACTGGATGGAGGTTGCGCGGTCGTTGTTGCTTTTCCGAAAGACGTCTATACCCGGGACAAAAAGAAGATCTACGATTCGGTCCGCAGCTTTGCCAAAACAAGCGGGCCGGACTGCATTGTCAGCTCGCTGATCGACCGCCATATGGCGATTTTCCTGCGGACTCCTCCGGCAGCGGCGGGAGAGGTGTGGAAACAGGAAACGATCCGGTACGGCGAGGAGCTCATCTCGCGGGCGAAGCGTCAGCTCGACATGACGTTATTTGTAGGCATCGGGTCGGCGCAAAGCGGAACGGAAGGGCTGCACCAGTCGTATTTTGAAGCGGTGTTTGCATCCACCTACTTTGAGCACGGCGGAAAAGCATGCCATTTCGACGATCTGAAGAAAGGCAGCGGCGTTCCGCTCCCTGTGCCGGGAGAAGGGTCTTTGAACGAGAGCGCGCTTCACCGGTCCTACGTCGTTTCCGCCCTGCAGCGGAACAGGGAAGAACGCGAGCAGCAGACGCTGACCGTTCTCGACCGGGCCAAAAGCTATATCCAGGAACGGTTCACAGAGGATATTTCGCTCGAGGAAGTGGCGGAGTACGTTCATCTGAATCCCTTTTACCTCAGTAAAATTTTGAAGCAGCAAATCGGGGAAACGTTCATCGACCTTGTGACCCGCCTGCGGATCGAGAAGGCCAAGGCGCTGATGGCGTCGGAGTCGCTCAGCCTGAAGGAAGTATGCTTCGAGGTCGGCTACAAGGACCCGAATTACTTCAGCCGGGTATTCAAACGAGTGACGGGCATCACCCCTTCCGAGTACCGCGGCCAAGCCAAATAAACCCGTACAGAACACACTCCGTTTATAAAGCGTGGCAGTTGGAACGTGCAGAATCGTTCTAGGCTGTCACGTTTTTTTTTACAAAAACGATCGTTAACCGTTCGTGAAATCCGCACGCCCGCATTTATCAACGGATAAAATGATCCAATGCTTTGTTCAGATCATCCAAAATTTTAGTCCGATCGTCACCAGAGCCGGCATTGATAACACAACTTTCCAGATGGTCTTTTAATAAAAGCTTTGCTGCGTTATCCAATGCTTTACGAACGGCCGCAATTTGAAGCAGCACTTCTGCACAATCGCGGCCGTCGGCAGTCATCTCCTTAACAGCGCGAAGATGTCCTTCAATTCGTGACAGACGGTTTACAATTTGTTTGCGGTGTTTATGCTCATGATCATGAGTATGATCCGGCTGATGATTATCGTTCATATTCTTACCCTCCGGAAAGATGAATGATGCCCTTGGAAATATACAAGGGCATCATTTGCGGAATTATTTTGCTGCAGGTTGCAGATGACTATGATGACTATGATGCCGATGTTTATGATCGTCATGAGAAGGATCATGTTTAAGGTCATGGTCATGGTGGTGCTGATGCTTATGGTGGTGATCGTGGGGATCATGGTGATGATCGTGCCCATGTTTATGCGAATGCTTGGCAGCATGGAAATGAGCATGCTCATGAAAAGAATAGCCTTGTTCTTCAACCGGATCCACATGAACCTGTACCTTCCCCAAATGCTCAATATCATGCTGCAAACGATGGATGACATTTTGAGCGATTGCATGTCCTTCTCTAACCGACAGGTTCGAATCCGTAGTAATTGAAATTTCGGCTAATATTTCATGACCAAACCAGCGTGCTTTGATGTCATTTACGGTTTGAACGCCTTCAACCTGAGAAGCGGATCTTGTGATCGTATCGATGGTTTCGGGCTCGATTCCGTCCAATAAGCGGGTAAACACCGCTTTTGCCGAGTCTTTTACAATGAAGAGTATCATAATTGTAATCACCAGTCCAACGAGCGGATCCACAATCGGGAAGCCTAGCCACACTCCAAGGACACCAACCAATACAGCGAGCGAAGTCATTCCATCCACTCTCGCATGCTGACCGTCAGCAATCAGTGCGGCGCTTCCCATCTTTTTACCCATGCGTATGCGGTAGATGGCGACAATTTCATTTCCGATAAAGCCTACGATCGCGGCGATTGATGTCGCGCCCAAATGGGTGAAGGTTGAACCATGGATCATCCGCATGACAGATTGATAACCGGCTACAAAGGCGCTGAAAGCGATGACAAGAACAATGATCAGGCCGGCAATATCTTCTGTCCGGTTCAATCCGTACGTAAAGCGTTTTGTTGGAAGCTTACGGCTTAGCACAAAAGCAATCCATAACGGAATGGATGTCAATGCATCCCCAAAGTTATGAATGGTATCGGCGAGGAGCGCAACACTGCCGGATATGGCTACAATAATAGCTTGAAAAAGGGCGGTTATCAACAGACCGACAAGCGAAATCAATAAAACCTTTGTCGCTTCCTTACTTTGGATAATATTCGAGTCTACGCCGCCATGCGTATGAGAGTGTCCATCGGGACCATGATGATGTCCGAAACCCATCGTATCACCTCTTTTAATTTTGGTCCTATTATATCCCCCTGGGGGGGATAATTCAACACATGGACTTTTTTGTGTTCAGCAGGACAAAAATATACTAGTTTGCTCCTCGCAGCCGGCAAATCGGGCGCCAAGATAATTAAATGCAGGAAGATCGCAGAAAAGTGCAGATGATATGAGCTTTGGCCGGAAGCTCCTCGTGCTATAATTTTCTCGAAAGATGCAGTGCTAATGACGGAAGGAGAGGATAACAGTGTCATTAGTCATCAAAAAAGAGAATGAAAAAAAGATAGAAAAACAGGCTGAACGGCAGAGCGGGGAAACTGCGCAGAAGCCGAATATGGTGTTTGTCACGCTTGTCTCCATCGTAGCGGCTTTGGGCGGCGTATTGTTCGGTTTCGATACGGCTGTCATTTCGGGTGCACTCGGCTTTTTGGGGGAGCGCTTTCAATTAAATCAGGTACAGCTCGGCTGGGCCGTTTCCTGTTTCCTTATCGGTTGTATTGCGGGCTCGGCTATCTCCGGGGTGCTCAGCGATCGGTTCGGCAGGAAAAAAGTGCTGATTGCGGCGGCGTTCATTTTTATGGTCGGTACCGTCGCCTCCGCGCTTCCGGATACGTTCACCGGTTATTATATCGCCCGGATGATCGGCGGCCTCGGAATCGGGATTACATCGGCGCTAAGTCCGCTTTATAACGCGGAGATTGCTCCGGCGAAATACCGCGGCCGGCTCGTTGCCTTGAACCAGCTTGCCATCGTGACCGGAATTTTTCTTGTCTACTTTGTCAATTTGTGGATTACAAGCTTCGGCGACGATGCCTGGGACGTCTCCAGCGCTTGGCGCTGGATGTTCGGAGTCGGGGCGGTTCCCGGCTTGCTGTTCCTGGTGCTTCTGTTCTTCGTACCCGAAAGTCCAAGATGGCTGATCAAGAAAGGACGTCCTGCGGAGGCGCTGCCGATTTTGATCAAAATCCACGGTGAGCAATTGGCCAGAGAAGAAGTGTTGGCGATCAAGGAAGTGTCCAAGCAGGAAAGCGGCGGCTCGTTCCGGCAGCTGTTCATGCCCGGTATGAGAACCGCCCTCATGGTCGGTGTCGTTCTGGCGGCGCTCCAGCAGGTCACGGGAATTAACGCCGTCATGTATTACGCTCCGGTCATTTTCAAGGAAACGGGCATGGGCGCGAATGCATCCCTGATCCAAACGATTATGGTCGGGTTCGTCAACTTGGTCTTCACGCTGCTGTCGTTGTGGCTCGTCGATAAAGTAGGGCGCAAAGTATTGCTTCTCATCGGTTCCATATCGATGACGGTATGTTTGACGGTTATCGGACTGGCTTTCCAAACCGGCCAAACGTCCGGACCGATCGTGCTGATCTTCATTTTGCTCTATGTCGCTTCATTTGCGATTTCACTTGGCGCCGTACTGTGGGTCATTTTGTCCGAAATCTTCCCGGCCCCCATCCGCGGCAAAGCGGTCGCGATCGGAACGATGACGCACTGGGTGGCGGATTACGCCGTTTCCCAATCGTTTCCGCCGCTGCTTTCAACGGCCGGTCCGGCCG
The DNA here is from genome assembly GCF_000961095.1 of Paenibacillus beijingensis. Classification (NCBI taxonomy): domain Bacteria; kingdom Bacillati; phylum Bacillota; class Bacilli; order Caryophanales; family Paenibacillaceae; genus Paenibacillus; species Paenibacillus beijingensis. Next base: position 1,311,337 of record NZ_CP011058.1, on the reverse strand, counting down.
TAACGTTCTGGATTTTCGGTTTCATGGCTCTCGTAACGGTTATCTTCACCTGGCGCGCAATTCCTGAAACGAAAGGCAAGTCGCTGGAGGAAATCGAAACGATGTGGGCGAAGAAATAGGATTTTACAACATGATACGTTGAGAGTTATTGAGGCTCCCGGTTTGTCCCGTATGCGGACGGCCGGGAGTTTTTATTTTGACCAAAGGAGGGGGGCTCAATTCCACCTATCCCGCCAGGTGACATTTTTTTTACGTCATTGCTTCAGGTGCGGTGAAGGGGTAAAATGCAAATTGTAAGGGCTTACAAATCTTACTTTGTGCCGCCTGTGCTGGACGATCAGCCCTTCTATCCGGGAGCAAAAGGATGGAGTAATGACACAGCAAAGGATTACATAGATATTGGCGAGCAGGTAAAGTTTGGAAAGTAGAGGCGAAGAAAGGTTGTGAACATTTCAGATGAGCGAGATCCGGCTTGGCATTATCGGCCTCGGCAATATGGGAACGGGGCATGTCCAGTACTTAATCGACAATGAAGTGCAGGGAGCAAGGATTGCGGCCGTATGCGACAGAGGTTCCGAAAGGCTGAAATGGGCAAAAGAAAACATCGGAAATAACGTCGAGCTCTTTGATGACTTGGACCGCTTTTTCGCATTCGATGGGCTGGACGGCGTTCTCATTGCGACTCCTCATTATTCCCATACGGAGCTGGCGATCCGGGCTTTCGAACGGGGGCTGCATGTGCTTTGTGAGAAGCCTGCCGGCGTTTATACGAAGCAGGTGCGCTTGATGAATGAAGCCGCCGCGAAATCAGGCAAAGTATTTAGCCTGATGTATAACCAGCGCACCAATCCGCTCTACCAGAAGCTTCGCGACCTTATCGCTTCCGGCGAGCTGGGCGAGATTAGACGGACCAACTGGATTATTACGGACTGGTACCGTTCGCAAAGCTACTACGATTCCGGCGGCTGGAGAGCGACTTGGGCCGGAGAAGGCGGAGGTGTGCTCATTAACCAAGACCCGCACCAGCTTGATCTTTGGCAGTGGACGACAGGACTGAAGCCGAAACGGCTTCGCGCCTTTTGCTACTTCGGTAAATACCGCGACATTGAAGTAGAGGATGACGTCACCGCTTTTGTGGAATATGAGAACGGGGCAACCGGCGTTTTTGTGACGACGACCGGCGAAGCGCCGGGAACGAACCGGTTTGAAATTTGCGGGGACCGCGGAAAAATCGTGATCGAAGACGGGCGCTTGCATTTTTGGCGTCTTCGTGTGCCGGAGCCGGAATTTAACCGTACGTTCAAAGGAAGCTTCGGACAGCCGGAATGCTGGAAATGCGAGATTCCGATTGCCGGAGTGGAATCGGGCCATAAAGGGATTACGCAGAACTGGGTGAATGCGATCCTGCATGGCGAGCCTTTGCTCGCTCCAGGAGAAGAAGGGATTAACGGGCTGATGCTTTCCAATGCGATGCTGCTGTCCACCTGGACCGATGGCTGGGTGAACTTCCCGATCGACGAACAGCTATTTTACGATCATTTGCAACGAAAAATCGGAAGGAATGATCAAATTGCCGCACAATGACGGAATGAATTACGCGCCCAAGGGGAAGCCGAACCCGGTTGTGAAGGCAGTTGAGTTCAGGTTCGCCGCCGTTGCGCTGGATCACGGGCATATTTACGGGATGTGCAACGGGTTAATCGAAGCGGGCGCGGAGCTGAAATGGGTGTACGATCCCGATCCGGCCAAAGTAGACGCCTTCTGCAAAACGTTTCCTCAGGCGCGGGTCGCCTCCTCCGAAGAGGAGATTTTTACGGATCCGGAAGTGCGGTTGGTCGCCTCGGCGGCCGTTCCGTCCGAACGATGCGCGCTCGGGATGAGGGTGCTCAGCCATAACAAAGATTATTTTACCGATAAAGCTCCCTTTACGACATTGGAGCAGCTGCGGCAGGCAAGGGCGAAAACGGCGGAAACCGGACTGAAGTACGCCGTCTATTACAGCGAGCGGCTGCACGTCGAAAGCGCCGTGTTCGCCGGTCAACTGATCCAGGAAGGCGCCATCGGGCGGGTTGTGCAGGTGATCGGCCTCGGTCCGCACCGGCTGAATGCCCCTTCCAGACCGGAGTGGTTCTTTCAAAAGGAACGCTACGGCGGTATTTTATGCGATATCGGCAGTCATCAAATCGAGCAGTTTCTGTTTTTTGCAGGCTGCAAAGACGCCAAAGTTGTGCAAAGCAAAGTCGCCAACTACAACGCTCCGATGTACCCCGAGCTTGAGGACTTCGGCGATGCAACGCTCATCGGCGACAACGGGGCGACCCATTACTTCCGCGTCGATTGGCTTACTCCTGAGGGGCTCGGTACGTGGGGAGACGGCCGGACTCTTATTCTCGGCACGGACGGCTACATTGAGCTGCGGAAATATATCGATATTGCGCGCGATCCGCGGGGCGATCATTTGTATTTGGTCAACAAGGAGGGCGAGCGGCATTTTTCGCTAGCCGGCAAAATGGGCTATCCTTTTTTCGGACAGCTGATTCTCGATTGCCTGAACCGGACGGAGCATGCGATGACGCAGGAGCATGCGTTCAAAGCCGCCGAGCTTTGCCTGCTGGCACAGCAACAAGCCGTAGTGGTGAGCGGATAATCTGCGGATAAATCTCATGCGGAGAAAGAAGGATGGGGATGCATGGACCACTGACAGACCGTATCGCCGAGATGAAGGAAACCGTCCGCCGGCTAGCGAGAACGATGCCGGTTACGGATATGCACACGCATCTGTATCCGGCCGAGTTCGGAGAGCTGCTGCTTTGGGGCGTCGACGAGCTGCTCACTTACCATTATTTAATCTCGGAGTCGTTCCGCTGGTCGGAAGTGCCTTACGACGACTTCTGGTCGCTGACGAAACGCGAACAGGCGAATTGGATTTGGCGGAAGCTGTTCATGGACCATTCTCCGATCAGCGAAGCAACAAGCGGCCTTATTACGATTTTCAACCGGATGGGATTGAACACGGCATCCCGGGATTTGGACGAATACCGTGCGGCATGGGCGGATCGAACCGTGGAGCAGCAGCTCGATGACGTGATGAGAATCGCAAAAGTAAACGAAATCGTCATGACCAACGATCCGTTCGACCCGCAGGAACGAAAGGTATGGTTATCCGGAGGAGGGAAGACGGACTCCCGCTTTTATGCGGCTTTGCGGATCGACAGCCTGCTGAACGACTGGCCTCGTGCGGTTAGCGAGCTGCAGGGGCTCGGGTACCAGGTCGTGGAGGCGTGGACGGAGGAAACAAAAGACGAGGTCCGCAGATTTCTTACGGAATGGATCGTCCGCATGGACGCACTGTATGTGGCCGTCTCGCTGCCGGGCGATTTCGGATATCCGTTGGACGACCACCGCTCCCGTATGATCGACGAAGCGATCGTGCCCGTCTGCCGGGCGCATGCGCTTCCGTTCGCTCTTATGATCGGCGTGCGCCGCCAGGTGAATCCGCTGCTGCGGCTGGCCGGCGACATGAGCATGCGCGCGGATGCGACTGCCGTCGAAGCGCTTTGCCGCCGATACCCGGACCAGAAGTTTCTGGTCACGATGCTTGCGCGCGAGAACCAGCACGAGCTCGCCGTACTCGCCCGAAAGTTCCGCAATGTCATGGTATTCGGCTGCTGGTGGTTCCTTCATATCGAATCGATGGTGGAAGAAATGACCCGTTTTCGGTTGGAGCTGCTCGGCACCGCGACGATCCCGCAGCACTCCGATTGTCGGGTGCTGGAACAGCTCATCTACAAGTGGGAGCATTCGCGCACGATTATCGGCGATGTGCTGGCGGACCGGTACGAACGCCTTTACCGCGAGGGCTGGCAGGTGACAGAGGCGGAGATTCAGCGGGATTTGGAGGATTTGTTCAGCCGCAACTTTTGGACATTTATCGGACGAAAATAGGAAGCCGTTCACAACAGGGGAGAGGGGGCGGGGGACAAAGATGTTTGATTTGACAGGCACCGTATCGGTTGTGATCGGCGGCAGCGGCGTACTCGGAGGCGCCATGTCGGAAGCGCTGGCCGCAGCTGGTTCGAAAGTGGCGATTGTCGGCCGGGATCTGCAGAAAGCGGAGTCCGTGCAAGCCCGCATCGAGCGGGAGGGCGGGGAAGGCGTTTGCTTCACTGCCGATGCGACCCGCGAAGGCGAGCTGAAACGGCTGCTTGCACAGGTTCTGGCGTGGGGCGGAAGGGTCGATACGCTCGTAAACGCTTCGGGGACGAACAGCGCGACGCCTTTTTTTGAGCTGGGTACGGAGGAATGGGAGCGCATCATGGCCGTCAATCTGCACAGCGTGGTGCTCGCCAGCCAAATCTTCGGCCGCCACATGGTTCAGCAGGGCGAAGGAGGGGCAATCATCAATATCTCGTCTGTTTCCTCAGGTCCGCCGCTGTCGAACGTGTTTACGTACTCTGTATCGAAGGCCGGCATTAACAGCGTCACGCAATTTCTGGCCCGGGAATGGGCTGCCCACGGCGTCCGCGTCAATGCGATTATCCCGGGATTTTTTCCGGCGGAGCAGAACCGGAGCATTCTGACGCCGGCCCGCGTGGAGGCGATTATGCGTCACACCCCGATGGGCAGATTCGGAAGTCCCGAGGAGCTGAAAGGAACGGTTGTTTATTTGGCCTCCAAACAGGCCTCATCGTTTGTGACCGGATCGCTTATTCGCGTAGACGGAGGATTTGGAGCGATGACGATATGAGCGACATTCTGACGAAGCTGGTCGAGCATGTGCCGATTCCGAAAATGGTGCGCATCCGCCAAACCTTCGACGATACCAAGCTGGACGATCCTTTGGGCGAGCTGATTCGCCGACTTCGCGCGCCCGGCGCAATGGACGGGATTGCAGCCGGTCAGAAAGTGGCGGTAGCCGTCGGCAGCCGCGGAATTTCGCGCATCGATGAGCTGACCGCCACCGTCATTGCGGAGCTGAAACGGATCGGAGCGCAGCCGTTCATCGTGCCGTGCATGGGCAGCCACGGAGGCGCGACGGCAGCGGGCCAGGCGGAAGTGCTCGCCCACCTCGGTATCGACGAGCAGCGGATGGGCGCGCCCGTCCGCTCGTCCATGGACGTGATCGAGCTTGGGGAGCTTCCGAACGGGCTGCCGGTCTATTGCGACAAAATCGCGGCGGAAGAGGCGGATGCGATTGTCGTCATTAACCGGATCAAGCCGCATACGGCGTTTCGCGGTCCGGTCGAAAGCGGGCTGCTCAAGATGCTGGCGATCGGCCTCGGCAAGCAGAAGGGAGCCGAAGCGTGCCATCAGATGGGCTTCAAATATATGGCGGACAATGTGCCTGCCATGGCGAAGGTGATGCTCGACAAGCTCCCGGTTCGGTTCGGCGTGGCGGTGGTCGAGAACGCATACGATCGCATATGCCGGATTGAGGTGCTCGGCGCGGATCAGATGGAACGGCGCGAGCCGGAGCTGCTTGCGGAGGCGAAACGGCTGCTGCCGCAAATCCCGTTCGGGCAGCTGGACGTGCTCGTGATCGATTATATCGGCAAAAACATCAGCGGCGATGGGGCGGATCCCAACATAACGGGAAGGTATCCGACGCCGTACGCGCAGGGCGGGCCCGACGTCAATAAAATCGTCGTGCTCGATTTGACGCCTGAATCGGGCGGAAATGCAAACGGCGTCGGCACCGCCGACTTTACGACCGCCCGCCTGGTCGCCAAAACAGACTGGCCGGCAACGTACGCCAACGGCCTGACCTCCACGGTATGCGCGCCTACGAAGCAGGCGACGACGCTGGCGAGTGACCGCGACGCGATCAAGGCGGGCGTTAAAACGTGCAACATTTTAGACTACGGGGCCTGCAGGCTCGTCCGCATCCGCGACACGCTTCATCTGGCGACGATCGAAATTTCGGAAGCGCTGCTTCCGGAGGCGCTTGGCAATCCCCGGATCAAGGTGATCGGGGAGCCTTACGAATGGACGTTTGACGATGACGGATATTTGCCCAAATGACTGGATCAACGGCAGGATGAATGGAAGCAGACGAACAGGAGGGGCATCGTCATGGACACGAAATATGACAAGCTGAAGGACATTTTGGCCGAAATGGGCTCGGTCGTCGTGGCGTTTTCCGGCGGAGTGGACAGCACGCTGCTGCTTCATGCCGCGATCGAGACGCTCGGAAGGGACAACGTCCTTGCCGTTACGGCCGATTCCGAGACGTATCCTTCCGAAGAGCTCGAGGAAGCGAAACGGCTTGCGGGCGGCATCGGAGCGTCTCACGTCGTGATCGAAACGTCGGAGCTTGCCATTCCCGGCTACAAGGAAAACCACGGCAACCGCTGTTATTTTTGCAAAAGGAATCTGTTTGAGCAGCTGGAGCCGTTCCTGAACGGCGGGAAATACCGTCACATCGTCTACGGGCTCATCGCCGACGATATGAATGAGCACCGGCCCGGAGTGAAAGCGGCGAAGGAGCTTGGGGTACGCGGGCCGCTGCAGGAAACGGAGCTTTATAAATCGGAAATCCGCGAGCTTTCACGCATCAAAGGGCTTCCGACCTGGAACAAGCCTTCGCTGGCCTGCCTTTCCTCCCGCATTGCGTACGGGGAAGCCATTACGGAGGAAAAGCTCAGCCGGGTGGAGAGAGCCGAACGGTTCATTCGTTCCGAAGGCTTGCGCCAAGTCCGGGTGCGGACGCATGGGAGCATCGCGCGAATTGAAGTGGAAAGCAAAGAGATAGAGCAATTGCTAGCGAAGGCGGACCGGATTACGAGTCATCTGAAGGATCTGGGGTATATGTACGTAGCGATGGACCTTGGAGGTTACCGAAGCGGCAGCATGAACGGGGAACTGAGCCTGAGCCGGAAAGGATCGTCCCTATGAAAAAGTTTGAGGATATGACGTTCTGCAAGCTGGATATCGGCAGGGAAGAGCGGACCGGATTTCCCGAGGTCGTATTCGGATTGGGAAAAACCGCCGAGCAGACCGAGGCGATTTTTGCGCGCCTTGTCGAAGTGCACGGACGGGCGCTTGTGACCCGGGCGACGCCGGAAACGGCGGCGAGGATTGCGGCGCGATATCCGCTGGCGGCGTATGACAGCGTCGCCCGGATCATCCGTTACGGAGAGCCGCGGCGGATGCTGGCCGGAACGGTAGCCGTCGTGACCGGCGGGACGTCCGATATTCCCGTTGCGGAAGAAGCGGCCGTCACGGCCGAATGGATGGGCTGCACGGTGGACCGGATCTATGACGTCGGAGTGGCGGGCATCGACCGTTTGCTTGCGCACCGCGACCGGATTTGCGAAGCCCATGTCGTCATTGCAGCGGCAGGAATGGAAGGGGCATTGCCCAGCATTGTCGGGGGCATGATCCGCCGACCGATGGTCGCGATCCCGACTTCGGTAGGATACGGCGCGCATTTTGAAGGCATAGCGGCACTGCTCGCCATGATGAACTCATGCGCTGCGGGCATCACGGTCGTCAACATCGACAACGGGTTCGGGGCGGGTTATCATGCGGCGATGATCCTGCAGCTTGCAGCGGAGGCACCGCAATGAAAATCTTATATTTGGACTGCATATCGGGCATCGCCGGGGACATGACGTTATCCGCGCTTGTTGATTTAGGAGCCGATCCGGCGTTTATTCGCTCTCATCTGGCAAAACTTCCGCTTGAGCTGTTCACGATCGAGTTTATTCCGGTTAACCGGCGCGGCATTATGGCGAAATGGCTGGATCTGCGGTTTTCTGAACGCGATTATCTTCATGATCACCAGGATCATCAAGATCACCATGATGATCATTACCATCGTCATCATGACCATCATACTCACCATGACGATCATGACGAGCGATTTGATATGCCCGATCATGCCCGGCACCATCCTCACGACCCGCGCAAAGCGGCCGATATCTTGCAAATGATAGCAGCATCAGACCTGCCTGAACGGGTGAAAGAGCGAAGCTCGGCAATTTTTCGCGTTATTGCCGAAGCGGAAGGCAAAATTCATGGCGTCGATCCGGACGACGTTCATTTTCACGAGGTTGGAGCTCTGGACTCCATCCTCGATATTATCGGCGTATGTCTGGCTTTGGAGTGCTTCGAATTTGACGAGTTGCTCGTATCTCCGGTTCCGACCGGAACGGGCCGGGTGCGGACGGCCCATGGGCTATATCCGGTTCCGGCGCCGGCTACCGCTGAAATTTTGCGGGGAGTGCCACTGTCGTCATTCACGGAGGAAGGGGAGTTAACCACTCCTACAGGAGCCGGTATTGTCAAAGCTCTTGCAAGCGGGTTCGGTCCGATGCCCGCAGGGACGATCGACCGCATCGGCTACGGCGCGGGGACGAAAGATTTTCAGCATCCCAACGTTGTCCGCGCCATCTTGATGACAAAAGAAAGCGATCCTAAGCGAAGCGGTTTGCAATCCGTAATCGTTATCGAAGCTCAGGTGGACGATATGACCGGAGAAGCGCTCGGATTTGCAATGGATCGCTTGTTCGAGTCCGGCGCGCTTGATGTTTATTTCACGCCGGTTTATATGAAGAAGAACCGCCCGGGAGTGCTCGTCAGCGTGCTCGCCCATCCGGAATCCGCGGAGCGCTGCGAACAAACGCTGCTCACGGAAACGTCCACCTTCGGTCTGCGCAAAGCCGTTATGGAACGAAAGGTGTTGGACCGCTGTTTTATCCAAATCCAATCGCCGTATGGACCGATCCGGGTGAAACAAGGCTGGGATGGCGAGCGCCTGGTCCACCAATCCCCCGAGTTCAAAGATGCCGCCGCTGCCGCCTGCAGCTTCGGCGTCCCGCTGGAGACCGTGATGCAGGCCATTTACAAGGCGTTATGAATGGGGATCTGAGTCGCTCGCTCCGAAAAACCTTCCGATGATCTAACGGAACTCAGTGCTCTTATTTTGCATTTATGAGCCCATTTGGATATCTAACGGAACTCACAGCTCTTAATCGATTGAAAATGGTCTATTTTCAGACCGAAAAACCGAAATAAGGTCCGATACTTCCGTTAGATTTTCAAATCGAACAACATGAGCGGAATAACGTCCACTGCTTCCGTTAGCATCCAAGAACAACCCGTAATGGAAACAGTTTTTCAGGGTCGTTCTACTAGAGTATTATCGGGTTGTAGCGGAAGCGCCGCACAAGGAAAGGCCGAGGGAAAGCATCCCCGGCCTTTTTTTCATATATGTTGGGGTCGGGCCAACATTTTAACGAAAATATAGGCTAAAGACAATTGGGACGATCGTCGAAGCTTCGTTTCTGGAGAAATTCGGAACCAAGCCCTAAATCCGAATAATATTCGCATCGGAAAGTCGTTAAATAAGCACGATGTATATTCTGTGACTTTTGAGTCTGCAAACTGGACAATTCTTGCTACGTATGACATTGACCGTGATTTGTTATTAGACGCAGTTTTCTTCGATCATGCTGACGAGAGCAACGTAAAAGTGATAGACACAAATGTTGGTGTCATGTTTGAAGTACACAAGCAGAGCTTAGGACAGTCAAATACGGTTCAGCGGAGGATGTTTGCTAAGATCAAAGCAAAACAAAAGAATCCATATGTAAAAGAGGAAAGCATGACCGAGAAAGTAACATCAATGTTGACGATTGAAAAAGTTAGTGCAGGTGGATTCTGAGGGTTTGATATAAAACGGGAATCCACTCTACAGTAGCGAGGTTTGCGGTTGGATTGCTGTTCCGTATTGTGCGGCTGCTGGATTGCTCGGTTTTTGGCCTGGCTTGCTTTGTTTATTGCAATTCCAGTTAGTATGGCGACTGGTATTATGTCGTATAGATTTAAATGCTCGTCTACAGTTATCGGCAGCTTTGTGCTCCCTGAGTGAGCTCCGGACTCTAAAGTGTCCGAACATGACGTCGGCGTGCACTTTGACCAAGACACGAACAAGCCGTTTCATGTGTGCCATAACTGCCAGATCATCGCCGCCCGGCATTCCAGGTGGATGCTGAAAGCGCATATGCAGCTTCTTTTCCGCCCCGCGCGGTGCTCGGTCACACGTCGGCGGTCAAAACCTCGTGCGGACGCAAGCGATGGAGAAGAAATCTTAGGATGATGAACGATAGACAGAAAAAGAGCTGTCCTAATTATGGCGCACTTCACAGGATTGGGCTTGGCACCGATCTACCCATGCATGTTGCATGAGACGCCGATTCGTTTCGGCAAGACGAATGCTTCGACCCTTATGGGGTATCAAATGGCGGTTGCGTACACGGGCAGTACATTGATGCCACCGTTTCTTGGATTTCTTGCAGGTTTTTCGACCATTGGTATATTTCCTCTGTACCTTGTCGTATCAGCCGCTGCCTTGCTTCTGTTCTCAGAATGGCTGAACGTAGTCCTGCGGAAACGGAAAGAATTGAGACAGATCCGGGCTATATCATGATCGAACAACTCCCGCTCGGTCCGTATACGACGGGCGGCCGGGAGTTGTTTTTCTTTGACGCCAGCAGCCTCTTAGATCCACGCATTCTTCGAATATCCTCTTTCTTCCCAGTAGCCGGTATAATCCGGGTCTTCGATCAGCTCAATCCGTTTTACCCATTTAACCGACTTGTAAGCGTACATTTTGGGGACAATCAGCCGGACCGGACCACCCAAATCGTTTGGAATCGGTTTGCCGTCGTGCATGACGGCGATCATTATATCGTCCATATAAGCCTGCTCCAACGTCAACGAATCGGTATAAACGCCGTCGCCCGAATAAAACTTGACCGAGCGCGCGGCCCGCTGGACTCCGGCCATGTCGAGCAGCTCTTTGAGCTTGATGCCTTCCCATGTATTGCTGTACACCGACCAGCCAGTAATACAGTGAAAGTCGCTGACCTGGACGGTGCGTTTCAGCCGGACGAACTGCTCCCAGTTCCAATTCAGCTTGTGATCGACAAGGCCATCCACCGTAAACGACCAGTTGTCGTTATTAAAAGAAGGAATCGGCGTGACGGTGAAGACCCGGAAGTTCCCGCGCGCTCCTCCCCCGGCGGGGATCAAGGAATCCGGCAAAGGCTGCGGCGCAGGGATCAACTGATTTTTGTCCGCCAGTACAAGGTCATTCGTGGAGGACGAACCGCTAAAGCCGCTCAGCGAACTGCCCATCCATTTCAAAAAGGACGGTCCGACGGTAACGGCCAGTCCGACGCCGACCGCTCCTTTAATAAACGAACGCCGGGTATACACAGGTTGGGGGCTTGCGGGCCCCGCAGCGGCAGAGGGGTCCGTTACCGTTTTTCGTTCGAATTTTACCGCGCGGCGGTTCGGTTCCTTCAGCCATTTCGTACGGGTAAGGGAATGGTAAATCATATAGGGAAGACCTACCCACGTCAGCAAATCATGAATGATTAAACCCGCATTGGAGAAGGCCGGCCCTACGGCCCGGTACTGCCACAGCAGAATACCCGAGCCAAACCAGCCGAGCAGAAGGACGAGCACAATCAGCACATTCAATTTCTGCCATGGCCGACTCTTGAGCTGCTTCCAGTGCTTTCCCGCCAGCAGCAAATAATAGATGACCGGCGCGATGGAGGCAAGACCGATGACAATATGCAGCCACTTGATCCACTGTCGCCCGCCTCCGAGCACCTCCCGCCAGAAGCCGCCCAGCAGAATGAGTCCCGTCACAGCCAGGATGACGACGATTCCGCCGTTCCATGCGTGAATGGAGGCCAGCTTTTTACCGTATCCTCTCTGAATTTTACGAAGCCAGTCGCTCATGGAGGGTTACTCACTCCTTTCCGGATGGATAATCCTTATATTACTTGGCAAATCTTACGTTCACCAAAATAAAGTATTACAAAAGGATTACAAAAACGCATTCGTCATCTCAATTTGTTTCTCCTGCTTCTATGCAGCGTGTAGTTAATGAAAACAATCGTCATTGCCGGTACAGGCGTGAGAGCAAACTTGAGTGCAGCGAGGAAATTCGGTTCCGAGAGATTTCGGGGGCGGATTTAATTTGAAGGAAACGCAGAACGCCCCGGACGAAAACTTCCGTCATCCGGGGCGTTCCAGGCGTTGTCAGTCCATTAATAGCCTTGCTCTTTCAACCATGCTTCCGCCTCTTCCTCACTTGTAAAGACGACGGGAGCGATTTCGGATGATTTGGTGCTGCGGGTGAGCTGCATTTTGACGAGGGCGCTTTCGACGATGATGCCGCCTCCGACTTGTCCCTTCTGGTGGGAATAAGCGATCAATTCGTTTAGTATTTCGGTGATGGAAGAGACTTTATATTCCCGGACATCGGAAATAACGACCCATTTCTTCTTTTCGAGGAGAGGGATGACTTTCGTTTTCATATCCTCGACAAAGCGGAGCGCGTCTTCCTCTTTCCAGAAACCGCGCGGCTTTTGATACACAACTCCTCTTGGTACGTCCACATTCAGAACGTACATCTCTTTCGAATCGACGATTTTCATGATCCAAGACACCTCGTTATTTAGATAGAAGCTGTAATATATATCGGAAGAGACGAACCGAATCTGAAGAGGAATCTAACACGGGATGCAAGTTGATGCGTTAACGGCGGTCGGAGGCTTGGCGCGGCGGATCGGTGCAGGAAATAGACGAAATATATCGAATTTATGGTAGCGGAACGGCTCGTTTTTGGGGCAATCGAATCGGTCGGTACAAGGGGACAATGCCAATGTGGCTGAAAAAAAGCTTGCTTGCGAAGCTGCTGGTCGGAATGCTCGTGGCGGCGGTTATCCCGTTCATGATCTCCGTTATACTGTCGTATCGGACGACTTCCGCATCGGTAGAGCGCCAAGTGATCGAGCTGAATCAGAACGCGATGGAAAGCAGCATTTTTTATATCAAGCGCTATTTGAACGATTTGAACCACACCTCCGTTACCTTCTACCATGACCAGACGCTGATGCGCTACTTGAGATCGAAGCAGTCCGTCTCTTATCAGACGCTTTATATTACGGATCAAGTGGCGGCCGTCTACAACATCCGGCCGGAATTCCGCGCGGTGCACTATACGAGCGCTTTAACGGGCGAAACGTTTATCAAGTCGGACATAAGCAAAATGGGGGCCGACGTTCCGCTGATCCGGCAGACGATTCAAAGCAGCGGCAATGAAGCCTGGCACGATAACCAGCGCTTTGAGGTCGTTTCGGTGGAAGGAGAGAGCTTGCTCGCCTATCACAAGCGCATCGTCGATTATCCGGACTCGAAGGTGCTCGGACTCCTTTCCTTATATGTCGGCACGGATGAAATCGGACGCTTGATCAGTCCGCTCTACGTCTCGAAGACACCGGAATCTGAAAGCGCTTTTTTATTCATTGACCAAGACTTTAAATTGTTGTACGGTTCCGGTACGAATGCGTCTTTGGAGTGGCAAAAAGGCCTTGCACGGAAAATGAACGGCGAGCGGGGAACGTTTGCCGGAAAAATCAACGATCGCAGCGGCGTGTTTATTTATGTGAAAAGCAGCTACATGGATGTGCCGTTAACGATGGTGAAGTTTGTCGCTTCATCGGTCATCAATGAGTCGGCGAACCGGACGCTCAATCAGTCGCTGGCCATTCAGCTCATGGCGGTTGCCCTTGTGATCGTGCTCGCTTCCTTCCTGGCCTATGTGCTGATCGCGCCGCTCAAGAGACTTGTGCGCAGCATCGCCCAAGTTCAGCTCGGCAACTTCGAGGTAAAGCCCGTCCCGATCCGGATGGATGAGCTTGGCGTGCTGGAGCACCGCTTTCAATCGATGGTCCGAAGCTTGGACGATCTGATGAACCGGGAGTACCGGAACCGGTTGGAGCTGACGACGGCCCGTCTTAAGATGCTGCAGGCGCAGATCAACCCGCATTTTTTGTATAACACGCTGCAGTCGATCGGCACGCTCGCGCTTCGCAACGGCTCTGAGGAGATCAGCGACAAAATCGCCGAGCTCGGCACCATCTTGCGCTACAGCATGGATTTGGAAACCGAAATCGTGCCGCTGCAAAAAGAGATCGAACATATCGAGCATTACCTGTCGCTGCAAACGGGACGGTTTAAAAGCAAGCTGAGCTACACGCTTTCTTGTCCGCCGGGCGCGCTGCAGGTGCAGGTGCCGAAAATGATTTTGCAGCCGCTCGTGGAAAACAGCATCGTGCACGGCATTGAGAAGGGGACCGGATCGGGGGTGCTGCACATCGGAATTGAGCTCCGCCCGAATCGGGAGCTCTGCATCCGGATCATCGATAACGGCAAAGGGATAAGCGCCGATACGATCGAGCGCATCAGACGGGAATATGCGGGACGCAAGCACGTGAACGATCGGCAGAGCGGGATCGGGCTGATCAATGTGCTGCAGCGGATGCGTCTCCGCTACGAACAAGGCTTCGATTGGGAGATCGAGAGTATCCCTTACGAGGCGACCGTTATTACGCTTTGGTTACCGCTTGATCATCCGGCTTAAGAGGAGGACGCGAAGTGAAAGTATTAATTGTGGACGACGAGGAACATGTCAGGGAGGGCATTGAGCTTGCCGTTGACTGGGACCAATTCGGCATTGCCGAACGGTTGACGGCGGAGAACGGCATCGAGGCGATGGAGATGATCCGCCTTCATAAACCGGCTGTTTTGTTTTGCGACATGAGCATGCCGGGCATGGACGGCACGGAGCTGCTCCGCTTGCTCCGCGAGGAGAGCTGGGATACGCAGGTCATCGTCGTCAGCGGCTATGATCATTATTCCTATACGAGAGCGGCTTTGCGGGCGGACGGCGTCGATTATTTGCTCAAGCCGTTTCGCAAAAGCGATCTGGAGCAGGCGCTTGCGCGCGCGGTGAAGGCTTGGAAGCGGCAGGAGTCGACTCTGCGCGAGGAACGCGAGCGAGGGCATAAGCTGCGGCAGGCGGATGCGCTGCTCGACGAGCACAAGCTCGCCGCCTATTTTAAAGGAGAGACCTCCTTTCATGACGGGATCCGCGAAATTTTCTACAAAATCGGGCTGTCCGTTCAGCACGTCGGCGTCGCATTCGTGCTGCCCTGCAACCGGAGCGCGCTTGTGGACCGGCGCTATTTCGGCGACGGGGAGCTGTTTTACTTTGCGGTCAACAATATTGCCCATGAAACGTTAACGCCGCTCGGCTCCCATTATTTGTGCCGGCTGGACGATTACCAGTGGATGCTGCTGGTCTCCCCTGAGCGCGGGCCCCGCACTGCCGATGAATACCGCCGCTATATGAACCGGGTTACAGAGGCGTGGCGGCAAACGCTCGGACTCGAAACGCTTATCGGCTTAAGCGGCGCGGGCGCATCGGCGGATACGCTGCCGGCTGCCATCGGTGCGTCGCGTTCGTCGCTGCTCAAATGCGACCTTCTCGCCTCCGGCTCCCCATCCAAGCCGGGCAAGGAAGCGCCGCGCCTTGCGGATCAATACATCCTGCTGCAGGCGGCCATGAAAAACGGCAATAAGGCGTATGCGGCCGAGATCATTCGCTCGTTTACCGGCATGCTGCGCCAGCGGGGGACGCTGACGCTCAAGGAATTGCAGGTGTATACGCTCGAGGCCAACGTCTTATTGGAACGGGCAAGCCGCCCGGGCATGTCGGGCAACGATGACGCGGATTTTTCAATGCCGCAGTGGATCGGCGATTTGAATGAATGGGAGCGGCTGTTCATCCAGACGTGGTGGCGCCTAATGGAACAAGGAGCGGGCGATGGCGGCAGCCGGGGAATCGAGACGATCCGGCAATATATCCTTGAACATTTTCAGGAGGATCTGTCCTTGTCGACGCTCTCCGAGCGCTTTCACTTCAGCCCTCAGTATATCGCCAAGAAGTTCAAGGAACTGTATCACACGACCGTCATGACGTATCTGACCGAGCTGCGTGTGGAGAAGGCCGGCTCTCTCCTTGCGCATACCGATATGCCGGTCGCGGAAATGGCGTCGGTACTCGGATATGCGGACGAAAATTATTTCGGCAAAGTGTTCAAGAAGCATACCGGCTTGTCACCGCTGCAGTTCCGCAAGCAGCGCAGACATTCATAGATTCCTCTTTTTGGCGAAAATCGTCACTGCCGTTCTTGCCGGGAACCCGTTACACTTGTTTTGTAAGCGATTTCTTTTCTAGGGGGATTAGGTCGATGCGTAAACGGTTGGAAGTGGTGCGTCAACGGATGACGGTCGGTATCGCCGCAGTGGTGCTCCTGACGGGGCTTGCCGGCTGTGCCGGAGGGAGCGAGCCGAACGAAAGCGGCGAAGCGCAGCAGAGCGGTACGACAAACGAAAGCGGCGGCGGCACTTCGGCAGCGGGCAATGAAAAAATTACGATCAAGTTGATGCAGTTTAAAATCGAAATTACCGACAAAGTGAAAGCGATGGCTGCCGACTATATGGCGGAGCACCCGAACGTTGTGATCGAGACGCAGGTGACGAAGGACTACGAGACGCTGCTCAAAACCCGTTTCGCTTCCGGAGACGAACCGGACGTGTTCATGACCAAGGCGTTTACGGATATTGCCGATTGGTCCGACAAATTGGCCGATCTGTCGAATGAGCCGTGGATGGCCAGCGTCTCTCCTTCCGCCGTCGACGGAATGACCGTAAACGGCCAGAAGCTGGGCTTCCCGGTCGCGTTTGAAGGCTACGGCTTTATTTATAATAAGGACCTGTTTGCAAAAGCGGGCATCGATCAGGTGCCAACGACGCTGACGGAGCTGAAGCAGGCGAACGAGAAGCTGAAGGCGGCGAATATTTCGTCCTATACCGAGGGCTACAAGGAATGGTGGGTGCTCGGCCAGCACCTGTTCAATCTGCCGTTTGCCTACGAGAAGGATCCCGTCGCATCCATCGATAAAATCAACAAAGGCGAAATAAAAGTGAGCGACATCGCGAACATGAACGGCTTCTTCGATGTGCTCGATCAGACCGTCACATACGGTAAAGGCGCGGAGTCGGTCGGATCCAGCTACGACAACCAGGTATCGGATTTCGCCTCGGGTAAAACAGCGATGATGCAGCAGGGCGTCTGGACGATCGATTCGATTGTGAAAATCAACCCGGACATTAAGATGGGCATGTTTGCGATTCCGCTGAACGATACGGCCGCCGATACGAAAATGCCGGTCGGCGTTCCGGGCTACTATGTCATCAACAAGAACGCCAAAAACCTCGACGAATGCAAAAAGTTTCTGACCTGGCTCCACGACAACGGCCAAAAGTACCTGGTCGATTCCTTCAAGCTCATCCCGGCGTTCACCGATCTGAAAACGACGCCGGAGCTTGGCCCCCTTGCCGCGGATTTGAGCGCTTACGTCGAGAAGAATCAGACGATTCCGTGGGCGCACACGCTGTGGCCGACGGGCGCGAACCAGGAGTTTGCCAAGCCGCTGCAGGCTTATGTGGGCGGCATGCTGAGCAAGGAGAAAACGCTGGAAGAGGTTCAAAAGATTTGGGATGACCGGGTGAAAAAATAAACAGGTGAACGGTGCGGCGCACCGCGTGCCGGGAGGAAGCGTGCCAAGCGCACCTCTCCCGGTGCGCCCTCGTGCATCTTAATCGAGAGAAAGGAGGAGAGAGCGGTGAGTAAAACGAAAGCCCGCCATATGGCTGCATATACGGCGTTTGTTGCGCCGGCGGTACTCTTTTTTATCCTGATCATCGTCATTCCGTTCTTCAGGGCGATCCTGTTCTCGTTTCAGGATTGGAACGGAATCAGCAGCCATATCCGCTGGGCGGGATGGAGCAATTATACGAAGCTCATGCACGATTCCGGATTTGGCAAATCGTTTGTTTTTACGTTCAAATACGTCATTGCCACTACCATTCTCCTTAACGTTCTGGGGCTGCTTCTCGCGCTGGTCCTGAATATGGCGCTGCGGACGAAAAATGTGCTGCGGACGGCTTTCTTCCTGCCTTATGTGATCGGTCCGGTCATTATCGGCTTTATTTGGCAGTTTATCATTACCGGCTTGTTCCCTGAAATCGGCAAAGCGACGGGCCTGGCCCTGTTCCAGAAAAACTGGCTCAGCCTCCCCGACCACTCCTTCTGGTCGCTCGTCATCGTAACGGTATGGCATTCGGCGGGCTACTTCATGGTCATTTACTTGGCGGCTCTGCAGGGTGTGCCGAAGGATCTGCTCGAAGCGGCCGAAATGGACGGAGCGGGACGGTACCTCCGCTTCTGGCACGTGCTGCTGCCGCTCATCCGGCCGGCGATGACGATCAATCTGTTTCTGGCCATTTCGAACGGCTTCAAAGCGTTCGACCTCAACTTCGCATTAACGAGGGGCGGGCCGTTCGGGACGACGGAATCGCTCGCTTATCATATTTATTTGGACGCATTCGCGAAAAACCTGTTTACGTACGCATCGGCCAAAGCCGTCGTGTTCTTCCTCGTGCTGGCCTCGATCACCTTGGTGCAGGTCGCGGCGATGAAACGAAGGGAGGTGGAATTGTGAAGCTCGCAAAGCAGGCACCTCAGCTCCAACAACCGGCAGAGCAGGCGGGGCAAGCGATGCAGATCAAGCAAGCAACGGTCAAACGGGCAAACCGGACCGGCGCCCCGTATACGCCCGGCATGCTGATCCTCGAGCTGCTGATGATCGCGCTTGCGGTCGCGTTCTTTTTTCCGCTGTATATTACGTTTGTCAACGGGCTGAAAACATATCAGGAAGTCGTTGTCTCAACCGTCTCGCTGCCGCATGTATTCCAGTTCAAAAACTTCGGAACCGTCTGGAAGCAAATTAATTTCCTGGGGGTATTCATCAATTCCCTCATCGTAACCGTCGTTTCCGTAGGCGGCATTCTGCTTATCAGCTCGGCCGCGGCCTATCAATTGGTGCGCCGGCCCGGCCGGATCAGCCAGATCATCTTCCTTGCCATTCTGTCTTCGCTCGTCATCCCGTTCCAGACGATGATGGTTCCGCTCGTCAAAGTGGCCAAAGATATGGGGCTGATCGATACGCTGTACGGCCTCATCATCATGTACTGGGGCTTTGGCATCCCGCTTGCCCTCTTCCTGTATCACGGCTTCATCAAGTCGATTCCGCGGGAGCTGGAGGAGGCGGCCCATATCGACGGCAGCGGCACTGCTGGGGTTTACTTCCGCATACTGCTGCCGCTTCTGAAGCCGATTACGACGACGATCGCCATTCTGCAGGCGCTTTGGATCTGGAACGATTTTCTGCTGCCGCTTATTACGCTGAACGCCAAGGAAAATCAGACGATTCCGCTCGCCGCATCCGTTTATTTCGGGCAGTATACGAATGAATGGCATTTGGCGATGGCGGCGCTGACGATGGCGATCATCCCGATCATTCTGTTCTTCCTGTCGATGCAGCGTTATATTATTCAGGGCATTACGGCCGGCGCTGTGAAGGGATAAAGAGGATATGGATTCGCCAATAGAATCAAGGAAAGTCAATGCCCATCCGGCTGCTTTAACCAGCACCGGGTGGGTTTATTATTGATTGGGATGCAGATAAGAGTCCAAAACCGGGCTTGCAATGCGAAAAGTATACAGTAGCAAAACAAGTCTGGTTCAAAAAGGAGGTCAACAGATGAGAACGAAAACAAACAGGAGGCCGGGGCAAATATCGGTGCGCTTGCTTGGGCTGCTGCTGCTCGTTGCCTTCGCCTGCCCTTTCACGACGTTTGCCGAAACGCAAACGCAAACCGCGCTCGATGTACAGCTGATCGCCGACCAGGATAAGGTGGCTCCGGGCGGGGAGGCGTCGTTTCATTTGCTCGTACATAATGGCGTCGGCGAAGCGGTATCGAAAGCAAGCATTAACCTTTTTGTCCCTTTGGAACTGGAAGTAAGCTCGGCGGGCGAAGCCAAGTGGCTTGCCGAACTGAGAACGCTGCAGTGGAGCGTGAACGATATACCGGCGAACGGCACCGCCGCTTTCGATTTCAACCTGAAGGTCGGAGCAGACGTGCAGGCGGGTACTTCGATTGCCATAAGCGGCACAGCCCAATCGGATTCGGGGGTGTCGGTGACGATTCCCGCCGTCCGGCTGGAAGCGGGTCCGCAGACGGACCAGCCGTTCTTTAAAGGCTATCCGGACGGCAAGTTCCATCCCGAATTCAATCTGAGCCGGGCGGAAGCGGCGGCGGTTATCGCCCGCATCAAAAACCTCGAAATAAAGCCGGACCCGCCCGTCCAATACGCCGATGTATACGAAAGCCACTGGGCTCGCGATTATATCGTCAAAGTGACGCAGGAAGGGTACATGCAAGGAAGCGGCGGCAAATTCCGGCCGGACGAGCCGATTACGCGGGCGGAAATGACCGCGCTCATTTTGCGGCTGCGCGGAATTCATCCCGTTCCGCTGCCTTCCTTCGGCGACGTAGACGGCCACTGGGCGCAGGATTTGGTCGGCACCGCCAAAACGCTCGGAATGGTGGACGGTCTCACAGCCATCGCGTTCGAACCGGACCAATTTCTGCGGCGCGACGAGGCGGCCAAGCTGATCGATATCGGGCTGTCCAGAGGTCCGCTTGCCGATGGCAAAACAGAGGTCGTGCAGCATTTTCCCGACGTCGATCGTACGCATTGGGCGTTCGGCTGGATCGAGGAAGCGTCTGTTATAGCTCATGAAGGCGAGTACGCCGAGCTCGGCAAAGAATCGTTAATCCGGTACTTGCCGGAGCAGACCGAGGAGATGTAAGGGCCCGGATTGCTTATAGTAAATGCGCTAGTGAAGAAAGATATCATTTTCTCCACTAGCGCATTTTTTTCCATATCAACGAATTAAACGTTAACAACCTGCCGCATCAGCCTCGGTCTATTCGAGTGATTAAACGCCTTGCGGTACGGGAAGGCCAAGCCCCTCGGCGACACGTTGTCCATATTCCGGATCGGCTTTATAGAAGTGTTCGATTTGACGGAGTTTAATTTCGTCTCGTTCAACAGGTTTCATGGCACCGACAATGTTTTGGATCAGACGTGTCCGTTCCTCTTCACTCAACAAACGGTATAAGTCACCGGCTTGCGTATAATGATCGTCATGGTCATAGGCAACGCTGTCGGCCAGACCGGATACCACGAAAGGAGCCGGCTTGTTTTGAGGAGATTCGGTTGATCCGCCGTAGCTGTTCGGTTCATAGTAAACCGAAGCCCCGCCGTTGTTGTCAAATCGCATTTGCCCGTCGCGCTGATAATTATTCACTTCTGCTACCGGACGGTTGATCGGCAGCGCATTATGATTAGCGCCAACGCGGTAACGGTGAGCGTCGGAGTATGCGAAGAGACGGCCTTGCAGCATTTTATCCGGTGAAGCTTCGATACCCGGCACAAACGATCCCGGAGAAAATGTTGCCTGTTCAACTTCGGCAAAATAGTTTTCCGGATTTCTGTCCAATACCATGCGGCCCACTTCGATTAACGGGTAGTCCTTCTGAGACCATACCTTCGTTACATCGAATGGATCAAAACGATAGGTGCTTGCATCTTCTAACGGCATGATTTGAACATACAATTTCCATTCCGGGAAGTCGCCATTCTCAATGGCGTTGAATAAATCCTCGAGATGATAATCCGGATTTTCACCGGCAAGCTTGGAGGCGAGGTCGACATCAAGGTTTTTTATACCTTGTTCCGTTTTGAAATGATATTTCACCCATACGCTTTGACCTTCGGCATTCACCCATTTAAAGGTGTGGCTGCCAAAACCATGCATATGTCGGAGTGTTGCCGGAATTCCGCGATCGGACATTAAAATGGTCACTTGATGCAATGATTCAGGAGATAAAGACCAGAAATCCCAGACCGCATTCGGGTTTTTCAAGTGTGTTTGCGGATGGCGTTTTTGCGTATGATTGAAGTCTCCCGCCACCTACGGGCAGCCCCCTTAGGGGTGGGGGATTCAAACGTTCCAAGTCTTAGCCGACAAGGATACGCTTCGGATGCTTCAAGCACCCATTATCCCTTGCTGAACGAATCAGATCAGGACTACCTTTTTGCTTCATGTATTTCCGCAATATATTCAGACTTCCATTTACATCCGCATTGATTACAAGTCCCATATTCGATACGAATAGCCCGCGATGAATCCGGCGCTCCGGCGCATACGATTTCTGCGAAATGTTTTCTTCGTCCAAAGCCGAACAACCGCTCGTGTAGGCTTCATTCTGACTGGTTACCTTAATCCCAGCGAGCTTTGCCTTATAGGTGATCAAATCAACGAAGCGGGCATGAGGGATTTGGACAAACATTTTGCATGGATGTTCTTGCTTGATGCCTTTCATCTTGCCGATGACGATCGTGCGGCATTGATGCTCCACAGCCAGATCTACGATCTGCCGGCTGGCTTGATGCAGAAAGTTATGGACATACCGGTTTCGTTTCCCCTGCAGAGAACGAATGCGTCGGGTGCGGATGAAGTCCTCGCTCGTTCCGGTTTGCTTCATGACGATGGAGGTCAGACGCGCGATTTCTTTGTTGTAGTAGCTGTTTTTGCTCTTCAAGGGCTTTCCGTTGATGAGGTAACTGTCCTCGCCTTCCAGGAACGTGAGCGCAGCCAAATTATCGACGCCCAAATCAATGGACATGGTGTTGGTAAAGGTCTTCGGAAGTACCCGTTCTTTCTGTTTGTAGATCATCACCATCTCCCATGTACGGAGGCTTTGCCGCCATTGGAATCGAATCTGCTGAAGGGTGGTGACGTCAAACGGCATGTTGTCCGGATCAAGGACAACATGAAAACTGTCAACCTGATGACGTTCCTGCATCTTCTTCGATAACGATAGCTTGAGCACATTCTCCTGTAAGCGAATCGCAAACTTGGTGAAAATGATTTCATTCTTGCGATTGTTGACGTGCTTGTACTTGGGAGGCTGGGGGGTGCCTTTATATTTATGCGGGTTCTTCTTGAAATCTTTGCTGGAAGCAAAGAAGCTCTTCCAGTTTTGCTCCACCATTTTCAGACATTGCTGGTAGGTATGCGAGTGGAGATAATCGTGGTGCCAATTCGACTTTAGTTCTTTCTCCAGTTTCACGTAGGGAAGGAACCCTTCTTCCCGGCACCGGTGATTGGCGATATTGTAGAGCTTGGTCGTATGAAAAGCCAAATCTTCCAAAATAGAAAGTTGCTCCGCAGTGAGGCTTGGCGACCACTTGTAGACCAATTTCACTTTGTTTCACCTCCTTCACCAATATTTTACCACAAAACGAAACGTATGTTCTTACAAAAAAACACAGAAAGTCAAAAAAACCGCATTCATCTCACCACCTGTAGAGGAGGGAGTCTTCTGCGGTTAATTGATAAAATCGGGGAATTTAATCGCATCACGAATGAAGAAAACAGGGGTATTGTTGCCAACTAAGTCATAATTTCCTTCTTCTGTGCAGAATTTTACGGCAAATCCGCGCGGATCACGTACGGTATCGGCAGAACCGAGTTAACCGGCACCCGATTGCTGCTAATGGAGTGTCCGGTCAGCCATCTTAGCTATTGATAAGTTCCCGATTTTGCCTTCCAGCAAAGTCTGGTCAAGCGCCCCCAATACGCCGTCCACAATGATTCCATCTTTATTGATAAAGAAAGTGGACGGAATCGGGCGAATCTCATATTTCTGCGCAGCTTCTCCCTCCTTGTCGAGCAGGACGGGCAGAGCAAGTGCAAAAAAGGCAGCCGTCAATGGAAAAAATACAACCGGGCGATGAAATACATATTGA
Source organism: Paenibacillus beijingensis (assembly GCF_000961095.1). Taxonomy (NCBI): domain Bacteria; kingdom Bacillati; phylum Bacillota; class Bacilli; order Caryophanales; family Paenibacillaceae; genus Paenibacillus; species Paenibacillus beijingensis. Next base: position 1,287,681 of record NZ_CP011058.1, on the reverse strand, counting down.
GCAAAAGCTACCGTCAATTAAGCGACGCGATCCACAAAACGACACGGAATTTTGTACAGTGGTGCACGGAAAACGAAGTGAAGGAAGTCGTCGTCGGTCAAGTGGAAGGCGTACAGCGCAACACGAAGAAGAAGCGAAGAAAAGTCGTGAATCAAAAACTTTCCAACTGGCGGTTTGGCCAAATCCTGAAGCTGCTTGCCTACAAGCTTGAAGAACACGGGACTCAGATCCATCGGATCGACGAAAGTTTCACGAGTCAACAATGTCCTTGTTGCGGTAGAAGGAAGAAGACTTCTACAAGAGTGTATATCTGTACCTGCGGCTATACGGAGCATCGTGATGTTCACGGCAGCAAAGGGATATTGTCCAAACATCTCCATGGAGATATAAGGTACCTGGGCAAAACCAAAAAGATCAAGTATCTACGGATCGCGTAAAGCGAGAAGTAGTAGAAGGTGAGTTCCCACCCACTTGCAAAAGTGTTGCTTACTGAACCAATCCACCGGGATTCTCCGCTGCATGCAGCGAAAGACGGCAGCAAACCTGCTGTTTTGCAGAGACCTGTAGGCATTCAATGATCTGGCCCACTCCTTTACAGCAACTGCAAAAAATTGTATTGAAATCCGTAATAACGACTGATATAATATTGATTATTCAAAGCGAAATAGTATGTATAATGAGTGCTGACCTGATCGCAGGAGGCCTTTTCCGATGGGTGAACCATCATAGGAGAAGGTCTCTTTTTTCATGGAAAAAAGAGCTTGTAAACGTCCTGATCTGCGTCCGACATGCATATTTTTTTTAGATCAGGTGGTCGGACCACACCACCTCCGACCTCCGCTGACCGGACTCATCGGCGCAAAAGGGCCGTCTTTCCTCATATGCAGGCAATTGGAGCAAGGAGGTAATCGTAAGCGCGATGCACGATTTTTTCACTCTCGACCGCAGCAGCGTGTCCAATCAGGTGGTCGACCATTTTAAGCGGCTTATACAGGGCAATAAGCTGAAGGCGGGAGAAAAGCTTCCGGCAGAAAGGGAGCTGGCCCGGCAGTTGAACGTGAGCCGGAACTCGATACGGGAATCGTATAAAATTCTCGCCACACTCGGGTTTATTGAAATTAAACACGGGCTGGGGGTATTCGTCAGCGAGCATAACGAAAATTTGGACTCTCTCGCCTCGAATTTTCTGGTGCGGAGCCATCAATTCGCCGATCTGTTCGAAATTCGCAAGCTGCTTGAAACGCAGGGCGTCGAATGGGTCATCCAGCGCTCAACCGACCGGCAAATAGCCGCCCTGGATGACTTCGTGACCGGCACGATCGGGGCCGTGCTAAACGGACCGGTCGACGCGCAGGAGCTCGCTTACCGGGATCAGCGGTTTCATCTAACGCTTGCGCAGCTATCCGGCAATTCCGTCACCTACCGGATTATGCAGCATTTGACGGATCTGCTCAGCGACGTCCGGACCGAGGCGGCCAAATTGCCCAAACGGATCGAGCAGTCATGGGAGGAGCATGCGTGCATCATGGCGGCGCTCAAACAACGGGACTCAGACGCGGCCAAAGCCGCCATGATGCGTCATTTGAGCAGCATGGAACATGCGCTTGGCTTGACAGCTTCGGGAGGAGAAATGCCATGAATCGAAACGGCAACAAGTTTACCGCCGACCGTATCGGCGGAATCGCGACGGTCATTATCGGGGGGATAACGTTAACCGAATCAGCACGGCTCTACGCCTATCGGACGGACGTTCTCATCGGCGATCATGTGCTCCCCGCCATTGTGGGCATTCTTCTGTGCCTGCTCGGCCTGGCGCTGACGCTCAAGAAGCCGGAGGAGAGGGCGCCGGAGCCGTTTCCGAAAGGCAAATCGCTGTTTGTTTTGTTCGCCGCTTTCGCCCTGCTCGTGCTATACCGCTATCTCATTCCCGTGACGGGTTATTTTGTCAGCACGCTGCTCGTTTCAGCCGGTTTGTTTAAAGTGATCGGCGCCTACCGGTGGCCGAAAACGCTGCTGTATGCCGGGCTTACTGCGGCTCTGCTGTACGTTATTTTCGTCTACTGGCTCCAAACGCCTTTCCCGGGCGCCATTTTGCATTTTTAAACAACGGAATTTAATGGGGGGGATGGAATGGATTCGCTGAACATGCTGCTGTCCGGCTTTGGCGAGGCGGTAAGCCCGCTTAATCTGCTTATTGCCGCGCTCGGCGCGGCGATCGGGACATTTGTCGGGGTGCTGCCGGGACTAGGCCCGACGTCCGCGATTGCGATTCTGCTCCCGATGACAGCCGTCATCGCGCCCGATCAAGGCATTATTATGATGGCCGGCATTTATTACGGGGCGATGTACGGCGGTTCAACGACGGCGATTTTGCTCAATATTCCCGGCGAAACGTCGTCCGTGCCGACCTGTCTGGACGGATATCCGCTCGCCAAGCAGGGAAAAGCGGGAGCCGCTTTGGGAGTCGCGGCCATCGCTTCTTTTACCGCCGGCTTGATCGGCCTCGTCGGCCTCGTGTTTTTCGCGCCGCTGCTCGCGGACCAGGCATTGAAATTCGGCCCGCCGGAGTATTTCGCTTTAATGATCTTGGCGCTTGCGGTGACCGTCAATATGACCGGTTACTCGCTCGTGAAGTCGCTCATAATGGGCGCGTTCGGATTTTTGGTATCGTTCGTCGGCCTCGGGGCGTCGTCGGGAGTGCCGCGGTTTGATTTCGGCATTGACTCCTGGGTCGGCGGCATCGAAATGACAAGCGTGCTGATCGGGCTGTTTGCGCTCACCGAAGTATTCAAAGGAATCGAAGAGAAGCGGGCGGCGGTCAAGCAGGAGAAGATCGGAAGAAGCTATCCGAGCTTGGCGGAGCTGCGTCAAACATCGGGCCCGATGCTGCGCGGCGGCCTGATCGGCTTCGTATTGGGGCTGCTGCCGGGATGCTCGCCGACCGTTACATCTTTTCTGTCCTACGACGTCGAGAAAAAGATTTCCAAAAACCGCGCCCGCTTCGGAAAAGGAGCGATCGAAGGCGTAGCGGCGCCGGAGGCCGCCAACAACGCAACGAGTTCGGCGGGGTTCATCCCGCTGCTTGCGCTCGGCATTCCGGCTTCGCCGCCGCTTGCCGTGCTGCTTGCCGGTCTGATGATTTACGGCATGGAGCCGGGACCGCTGCTGTTTGAAAAAAATGCCGGTTTCGTCTGGACCGTCATCGCCAGCATGTTTATCGGCAACCTTTTTCTGCTCATCTTGAACCTGCCGATGGTCGGTTTATGGGCGAAGCTGACCAAAGTGCCGTTTCAAGTGATGGGCCCGCTCATCCTGCTGATCAGCTTCATCGGCTCTTACTCCGTGCGCAACAGCTTGTTCGATGTGGGAGTTACGCTCTTCTTCGGAGCGCTCGGTTATCTTTTTCACAAATTCCACTGGCCGGTCATTCCGTTTATATTGTGCCTTGTGCTCGGACCGATGCTGGAGACTTCGTTTATCCAATCCGTGCAAATTTCCGGAGGCAGCCTGGCGATATTCGTTACCCACCCGATCAGCTTGACGATTCTGGTCGCGGCTGCGCTGCTGCTGGCCGTTTCCATTGTGCTCATGCAGCGGACGAAGCGGAGACTGCACCAGGAAGGCGTTCATGAGCTGGAAATCGTTTGAACCGGCAGTTTCGGGCATTTATGCAGCCCGTCAAATTAATGGAGGTGTCTACTATGTTTGGGAAAAAGAAAAAGCGTACGATTACCGGCATCCTGCTGCTTGCCGCAGCCGTAGCACTAAGCGGATGCTCGGGAGCACGCCAGTCGGCGGACAACTATCCGACGAAACCGATCGAACTGGTCGCACCCTACTCGGCCGGAGGCGGAGTCGATCTTGTCATGCGCGCAGTAGCCGAGTACTTGGGCAAGGAATGGGGACAAACGATCACGGTCGTCAACAAGCCCGGGGGAGGCGGCGCCATCGGCGCCCAATATGCGCTCAAAGAAGCGCCCAAAGACGGTTATACGGTGCTCGCGGTCAACAATTCCAATACGACGATGCTGACGGCGGGCAGCAAAAATCCGGCGGTGAAGCTGGAAGACCAAATTTTCGGCGCGATGATCGCCGGGGATGCGCTCGCTTACGCCGTTAAAGCGGATGCCCCTTGGAAAGATTTTAAGGAATTTTCCGACTGGGTGAAGCAGCATCCGGAGCAGCTGACGTGGACGAGTGTCGGTGCGGCCGGCTTCTCTTCCTTCGGCGTGGCGGAGTGGCTTAACGCGATCGGGGCGGATTTTACGAAAACGCGGATGGTCACGTCCAAGGGGGCCAGCGATTCCGTACCGAAGGTGGCCGGGGGTCATGCCGTGCTGGCGGTACACACGGTCGGCGAAATGTATGCGATGGCCGAGGCGGGCAAAATCCGGATTTTGGCCGTTCAATCCCCCGAGCGCAGCCCGCTGCTGCCGAATGTTCCGACGACTGCGGAGCAGGGTCTGCCCGATCTGGCCGTTAAATGGTGGACGGGAATATCGTTTCCGAAGGGCACTCCGGATGCGGTTATTAACAAGTGGCAGGATGCTTTGGAAAAAATGGAGCAGGACCCGGTGTTTATCGAGCAGCTGCGCAAAATTCATTTGAACCCCGCGTATCAAAATTCGGAGCAGTTTGTGAAAACGATCAACGAGGAAACCGCGCGCAGCACGGAAATTGCCGAGAAGAACGGCATCCGAAAGTGAGGGGAAAAAGAGAGCCGCTGCGCGGCTGGTTTGGGCTTCCGATCGCCACCGCCCCCGGATTCTAGGATTCGATAAACCCTTACAGGGTTAGAATCCGGTGACAAAAGCGACCGCTAACGCTTCTCCAGCTCCAAACCAGCCGCTCCGCTCTCCTTTTTCGAGGGAGGGCACAGGGGGTGCAGCGCGAAATTCTCGCTTTCATTGCGCTTATTGCTTTAAGCTTTCCGGTTCCCGAAATGCGATCAGTTGCCCTTTTGCTTGAACAATGATCATTCCAGATTCCAGCAGGGGCGTTCCAAACGTACGGCTTCCGGTTTGCAGACGAACCTCCGCCTTGGCTGTGCGCAAATTGATCGCAACGACATAGCCGTCGGTTTGCGACAGGTACATGCCTTTGTTCAATAAGTCGAAGCGGGCGGTCGGATTGGTAATACCTTCAAAGCTGATGGTTGTGTTATTTACGGTTTTTATCGCGGAAACACCCCGGCCGTTTGAGAAGAGAAGCTTTCCATTGTAGGGGCCGGCGGCATATCGGTAATCCAGACTGCCTTGCAGTGAATAGATAGCCGGTTTCGTCTTGGCCGGATCGGCTTCCTCCGGATATTCATAGACTTTAGTGTCGGCAATCAAGAAGACTTTGCCATCACTTAAAACGAACTTCGCACCGAATGCTTGCTCCATCGTATCTTCATTGAGATTCTCGGGGTTATAGACGACGCTTTTGATGATCTTTCCGGTCTTCGGATCGATCGTATCCAGTGTAGGCAGCTTGGTTTGCTCCAGCATCGTGCTTGTCCGGTCTACAACAATCGCCTTGTCGTTCGCTATCAAGGGAGTGTTATGTCTAGCCTGCTCCCATTGCTTTTTTCCGGTTTTCCGATCATAGGCTCGCAAAATATCATAGGTATAGGCTCCCGACTCTACGCTGGCCATCAGCACCAGATTTTCTGTTAGGGTCAGCGGACCGCTCGCCGCCCAATAATTATTGTCCTGCCACTGCAGCTTACCGGTTGAGATATCGTACGCCCGGATATGTCCATTCGTAATCAGCACTTGACCGTTTGCTGCCGTGATCGAAGACAAGCCGGGAGAGGGTGCGCTGCTTTTCCAGCGCTTCCTGCCAGTTGAAGCATCAACCGCAAAAAGGTAGCCATTTGCCGAAGCAACGTAGATGGTTCCATCTTTGTTGTACAAAGGGAGCTGGAGACCGCTGCCGAAGGTCCACCGAACATGTCCCGACTTAGCCTCAAATGCGGTAAGTTTACCCTTCTGCAGGACAAACACGCTGCCTTTATCCGATGCAGCATAGTCTGTGCCATACTGCGACCCGGCAGGAATGTCAGCTGGTTTCCGCCAAACCGGCATGATTGTCTTGCCTTGTCCGTACGTTTCTTCATAATTGGCTCCAATGAACGAAGCGGCAGGAGATATGGCCCACGCCGAATGTACGCCGGTCATTAGGAGAACGCCTGTTAATACTGTGATAAGCAGTACAATGGAATGACGCTGTTTAGACAACATAGATATGACTCCTCCTCAAAAATGATCATGTACAAAATTAGACGCAATTTCATGGAAAAGGTTACCATGATAAGGAGGGGATGAGCAATGAAAAAGGAACCGGCTTTATATACGCCGGAGCGGCTGCAAGCTTTCGCCGGGCGCGTCCTTGTGCTTTTAGGTGTGCCGGAGGCGGATGCGCGGCTGACGGCGCACGCTCTGCTGCAGGCCGATTTGGAAGGGGTTGAAAGCCACGGGATCAGCCGGCTTCCGATTTACGCCAAGCGGCTGCGCGAAGGCCGGATCCGCGCCAACCCCGACATCCGCATCGTCAGGACCGGCTCTGTCCTGAAGGTGGACGGGGATAACGGGCTTGGGCAGGTCGTTTCGGCAAGAGCAGTGGAAGAGACGATACCGCTCGCCCGGGAAGCGGGAATCGCCGCCGCGTTCGTGCGCGGCAGCAATCACTTCGGGGCGGCGTCGTATTACTGCCGGATCGCTTGCGAGGCCAATCTGGCGATGATCGCGATGACGAATTCGCCTCCGGCGATTGCCCCGTGGGGCGGGAAATCGCCGTTTTTCGGCACCAATCCGATTGCCTTTGGGTTTCCGACCGGACATGGAGCGCCGATCATCGCCGATCTGTCCTCCAGTGTGGCGGCACGCGGAAAAGTGATTCTGGCGAAAGCGTCTGACCGCAGCATTCCGCCCGGTTGGGCGATTGATGAAGACGGTTATGAAACGACCGATCCGGCCAAAGCGCTGCGGGGGACGATGCTTCCGATCGGAGGCGCCAAAGGCTACGCGCTTGCCATGTCGATCGAAATGCTAACCGGCATATTAAGCGGAGCGGCCTTCGGCCCGCACGTGGGCAGTATCTATAACGATTCGGACGGTGAGGCCAACGTTGGCCACAGCTTCATCCTGCTCGATATTTCCAAATGGATGGATATGGAAACGTATTTGCAGGAGACGGACCGGATGATCGGCGAAGTGACCGGCTCTCCGCGAAATGCGGATGCGGACCGGATTTATTATCCAGGCGAGCGCAGGCAGAATGAGTACGCCCGGCGCAAATCGCAGCCGCTCAAGCTGACGGAGCAAACGGAAGCCGAGCTGCTGCAGCTCGGAAGCGAGCTGGGTATTCCGTTCGAATAGGCCAGCGAAAAAATCGAATCAACAAACGGATGCGGCCTGACAGAAGCCATGCTGCGATGCAGCCATGCAGCGATGCAGCTCGCGCCGGTATATGCGCGAACTTCGGAAAGGAAACGCAAATGAAAATTGTGATCAGCGAATGGAATGAAGAGTCCGGCATCCGGCTGCTGCGGGACAAGGGATGGTCAGTCCTTTATGAACCCGAGCTTTACCGGGATCCGCAGCGGCTTCGGCGCGAACTTGATGAGGCCGATGCGTTTATTGTTCGCAACCAGACGAAAGTGGATGCCGCGGTGATAAACGGCGCGCCCCGTTTGAAAGTGATCGGCAGGCTGGGCGTCGGGCTGGACAATATCGATTTGAAGGCGGCGGAAGCGAGCGGGGTGAAGGTCGTCTATGCGAAGAACGCCAATGCCGCCTCTGTTGCCGAATATGTCATGGGGGCCATGCTTACGATAGCAAGGCCGCTGCTGCCTGCCCATGCCGATGTACGCAGAGGAGGGTGGGCGCGCAAGCAATTTACGGGGTTTGAATTATACGGAAAAACTGTCGGTCTGATCGGCGTCGGCGAAATTGGCCACCGGCTGGCTGGACGCGCCAAAGCGTTCGGCATGAAAGTGATCGGGTGCGATCCCCTCGTCTCTCCGTACGATTACCCGGTCATGGAAACGGGAGTCGAGCCGGTTTCCGTGCAGCGGCTGCTCGGCGATGCCGATTTTGTCAGCATCCACGTCCCGTTGACGGCGCAAACGAAAAACCTGATCGACGGCAATGCCATCGCGTCCATGAAATCGCAAGCTTATCTGATCAACACGTCGCGCGGCGGAGTCGTGAACGAAACGGATTTATTCGCGGCGTTGTCGCGCCGTTCCATTGCAGGTGCCGTTCTGGACGTGTTGGAACGAGAGCCTCCGGAGCCCGGTTACCCGCTTTTCGCTTTGGACAATTGCATCGTCACTCCTCATATCGCGGGGTTGACCAATGAGTCGCAGGTAAGGGTTTCCGAATTGGTTGCCCGCGATGTAATTCAAATTTTGGACGAGCCCTTCAGGATATAGTAGTCATTTTTCCGATATAACGGCGCTTGCCTCTAAAAAAACCATGGACATCCGCTCCATGGTTTTTTTCGCTTAAACACGGTCGCTCATCCCTGAGAGGCCTCGATAGAGGTTTTCTCAAAATAATAAGAAAGTTTCACGCTTATACTTTCTTATATTTCACCGCGAAACGCATGGTCGCCCATTAAGACGGCGTCAGCCGTTTCTGCTTGATATGCTTGACGAAAAGGTGGCCGCCCTTTATTATTTATTTATCAATAAATATATTTGAAATCTTAACGCAAAGCATCTGCTCGAATTCGACTCTACTGGAATCTACTCTACTGGAATCAACTCTTTTTTTGGCCGTTCATTTATTGACTAATAAATAAAAAAATTCATTCTGGGAGGTTATTGACATGCGGGCGTTTGTGACGGGAAGCACGGGGTTGCTTGGGAACAATTTGGTTCGATTGCTCATTCAGCAGGGATATGAGGTCATTGCACTGGCAAGAAACGCCGAAAAAGCGAAGCGGATGTTTGGTGAGACCGGCCCGCGGATCGTTGTCGGAGATATGAACGACGTGGAAGCATTCGCTCCGGAGATGGCCGGCTGCGACGTCCTGTTCCATACCGCGGCTTACTTCCGCGAAGCATTAGGGAGCGGGGATCATTGGCCGATGCTGGAAAAGCTCAACATTACGAATACGGTCCGGTTGTTCGAGCTGGCCGAGCAGCAAGGAGTAGGGAAAATTATTCACACGAGCAGCAACAATACGATAAGCAAACGGCCGGACGGCAAGCCGGGCAATGAGAGTGATGTGGCTCAGCCGGAGAAAACCGTTCATCTGTACGGACGAAGCAAAGTACTGGGGGACCGGGCAATTGCGGCGTTTATGAAGACCCATGACATCCCGGTCGTAACGGTCATGCCGGGCTGGATGTTCGGCCCTGGCGATGCGGCGCCGACAAGCGGCGGAAGATTCGTGCTCGACTTTGTGAACGGCCGTATTTCCGGTGTGTTCGATTCCGGCTTTGACGTTGTCGACGCCCGCGACGTCGCGACCGCTATGATTATAGCCGCATCCCATGTAAAGGGAGGGGAACGTTACATTGTGAGCGGGCATTATACGAGCTTAACGGAGCTCTGCCGTGAGCTTGAAACAGTGACCGGCATTAAAGCTCCGTCGCGCCGGGTGCCGACGGCAATGATTTACTTCATCGCATGGATGACGGAACGGATTGCGGCGGTCACCAAGCGCGAAGCCAACTTGACGATCGATGCCGTTCGCGTCTTAACACAGAAGAATAAGACCAGCTCGGCCAAGGCGATGAAAGAGCTCCGAATCCGCTTCAGACCGCTCACGGAGACGCTTCACGACACTGCGCAATGGTACCGGAATTATCGACCTGATTTGATTGCATCGAAATAGGGAAATGAAGAACCGGGAACTCGAGCCGGTTCTTTTTTTATGAACACATATTCGAGACAACTGATATCTACTGGAAATGTTACCCTGTAGTGTTGAAAGATGAGCTAATTCTATTTAGGAGAGGAAGTTGCTGCCTGCTTCAACTGAATCAGCAGCCCTGCAGGGCTCCTGTTCTGCAATCAGCTCGTTGCAATCGAGCGAGAGTTGAAGGGGGCTGCGCCGGATGTCGGTTGACAAGAACTCAAGAGCGCCTTGAAACACTCTATAATCCGCGTCATGCTGTTTAAGGAAAATAAAGTATTAGACCGGAGATGTTGATTTTACGCGATTTTTGAGTTGGAAAAACGTCAGCTTTTGAAAAATTAGTTTTAGACCGTCGTCTACAAATTAATTCATACGGATGGCCCATTCGGCCACGGCGAGGTTGATCACCCAGCCCGCGCCCATCAGTAGCGCTCCGCTGAGCTCACTCGGCGGGCCAACGATCAATGCCCCGCCCAACTGGGTCAGCACCTGCGTGCCCGCGCCAAGCCCGATCGCGTAGCCGCGCATCATCCATGCACGGTGCCGGATCACGTCCCCTCGCCGGATCGCGGTAAAGCCGAGGAGGATGGACACGACCATGGCCGACCCAAACAGGAGCCGCAATGCATAAAGCAGCTCACCGGTGCCATCCGGGCGGGGATAGAACAGGGTCATCCACAGCCCTGAAAGCCCAACCAGCAGTCCGAATGGAACCAGTAGCCGCCCGGTCGCGCGGTGCCAGCCGGGCCTGCGCCGCCGGAAATTGGTTACGAACTGGAACGCGCCCAGGATGGCATACACGCTGGCGCTCAAGATATGCAGCACAACCGGCAGGGGCGACGCAAAGAATCGTGCGTTGGCCGGCGAGATTTCCGCTCCGCCGGCCAGCTCGGTTAGGCGGAAGGCGCCGGCGGCGAGCGGAACGGCGCTCAGCACGAGCAGTGCGGCGGGCACGAGCCACCCTGCCGAAACTGCTTTTGCCGGCGCTTTGGTTTTCTGTGACGTAGGTTTCCCTAACTCATTGAGCTGAGGCACATCGGGGGCTCGACCTTCATTTTTAGACATTCGCTTTTATTTTCAGCTCCTTGGACAGATTTACGCTGTGCAGTGTGCGTTTCATAGCGCGTTCCGAAGATACCGGGCCACGTGGTGAGGCGTCATCACCATCGGTGGTGATTAATAGGGTGACTATCGAGTACACAACTGAGACAAGCGGCCGTATGGCCGCTGTCCACTCCATGCAGTTTCCAGCGAACTTATTCGGCTCCGGTTTGGCGGAGCTGGGGGCTTCCACTGCCAGGGAAGGGTTCCGGGCTTACTCTCGCCGTTCAGACCAGAGCGCATATCCCAGCCAAGCCAGACCTAACCCCACCGGCACCGCCGCTATCCGCCCGAGTCCGTGCGGGAGCAGCGAAGCCGCGAGGGCCGATACGGCCCCGAAGGCAAGCACGCCGGCCGCCCAGCGCGGCAGGATACCGGCGCGGAACGTAGCGATGCCAACCAGCAGACCGCCGAGCATATACAGTACCCCTGATACCGGCGGTGCTGCTGTGAGGGCTCCGAGGCTCATCTCGCCGGCGGACCCACTGGAGAGCCCCAAGAAGCCCTCTACAAACTTCGGTGCGTCGGTCGCCAACAGCGGCAAGATAAAGGCTTCGGCGAAGGTAAAGGCCGTCACGAGCACCAGCCAGAGGCTATACAGGAGAAAGCCGGCCAGACCAAGCCAACCGGCCTCTTTCACTTGCCTTGCGTAGATCCCCGCAATGCCAAGCAGGCCGAAGAGGGACATGGCGATGGTCAAGTAGTGGACGATTGCCCATGCGCCGGTGGTGACCGACGAAAGAATTTCAGGTGGATGGATCATCTGAATGACCACGAAAAGGATCCCTGCCACCACAGCTGATAAACCTGCCCAACGGATGAGATTCGAGGCTGTTATCTTCATTGTGCTCTCCTTGATCTAGGTATTTGCCGAACCGTGATCATAAACAGTACTCCCACAATTAATCCGCTCTTCGCAATTAATCATGTTCTTCCTCGTAAGTGAAGACCTCCTCGACATGAAGATTGAATACGCGCGCAATGCGGAAAGCCAACTCTAACGAAGGCGAGTATTTGCCTTTTTCAATCGCAACTATTGTTTGCCTTGTCACACCTACTAGATCGGCCAGTTGTTGCTGGGTCATCTCGTTCTTGTTGAACCTCAGACTACGAATGTTGTTGCTGATGTGACATTTGACCATTTTAAACACCTTTCCGATAGAGATAGAGTCGCCAGATGATGCCGGCTACATCGGCCGTGAATCCTGAAAGAAACATGATGATGAACATTGAGGATAGCTTCATTTGAAGAACTAAGGAACCCATTGCAAGCAGAAACCCGAGAATGAACACAAAATAGGAAATTCTAATGGCCTTCAATTCGATGATCTTGTCGAGCTCGTCAGCGAAGGAAGGTGCTGCTTCTTTCGTCGAGAGCCAGTTGATGATAATGAATATGATCTCGATGATCATTCTCGCCACCATCGATACCGGGACGAGAATTAAGATCGCGGCACCCCAGAAACGGAAAAGCTCTGCCCCTTCCATGTTCGTATCATTGTACCGTAAATAGACATTCCAACAATAAGCTCCAAATACAACAATCGTGCTGATTAGCGATACAATATTCTTCTTCTCTTGATAGGACAACAAACATCTCCTCCGCTTATCTTCTATTAATTAGCAAGTAAATATTTCTATACATAATGTACTGTTAAGGATACATTGTGTCAAGATTTTTTTACATAAAGCTCGCTTGTCTCCAGCTCCCTTCTCGGCTCCAAATAGCAAAAAACGCCACTATGTCAGTGGACGTCTTGTGTGCTATATGGAGCCAAGGGGGATAACCCTCTTGCATGCCATGCAAAGCACTCTCCAAGTTGAGCTAATGCCCCAGATATTCAACTTATCCCCACGCTGCCCGATGTGCTCTCGAGATCAATTCGGAAATCAATGCAAGTTCTTGTCCGTAATCGGGTAAGGATGCAGATTCTTGTCTAACCCAAAGAACAAGGACTCACAACCATAATATGAAAAAACCGCGTAGCGCAGAGGCCACTGAAAAAGTCCTTTTGAAGTTTGAAAGGTACAGTCACTCAAGAAAAGTGAGATGGCTGTACCTTTTTTCTAATATGCTGCGGCAAATCAATGAGCTTGTTGACTTTTCCTTTGTGTATGAAGAACTAAAAGAGAACTACTGTCTGGACAACGGCAGAAATACGATCGATCCGATTCGGATGTTCAAGTACTTGCTGCTCAAGGCAATTTTTGAGTTATCTGATGCTGACCTCGTCGAAAGCAAGGCGATTATTGTCGATGCGACGCACACGAAAGCTCGCTACAACCAGAAGGCCCCTCGAGAAATTTTGCAGGACTGTTCCCGAAAACTGAGAAAAGCCGTCTACACGGTCGACAAACTACTAAAAGCCAAGTTTCCGGTGAAAAATACCAGCGATGTGCTTGAAGACGAAATTGCCTACTGCCAGAAACTTATTGATGTTCTTGAAGCAGAAGGAGGTGTCTGCGAGCTTCCCAAGATAAAAGAACCGCTCAATCTGCTCAAAGAAACGGTCGCAGATGACCTTGAGCAGTTGCGGATTCTCTACAAAATTGAGGCGAAGAACAGTGAACTCAAACACAGGCAAGGGTATGACGTAGCGTCCTCCTCGGGTCTTGTTGGCATGGAGTTACAAGGCGCAATGGCGATTTTCACTGTAAACCTAAAGAGAATATTGAAACTGATAAAGTAAGAGATCTGGACTACGGTCCTTTTGGAATAGCAAAAAGACGACCTTTCATCCAAAATATGGATAAATGGTCGTCTTTAAACACAGTTCTTCAGTAGCCTCGATAAAGAAAGGAATCATCTTCTATCCGCCTAAGTCCTCTTATCTTGTTGTATCCACAGAAATGGACGTACAGTAAACGAACTATACTTGTTGACAGCCCTATTTTGTTGCTCTCATCAGGTTTGAAAAATTGTCTGGCAATAACGAAGAGTGGCATCAATTTCGTCATGGAGCGGCTTGTATAAGGTGAATCCGGTTTTCTTCAAACGGTCGATTCGATAGTCCAGGGGCGGCGGCAGCTGCTCTGGTTTGGTTGGCTCAGGTAAATATAAAGAAGGCGTATATTCAAGGACGGCGGAACATCTCTCTATGATCGTGTTCACTAAATCGATAATTTGTATCGAACATTCTCCGCCAACATTGAATATCCGGTCAGGATAAGTGGGATCGATTTGCTCCAGAAGATGAACGACGGCTCGGCTAACATCGGTTAAAGTGACGAAATCTCTGTACTGCAGACCGGAAGAGCGCAGCTCCAGCTTCTTTGCCGTTGCGGCTTGCCGGCACAAGTCGTTAGCAATTAACGTCCAACGATCGACATGATCCAACGCCGGAACTCCAAATCCGTTGGATAGCCGGATAATGAGTCCTTCCAGCTTTCCTTTGGCGTGTTCCGCAAGAATAAAGTGTTCAGCAGCCAAGTGGGTAATGGCATAAGGATGAACGGGCTGAGGAACAGTGTCCTCGGTGATCGTTCCGGTTAAAGGGCCATAAATATGGGCAGTTGAGAAATATACGAATTTGTTCACCTTAGCCCGTTCCGCGGCCTGAAGCAATTTCATCGTGCCCAAAGTGTTGATCGCTACCGCTTGCTCCGGGTTTGCCAGTGATTCAATTTCATTGACGGCTGCCATATGGATGATAATGTCCACCGACTCACAGGCTCGGTCCAAATCGTCTTCCGACAGAAGGTTCATCGGTTCGATTGTACCCCGCTTTAGCCAAGAAGGAGGGGAGATGTCTTTCCGCCGAGTTCCGATTTTAACCGTATATTCGGTCGTTTGTTCCATATATTGTGCTATGCGCCCTCCGACATATCCCAGTCCTCCAGTAATGAGTACCGTCTTACTCATCTATGCTTCAAGCTCCAATCATAAGGAATGGCCGGGTCAAAAGGATCCATTCTCACAATTTCCCCTGCATCATGTGGAATTGAGGCACAATTGGCGACAATAGCCGTCTCTGTTCCGATACCTTTAAATCCGTTCCATACATAGGGGGGGACCGTCACCAAGCAATGATTGTCGGGACCTAAATATAGTTCTTGAATCATTTTGTAGGTGGGACTGTCTACCCTGGCATCGTACAGAACAAATTTAATGTGGCCATGAGGTACCGCATAATTAAGGATCATTTTGCGGTGCAGATGCCACCCTTTGATGACGCCGGGATGGATGAATGAGAAATAAATTTCACCGAAATTAACGAAAACGGGGTCATCCGCACGCAGCATTTGCATGATTTTACCGCGTTCATCAACAATTTGTTTTAATGGGGTCACTTTTACACCCTCAATCATTTCCTGCATTCCTCCTCTAGCTGGTATGAATGTATTCGTCGATCTGCGACAATGTAAACGTCAGAAGATCTCTTTGTTCTTCATAGGCTCGCGCCCATTCCACCACTTTATCGAGCGCCGTATCCAAATGCCATTTCGGCTTCCAGCCCAGCTCAGCTATAGCTTTGGAGCAATCGAGCTTTAACAATTGAGCCTCGTGCGGATGGTCCCCAGGCTGAATGTCGAAAGAGGCGGACTGTCCCCATTTGCGGCATAAACTATTGACGATCCACTGTACCGACTTTACATCTTGTTCATAGGGGCCGAAGTTCCAAGCTTGGGCATAGGCCGATCCATGCAGGTACAATTGCTGCGCCAGGAGGATATATCCGGACACTGGCTCGAGCACATGCTGCCACGGGCGCAGAGCATGGGGGTTGCGGATAACAATGCTCCGATTATGGTGCAGAGCGTTGATGCAATCAGGCACTAACCGATCCTTGGACCAGTCGCCTCCGCCGATGACGTTCCCTGCTCTGGCGGTAGCTACCGCTACTTTGAGGTCTGAGCCCGAGTGGAAAAAAGAATTTCGATAAGCCGAAGTCACGAGTTCCGAACAAGCTTTGGAGTTGGAATACGGATCATGCCCTCCAAGCCGGTCGTTCTCCCGATAACCCCATGGCCATTCGTTATTTTCATAGCATTTATCGCTAGTGACATTAAGGAACACTTGAATTCGTCCGTTACTGGCTGCCATCTCGCGGACAGCTTCAAGCAAATTAACAGTTCCCATGACATTGATTTCATACGTATCGAGCGGATGCTGATATGATTCTCTAACAATCGGTTGTGCGGCCATATGAATGACGATATCGGGATCGGCTTTCCGTAACGCCTCAGTCAACGTTTTTTTGTCGCGGATATCGGCATAATGGGTGGGCACCAATTGGTATAAACGGCAAAGCTCAAACAAGCTGGGGTTCGTATGGGGTTGAAGCGAATAGCCTGTCACATTGGCTCCCAGCGAATGCAGCCACATGCTGATCCATGAGCCTTTGAAACCTGTATTACCGGTGATGAAGACCGACTTGCCTTTCCAGAAAGAGGGGTCTATCATTCCCGTCACCACCGTTTCCACGGAGCCTGGTGCGTATTCCATAGATGCTCAAGCTCGTTCTTGTCCTTCATCGTATCCATCGGATGCCAAAATCCAGTATGCTTATAAGCCATTAATTGGCCGTCCTTGGCCAAATTCTCCAGCGGTTCTTTCTCCAAAATCGTTTGATCACCTTTGATATAATCCATAACGTCCGGATGCATCACGAAAAATCCCGCGCTACTCCATTGTCCGTCTCCTTTAGGCTTCTCTTTAAACGAAACGACTTTCTTATTGCTGTCCAGGCTCAGCGCTCCGAATCTGCCGCTAGGCTGAACCGCCGATACGGTCGCAAGCCTCCCATGGGATAAATGAAAGGTAAGCAAAAGATTTAAATCGATATCGGATACGGCGTCTCCATAAGTGAGGATAAACGGATCATTTCCGACATAATCAGCGACGCGTTTCACTCGTCCTCCGGTCATGGAGTGCTGCCCGGTATCAACTAACGTCACTGTCCACGGCTCAACTGCAGAATGATGAGCGATATAGTCGTTCCGGCCATTATAGTTAAACGTAACATCGGAATGGTGCAAATAATAGCGGGCGAAATAATCTTTAATCACATGACCTTTATACCCCAGGCAAATGATGAAATGTTTGAATCCGAAAGTGGAAAAGCTCTTCATGATGTGCCATAAAATAGGCATCCCCCCGATTTCGATCATTGGCTTCGGTTTGACGGCGGATTCCTCCATAATGCGTGTTCCTAGTCCCCCGGCCAAAATCACGACTTTCATCTTGTCTGCCAAATCATGAATGGATGGATCCATTGATCATTAACTCCTTGTTCTCAGGATCGACAAATGCCAAATAATCGGGGACCGGATTCAGCGGAAATTGATTGAATAGCAACGAATATTGCTCTGCGCCGACTTTTCCACCCCATTTGTCGTTGTAATAAGTTTCGTAAAGCGGCAAATTCAAATCGTTCATTTCTTTTAAATGGACGTTCGATTTAATTGTATTTCCGCCGTTATTATGATGATGAACGGGAAGATCGGATTGGATGACTTCGTAACCGCTCAATTTCAATCTTCGGAGATAATCGTGATCGGCAAGATAATGAGGAAAGACCGTATCCCAAGGTCCTACCGCTCGAACTGCAGCCATGTTATACGCGGATAAGGCATTGTCGACAGCAGTTACGGCTCCCCATCTCGTACCCGTACTTTGGAGATTATTGAGCCTTTTCAGTAGCTGGTTCGGTGTCCCGGCTCCCGCTTCCGCATCATTATGCATGAACAGTACGGCATCACAGTTGCGCTCGGCCGCCATTCGGTGCAGCAAATTCATCGTCTGAGGCAGTGTTAGCGGAACGGGAGGCGTGTACACGGATACAGCCTCAGGCAATAACGCTTCCGTCTGTAAGCTTCCTGAGGGAGAGTTGTCGATAACGACCACGTTTTTCCATAAATCTGAGACGGAAGTTACCGCCTTGACGAGCAGATCGGAGCGATTGACATAACCGATGCCAAGCAAATACCTCATGTCAGAGCTATTCACATAACCGGTGTCAAGCTTCATGTTAAGGGGCATAAAATAATTTTTAATAAGCTGTAGATTATCGGTTAAAAGGAGTTGGATACTTTTCCGCATACCAAGTTCCTCCCCATTTTGTAATGTAAAATTGTTCATAAAGTTTAAATGTGCATTCATTTACCTTGCCCTTGTATGAATCAGATTTGTGGGTTGTTCCTCCCCCATTGTGATGGGTAACCGGCAGTCCCGTTTCTATAATCTCATACGGTGAATGCTTCATCCGCCAATAGTAATCACAATCGGTATAGTAGCTCGGCAAATTCGTATCCCACGGCCCGACAGCCTTCGCGGCCTCTATATTGAAAGCGACGAGTATGTCGTAAGCTGTGTAAGCAACACCCCATTTTCTGCCGGACGATTGGTACATTTTTATCATATCCAGAAAATATTGGGCTACATTCGGCTGTGGTTCTGCATCATTGTGCATAAATAGCACAAAGTCACAATCTCGCTGTGCGCCTAACTTTTGTAAATAATTCATCATTTGACAAAAATTAAAAGGAACAGGCGGCTCATAAACCGTGGCATAAGATTTCAACCAGTCGGCGTTGCGTAAATCTCTCCCTTCGGAATTATCGATGATCATCAAGTGGGGCCAATAAGGCTGAACGCTGAGAATAGCGTTACGCAGCAAATCCTGACGGTTCACATACCCTATACAAGCGAAGTATTTCATATTGCCTAAATCACCTCTTCCCAGTAGTCTGATCTGATCTGATCGATAGATTATTATATTAAGTAGAATTAGACCGGTGATAAGCCAATAGACTATTTTCAAAGAATCACTGCAGCTAGATATATAAGTCGAACCGCTAGTGCATCGCATATATAGATCTTGGTTCTATTTAACACGATTAATAGTTACACACAATATGCTCACGCCGTTACAGAGAGTCGGCAGACAAACTATAATACCGTAAGATTGGAGGTGATAAATTTGAAATTATCTGAACTGGAAAAATCATATGATTACTTCATCTCCCTCGGCGCTAATTGTATGCCCGCCCTTCAATTGGAGAAGTTGAATTTGAAACAAGCCACTTTGCCATTGGACTGGTTCGTCACACCTTCATCACCAAAAGTGGCCTATATGCTGTTAACCCGCTTTGCCAATTTTATGGAGCAGCCTAATCTAATCGTTAAATATCCGCATGACGGGCTCGGTACGTATATTGTCGAGGATTTCATTCATAACACACTTTCTTTTCACGATTTTCATATCAACGAAAACACTCCTACTTCTTTAACGGGTTATCCTAAATTCAGAGAAAAGATGGATAGGAGAATTAATAGGTTTTATAAACTGTTGAAAGACAAGCAGTCGTTTCTATTTATTCGGACACAAGTCGGATCTCAATCTGCGGAAGATGTGAGACTGCTTAAAGCGGCTATTGATAGTGCGGTTGGACCCGGGAAAACGGCTCATTTGCTGATCATTAACTATCTGCACCATGTTTTGCAAATAAATGAGCTGGAAACCGGTATCAATGGCGTGTGCGTAGTGGAAGCTCCTTATCATGGTGACGAAAACATGCACGAAACCTTTCGGCAGCTGTTGCAGGGTATGTCTTTAACAGGGGCTGATTCGTTAGTACATTCGGCTGAATCGGAAACCGCGGCGTCTCCCTCAGCGCTTGAGCCTGAGGCGGCGATTACGAAGCCCGATTCGAATGCGCCGGAGCCGACTGTGAAACAAGGTGCGAAATGGCTTGCCAAATTGCGTCAGCTTTTTGGACGAAATAATTGAAACAGTGTAGCTATAAAAAAGGACAGTCTCATAAGTCATGAAATGGCTGTGGGATAACCGGCGCTTGGAAAAGGGTGCGCTGCATACAAAGCGCCTGCCTAAGCTTCCTTTACCGGACAGCTGGCAGGTGTTTTTCGTTTGCCATGAGGGCGGCATTATTCTGCAGCATGCAAAGGGGTGAACATGTGAGGCACAATTTCAGCATCGATACGGACCGTCTTAAGCTGCGGCCGCTCGTGCGGGAGGATTTGGATCGCGTTTTTGGATGGAGAAACAAGGCGGAGATTCGAAATTCGTTTTTCAACAACGATATTATAACCTGGAAACAGCATCTCTCCTGGTTTGCAGCTTATTTGAATAATGAACGCGATATTGTTTTCATGATCGAAGAAACGGCGGACATCCACGAGGTTGTTGGGATGGGAGCTCTGTCCAATATCGATACCGACAAGCAAATGGCAGAGTTCGGACGGCTCATGATCGGCAATTCCAAGGCAAGGGGAAAGGGCATCGGCTTGGAGAGCGTTACCGCCATATGCGACTTCGGGTTTCTCGAGATGGGGCTTAAAGAAATTTATCTTGAAGTGTTCGAACACAATAGCGCGTCAGTAAATATTTACCAGAAGGCGGGTTTTGGGTTGACTGGCACCCGGGCTTCCGACCGGGGTACGGTGCTGGTCATGACGCTGTCCAGAGGTGACAGCCATTGTGGTTAAAGTCAGCTCGCATATATCCGCAACAATGCAATTCCAAAGGGGTGAACCGTATGATTATTTGGTCCGTTGCGGCCGTTAATCAGCTTGCCCAAGCCAAGGTGTTGGCGGAATCGGTGAAAAAGGAGGGAGGAAATTGCAGATTCGTATTATGTCTCGTTGCAGAAGAAATTCATCCGGACGCTCAAACCTTCACCTGCTTTGATTAAGTCGTTCGCGCCAAAGATTTTGGAGGTTCCTCATTTTTATAAATTTATCAATTAACCGTCTCCCTCTGGTGAGATGAATGCGGTTTTTTTGAGATCAATGCGGATGTAAATGGAAGTCTGAATATACGATATGCATTGATGAACGCGCTTGCCGGCACGTCGCTTGCTCCCCGCTATATGCCCGCCCGCAGCGGCGATGTTTGGTACAGCCGGCTCGATAATAACAAAGCAAGCCGCCTTCTTGTCTGGAAGCCGAAGTATGACTTCGTTACTGGTCTAAGCGAAACGTTGACCTATTACAAGGAGCAACGGAGATGAAAATAGTAGTCCCACCGACCGCGGATCTATTTGTGGTGGATCAATACTTGGGCCAGATTCAAATCGGCATTCAGAATTAAGTGAAGAAGGAGGCGTGCCTTAAGGGGCGCGCCTTTCGATTTGTATCGCCGGTACAATCCAGTCTTCGCCCGCCGGTTATGTCCATTTTGACGTGCACATCTTGAGCCTAATTTCATAAAAATATAACAGGAGAAACAGTTTTAAACGGAAAGCGGAGAGGAGAGCATTGAAAAAAATATCGATTATTACACCGTGCCTGAATGCTGAAAAATATATTGTGGAGACGGTTGAATCGGTCATCGGTCAAACGGCCGTACAGTCGGGAAGGGTGGAGCTGGAATATATTATTTGCGACGGCCTTTCAAAGGACCGGACGGTTGAGCGGATTCAAAGCTTCGATTGTCCCTTTATCAAGCTCCTATCCGAGAGCGACCTCGGCATGTATCACGCGTTATCGAAAGGCTTGAGGCTGGCAACAGGCGATATATGCGCTTATGTTAATGCGGGGGATTATTACTCCAGGCATGCTTTTGACATTATTCTGGATCTGTTTGAATCAAAGCAAGTGAAATGGCTCACCGGACTAAATGTGAACTATAACGATCGTTCGCAATTTGTCGCTTCTTTCCTGCCTTTTAAATACCGGAAAAACTTGCTGGGTTGCGGATATTACGGCAAAAAGCTTCCTTTCGTGCAGCAGGAATCCACCTTCTGGAGCAAGGAACTGAACGCGTTAATTGATCCGTATACATTGTCGACGTTTCAATATGCCGGCGATTTTTATATATGGCGACAATTTGCGGCCGTTGAACAATTAAAAATCGTGGAGGCATATTTAGGAGGGTTTCGGCTTCATAAGGGCCAGCTTTCCGAAAATCTGAAAGCGTATATGGCCGAGATGGCGTCCATTGAAACGAAAGCCGGCATTAAAGAATTGCTGACCGTTCAATTTGACCGCATCATTTGGAAGAGAGAACCGAGATTGAAGAAGCTGCTCAATCGGGACGGACTGTTCCGGTACGATCATCAGTTACAGAAATGGGTTTGAAAACCAGCCTGTTGCGACAGCAGGCTGGATGCTTCTTGCTTACTTAACGGTTTCAGGACGCTAGCTGTTCGGGTTCCGCCGATTCATCGGCAGAACCCGAGCGGAAATTGAAAAAGAGATTCAGGAGAATCGCGCTTAAACTTCCCGTTATTGTACCGTCGCTCACAATAATGTGCAGCCAACTGGGCAGCCCTTTGAACAGCTCGGGAACGACCGTAGCGCCGAGTCCTAAAGACATGGAAATGGCAATGATCAGCAGATTGTACTGGTTATTAAAATCGACGGAACTGAGCATTTTGATTCCGGACGAAACGACCATCCCAAACGTAACGATTGTTGCGCCGCCCAGAACAGGAGCCGGGATAACGGTGGCAAGAGCGGCTATTTTCGGGATGATGCCAAGAAAAACGAGAATGCCGCCTGCCGCGAAAACGACATTGGTCGTTTTAACTTTCGATAATTGAACAAGCCCTACATTTTGGGCAAACGTATTGTAAGGAAAAGCGTTAAAGATGCCGCCCAGTGTAAAAGCCAAACCTTCGGCACGGTATCCGCGAGCCAAGTCCTGGTCGGTTAGCGTCCGCTCGGTTATTTTGCTCAAAGCATAAAAAACGCCTGTCGATTCAATAATGATGACCATGCCGACAATAATCATCGTAATGATGGGCCCAATCTCAAATGTAGGGGTACCAAAATAAAAAGCGTTTGGAATATGAATCCAGGAGGCCTCGGCAACCGCGTCAAACTTCACTTTGCCCATCATAAATCCGACCAGCGTACCGCCGATAATTCCAAGCAGCACCGACAGCGCACGGGCATAACCTTTCAAAAAACGGTTCATGAATAAAATAGCAGCCAGAACGCCCAGAGAAAGGAGCAAATTTTCCAGGCTTCCAAAGTCCGGTTTACCGACGCCGCCCGCCATGTTCCGGATTCCAGTCGGAACAAGGGAAAGACCGATGATCGTTACGACAGACCCGGTTACAACCGGCGGAAACAGCTTAACAAGCTTGCTGAAAAAGGAAGCAAATACGAGGATAAAGAGGCCGGCGGCGATGATCGCGCCGTATATGGCCGTTACCCCGTACTGGCTGCCGATTCCGATCATCGGTGTAACCGCGACAAATGAGCTGCCGAGTACAGCCGGCAGGCCGATCCCGAAATATTTCGTTTTCCAGGCCTGAAGGATCGTCGCGATCCCGCAAGTGAGCAGATCGATCGCCACCAGGTACGAAAGCTGTTGGGACGTCAGGTTTAATGCCCGTCCCACAATTAATGGCACCAGAATGGCGCCCGCATACATAGCGAGTACGTGCTGCAGACCCAATGAGAATACTTTAAACTTGCCAATCTGTTGTTCCAACCCAAATCCCCTCTTTCATTAAATCTAACATTGTTTGTAAATAATTATTCCATATATATTTAAAGTATAATGAATGAGCTTTCAAATTTCATTAGTTTATGAAAATAATGTTAATGAAAATAAAAATGGACTTGAAAAGCTGTTCACGATGCACAAAAAAAGGGTTCTCCACTTGACAAATCAATGAAACACCGTTTTACATGTTACGAATGATGACATATGGGCCGGGCCAGTTGACTTTTGACGATCGATCATTTACGATGGATCGTATTATAGATGATGTATCATTTATGTATTGGACCGCAAAATTTTGGCATAAAGGATGTGGAAGAGCGAGTGGAAAAGAATAAGCATTCCAAGGCGGAAGCGTTTCGTTACCTCATTTTGGCGACCCAGCGGCAGGGCAATCGAATCTTGAACGACTTATTAAAGGAAATGGGATTAACGTCTTCGCAAGCCGAAGTGATCCGTATTCTGGATGAATGGGACAGCCTTTCGCTTAAAGAGCTGGGCAAATTATTAATATGTGAAACCGGCAGTCCGTCCAGACTTATTGAGCGGATGAATCAGGACGGTCTTATCGACAAAGTCGCGGACCCGAAAGATTCCCGGTATGTCATTTTACAGTTAAGCGCCAAAGGCGGGGAAATGGCAAGGACGATTGAAAGTATCGAAACTCAAATGTATGAGCAGATGCTGCGCATCTATTCGGAAGATGAGCTTGATCATATTTGCGGCCAGTTGATGCGGTTTTTAAAGGATCAGCCTATTGTCGAAACGTTAATGAAACGCGGTTACCAGCCGGAGGCCGTAACACGCCAATCGTGATTGACCGCAACACGGGACTCGCCTATCATTGAATTGACGGTTTCGTTTGTCAACTACATAGAGGCGAGGTGCTTGTTCATGTTGAAAACCGCTTGCACACATCCGGATTTGTTATATGCGCTCGCAAAGTGCGGGCACGGAGACAAAATATTAATTGCGGACGGTAATTTTTGCCTGGAATCGTACACGCACCCCGATGCCGCCAAGATCCGCTTGAATTTGACGGCCGGAATCCCGACGGTGACCGACGTGCTGCGCGTCATTACGCAGACGATCAATATCGAACAGGCGGAGGTTATGCTGCCGGATCACTCCTCGGAGCTGCCGATCTACTCGGAGTTTGCCGATATTATCGGAGACGGGATATCGCTTAACAGGCTGGAGCGGTTCGAGTTCTATGAAGTGAGTAAAAAAGAAAATGTAAAAATAGCCGTCGCTACCGGCGACTTGCGGCTGTTCGCCAACATTATCCTTACGGTGGGCGTCGTCACATCCGCATAGTTCTCCCTCATCATGCACAACCGATGTCTCTCTGCAGACTCTGGCCATGCCGTCAGAGTCTTTTTTGTTCATGAACTCAATTTGAGAAGGATTATTATTCTCACATACTTATTTTATATTACCATCTTTACAAAAGTTAGTACAGTGGTTATAATAACATTACCTTAACAAAAGGAGGCGTTAACGATGGCCCAATGTGCATGCGGTAAAACGCAAAGTAAAGAAGGAAGCTGTGACGGTTCCCACGCGAAAAAAGACAGCAAATAAGTATCGGACCCAAAAATATTAAAGCATACATAGAAGACTCTGACGAATGCCGTCGGAGTCTTTTTTTTCGTGAACCGAACCCGCTGTATGACACGGCCTGCTGCAAAATGCCGAAGCTTGAGGAGTCTCTCTTACCTCATTCATATGGCGGATGATGCCGCCGCGGAATTAGTCCGTTTAGAAAAGGATAAAATGAAGTATTGGTAAATATGGGGCAGTTTAAGCAGGTCGTTCCCGTTTCATAGGCGGCTTTTTGCTATACTGAACCTAATGATGAGCGAGAAATCATGTCTAACGGTTCCGGCAGCCAAATCCAATGGATCAAGGTGGGGATGATGATGACCGACGGTCATAAGTCGCAAATTGAGAAACGAATTATTATTCGCAGCATCGAACGCAAAGATTTTGAGGAGATTATCAAGCTCCAGCATGCCTGCTTTCCGAATATGAAGCCATGGTCGCTGGAACAGCTGGAAAGCCACATCCGGATTTTTCCGGAAGGGCAAATTTGCGTGGAATACGACAACCAAATCATCGGGTCGTGTTCCAGCTTGATTGTCAACTTCAACGATTATTTTGAGCAGCACACGTATGCGGAAATTACCGATAAAGGCTATATTCGAAACCATAACCCGAACGGCGAAAATTTGTACGGTATGGAGGTTATGGTTCATCCGGAGTTCCGGCGCATGAAGATCGGCAGGCGGCTGTACGAGGCGAGGAAGGGACTGGCCGAAAAGCTGAACTTAAAAAGCATTATCGTCGGCGGGCGAATCCCGGGCTACCACAAGTACAGCGATAAAATGACGCCGCGGGAGTATGCCGAAGAGGTGCTGCAGCAAAACATTTACGATCCGGTGCTCACCTTTCAGATGATGAACGGTTTCACCTTGAAACGGATCATCATTAACTATATGCCGGACGACCAAGAGTCGATGAGATATGCAGCGCTGCTCGAATGGAACAATATCGAATTTAAACCGGCGAAATCGAAGCTTCATTATAAAGTATCGTTTCCGGTTCGCATTTGCGTCGTTCAGTATATGATGAAGAAAATCGGATCCTTTGAAGAGTTTGCGACGCAGTGCGAGCATTACGTCGATGTGGCGTCGGACTACAAATCCGATTTCGCCGTATTCCCGGAAAACGTCACGATGCAGCTGCTGTCGTTTCTCGAGGAGCGCTCGCCCAGCCTCGCGGTCCGAAAATTGGCGGAGTTCACGCCCCAATATGTCGAGCTGTTCTCCGATTTGGCCGTGAAGTACAACGTCAACGTGATCGGCGGATCCCATTTTGTCGAGCGAAATAAACGCATTTATAACGTGGCCCATCTGTTTCGGCGCGACGGAACGATGGCGACGCAGACCAAGCTCCACATCTCCCCGAACGAGCAAAAGTGGTGGGGTATTAACGGAGGGCCGAATCTGGATGTGTTCGATACCGACTGCGGCAAAATCGCGATGATGCTGAGCAGCGATATCGAGTTCCCCGAACTTTCGCGCATTGCCGCGCAGGAAGGGACGCAGATTATCTTCGTGCCTTTTTGTACGGAGGACCGTCAAACGTTTTTGCGCGTCAAATATTGCGCGCAGGCGCGGGCGATTGAAAATCAAGTTTACGTGGTGACGGCCGGAACCGTCGGCAATCTCACCCACGTTGAAAATGTCGACATTCAGTATGCCCAGTCCGGCGTATATACGCCTTCCGATTTTTCGTTCGACCGCGACGGGGTGGCGGGGGAATGCAGCGAAAACACGGAAACGGTCATGATGGCCGAACTGGATCTGGAAGTGCTGCAGCGCTATAAAAAAACGAAAGACGCATTGACGATCCGCGACCGCCGGACAGATCTTTATTCTTTACAAATTCGTTCGTAGAGGGTGATCATGTGACGCAATTAACGATCGGCTTAACGCAGTACGCTCTTCAAGGCATCCGGACGGAGCAGCAGTTCTGGGACGGTCTGGAAGCAAGAATTAATGAGGCTGCGGAAGAGCATGCGGAGCTGCTCGTGTTCCCGGAATATACGACGGCCCATTTGCTCGCTCTTGCGCCGCCGATGAGTTATGCCGAGGCGTGTCATTATTTAGACGGCTTTACGGCGAAGGTTGTGCAGTTTTTTCAAGCGGCTGGCACAAAGCACGGCATGGTCATTCTTGGGGGAACGCACATCTGCAGGGAGAACGGGGATTTCGTCAACAAGGCGCATCTTTTTTTTCCCGACGGCCGGATCGAAACGCAAAATAAGCTGCATTTGACCCCGGAGGAACAGAACCAGTGGAAGCTGACGCCCGGCAGCGGGCTGAACATGATCGAGACGAAGTGGGGCATGGCGGCGATCTTGACCTGCTACGATATCGAGTTCCCCGAAGCGGCCAGAATCGCGGCGGAGCGTGGAGCGGAGCTGATTTTATGCCCCTCCTATACGGATGCCGCTTCCGGCTTCTACCGGGTTCGCAATACATGCCAGGCGCGCGCCATCGAAAATCAGCTGTTCGTCGCGCTGAGCGGAATCGTCGGCGAGCTTCCGGAGGAACGGCCTCAAATCGACAAAGGCTACGGTCAGGCGGGCTTATTTGCGCCGTGCGACCGTCCTTTTCCGCCTGACGGCATTTTGAAAGCCGGGGAAACGAATGAGAATATGACGCTCTTTGCCACGATCGACTTTTCCCAGCTTCAGGAAAACCGGCGGGCCGGCATCGTCGCCCCTTTTTACGACCGCAGACCCGACCTGTATGAAAAGGAACGCCGGAGAATACCAGATAGCCGGGTGAATACGAGGAGATAAACGATTGGGGAGGAGGATGCTGCAATGATTTCGATTGACTTGACGATGAAAACGGCGCTCGTTACGGGCGCAACCGGCGAATTGGGACGCGTTATGGCGCGGACGCTGGCGAAGGGCGGCGCCGACATCATCATCCACTATTACAGCAATGAGCACAAAGCGCATCAGCTTCAGCAGGAGATCGAGCAGCTCGGCCGCAAGGCCATGATCGTACAAGCGGATGTCGCCGATCTGGACTCGGTGATGCGGATGAAAGAGGCAGTCGAGGGCCGGTTTCAGCTGCCGGATATCGTCGTTGCCAATGCGGTTTCGCAGTATAGCTGGACCTCCGTGCTGGAGCAGAGCGTAGACGATTACGTCGACCAGTTCAATTCCACCGTACTGCAGGCCGTTCATTTGGCCAAAGCGTTTGTGCCGCACATGATCGAGCGGAGAGCGGGCCGCATCATTGCGATCAATACGGAATGCGCGATGCAAAATTTTCCGAGCCAGTCCGCTTACGTCGCCGGCAAACGCGGGATGGACGGCGTGTACCGCGTGCTGGCCAAGGAGATCGGGGAGCATCAAATTACGGTCAACCAAGTCGCTCCGGGCTGGACGATCAGCGATCGTGACCGGGAAAATCAGACTGAGCGCAGCGAATCGTACGAGCGGACCGTTCCGCTCAAACGGCGCGGGACCGATCAGGAAATTGCCAACGCCGTCGCTTTTTTGGCATCGGACTTAAGCAGCTTCATCACCGGGGCGTATATTCCGGTTTCGGGCGGCAATGTGATGCCGGCGATCTAGACTGATTCTCAAGCGGACCTCAGATTTGCGGTCTCCACTTTGCCCGCAATTTGCTAAAGCAGCAGTCAGCGGACCCGAGCCAAAACGAACCGGTCAAGGATATACCCTTAACCGGTTCGTTTTTTTGCTTTTTGCAGCTAATGAGCTTGATCACTCCGAGAGTATCCTGTTTGTTTTTGGAGTCGTGGGGTCGTCCGGTTGGCGGTCTAGCTATAGCGGACTGCCTGATGGTCCGGTTATGAGCGTACCGCCGCTTGCCGGCGGAACAGCTGCGATCCGATCACAAACGTGACGGCGCCCCACAACGCGAGGATGCCGATGCCGGTCCAGAATGCGCCGCTTGCAACCCCTCTGCCGTATACCATGCCGTCCCGCATGCCGTCGACGAAATAGGTGAGCGGCAGCACTTTCGTGACGGGATGCAGCCATTCCGGCAGCGAGGAAGCCGCGAAGAAGATCCCGCTCAGAAACATCATCAGAAAACTCGCAATGTTCGCAAGGCCCATGTAGGACTCGAGCGATTTGCTGAATGAAGCGAACAAGTAGCCGATCGCGTTGAAGGCCAGCGTGCCGATCAGGAAGACGATGATAAGGCTGGCAATATCCAGATGCAGGTTCGCGCCGAAGCCGAATACGCCGATCAGGGTGAGCAGCACGATTTGAATGACGCCCAGCACCATGCGCACGGTCATGCCTGCGAGGCCGAACAGCCCCATTTTTACTGGAGTTAAGCGCAATCGCGTCAACATTCCTTTGCGGCGCATCTCCACCATATCCACCATGCCGAACAAGCCGCCCTGCGCGACGGACAGCGCGATCATGCCGGTCAGCAGAAAGTCTTCATACTTGAGATCCGCGCTTCCCGAGGAGACCGACTCCGTCTTCAGCTCGAACGCAGGGGTAGCCCCGGCAACGGCTAGATTGGACTGCTGGACGAATTTGTCCAGAATGCCCGCCACCGCCATCGTCGTTGAATTTTTCTCCTCCTCCTTGTTGACGATCAGCCGCATCGTATTGGCGCTTTCCGTTTCTGGCAGCACGATGAGCGCATCCACATCCTTGTCTTTGACCCACTTATCTCCTTGCTCCAGACTGACCGGCTGCTCCGATTTCCATTCAAACACCGGCACCCGGCGCAGCTGCTCCAGCAGCATTTGGGAGGTGGAATTGGCCTGCGGCTCCACGACGGCGATGCTCGCTTTGAAGCTGCCCCCCGAATTGCCGCCGAAAATAATCATGAACAGAACCATCAGAATGACCGGAAAAAAGATGTTCCAGAACCAAACCTGCTTCTCGCGGAACATCATCTTCAGATGTGCGGAGAACAGCTTGCCGAACTGATTGGCATAGCTCATCTTCAGTCCCTCCATTCCTTGCCCGTATAGGCGATGAACACGTCTTCGAGGCTTAACTCGCGGATGGCGACCTGCTCCACCCGAAAGCCCCGCTGTTTCGTAAATCCGAACAAATCCAGCAGCGTATCCTCCGGATGCTCCGTCCACAGCTTCAAGTCGGCGCCGTCCCGGTCCGTCCGAACGACCGACGACAGGCTTTGCGCCATCCGCTCGGCCTCAGCCGCCGCTTCCGCGCCGTCGGTAAACGACAGCCGTACTTCCCGCTCCTTCGTCAACCGGTCGATCAGCATGGCGGGCGAATCGAGCGTCACGACGCGCCCTTGATCGACGATGCACACCCGATCGCTCAGCTTCTCCGCTTCCTCCATGTAATGCGTGGTCAGAATCGTCGTTTTGCCCAGCGATTTCAGCTTCAGTATAATTTCCCATATATTGCGGCGTGCTTGCGGATCGAGGCCGGTTGTCGGCTCGTCGAGGAAGATGATTTCAGGATCGCTGATCATGGCGAGCCCGATCGCGAGCCGCTGGCGCTGCCCGCCGGATAATGATTTGACCCGTTTGCTGCGGTGGTCGGTCAAGTTGATCATTTCAAGAATTTCCGCAGATTGGCGGGGTTTCGGGTAAAACGTCGCGAACAATTCCAGATTCTCCTCAACCGTCAGCAGATCGAACATCGCACTCGATTGCGGCTGCACGCCGATCATGATTTTGATCGCTTCCGCATCCTTCGCCCAAGTCCGGCCCCCAAAGGCGATCTGTCCCCGATCCGGCGTCTGCAGCCCTTCAATCATTTCCAGCGTCGTCGTTTTTCCGGCGCCGTTCGGTCCGATGATCGTGAACACTTCCCCCGCCTCGACGGTGAATCCGATGTCTTCCACTGCCGTTACGGAGCCGAACGTCTTGCGCAGCCCGCTCACATCCAGTATGGACATTTCATCCTCCCCCATCCATGATCCATCTCTTAAGTTCACGATTATTGTAAAAGAAATCCTGCCTGCGAGCGACCTTCTTTAGCATGTTTTTCCACTAGGTCCCGGGACGGATGGGATGAACTTTTTGCGTTACATTACCTGACATAAAATCATTGACAGCAGAGAATGGCCGAGTGTAAAATGTACAAAAGCGCGATATAGTTTCTAGTTAAAAGAATGTGTCTTTGATTGACGGGAACTCACCGGGTTCCTGTTGTCGAGCGCATTTATTTTTTTTTTAAGGGGGGAAATTTTCTTCGGGCTGGACGACCGCTGTCGAATTTGAGAATGGACAAGCGGGCTTAAATGAAATGTTGGAATCATAAACTTACTTAATGGGGTGGATGTATGTTGAAGAAGAAATGGATGCTGCTTGCCGTTATTTGCCTGACCGCATTAACACTTTCCGCATGTGGAAGCAGCAAGAACGGATCTGCCGACACGGGCGCAAGTGCAACGAAGACGAATGAAAGCAGCGGTTCCGCATCAAGCGAAAGTGAAACCATTTCCTTCACAATGGGCGTCGAGCCGTGGATCGGCTACGGACCTTGGTGGATTGCCGCCGAGCAAGGGATCTTCAAGAAAAACGGTCTTGATGTAACGGTGGAAAACTTTAACCAGGACGCGGACATCAATGCCGCATTCGCATCCAAAAACATCCAAGCCGCCAACATTGCCACGCATACCGCAATCAAAATGGTCGGCAACAACGATCTTGCGCTGAAGGGAATTGTATTCCTCGATCAATCGGAAAAAGCGGATGCCGTACTCGCATCAAGCAAAATCGGCAGCGTTGCCGATTTGAAAGGCAAAAAAGTCGCGTTCGAGGAAGGTACGACCTCCGATCTGTTATTCCGGCAGGCGCTCGCCGAAAACAACATTAAACCGGAAGAGGTCACGTTCGTGTACATGCCGGCGTCCGACGCGGGCCTTGCGCTCCTTTCGGGCAAAGTCGATGCCGCCGTCACGTATGAGCCTTACATTTCGACGATTAAGAGCAAGGGCGACGTCAAGATTTTGTACTCCGGCGAGAACTCCCCGGGACTGATCAGCGATATGACCGTTATCGACGCCGAGTTCCTTTCCAAGCACCCTGACGTGAAGGGCAAGCTGCAGAAGGTATGGGACGAAACGCTGACGTACTGGAAGGCGAATCAGGAGGAAGGCAATAAAATATTGGCGGAAAAAAGCGGCATTCCCGCAGAGGAGCTGCCGGTTATTTTAGAGGGACTTCAATTTTTCACGGTGGCGGATCAGCAGCAGATGGCCGATTCCGGCGAACTGTTGAAAGCGGCCGAGAACATTCAAGGCATTCTGACGAACCAGACGGTGCTGAAGAAGCAGGTCGATTTGAAGTCGATGCTGCAAATTAAGTAAGCGGAAAGCGCCGTTTCCCGTCCGGTATGGGAAACGGCGCATTTGATAACATGCAAGTAAAGCGGAAGGCTGTCCGCCCGCTTTCGGCATGCCGCATGGATGAGGCAGACAACAGAAAGGAGCGAAATGAGCGATGGACAAAAAAGCGGTGGACAAACATTCCGGCGCCGACTTTCCGATCGGCAAGCTGACGATCCTGCTCGCGGTGCTCCAGGAGCATGAATGGCGCAAAGCGATCGAGCAGCAGCTGACGGAGGGCGGCTACCGGTTCACGATCGGCCGAGTGGGCGCGATGGATTTGATCAAGGTCGTGGCGGCGATCGAGACTGCGGCCAAGAACAACCAGATCATCGACGGCGAATCGTACCGCGAAGTGCACGCCATTTACCACGCG
Organism: Paenibacillus beijingensis; assembly: GCF_000961095.1. Taxonomy (NCBI): domain Bacteria; kingdom Bacillati; phylum Bacillota; class Bacilli; order Caryophanales; family Paenibacillaceae; genus Paenibacillus; species Paenibacillus beijingensis. The sequence goes on along the minus strand of NZ_CP011058.1, from coordinate 1,255,048 downwards.
ATTATTGAAGCGATCCAAAGCGTCGGCCGCGGCGTCGTGCAGTTCGGCGACATTTTGCGTACCGTAGGGCTGACCTTCTCCATCGTTCGCGGTAAAATGTCCGGCGCCGTCAATCATGAAGGGGAGTGGATCGGAGTCTGCGTTTACGGCACGATCGGCGCTCCGAAGAAAGGCTTCGAGCACGAAGCGATCGGCTTCGGCTTCAACCATATTTAACATGCAGCTTTTTCAGATGCTGGGTATGAACTTGAACAGGAGGCGAGGGTAACATATGAAGAAATATTCGGCGATCTCGGCAGCAAGCATCCTCCTCGTGCTCGCGATTTGGGCTTATCTCACTTATTCGAACACGATCGACAAGCTGTTTCTGCCGACGCCGGGCGACACGCTGCAGGCGCTTGTGGATGAGATCCGCGAAGGCATCTTTTTTGAAGACCTTGCCGTCAGCTTTTACCGGATCTTGATGGGCTTCCTCATTTCGACCATCTTTGCGGTGCCGATCGGCATGATGATGGCCACCTCGCGCACTTGGCAGGCGATCTGGGAGCCGCTGATCGGATTGATCCGCTATATGCCGGCGGTTGCATTCATTCCGTTATCGATTTTGTGGTTCGGCACGTCCGACCTGCAAAAGTTTTTCATTCTTTTCCTCGGCGTCTTCTTCCAGGAAGTGATCATGATCGCCGACAACTGCAAGACGGTGAACAAGTCGCTGGTCGAAGTCGGCAAGACGCTCGGGCTTTCGAAGGGCGAAGTGATGAAAAGCATCGTGTTCCGCGCGGCGCTGCCCGGAATGGTCGACACGTTCCGGACGACATGGGGCTGGGCGTGGACGTATCTCGTCGTGGCCGAGCTGGTGGCCGCTTCGGAAGGCCTCGGCTTCCGCATTATGCAGGCGCAGCGGTATTTAGCAACTGAGCGCATCGTACTGGGCATCGTCGTCATCGGCCTGCTCGGACTGATTACGGACCTGCTGTTTGCCGGACTTTACAAAAAACTGTTCCCTTGGAAAGCGCTCGAAAAAGCGAAGGGATGAGGTGGGATCATGGCTATTCAAGTACGTAACGAACAACCGGAGCTGAAAGAAAGCATGCTGGTCGCAAGCAAAGTAACGAAGACGTTTGTCAGCGGCGGCAAGGAAATGACGGCCCTCGACCAGGTCGATCTGACGATCCGGAAGGAAGAGTTCGTCTCGCTGCTCGGTCCGTCCGGCTGCGGCAAGTCGACTTTTCTGCGGCTGGTGGCCGGGCTTGACCCGATTACGGAAGGCAAGCTGCTGCTGAACGGCGAGCCGATCAATGGGGCCGGCAGAGACCGCGGCGTCGTATTCCAGCAGTACAGTCTGCTGCCGTGGATGCACGCCTGGGAAAACGTCGCTTTCGCCTTGAAGAAGGTGAGCGGACCGAGCAAAGCCGAGAAGAAAGAGATGGCGTATCATTTTTTGGAGCTGGTCGGGCTAAAAGGGTTCGAGAAATCGTATCCGGCGCAAATGTCCGGCGGGATGCAGCAGCGGGTGGCGATCGCCAGGGCGCTCGTTTACCGGCCGAAGCTGCTTCTGATGGACGAGCCGTTCGGCGCGCTTGACGCGCAGACGCGCAGAGATATGCAGGATCTGCTCATGCGCATCTGGACGGAAGAGAAATGCGGCGTGCTGTTTGTGACGCACGATGTGGACGAGGCGATCTATTTGTCGGACCGCGTCTACGTGATGAGCGCCCATCCGGGCAGAGTGGCGAAGGAAATGACGATTGAAATGCGCAAGCCGAGGGACTGGAACGACCAGCTGACCGATCAATTCGTTCATTACAAACGGGAAATCGTAACCGAGCTGGAACGGCAAAAGTCTTTGAAAAATTTGTCGCTCAAAACAAAGGCTTAGCTGCTCAAACAAGCATCGCCGCTCAATGAATGTCTTAGCGTCACAAAAACCAAGTCATAGAATGAAGGATTCCGGGGTGAAAAGCTTGATAGCTATCGTAGAGCGAAATCAATTGAACGTGGACCGGAATTCGGGCGCGGATGGCCAGGAACGCCGGGAAGCCGTTCTGAACATTATAGAGCGGGTGAAGCTTGAAGGGGACGCCGCCCTGTTTGACCTTACCGAAAAATTCGACAAGGTGAAGCTGACGGAACTGGCGGTGCAGCCGGAGGAGTTCGAGGAAGCGTACCGGGTGATCGATCCGGCCGTGCTGGAAGCGATTCGCGAGGCGATCGTCAACATCCGCGATTACCATCAGCGCCAAGTGCGGCAGTCGTGGACGACAACGTCGGAAACGGGCTCGATGCTGGGGCAAATCATCCGGCCGCTCGAGCGGGTAGGCATTTACGTGCCCGGCGGAACGGCCGCTTATCCGAGCTCGGTCTTGATGAACGCGATTCCGGCTCTCGTCGCCGGGGTGCCGGAAATCGTCATGACGACGCCTCCGGGCAAAGACGGCAAGCTGAACGCCGCCGTGCTGGCAGCCGCCCGCGAGCTCGGCATTACCGAGGTGTACAAGACGGGAGGCGCGCAGGCGATCGCCGCGCTTGCGTTCGGTACGCAGACCATTCGCCGGGTTGATAAAATCACCGGTCCGGGCAACGCGTTCGTCGCCGCCGCCAAGCGGGAAGTGTTCGGCCATGTGGCAATCGATATGATTGCCGGTCCGAGTGAAGTGGTCATTCTTGCCGACGAAACGGCGAACCCGGTTTACATTGCGGCCGATCTGCTGGCGCAGGCGGAGCATGATCCGCTCGCTTCGTGCGTGCTGGTGACGACGTCCGCCAAGCTTGCCGAAGACGTGCAGGCGCAGGTAGCGAAGCAGCTGCCGGAGCTGGCGCGCAAAGAGATTTCCGAGCAGTCGATCCGCCGCTGGGGCGCGATTTGTGTGGCGGCCGATCTGGAAGAGGCGTTTGACATCGTCAATGAGCTCGCTACGGAGCATTTGGAAGTGTTTATTTCCGATCCGTTTGCATATATTGGAAAAATAAAGCATGCCGGCGCCGTCTTTATCGGCGAGAACAGCCCGGTGGCGATCGGCGACTATTTTGTCGGTCCGAACCACGTGCTGCCGACGGGACGAACGGCGCGTTTTTCCTCCCCGCTCTCAGTGGATGATTTTATTAAGAAAACAAGTTTGATTCATTACAGCGGCACAGACATGTTGAAGAACGGGCACAAGATCGCCGCACTCGCCCATTTCGAAGGATTGCAAGCCCACGCCAGGTCGGTAGAGCTGCGGTTAGAAGAGTAGCAGGCAGACGACCGGCGTTTGATCAACAGTTAACAGTTTCAACCCCAACCGAATCAGCGGCCATTTAGCGATTAGTGATTTAGAAGCCGGTACCTTTATTAGGTATGGGCTTTTTTCATTACTCGTAAAGCAGGTGGAAATATGCAGTATACAGCCGTAAAACCGGTTATCGTGAACGGACATTCCTTAACGATCGAGCAGGTCGTAGGTGTGGCGCGCCATGGAGTCCAAGTGGGAATCGACGCGGACAGCACCCTCAAAATGCAGCGTACCCGTCAATATGTGGAGAAGCTTCTTAGTGAGAAAAAGGTCGTGTACGGCCTGACGACGGGCTTCGGAAAATTCAGCGACACGTATATTTCAGGAGAAGATGCGAAGGCGCTGCAGGTCAACCTGATCCGCAGCCACGCCTGCGGCATCGGCAGTCCGTTTGCGGAAGAGGTGGTGAGAGCCATTCTGCTGCTCCGCATCAACGCCCTTGCGCTCGGCTATTCGGGCATTCGTCCGGAGGTCGTGCAGCTGATGATTGACATGCTGAACCGGGGCGTGACGCCCGTCGTTCCCGAGAAGGGTTCGCTCGGCGCAAGCGGCGATTTGGCGCCGCTGTCGCATCTGGCGCTCGTCATCTTCGGCGAAGGCGAGGCGTATTATCAAGGGGTGCGCATGCCGGGCGGCAAGGCGATGGAGCTGGCGGGCATAACGCCGCTTGCCCTTGAAGCGAAGGAGGGGCTCGCCCTGATCAACGGCACGCAGGTGATGACCGCCGTCGGCGTTCTCGCCTGCTGGGATGCGCAGCGGCTTGCCGAATGGGCCGACTGCGCAGCAGCGCTCACTTGCGAGGCGCTCTACGGCGTGCGGGACGCATTCGATGCGGCAACGCATGCAATCCGCCCGCACCGGGGCCAGCGGAAGTCGGCGGAGAACATCAAGAAGCTCACGACCGGAAGCCGCCTGATGACCCGTCAGGGCGAGCGGCGGGTGCAGGACGCCTATTCGCTCCGCTGCGCGCCCCAGGTTCACGGCGCTAGCCGCGATGCGCTCGAGTATATCGCGGAAAAGCTGGAAATCGAGATCAATTCGGCTACCGACAATCCGCTTATTTTTGCCGATGAAGAGCGGGTCATTTCGGGCGGCAATTTCCACGGACAGCCGATCGCGCTGGCGATGGACCACCTGTCGATCAGCGCCTCGGAGCTGGCAAACATTTCCGAGCGGCGGATCGAGCGGCTCGTCAATCCGCATTTGAACGAAGGGCTGCCGCCGTTTCTGACGAAAAACGGAGGGTTGCAGTCGGGCTTCATGATTGCCCAGTACGCGGCCGCTGCCGTCGTGTCCGAGAACAAGTCGCTCGCCCATCCGGCCAGCGTCGACTCCATCCCTTCCTCCGGCAACCAGGAGGATCATGTCAGCATGGGCACGATCGGCGCCCGCAAAGCGAGGCAGATCGTCGACAACGCCTATTCGGTGCTGGCGATTGAGCTGCTGAGCGCCGCGCAGGCGCTCGATTTCCGAGACCCGCAGCTGCTCGGCAGCGGCACGAAGAAGCTGTACGACCGCTGCCGGGAGCGGGTCGCTTTTGTCGACGAGGACCGCGTGCTGTCGCACGATTTTCAGACGATCGCGGAGTGGATGAAGCAGGCGGATTCGCTCGCGGAGTTGGCGGAGTTGTGAAAAAGGAGCGCTGCACAGGCGGGTTTGATCTTCCGATCGCTGTTGTGGACGGATTCCTTGATTCCATAAACCCTTAGCAGGGTTGGAATCCGTCCACAAAGGCGCCCGCTTCGCTTCTCCAGATTCAAACCCGCCCGCTCTACTTTCCTTTTTCGAGGGGAAAAGCAGATCGGTCTGTGCGGGAGAACCGCTTGCCGACAGTCGTCTTGGAACATCCACCGTGTCTCGCGGTGGTTGCCAACTGAAGAAGTCGACGATTTTTCACAGTTACAATTAAGGAGGATGGAGAGATGAGCATGAATACGACGAACCGAGTGGTGCGCGCACCAAGAGGCACGGAGCTGAACACGAAGGGATGGGTGCAGGAAGCCGCGCTCAGGATGCTGATGAACAATCTGGACCCGGAGGTCGCCGAGCATCCGGATAAGCTCGTCGTGTACGGCGGAATCGGGAAAGCGGCGCGCAACTGGGAAAGCTTCGATGCGATCGTGGCGACGCTGAAGACGCTGGAGGAGAACGAGACGCTGCTTGTGCAGTCGGGCAAGCCGGTGGCTGTCTTCCGTACGCACAAGGATGCGCCGCGCGTGCTGCTTGCCAACTCCAACCTCGTGCCGGCGTGGGCGAACTGGGATACTTTCCACGAGCTCGATAAGAAAGGGCTGATCATGTACGGGCAAATGACGGCCGGAAGCTGGATTTATATCGGTACGCAGGGGATCGTTCAGGGCACGTACGAAACGTTCGCGGAATGCGCCAGACAGCATTTCGGCGGCAGCCTGAAGGGGACGATTACCGTCACCGCCGGTCTCGGAGGCATGGGCGGCGCGCAGCCGCTCGCGGTTACGATGAACGAGGGCGTCGTGATCGGCATCGAGACCGACCGCACCCGCATCGAGAAGCGGATTCGCGACCGCTACTGCGACATGCTGGTGGAAAGCCTGGACGACGCGATTTCGTTGGCGCAGGAGGCGAAGGAAGACGGACGCCCGCTGTCGATCGGCCTGCTCGGCAACGCGGCCGAGGTGCTGCCGGAGATGATCGCCCGCGGCTTTATTCCGGATATTATTACGGACCAGACGTCCGCCCACGATCCGCTGAACGGCTATTTGCCCGCCGGGTTTACGCTGGCGGAAGGAGCGAAGCAGCGCGAAAGCAATCCGGAGGAATATGTGAAGCTGGCCAAAAGAAGCATGGCGCTTCACGTCGAAGCGATGCTGGAGATGAAGCGGCAGGGTGCGATTGCCTTCGATTACGGCAACAACATCCGCCAGGTCGCTTATAACGAAGGCGTCGGCGCGGCGTTCGATTTCCCGGGCTTTGTACCGGCTTATATCCGCCCGCAATTTTGCGAGGGCAAAGGACCGTTCCGCTGGGCGGCGCTGTCGGGCAATCCGGAGGATATTTATAAAACCGACGAAGCGATCTTGAAGACGTTCCCCCACAATGAAGCGCTGTGCAAGTGGATCCGGATGGCGCAGGAGAAAATCGCATTCCAAGGGCTGCCTTCGCGAATTTGCTGGCTCGGGTACGGCGAGCGGGCGCAGTTCGGGAAAATCATCAACGACATGGTCGCCTCCGGCGAGCTGTCCGCGCCGATCGTCATCGGCCGCGACCATCTCGACGCCGGCTCGGTTGCGTCCCCTAACCGCGAAACCGAAGCGATGCGTGACGGCAGCGACGCGGTCGCCGACTGGCCGATTTTGAATGCGCTCGTTAATACCGCATCGGGAGCCAGCTGGGTTTCCGTGCATCACGGCGGCGGTGTCGGCATGGGCTACTCGCTGCACGCGGGAATGGTCGTTGTCGCCGACGGCACGAAGGAAGCAGAAGAACGGCTGGAGCGCGTGCTGACGAGTGACCCGGGCATGGGCGTCGTCCGGCATGCGGACGCCGGCTATGAGCTGGCGGTCGAGACCGCGAAGAAGAAAGGGATCCGGATGCCGATGCTCGGCTGATCCGGATGCGGGTGAATGGGATGATCTACATTCGTAACGCTTCCCAGGTCGTGACGGTAGCCGGCGCGAGCGATACGCCTAAAACAGGGGACGACATGGGGCAGCTGCATGTGATCGAGAACGGCGGCGTCGTGCTGGAAGGCGAGACGATTCGCTTCGTCGGAAGCGACAAAGAGGCTCAGCATTACGTGGACAGCAAAGCCGCAGACGGCGATGAGGTAACGGTGATCGATGCCTCCGGAAAGCTGGTTACGCCAGGGCTCGTCGATCCGCATACGCACGTCGTGTTCGCCGGATCGCGCGAATTCGAGCTGGATTTGCGGCTAAAGGGCGCGACGTACATGGATATTTTGAATGCGGGCGGCGGCATTCTTTATTCGACCGCGAGAACGCGCGAGGCTTCTGAAGCGCAGCTCGTGGAAGAGACAAGAAAGCGGCTGGACCGCTTTCTTGCCCACGGGGTGACGACGGTCGAAGCGAAAAGCGGCTACGGTCTGCGGCTTGAGGACGAGCTGAAGCAGCTGCGCGCCGCCCGTGTCTTGAATGAAGAGCACCCGGTCGACCTGGTATCGACCTTCATGGGTGCGCACGCCGTCCCGCCGGAATATAAAGGCGATCCGAGCGCTTTCGTGAGGCTCGTGACGGAGGAGATGATTCCGGCGGTCGCACGGGAGAGGCTCGCCGAGTATTGCGACGTGTTTTGCGAGGAGGGCGTTTTTACGCCGGAGCAGTCGCGCTCGATTTTGGAAGCGGGGAAAAAGTGGGGCTTGAAGCCGAAAATCCACGCCGATGAAATCGTCCCTTACGGCGGGGCGGAGCTGGCGGCCGAGATCGGCGCCGTTTCGGCGGAGCATCTGCTGCGTGCATCCGATGAAGGAATACGGGCGATGGCGGAGGCGGGAGTGATTGCTGTTTTGCTGCCTGGTACGGCGTTCTTCCTGATGACGAAGCCGGCCAACGCCAGGGCGATGATCGCAGCCGGGGTGCCGGTTGCGCTGTCGACGGACCGCAATCCCGGCTCCTGCCCGACCGAATCGCTGCCGTTTATTATGAATTTGGCGTGCCTGAGCATGCGGATGACGCCCGCGGAGGTGCTGACGGCGTGTACGATCAACGCCGCCCATGCGATCGGCCGGGCCGACCGGATCGGCAGCATCGAAGCCGGCAAGCAGGCGGATATCGTTCTGTTCGACGCGCCCAACTATATGTATTTGCAGTACCACTACGCGGTGAATCTCGTCGATACCGTCATCAAAAAAGGCCGGCCCGTGATCGTGAACGGCAAGAGGGTGGACGGATGACGGAAAAAGGTGCAGGCTCGACGAAAAGGGGGCAGGCGCATGACGCAGAGAGTGCGCTTGGGCGGCGTAAAAAAAGAGCAGACGCAGACGGATGACGAAGGAGAGGGCATGCATGACGAAAGCAGATCCAGGCATAACGCAGCGTGGAAAAAATGAAAAAACAACCGTGGCGCAGCTGCGCGTGAACGCCGCCCGGATCGCGCGGACGATTGAGGAGCTCGGCGCTTTTGGCCTTAACGCGGCGGACGGGCTGGACCGGACGACGTTTACGCCGGCCGAGCTGGCCGCGCGCGACTGGCTGAAAGCAAATCTGCGCGAAGAGCTGCATCTGGACGTGCGCGTCGACGAAGCGGCAAACATCTGGGCGCGGCGCGACGGAAAGAACGACAAGCTGCCCGTTATCGCGTTCGGCTCCCACATCGACACGGTGCCAAACGGCGGCAAATACGACGGCGCGCTTGGCGTCATTTTGGCGATGGAGGTAATGGCGGTGCTGGAGGAAAACGGCATCCTTACACGTCATCCGCTGGAGTTGGTCTCGTTCAGCGCCGAGGAGCCGAACCCGTTCGGCCTGTCGACCTTCGGCAGCCGCACCGTTGCGGGCAAGCTGCGCCGCAGCGATCTGCAAGGCGTCGCGAACGATCAAGGTGAGCTGCTGACCAACGCGCTTGCGGCCGCCGGCGGCGATCCCGCCCGCTACGAGCAGGCAAGGCGCCGGCCCGAGGAACTGGCCGCTTTTCTCGAGGTTCATATCGAGCAGGGGAAGCGGCTCTTGGAACGTGATATTCCGGTCGGGGTCGTGACGGCGATAACGGGCATTTACCGCGAGGAAGTGACCGTGCTGGGCGTGGCGAATCATGCCGGCACGACATTGATGCACGACCGCTGCGACGCGCTGATGGCCGCTTCGGAGATCATGCTGGCGTTCGAAGCGGTATGCCGTGAGCATCCGGCGCCGGAGACGGTCGGCACGGTGGGCAAAATCGCCAATTATCCGAATGCCGCCAACATTATCCCGGGCAAAGTGCAGTTCCACCTGGAAATCCGCGGCAAAACGCGCGCCGAAATCCAGGAAGCGCTTGAGGAGTGGGAGCGGCGAACGGCTGCCGTTTGCATCCAAAGAGGGGTGCGCGTAGAGCGCAAGCTGCTGCTCGATCAGCACCCGGTGTCGATGGATACGCTCATGCAGGACATCTGCGCGCAGCAGGCGGAGCTGCTTGGCTACCCGCATTTTTCGCTAGGAAGTATGGCCGGGCACGACGCCGCGCATATGGCGGCATTAACCCGCTCCTGCATGCTGTTTGTGCCGAGCCTCGATGGAAAAAGCCACTGTCCCGAAGAGGAAAGCCGGACTCACGATATCGAGAAAGTTGCCAATGTGCTGCTGCATGCGATTTTGGCGCTGGATGAAGAGCTGAAATAAATGATGAATATTTAAGCTGGGGGCATGCTTGCGGTTTGCAATCAGCCGATGGGTCAACAGTTAAGGGGGATTTTGTAATGGCGGAGCTGTACCTGGCCGATTATGTCTATTTAAACGGCGCTTTTCAAAAACAAGGCGCATTGCTGGTCGAAAACGGAATGATCACCGATACGGGCGACGCCGAAGACTTGCTGCACCGTTACCCGAATGCGGACCGGGTCCACTGGGAAGGGCAGGCGATCGTTCCCGGCACGGTCAATGCGCATAACCATTCCTTTCAGAGTCTGCTGCGCGGCATCGCGATCGACAAGCCGTTTCTCGAATGGCGCGATCAGGCGCTGTACAAATATACGCCGCTGCTGGACGAAGAAGCGGTTTATACCGGGGCGCTGCTGGCATTCGGCGAGATGCTCCGCTACGGAGTGACGACGGTCAGCGATTTCTTTTATGTACACAACGGGGGTACCGCATACGACGAAGCTGTCATTCAGGCGGCGAAAGACCTTGGCATCCGCCTCGTTTTTGCGCGCACGATGTACGACTGGGACGGCGCTCCGCCCGCTTACCGGGAAACGGTGCCGGATGCGGTGGAGCGGACGCGGGCGCTGGCGAAGAAATACCAAGGCAATCCGATGGTGACGGTTCATCCCGCTCCGCACAGCCTGCACGCGGCTTCGCCGGAGATGATTAAAGCCGGACACCGTCTGGCCGTCGAGCTCGATACGCCGTTCCATATTCATGTGGCGGAGGAAATGTTCGAGGTGGAGGAGACGCTGCGCGATTACGGCCTTCGCCCGATTCATTATCTCGATTCGCTCGGCGTTCTCGACGAGCGGATGATCGCGATCCATCTTGTATGGCTGGACGATTCCGAAGTAGAATTAATCGGAGCGCGCCGCGGCTCGCTCGCTTATTGCCCGTCGAGCAATATGTTTCTCGCCGACGGGATCACCCGCATTCCCGACCTCGTGAAGGCGGGCGTCAACGTGGCGCTCGGCACCGACGGCGGCTGCAGCAACAACCGGATCAGTGTCTACGAAGAAATGCGCATGTGTGCGCTGCTGCAGAAGGTGGCCCGTCTGGACGGCACGTGCATCACGGCCGGGCAGGTGTACCGGATGGGGACGGAAAACGCCGGCCACATGCTGCGGCTGCCGGTGGGAACGCTCGAAGCCGGGAAATGTGCCGATTTTAACGGAATCGACCTGCACGATTTATCGCTTGCCCCAAGAAATGAGCTGTTCGCCAACATGGTGTACGCCATGCAGCCGGGGGCGATTACGAACGTCGTCGTGGCCGGCCGTTCCGTCTTCGACAAGACCGGCATCCGCACGGTGAGCGAGCGCGAAATCGGCCGCAAGGTCGAGCTTTTGTTCGAAAAGTGGTCAAAGATTTCATAATCGTATAGGATATTAGGAGGCATTTCCATGTCAACCGAGCTATGGCGCCAAGATGTAATGAAGCTTCAAACTTACGTTCCGGGCAAATCGATTGAAGAGGTTAAAAAGCAGTTCGGCCTGAGCGAAATTACACGGCTCGCTTCCAACGAAAATCCGTACGGCCCTTCTCCGAAAGCGGTCGCCGCGATGCAGGCGGCTGCAGCCGAAAGCCATTTGTATCCCGAGTCGACAAGCGCCGAGCTGCGCGCCATGCTGGGGGAGCAGTACGGGGTCGATTCCGCGCAAATTTTAATTTCCAACGGCGCCGACAACGTGCTCATGCTGATCGGACAAGCCTACATCAATGCCGGGGACGAAGTCGTGTACTGCGTGCCGACGTTTCCCGTTTATCGAACCTCCACGGTCATGATGGGCGCCGTGCCGGTCGAAATACCGCTCACCGGGGATCACAAATTCGACCTTGACCGCATACTCGGCAGCATTAACGAACGGACAAAGCTGGTCTATATTTGCAATCCGAACAACCCGACCGGCACGATAGTGGGCGACGGCGAGCTGGAATCGTTTCTGCGCAAAGTGCCAAGCCATGTCGTCGTCGTGCTGGACGAAGCGTACGTGGAATTCGTGGAGCTTCGGGACTACCGGAAGGGCATTGAATTTATTAAAAAAGGATATAACGTCATTTCCGTTCATACGTTTTCCAAACTGTACGGACTCGCCGCCGCGCGCATCGGTTATGCGATTGCTCCGCCGGAAGTGCTCGCTCCGCTGCTTGCCGTGCGCGAGCCGTTTCCGGTCAGCCGGATGGCGGTCGCCGCGGCGATCGCCAGTCTCGAGGATACCGAATACCGCGACTTCATTCTCGCCTCCAACCGCGACGGACTGAAATATTTGCAGCGGGAAATGACGGCGCTTGGCTTCGATGTGCCCGATTCCTATTCGAATTTTCTGTTTGCCGATACGAAGCGTGAGGCTGCTCCGATCGTCGAGTCGCTGCTGCGAGCCGGTTTTATCGTGCGTCCCTGCAAAGGATGGGGTTATCCGAACCATATCCGGGTGACGGTCGGCAGTCCGGAACAAAACGAAAGGTTTATCGCCGCGCTTGCCGAAATAGTAACGGGACAAGCGTAGGAGGTGTGCACCATCAGTACGACACAGAGTAACAGCCAAGAAAAAGCACAGGATCGCCTTATTATAATGCCGACGCAATACCGCCAAGGCGCAGGAACGATCGGCGAGCTGCCCGAGTGCGCCGCAAGATACGGAAAGCGGGTACTGCTGCTCGTTACCGGGAGCGGTTATAACCGTTTGGATAAAACGTGGCTGAGCCGGTGGGACGATCTGGGTCTCAGCGCCCACTTCCTCACGTTCGGCGGGGAGTGCAGCAACGCGGAAATCGGGCGGATCGGACAAGAGACCTCGGAGCACCGGGCGGACGTCATCGTCGGCATCGGCGGCGGCAAGCTGCTGGACGCGGCCAAGTCGGCCGCTTACCGGCTCGGTCTGCCGGTCATTATCGTGCCGACGGTCGCATCCAGCGACGCGCCCTGCTCCGCTCTGTCGGTCATTTACGATGACGAGGGGCGGGTCGTGCAGCTCGAAACCCATCCGCACAATCCGGAGCTTGTGCTCGTCGATACCGAAATAATATTGCGGGCGCCGCTGCGGTATTTTGCCGCCGGCATGGGGGACGCTCTCGCAACCGGTCCCGAGGCGCTCGCTTGTTTGCATGGCGGCGGGAAGACGATTCTCGGCCGCTATCCGACCCAGCTGGGCACGGCGGCCGCCGTTCTGTGCGACCGCATTCTGGCCAGCGACGGGGTGCAGGCGCTGCAGGATGCGGAGCGCGGGCTGCTGACCGGCGCTTTCGAACGCGTCGTTGAGGCCAATACGCTGCTCAGCGGCATCGGCTTTGAAAGCGGCGGGCTCGCCGCGGCGCACTCGCTGCATGACGGCTTGACGGAGCTGGCCGAATGCCACCATTTGCTGCATGGGGAGAAGGTCGGTTTCTGCACCGCCGTGCAGGCGGTTCTGCTCGGGCAGACCGGCGAGGCGGAGCGGTTTTTGCAATTTTGCCGGTCGATCGGGCTTCCTTTTTCACTTGCGGGGGTCGGTCTGGATACGGAAGGGAAAGAGCTGCGGGCAAGACTTACGCTTGCGGCCCGCCGCGCCCTGCAGCCGGAGGAAACGATTCACAGCATGGGCAAAGCGTACACGGCGGCCAACCTTGTTGATGCTTTTACCGAAACCGATCAAATCTCAAAGGCTCTGTTTGCCTGAAGCCGGACGACGGAGGCGATGAGATGAATGGAACGCATGAGATGAAGAGAACAGGTCAGATGAACAAGATGGATCAGATGAAGATAACCGGTCGGTTGAAAAAAACGATGGTCGTGACGGATTTGAGCACCAGCGCGGTCAAAAGTTATTTGTACGATTGCGATTCGGGGGCAGTTTTGGCGGACAGCCAGGTGGAAATTCCACTGAGCGTCCCGGAAACGGGCGCGGCCGAAACCGATCCGTCCCTTTGGTGGGACGGGCTGTGCCGGACGGTTCGGGAGCTGCTGCAAGGGCATGACGGCTCGCAGGTCGAGGCGATCGCGATTACCAATCAGCAAATCACATGCGTTTTTTTGGACGAAGACGGGCAGCCGGTCGCTCCCGCGCTCCTCTGGATGGACACGCGCTGCACGGAAGAGGTCGAGCGGCTTCTGGTCCGGTGCGCGGAAGAAGGTATGGGCAGCGGCTGGCTTACCGAGACGACGGGCATTCCGCCCTCGGACAGCTGGGGACTGGCGAAGCTGCTGTGGCTGCGCAGTCGCTCTCCCGAGCTCTACAAGCGCATCCGCCGGGTCGCATCCGTCGACGCTTATATATTGGACAAGCTATGCGGCCGTTTCGTCACCGATGAAACGAACGCTTGTTTTTTTCATTTGGACATTCGCACCCGCAAGCCCGCTGCAGACATGCTCGCGTATTTGAATGTCGATGTGGAGCTGTTCCCCGAGGTAGTGCCGCCGGGAACGGTCGTCGGCTCGCTTGGACCGGAAGCCGAGCGGCAAACCGGCCTGCCCGCAGGCCTCACCGTTGTCGCCGCCGCGTCGGACCAGCCGTGCGCGATGCTCGGTATGGGCGTCGGCCGCTCCGGAGAAGCCGTGGTCAATCTGGGCACCGGCACGTTTGTAATGGCGCCGACAGTCGCCCCGCTTGCCGACGGCCGCATGATGACCAATATTTCCGCGCTTCCTTCACAGTGGCTCATGATGGGCACCCACTATTTGACCGGCGGCGCGATGAGCTGGCTGCGTAACATGCTTGCCGCTGCGGGCTCGTCTGCCGGATTTGCCGATCTAAGCGACAGCGCGGCGCATGTCGGCCCCGGATCGGACGGACTGATTTTTCTGCCAAACTTAAGCGGTACGGGCACGCCGCGCTGGGACCCGGATGCGCGCGGACTGTTTGCGAATCTGGGCCTGCACCACTCTTTAGGACATATGGTGCGGTCGGTGATGGAAAGTACGGGCTACGGCATACGCGGCATTTTGGATACGTATGCCGAAATCGGCATACGCTTCGAGCGCATCGTGATGGCGGGCGGACCGACCGCATCGGATGTTTGGCGCCAGTCGCTCGCCGATATTTTGCAGCGGCCGCTCGAGCTGTCGCCCGTCCGCGAAGCGACCCCGCTCGGGGCCGCCATGCTGGCCGCCGCGGCGGTCGGCCGGTTCGCCGGTGTCGATGAAGCCGTCCGCGCATGGTCGCATCCGGGGGTGGTCATTCACCCGAGGCGGGAGTTTGCCGCAGTGTATGACAAGTCGTACAAACATTACTCGGCATGGCTGGACGCGGAGGCTTCCGTGCGCAAGCGGATGGAGGCTGAATAACGTAAGTCGAACATTGGGGCGAATAACGCAAGTGGACTCACGCAGTTGGAAAGTCGTATAGCGTATCTCAAGTCACGTATCTCAAATCACGTATCTAAGTAACGTACGCATCCATAACCATGCGTCGAAACACGTAATTCAAATCAAACACTCGAATGAACCGATAGGAAAGGCTTGTGAACAGGATGGAACATCAACCGAAAGTTGTCGTTGTCGGCGACGCGCTGCTGACGCCCGAATTTTTGGCCGAAAGTTTTGCGCCGCTTGCCGAATCGGGCTGGGAGGTCGTGCCGTGCCGATTCGGACCGGCGACGCTGCATGAGCTGGATGAGCAGCTGCTTGTGCTCGAGCGCGAAGGAGCCGACGCGCTGCCGGCGCCGGAGGAGCTGGACGCGCTCCTCGCGGACGCGGATTTGCTCATCGTTCATATTTGTCCGGTGAGCGCATCGCTGCTGCGCCGGCATCCGCACCTGCTTGCCGTCGGCGTCCTGCGCGGCGGATATGAAAACGTCGATGCCGCAGGGGCGAGGGAGCTGGGCATCCCGGTCATTCACACGCTTGGACGGACGTCGGAGGCGGTGTCGGATTTTACGATCGGCATGATGCTGGCCGAAATCCGCAATATCGCCCGTTGTCACGCCGACATCCGCGGCGGCGGCTGGCCGAAGGAATTCCCGAATACGGGACGCATTCCCGAAATGCGGGAGCTGACGATTGGTCTCGCCGGTTTCGGCGAAATCGGCCGCCTCGTCGTGAAAAAGCTGGGCGGCTTCGGCTGCCGGGTTCAAGTGTACGACCCGTACGTGCCGGATGAAGCCATCGCTCAGAGCGGCGCGCATCCGGTCGGACTCGACGAGTGGCTCGCCACCAGCGATATTGTCTCCCTGCACTCCAGGCATAGCGCAGGCAGCCCGCCGCTGCTCGGGGCGGACGAGCTCGCCCGCATGAAGCCGGGCGCTTATTTGATCAATACGGCGCGAGCCAGTCTGATCGATATGGAAGCGCTGGCCGCTTCGCTGCAGGAGCGCCATCTTGCAGGTGCGGCGCTCGATGTGTTCGATTCGGAGCCGCTCGCGCCCGGCCATCCGCTTCTCGCGCTTGACAATGTGACGCTGACGAGTCATATTGCATTTGATACCGAAGCGTTTTACAAGCGTTCGCCGTTTCTGTGGTGGTCCGGCATGAACCGGCTGCTCGAAGGCGCCGATAAGCGCGTTTGGATCAATAAGGACGAGCGCGCGGAAGGGCGGCTCGAACGCCTCGGTAAGCTGTGGCCAGCGGCGAACGGCTAGAGGCGAAACCGCCCGGCACGTCGTCTTCGCGATCGGCGAAAGGCTGCATGAAGATTTCTACTTGAGCGTAACTGCAAATGTGCAGTTATTATCGATCGAAATCGCCTATCCGGAGGGAAAGCTTGCAATTGCGCAGGTATTCCCGGCTTTACTTGTCTGAACCGAAATTGGACCGGCAAAAAATGTATATCCGCATCAATTTTTTCCTGGAGGTTAAATAATAAGGAAAATGATGTACGAATGCAGGTATTTTCAAAAAATCGCTTCGTACATACGCTTAGCAAAGCTTATGCTTATGAAGTGTTTTTGCTCCGCAAAAACTTGAGGAGGATGGCCATGACCAAAAAAGTGGCGGTGCTGGGCAGCAGCGGCGGTAATTTGTTCCACTCGGGCGGCAGCGATCCGGTCAGTCTGCTCCGCGAGATTCAGACCCAGTGCCGCGCGGCGGACATCACCGTGCAGGCCGTTCAATTCATTGCCGCCGAAGGGTCCATGGACCATCTGAAGGGCTCGACGCCCGCTGCGATGTATGGGTGGAACGCGGCGTCGGAAGGCTTTGAGCGGTTGGCTGGCGGCACTCTGGCTGAGATAAACCGCGAAGCGGCGGCACTTGATGAAGAGATTGCCCGGATGATTGAAGAAGGCGAGATCGACGGCCTGATCCTGATGAGCGCCGATCCGAGCGGCGCGAACCGCCGGGCGGTCGAAGCGGCGGCTAGGCGCCAGCTGCCGGTTGTGGGCACGGGCGGCACTTCGATGGCAACGGTAAAAAGCAAGGGAGCGAACGTGATCGCTTTTTCCGGCACGACGGGCACGACCAATTTGACCCGCGCCGTATCGTATGCGATGGCGCTCAGCCGCTATTGGAAGCTGCCGTACCGGATGGCGTCGGGGGACGGCGGGATCGGCGGGAGCAGCGGCAGTGGCTGGAAACGGGTAAAGATCAGCGGCATTATGACGTCGTCGATGCCCGCTTTTATCGCCGTGCTCGTCATCATGTCGCTCGCGAAGCTCCCTTTTCTAAGCGGGCTGCAAGATGCGGTTCTCATCCTGTCGGCGCTGCCGCCGGTCATCCTGGCCGCGCTTGCCGCGCGGAAAGTGGCCGATCTCGGCGAAGTGACGCTGATCGCGGGCGTCACCGCCGGTTTGCTGTCCGTTCCGGGCGGCATTATCGGCGCCATCATTGCCGGTCTTGCCGCCGGCTGGCTCGCGCCTTGGACGTTCCGGCTGTGCACGCAGCGCAATTTTCCCGCTACGACGGTCAACATTACCGCCGGCGCATTGTCCGGCCTTGCGCCCGGCCTGCTCATTCTATTCGCGCTCGGGCCGCTTACAACCGCTGCGGCTAACGGCATCCGTCAAGCGCTGGAGGCGCTGCTGCAGCTGAATCCCGCAGTGATCGGCCTCGGCTTCGGCCTTCTCATGTGGCCGGCGATTATGCGCGGATGGTATCACGCGACGGTGCTTCCGCTCATTTTGCTGGAGATGGAGAAGGAGGGCAACAGCTTTTTCGGGGCGCTCGATATGGCAGGGCTGGTCATGGTTTCCGCGGGGATATTGCTCGCCCGGATTGCCTTTCCGGCAGCGCCGGAAGAGCGCAAACCGCTTCTGCGGCCGCTTTGGATGAATATCGGTTTCGGTACGTTTATCGAGGCCTCCTACCGCTACATGAAGGAAAATAAATTCGTTCAAGCCGGCGCAATCGTCTCTTCCGGTCTGGTGGGGATGATTGCCGGGCAATTCGGCTTGAAGTCGACCGCTTACGTGCCGTCCTACGCCGCTTTGCTGCTGAGCAATGATGCTCCTCGTTTTTTGCTGGCGATGGCGGTCGGTCTGCTTGGAGGGTTTATCGCCGCTTCGGCAGCCAATTTGGCGCAAAGAAGGAACATGTTCACATTAACGACTGACAAAAAGGAGGGAAGCGGATGACGCTCAAATGGGATGGACATACGCACACCCGCTTCTGTTATCACGGCAATCCGGCGGAGCTGTCCGAATATGTGGAGCGCGCCATCGAGCTTGGGTTTACGCGGTATTCGGTGACGGAGCACCCGCCGCTGCCGGACGAATGGGTAGTGGACCCGGCGCTGATGGCCGAGCTTGCGATGCCGATGGCCGAGCTGCCGGAGTATTTTGAATATGTACGTGAAGCAAAAGAGCGGTATGCGGACCGGATCGAGATTACGGTCGGGCTGGAGATGGATTATCTGTACGGGAACGAAGCCTTTTCCGATGCAATGCTGGAACCGTATATGGATGTGCTGGAAGATGTCGTCGTTTCCGTCCATTATCTTCCCGGCATCGGCGGCATGCGCTGTGTCGATTTTACCGCCGATGATTTCAGGGAAACGCTGCTTCCTTACTACGGCTCGATGGACCGCGCTGCGGAAGCCTATTTCGACCATATCGAAATGTCGATCGCCTGGGCGGCGAAGCTGCCGATGCGCAAACGGATCGGGCATCCGCTGCTCATCACCAAGTTCTCGCAAGTGCTTCCCGCCATCGACGAAGCGCTCATCCGCCGGCGGCTGGAAAGACTCGTGCCGCTGCTGAAAGAAGCCGGGATCGGCGTCGATGTCAACGTTGCCGGGCTGCGCGTTCCGACCTGCGGCAGCGCTTATGCGCCGGAGTGGTTTATCCGGCTGTGCCGCGAGAACGGGATCGAGACGGTATACGGCTCCGATGCTCATAAGCCGGAGCATGTGGGTGCTAACTGGGAGTATTATGAAAGTGTGCGGTGAAAAAGGTGGGCGCTGCGCGGGCGGGTTTGATCTTACGATCGCCTCCGTCCCCGGATTCCTTTGATTCGATAACCCTTGATAAGGGTGGAATCCGGGGACAAAAGCGAAGCATATGCTTATGAAGTCCGCTTTCTTCCAGAAAGCTTGTAGCTAACGCTTCTCCAGATTCAACCCCGCCCGCTCCGCTGCTAAATCGCCGCACTTCTTTAAAGGGCGGATGGTAGGCCGCTGCGCGTGAATTTCGCTTGCAGACTAAACCGAGAAAAACCGGAGAGTCCGGGAAGTAGGCTGCTTCCTGATTTGATCATTCAGAAGAACACTAGGACAGGAGGCACGTCATGCTGACTGCGGAAGAACAGGCGCTGCTGGAACTTATCGACGCCGGTGAGCTGACCGCTTTGCTGCAGCGGCTCGTCCGGATC
Source organism: Paenibacillus beijingensis (assembly GCF_000961095.1). Classification (NCBI taxonomy): domain Bacteria; kingdom Bacillati; phylum Bacillota; class Bacilli; order Caryophanales; family Paenibacillaceae; genus Paenibacillus; species Paenibacillus beijingensis. Next base: position 1,235,726 of record NZ_CP011058.1, on the reverse strand, counting down.
AACAGTGAGAATCCGCCGGGCCGCGAGCGGGCCGTTGGCCGGGTCGTCGCCGAAGCGCTGGAAGCGGCAGGCTGTCAGGTGGAGCTGCAGCCGGTGGAAGGCGAGCGGTTTAACGTGATTGCCGTACTCGAAGGGAAGCGACCGGATAAGCTGCTGTTCAACGGCCATATGGACACCGTTCCGGCGGGAAACGCGAAGCTGTGGCGGGACGATCCTTGGAGCGCAGTTATCCGGGACGGACGGCTGTACGGGCTCGGCTCCTCGGACATGAAGGCCGGGCTGGTTGCAATGATAGCGGCTGTAATAGCGGTGAAGCAAAGCGGAGCTGCGCTAGAGCGGAGCCTGATGTTCGCCGCCGTAATCGATGAGGAAGTGTACTTCAAAGGGACGAACGCGCTGCTGGCGGAACAAAAGCTTGCCGGCTGCGTCATGGCATACGTCTCCGAACCGACGGGCCTTAAGATCGGCAATCGCTTGAAAGGGTCGCTCGAATTTTCGGTGCGCACGACCGGACGCAGCGCGCATGCCGGCATCGCGTTTGCGGGCGACAATGCGATCTACAAAATGGGCCGTTACTTGGAGGCGCTGCGGCTGTACAACAACTCGTTAAAGGACCGCATGGACGAGCCCGTTCTCCGCTACCCCACCGTTAACGTCGGGAAGATTCAAGGGGGCGTCGGCGTGACGCTCGTACCCGACGCTTGCGAAATGGAATTCGACCGGCAGGTGATGCCGACGGAATCAATCGCTGAGGCCGAGCGGGAAATCCGCGACCTGACGGAGCGGGTGAATGAGGCGGAAGGCATCGGGGCGGAGCTGACGCTGAAGCAGCCGCTTAACAATTGGTCGGTGGACGAATCGGAAGCTGTTGTGCGCGGGCTTTCAGGAGCGCTTCAGGACGCAACAGGGAGAAAGCCCGAATTCACCGGCTTTAACGGCTACGCCGAGGTGGAAATGCTCGCAGCCGCCGGCATTCCTTCGGTGCTGTTCGGACCGGGGAGCATCGACGTCGCGCACGCTCCTGACGAATATGTGCCGCTTGATGAGGTGCTGCAAGCCGCAAAAGTGTACGCGCTGCTCGCTTACCGGTTTGTCACCCGGACGGAGTAGGGAGCTGCGGATTTGAACGTGGCCAAATGGATTGGCTGTATTCTGCACGCGGCCGCCCATCCCTGAAATCCAGAATTGATCAGAGGAAGCTTTTATTTAGTTACCAGTTAATAGAAGAAAGCTTTGCAGAGGGAAAATCCACTCGGATTTGCCCTTTGGGGCTTTCTTTTTTTTCGATCCATTTTATCCAAAAGAGGAGAATGACGATGAACGAAGCAACCGTAAGACAAGCGGCGATCAGCCGTACAACCGGAGAAACCGATATCCGCATCTCTTTTTCGCTTGACGGCACGGGGCAGTGCAACTTGCAAACAGGCGTACCTTTTCTCGACCATATGCTGCACTTGTTCGCCGTTCACGGCAAGTTCGATCTGGACGTCCATGCCAACGGGGATATCGAAATCGACGACCATCATACGGTGGAGGATATCGCGATCGTGCTGGGCGGATGTCTCAGGCAAGCTTTAGGCGACAAAAAAGGAATCCGGCGTTACGGCAACGCTTTTGTTCCGATGGACGAAACACTGGCGCAGGTCGTCATCGACGTGAGCAACCGGCCGCATCTGGAATACAGGGCGGAATATCCTTCCATGCAGACGGGCCGTTTTCAAACGGAGCTGGTACGGGAATTTTTGTGGAAGCTGGCGCTTGAGGGGCGGATCACGCTTCACGTCATCGTTCATTATGGTCATAACACGCATCATATGATCGAGGCGATTTTTAAGGCACTCGGCAGAGCGCTCCGGGAAGCGGCCGGGATTGAGCCGGGCATGACCGGTATCCCTTCTTCGAAAGGCATCTTGTAGATTTCCAATCGCGAATCGTTATAATAGAGAGAACCGCATGAAGGACGGGAAAAAGCGGGTTTGGATTTTGATAAGCACACTGCTTTGACGAACAGGAAGACGAGGAAGAGGATGATGACAGAAGATGCGTGGACAATCATGGGTGCATATCGGACAAGAAAGCCTCTCAACCGACATGTGGAGCGGAGGGACGACGACGCAGCTCGCCATCTATCCGGAAACGGCGGATTATGCGGCCCGAAACTTTATGTGGAGACTAAGCACGGCGACGATTGAAACGCAGCAGTCCGTTTTTACCCCGCTGCCCGGGTTCCGCCGCATCCTGATGGTCCTGAAGGGCGAGCTTGAGCTCGATCACGAAGGCCGTCATCACAGCATGCTGAAGCCTTTCCGGCAGGACCGCTTCGAGGGCGAATGGCGCACGGTTAGCAGCGGGCTGGTGACTAACTTCAATCTTATATTTGCGGAAGAGTGTAACGCGGAGCTAATCTGCCTGGACATTCCTCCCCGCGAGGAAATCTCCCTGGCAGCTCCGCTTTCTTCTCAAAAAGGAGTGACCCGGCTGTCCCGGGTTTTGTATGCGGCGGACGGGGATTTGGAGATCGGAATTGGCGGCGATGGCGGCGGAACATGCTTGTTAAAGGCGGGCGAACTGCTTCTTGCTGCGACGGAGTCGGAGCGTCCGTCCGCCCTCCCGCTTCTAACGATTGTGAACCGGGGCCAGGGCTCGGTTCAGCTTCTTGATGTGCAGATATCGATGCCTCAGCAGATTGGCGAGCAGAGTTAGAGGGGCATTTACTTCGGCAATGGTATCGGCCGAGGCAGCCGTTGATGGGAATCTGGTTATCAATTCCAAGCACGGCAGGACCGAATGACTGCATTCCAAGCTTGCCGTACCCGGTATACTTTCTCGCATCGATACGATAAACTGTTAGCTGCGGACAAAAAAGTCCGCGGCTTTCGGGGTGGGAGCAGCTCTTCCTCCGAGCCTTCGCCTTCTGAAACGGACCTAAAGAATCGTAAAACCGTTATTTCAGGAATAATGAGACTTCTTGAGCGATAACGAACCCTACAATCATTATTTCATCAAAAAACAACCCAACCGAGTCGATATGAATCGAATAATGAATCTACGGTTCGTTAGATCTTGGAACAGGTTCAATAAGTACAAATAACGATGACTCGGTTCGTAAGCTATTTATCCGTATTTGTACCTTATCGATAGCGGGTTGGATAAGCGTTCAATTGCCGTTTTACAGCAGCCGGATTCTACCTTGAAAGATTCTGCAAAGGATTTGATCAAAAATGAAAAACCTGCTCGTGACCGGTTACCGCGCGCATGAGATGAACATTTTCAGCCGGAACCATAAAGGGATTGTCTACATTCAAAAGGCGATCGCCGCCAAATTGATCCCGCTGATCGAAGAAGGATTGGAATGGGTCGTCACGCCGGGCCAGTACGGGGTCGACCTGTGGGCGTGCGAGACCGTCATCGCCTTAAAACAGCAGTATCCCCAATTGAAGCTGTCCATTATTTCGGCTTACCGCAGCCCGGAAGAAAAGTGGAAGGAAGATAAACAAGAATATTTTCACCAAATTTTAAAAGGGGTCGATTATTACGGGTCGGTCAGCAATCAGCCGTACAGCGGGGGTTGGCAGCTCTCGGCCAGAGACGATCTGCTGCTGCGCAAAACGGACGGCATTGTGCTCGTCTACGACGAAGACGCCGGCGCGGGAAGCCCGAAATTTTATAAGGAAAAAGCATTGAAAAAGCGGGACGAGGACGGCTACCGGTATATGAGCATCAGCTCGGAAGACATCCAATTCATTGCGGATGATGAAACTTTACAAATTTAACATATTAGCTTGACCTGGTCTTAACACTTCACCTGTATAGTTCTCTCCGAAGGTAAATTTTATCACTATGGAGAGTGAACAAGTTGAGCAAAAGCATAGACCGCCGCACGTTTCTATCCTATTTAGGCACAGGGGCTGCCGCATTGGCAGCAGCATCGGCCGGCCTCGGTTCATTGGAGGGCAAAGCTTCCGCATCTTCGACAGCCAATCACCTCTTCGGTTTCAAAACGAACAAAGTAAGCGGGTATTTCGAACCGATTACGCCTTCCAAAGAAGACAAGCTTATTCTCCCGAAAGGTTATAAATATGACGTTATCGCCGCGCTGGACGACGTGATCAACAAAGCCGGCGAGAAGTTCGGCGACGGCTCGGACTACAACGCTTATTTCCCGATTAACGGCTCCAATTCGCGCGGCCTTCTGGTCAACAATCACGAATATACCGGCGTATTTAGCATCGGACCTGTGGATGGCAAAATGACGCCGGAACAGGTGCAAAAAAATCTGTACTACCAAGGGATGTCCGTCATTGAAGTATTCCGCGACGAGAACGGCACATGGAAAATGGACACGACGTCCAATTATGCGCGGCGCATCAACGGCTTCACCAATTTTGCGCTTACCGGGCCGGCAAAAGGGACGGCGGCCGTTGGAGGCGCTTCGACCGTTCAGGGCACCTTCGCCAACTGCTCCGGCGGCGTAACGCTGTGGAACACGGTGCTTTCCTGCGAAGAGAACTTTACCGAAACGGCCGAAGCGTCCAATTTGAACGTCACCCATTACGGCTGGGTCGTAGAGATCGATCCATTTAACAAATCCTACCTGAAAAAGCATACGGCGCTTGGCCGTTTCAACCATGAGAATACGGCAATGGGCCTTACGGCGGACGGCCGCGTCGTCGTTTATATGGGCGATGACAAGAAGGACGCCTGCGTCTACAAATTTATTAGCAAAGGCAAGTTTGACCCGTTGAAAGGCCGCGGCAACTCGGCTCTGCTGGAAGACGGCACGCTTTATGTCGCCAACCTTAAGTCGGGCAAATGGCTGCCGGTAACGATCGAGGCCGTTCAGAAAGTGATCAACGACAGCAAGTTCAAGGCGCCGTTCGGCGTATCCACCAAACGCGATGATCTGCTGAAAAAATATCAAACGCAGGCTGACGTCGTTGTATACTGCCAGGAAGCGGCACTGCTCGTGGGCGGCACGCCGACGGACCGTCCGGAGGATATCGAAATTTCCCCGTTCGACAACACGGTATTCATTTGCCATACGAACAACGATATCCATGGCAACATTCACGGCCACATTACGCGCATCTTCGAATCGGGCAACGACCTGGGCGCGCTGGAATTCGATTTTGAAATCTTTGCAGCCGGCGGCCGCCAGTCGGGATTCAGCTCGCCGGACAATCTTGCTTTCGACTCGAACGGCAACCTGTGGGTCGTGACGGACATCTCCAGCGGCAGCCAAAACAAAGGCGTGCACAAACCGTTCATGAACAACGGACTTTTCGTTATTCCGACGAGCGGTCCAAGCCAAGGAACCGCGCTGCAGTTCGCTTCGGGTCCGGTGGAGTGCGAATTGACGGGTCCTTACTTCACGCCGGATGAAAAAACGTTGTTCTTATCCATCCAGCATCCGGGCGAAGAAACGTCGGACCTGAACAATCCGACGAGCCGTTGGCCTCACCGTCCGGGCGATAAAAAGGCCCGCGCCGGCGTCGTGGCAATCAGCGGTTTCAAACTCGGTTAATTAAAGCGGAGCAATAGACCAGCATTATAACGGAATTTTATCATTACCGGCCGGAAGCGGACCTTTCCCCTCCGGCCGTCATTTACTAAGAGGAGCGTGACAGCAATGCCTTTTGGCAATATTGGTATCGGCGGTTTGGTTCTCATTTTGATCATCGCACTGATTATATTCGGACCTTCCAAGCTTCCTGAACTCGGCCGGGCTTTCGGGCGCACATTAAGCGAATTCAAAGGCGCGACCCGCGGCCTGGTAAACGGTGAAGACGACGGCAAGAAAGAATCCGACACGAAGCAGCCGCTTGCTGACAAATAAGATGAAAGACCCGAATGATTTGAATCTGATCGGGCATTTGGAGGAAATGCGGTCGAGGCTTATACGGACGCTGATCGCTTTTTTGGTGTCCATGGCCGCGGCTTTCATCTATGTACGCGACATTTACGCGTGGCTCACACGGGATATCGACCAGAAGCTGGTCGTGCTGGGGCCTTCGGATGTGATCTGGGTCTACATGATGATCGCCGCCATCGTCGCTCTCGCCGTCACGATACCGGTCGCCGCTTATCAAACGTGGAAGTTCGTGCAGCCGGCCGTTCCGTCGGCGGCGCAGCGTGCCACGATTCTTTTTATCCCGGCCATTACGGCGCTGTTTCTCGTCGGCATCAGCTTCGGTTACTTTATTTTGTTTCCGATGGTGCTGCACTTCATGTACGAAATGGCGGCCGACGACTTTGCAGCGATGTACACCGCCCAAAAATATTTCACTTTTATGGTCAATATGACGGTCCCGTTCGGGCTGCTGTTCGAAATGCCTGCCGTCGTCATGTTTCTGACCAAGCTCGGAATCGTGAATCCGGTCAGGCTCGCCAAAGCCCGCAAACTCGCTTACTTCCTGCTCGTCATTGTTGCGGTCACGATTACCCCGCCGGATATTTTATCGGATATTATCGTCATCGTGCCGCTTTGTTTACTGTATGAAATCAGCATCACCATTTCCAAAGTCGTATACAGAAAAAAATTGAGCCTGCAAAATAAAGAAAACTGAAGCGGGCTTCCCAAATACAAAAGAGAGAGCAGCCGCCGGCTGCTCTTATTGTTTTATCCCGTATTCAAGCGAATGTTCTGCGCGAGGCATACTGAATCGTAACTCGAGAACGAACAGAGACGTCGTACAAACGGCGTCTTTTTTTCAATAAGATTAAGAAAGCATAACGTTTCGGCGCGGAAACGGGGTTGATGATGACTGTGAGAAATATAGTGAGGGATGTATGGTACAGGTCACTTGTCAGCATCTTTTGTCCATTCTCCCATCGGCTCAGGAAATTTCTGTTCGGCATGAAAAGCTACCTCTTACGTAGTGCCATTCATCGTGGAGAGGGCTTCGAAGAGGAGCCTTTCTTAAAATATCAGAAAGTATAAAATCTGCTTTTTCCTTTTCTGATATTCTAACGCGAAACTTTTGTTCGCCGATAAGGTCAGCGACAGCCATTTCTGCTCGGTTCCTGAGTTAATGGGAGAGTGAGTCCAAGAGCGAGACGCGGAACCGCAAGTTGCGAAAACGATGCTGCTCAAAGACAAATCCGAATCGAAACATTTGCGGACTTTGGACGGACGATCAACAGCGGCGTTGTTTTTATTCATTTGCCGGGCCCCTCGCTTCCGGACGATTTCGATATCGTCATCGAGCTGGAATTGGAATAGTATTGTGGTCGTCCGTCATGCAATGCCGCACCGTGCGCTGGGAGCTGCGCGCGGTGCAATTAGGCCTCGAGCATTTACCGTTCAAGCGCATAGCGCAGTTGAACGACACCGCTGCCGAGGGGTTTGCAGTCCAGCAATTGCACATGTTTATATTGATAGTTATCTTTGTCGATCACAAGATTTAACCCCTTGCCCTCCATCACAGGCGCCACATTGAAAATCACCTCGTCTACAAGCCCGTGACCCAGAAACGAATTGTGGATATCCGCGCCGGCGCCAATGAGAGCGGTTTGATGGCCTTTTTGCTGCAGGTAATTCAAGGCTTCCTGAGGCGACCCTGCAACCGTTACGCCCGGGATTTCCGCGCCGTTCCTGGAAACGACGACGATATCGATATCGGCAAAGGGACTCGCACCACCACCACCGTCTTCGAGCATACGCTCGAAAGTCCGGCGTCCGACAATGAAATTTCCTGCTGTTTTGGCTTGCGTCGCGAAGTCGTCCAGCGCTTCCTTTTTCGGCGGGTTCTCGGGGCTGGACTGCGCATAATTGCCGTTAGCGGTTAAGGTTGCCCATAAAATCGTTTTCATTATCGAATTCCTCCTCATGTTCTTATCCATACTCTTCGGATTGATGCCGCTACCCGATCCGGCCGATCCTCTTGCACATAGTGTGAGGCGTCGTCCAGGATCTCGGTTTCGCTCATTGGCAGATATCTCTGCCATTTAGCCATCTGTTCGGGCGGGAAGCCGGCGCTGTCTTTCGTGCCCCATAAAATTTGCGCGGGTAAATCGGACAAATTCCACAGCTTCGATTCAATGTCGGCGAGCCATGGCCGCGCCTTGCGGATCTGCCCGGGAAAGACCCATGTCGGTATCCTGGACTTCGCGGTCGGGAACGGGGCGGTATAAGCTTTTCTCAAGCTGTCCGTCACTTTCTCGGCATGGTAAATCCCGCGCGGAACAATGACCTTGGCGAAAAAATTGCGCCGTGTTTGAAGCCAGTACCCGAGTGGCCGACCTCCCATGGCGAGCGAGAACATTTTCATCGGCAAAATTTTTGCCGGCCAGGCCCAGGTGTTCATCACGACGATGCCGCGCAAGTTTTTCCGATGCCGTACCGCGTAGTTCAGGCCGATCGGACCTCCCCAATCCTGAACCACTAGTACAAAATCCTTTAGATCCAAGCGGCGGATCAGATCAAGAACGGCTTCTGATTGCTCTTGCGGCGTAAAGCGATAGCCGGCAGGCGCCTTCGACATGCCGAATCCGGGATAATCCGGAGCAATAAGACGGTATTCCCCGCGCAGCTCTTTGATGACGTTCCGATAAAGATAAGACCACGTAGGGTTGCCGTGCAGAAGAAGAACCGTCGGTCCTTGCCCTTCATCGAGGTAATGAATATAACCGTCACGGTAAGGCAGCCAGCGATCGGTGAATGGGTACTCAATCAGATCGACTTCAAACGGTCTCTCCATTTGTGCATCCCTCCTCTCTGCCACTTTTCAATTTTTTTCCTCTCCTCGATTCCAATCATATTTGAAGTATGGTACATTTGAAAAGTAGTTACAGAAAAGTGCAATAGTTTCAAAAAATGAACTATGGAGGGAAAGCCGATGATGGATCGATCTTGCCCTGGTGCCATTGAACCCATCCTGGAGATTTTGGATGGAAAGTGGACGCTTCTTCTCTTGCTCGAACTGTTTAACGGCACCAGACGTTTTGGGGAATTACGCCGTAAGCTGCACCCCATCAGTCCGAAAACATTGACAGACCGGTTGCGGCTGTTGGAGGAGAAGGAAATCGTCACACGCACGCTTTACCCTGGTGTACCGCTGCATGTCGAATATGACCTTACCGAACGCGGTCAGCGTCTGCAGCCTATTTTTGCCGCGATGTGGACATGGGTTCAGGAGAATGGCGTTTGCCCCAGGAAAGAGGCGGAAGATTTGATCCCCGAAGAAGCGGTGAGTCAAATGAAGGATGCCGTGAACAAAGCGAATGAAGTGCCGGAGCTGAAGGTGACGAAAGCCTAGCGACAGAACGGAAATGAACTTGACGAGCGTAAAGCAAGGTTACCATGGAATTGGGACATCTTCTTTTCTTGGAAATGGGTTTGTGTGGTAACCATCCAATTCGCCAAAAAGAGTCGATGTCCTTTTACAAAATATTTGCAAGAGTCAAAAGTAGGAGGTAGCTTCTCATCCATATGCCGGTAAATATTTCCTGTAGGTGATGCACCTGGTATTTGAAACCTTGATGGAGTAGGGTTACTCCTTGGTATGATCCCTCTTGTGTAGATGGTGAGAATTAAGCTTCTTACTGTAGACACGCAGGAGGGATTTTTTTATGGGAAAATTCAGTACAAGCCTTAAGGAGGCTGGCTTAGTGTTCGAAGCGGTTACTCAAATGATTGCACTGCCCCGCTCAGTGAAGCTGATAGGAGTTCAGGCTGATATTGGTATATCGTTATTAAAATCAGCTCTAAACGTTAACTGTTTAATAGATTAATTATTATGGCGTTTATATGATTAAGGCATCAATACAGGTCAATAAAATTTGGAGGAGTGAGGAGTTTGTTGGAGAGCTTGGTGCAGGGGATAATCAGCGGCGACATTGAAGTTATCGATTTGGCACAGCCTTTGAATGAGCAGACGCCTGTCATTCAATTACCGGAGCCTTTTGCCAATCCCGCAGGATTCAAGTATCATAAACTTTCGGACTATGACGAAGCGGGACCGGCTTGGTATTGGAATGATTTCACGGCCGGCGAGCATGTGGGGACTCATTTTGACACGCCTAATCATTGGATCAGCGGCCGAGGGAAGGACGGAGTGGATACGATGCCCGTTCAGAACATGATCGGCGAAGCGTGTGTCATTAATGTAAAGGATCAGTGCGCAGACAACCCGGATTATTTGTTAACAGTGGACGACATCCTTTCTTATGAATTGAGTTATGGTCGGATTCCTGAGCGTGCATGGGTCATTTTGTATACCGGATGGGGGGAGTATGCGCAAAATCCGGAACAATTTTTTAATATAGGGGAAGACGGTATGCCGCACACGCCGGGATTTACAATGGAGGCATCCAAATTTCTGGCTTATGAACGGAAAGTGTTGGGCGCCGGTGTTGAAACGGTCGGAACGGATGCAGGGATAGCCGGAAGTTTTGACGTCCCCTTCCCCAGTCATCACTACATGCACGAGGTTAACCGTTATGGGTTGGCTCAACTGGCCAATGTTCATCTTCTGCCGGCGCGAGGAGCCGTTATTATTGCCACCCCTCTGAAAATTACGGGTGGAAGCGGGAGCCCGATTCGTCCCATTGCACTTGTGCCAGCGAAGCGGGTCGTTGAATAAGGAAAACGGAAAATAGGATTGTAAATTCGTTATGCACAATATATACTAATTTTGAAAATAATTTCGATAATGAGAAAATGTGCATAAAGGATGAAAGAGATGACGGAAACCGAAAAAACGCGGCTATTGGTCAAGGTCAGCACGTTATATTACATCGATGGATTGAATCAACAAGAGATTTCGGAGAGATTCGGCATTTCCCGGGCCCAAATCAGCCGGATGTTAAGCGCGGCCAGAGAAGAGGGCATCGTGCAAATCACGATAAAAGACCAGTATGCCGAGGAGCATCAATATGAGAAGGCATTGGCGGAAGCATTTGGCATTCATGACGTCATCGTGGTCCATATTCCAAACGCGGACCAACAATTGATCGATCTTCAACTTGCCCGGTCAACGGCGGCTCTACTGGAAAACGTGCTGAAGGATCAAGACATTGTCGCGGTAATGGCCGGCCGCACCATCGCTTCGATCGGCAATGAGATTCAATATTTCAAAAGAAAAAACATGCAGTTCGTTCCGATGATCGGAGGCTGGGGAGCCGAAGGAACTTCCTGGCATTCGAACTCGAACAGCCGATTGTTCGGCGAAAAGCTGAAATCCAAATATTGGCTGTTGAACGCGCCGGCCCTCGTTACGTCACAGCAGGCGCGCAACGTCATTTTAGAGGAAGCCGAGATTTCTGAAGTGCTTTCCTTAGCGCAGCAGGCGAATGTGGCCATCATCGGTCTTGGACAGGTTTCGGAGCAATCAACGATTGTAAATGCCGGTTTCTTAACCGGAGAGGACATCAAAGAGGTTCGGAAGCTTGGGGCAGTTGCCAATATATGCACGTCTTTCCTGGATGAGAAAGGGGAAACTGTCGTTTATGGCGCGGAATCCAAGATGATCGGACTTACGGCCCGAGAGATGAGGAGGATTCCGAATATTATCGCTTCGGCCAGCGGTGAAGACAAAGTGCCTGCCATTACGGCAGCGCTTCGAGGGCGCTGGGTCGATATTCTGGTAATTGATATGGAAACCGCAAAGAAAGTCTTGGAATGGCACCGTTTCCATCCTGTACAATAGTAATCGACACTCAAAAAAAATTGAGGAGGATAAAGATGAAGAAATGGTTGTCAGGATTTATAGCGGCCTTCATCATTCTAAGCTTGGCTGCGTGTGGAGGGAAATCGGGGGATTCACAAAAAACAGTTGCGATCCTGTCGCCTTATCTTTCCTCGGTTACAACGAATCAAATGATTGAAGTCTTAAAGAAACAGTCCGCCGACCAGGGCTGGAAAACAAATGTCGTCGATACGAAAGGCGATGTGGGTCAGCTTGCAAGCCGCATGGAAGATGTCATTTCGACCAATGTCGACGCGATTATTATCGTCAGCACGGATCCCAATCAGCTCAAGTCCCAAATCCAGCAGGCTTCTGAAAAGAATATTCCCGTCTTCGGCTGCGATTCCGGCTATATCGAGGGAATGGCCATGAATGCGACAAGCGATAATGAAGCGATGTCCAAAATGATCACGGAGTATTTATTGAAGACGACGAACAACAAAGCCAATATGGTCGTGCTGACGTACCGCCCTCATCCGGGTGTATTGAAAAGGTCGGTGCAGCTGGACAAAATGCTGGAGCAAACCCCGGACGTCAAAAAGGTTACGGAACAGGAAGTTCAAGTTCCCGGTCCGATCGAAAATTCCAGAAAACAAATGGAAAGCCTGCTGCTGGCCAACAAGGACGCAGGCGCCATTACCGCCGTTTGGGCAGGATGGGACGAGCCTGCGATCGGTGCGGCGCAAGCCATTGAAGCGTCCGGCCGCAAAGATATCGTCGTGACGGGCATCGACGGCAACAGCCAGGCGATCGATATGATCAAGAAAGGCTCGCCGCTCATTGCAACGGTCCAGCAAAATTTCGACGGCATGGCTGAACTCGTTGTGAAACAGATCGGTCTAGTCTTTGAAGGCAAGCAGGCAGAGGATACCCAAATGTATGCCCCTGCCACCCTGATTACAAAAGAGAATGCGAAATAAAAAACGGAAAAGAGCGGATTTTCAGCCGCTTTCTCTTAAATTCTCTTAAGCTTCAAGGGAGGAAGCCGATGTCACTATTGAAAGCCGATGGGTTGGATAAAAGGTTCGGGCTGCATTATGCTCTCTCCCAAATTTCAATTGATATTCGTCCCGGTGAAGTGCATGCGCTGGTGGGGGAGAATGGCGCGGGCAAATCAACGTTTATTAAAATCATTACCGGCGTATATACCGCAGACGGAGGCCGGATCTACTGGAACGGCACAGAGCAGGCGATTTTTCATCCCAAACATGCGCGCGAATTAGGCATCAACGTGATTCACCAGGACCGCCATCTAATTCCTTCTTTTTCCGGTATGGAGAATTTGTTCCTTGGAATGGAATACCCAAAACGCAAGTTAAAGATCGGAATTCATTGGAATCGGATGAGCAAACGGGCGGAACAGCTCAAGAAAGAGTTGGGCATCCAACTTAATTTGAAAAAAACGGCTCAGGAAATGTCCCCTTCCGAAAGAACAATTCTCGAAATTCTTCGGGCGATGATGCTGGATTGCCGTCTGCTTATTCTGGACGAGCCGACCGCATCCTTAACGGACCAGGAGACGGAGCTGCTGTTTAAACTCATTCATAAGCTTACGGCGCAAGGGACGGCTATTCTTTACGTTTCGCATCGGATGGACGAAATCTTCCGCTTATCCGACCGGATCACGGTGCTGCGAAACGGAAAATTAGCAGGAACCGTGAACAAATCCGAGGCGGATAAAGATTTGCTCATCCGTATGATGACCAACCTCGATATCCAAAAATCGGCGATCCAGAAAGCGGCGCTGCCTCAGAACGCGCAGACTGTGCTGAAGGTAGACCGTCTTTCAACGGCGGACGGAAGAGTGAAGAATGCCAATCTGACGGTTAGAGAAGGGGAGATCGTTGGCATTTTCGGCCTTGCCGGCGCGGGACGAACCGAGCTGCTTGAGGCGGTTTACGGCTCGCGTCCGATCAAAGAGGGCCGCGTAATTATCGGCTGCAAGACGCTCGGCAAGCCGTCACCGATGCAATCTTTACGGCAAGGGGTCGTTCTGATCCCTGAAGACCGCAGATCGGACGCTTTAATCATGGACATGAGCATTCGTGAAAATATGACTTTGCCTGTACTGAATCAATTCTCGAACGGGATCAAAATTTTGGAACAGGCCGAAAAACAAAAAGTTACGGCCATGATGGACTCCATGAAGGTAAGGGCGACGGGGACGGAGCAGTTTATACGCGAATTAAGCGGCGGGAATCAGCAGAAGATCGTGTTTGCAAAGGCGCTTTTGTCCAACCCGGTTTTGTTTTTATGCGACGAACCGACGCAAGCGGTAGACGTCATGACCCGCGATGAAATTCATCGGATGCTGAAAGAACAAGCGGCTCATAAATGCGGAATCGTATTCGTTTCATCCGATCTGCAGGAGGTTTTGGACATTGCCGACCGCATTTATGTGCTCGAAGCCGGCGAAATGGTGGCCGAGCTCGATAATGACGGAATTGTACCGGAGCAGATTCTACAGATTTGTTATAGGCGAAAAGGAAGTGAACACGGGGAATGAATACGATTTTAAAAGATTCCGGCATGAACATTGGCCGATTGTTACGAATGTATGGGACCGTGTTGGCTTGCCTGCTTATAGTCATTTGCTTTAGCGCGCTAAGTCCCGATTCCTTTGCTTCAATCGGCAATGTGATTAATATCAGCAGACAAATCTCCTTTCTTGTCATCATTGCCCTGGGCGCAACTCTTGTCATGTCGATCGGAGAATTTGATCTTTCGATCGGCGCGGTTGCCAGCTTCGGCGGCGTTCTGGCGGCGAAGCTGGCCGTATCCGGCATGCCGGTTTGGGTCACTTTTCTCGTTCCTTTGGCTGCATCGGTAATCATCGGCTTTATTAACGGCTGGATCGTTACCCGCTTCAAGGTCCTTTCTTTTATTACCACAATGGCAATGGGAACCGTGTTAGGCGGGATTACGTTCTGGCTGACAGGCGGAGCGACCATTTTTGAAAATATTCCGGATTCATTCCGCTATTTAGGGCAAACGAAATGGGGAAGTATTCCGTTATTGTCGCTGCTTATGATTCTTTTGACCGTATTGTTCTGGTACATCATGGCCCAAACGGCTTTCGGCAGAAGACTGTACGCGATCGGCGGTAATGAAGCGGCCTCCCGCGTTGCCGGACTCAATGTTCGCCGGAATAAAAACGCCGCCTTTGCCATTTGTGCCGCGCTTGCCGCCCTGACTGGAATTTTGATGGCATCACGTCTTGGTTCAGCCCATCCGACAAGCGGCAACGGATTGTTTCTGCCGGCCTATGCAGCCGCTTTTCTCGGCATGACGACGTTCAAGGAAGGCGTGCCGAATATGTGGGGGACATTCGTAGGCGCTGCAATTATCGGCATTTTGGCTAACGGGTTAACGATTTTGGAAGTGCCGACCTTTATGCAGGACGTTATTACAGGAATTATCGTCATTGCAGCGGTGATCTTACAGCGTTTGGGTCGTGGTACGCATTGAGGAAAGGTTTTTACAGCAGAAGAAATTATGAAATTTCGCAGCAGGCGGAGGAGAAGGGCGAGGGTCTGTTGATCGGATATTTGATTGCAGGCGATCCGTCCTTTGATCAATCGATGGAGCTTGTGAAAGGAGCCGTCGCTGCCGGGATCGATATCGTGGAATTGGGGATTCCAAGCAGATATCCTTATCTGGATGGAGATATTATTAAACGCGGCCATAAACGGGCCATTCAAAATTCACAATTTGATTCGGATAACGGGTTAATGGAATATGCGCGCCAATTGCGGGCCGATATCGATAATCCAATCTGGGCGATGGGTTATAAAGATGAGCTTGTCGATTCGGGTTTGGGCGTCCGGCTTGCGGAAGAAGGTGTCATTGACGGCTTGGTATTGCCGGATTGCTCCTTGCGGGAACAAAACGACGTTCATGAGAAAGTGTGCAGGTACGGAGTGGATGTCGTTCGCTTCATCAATCCTCAAATGACGGATTCGGAGCTGGCGGCAGCAGGCGAGCTCGCGACCATCCTTTATGCACAATCCTATATCGGAGCAACGGGCAATCCTTTTGCCCAATTGGAGGATTTATCGGAATTATGCAGACAGGCAAGACAGCACTCTTCCGCGCTCGTTATTGCCGGTTTTGGATTAAGGTCGCCCGCAAGGGTGAGAATGGCGATTGACAGTGGATTTGACGGCGCCGTTGTGGGATCGGCATTTGTTGCAAGGTGTGAGAATGGCGAGCAGGATTATCTGTATAGGATGATTGCGGATATGAAGCTGCAAACATCCAGATGCGTGAAAAAGGAGTAAAGAGGCGATGGCGTATATTGCATCCTTTGATATCGGGACAACAAACGCTAAGGGACTATTGGTTTCCCGTGAGGGCCGGACTTCCCTTGAATTCAATAGGTCCTTAACGACCCTGCAAAAGGATACGGCGATTGAGCAGGAGCCTGAGCAATGGCTGGAAGCGGTGAGGGACATTGCGCTCGAATGGTGGAGAGCGGGCATACATCCCCGTGAAATCGCTCTGATTTCGTTTAGCGGCCAGATGCAGGACTGTATCCCTGTCGATGCTCATGGGAAGCCGCTAAGGCCTGCCATTTTGTATTCGGACGGCAGAGCCGGGCATCAGTCCGACCGGATGAAGCGGGACATTGGTGAAACGTCCATTCGTGAGATTACCGGAAATCATATGGATGGTACGCTCGTATTTCCCAAAATGATATGGGTCAAGGAGATGGAGCCGGAAATTTACAGGCAAACGGCGATGTTTTTAATGAGCTCCAAAGACTATGTCATTCACCGCCTTACCGGCGAAAGCGTCACCGATCCGACCACGGCTTCGACAGCCGGGTGCATGAACATCGCGCAGCGCAGGTGGGAATCGGACTGGCTGCAGCTGTACGGAATTGAAGCGGGTAAACTACCCGCCATTCGTGCTTCCGATGAAGTTGTCGGCTATATGACCGGTGATGCCGCAGCGTATACCGGTTTTGTGCAGGGGACGAAAGTATTATCCGGTATCGGGGACGCCGGAGCGGCGACGATTGGAGCGGGGGCGGTCCGCCCGGGAGATCTGTATGCTTACATCGGAACAACGGGATGGGTTGCCGCGCCCGTTCCTAAGGTATCGTATGTTAGCGACAGCGTTTTTAACCTCGCTTATGCGGATGAGAACCTGTTCGTTGCCGTCGCTCCCTTAATGAATGCGGGAAATGCCTATCAATGGGCGAAATCCGTATTTGGCCGTCACCATAATGATGAGAAGGCCTATGATGAGCTGGAGCAGCTGATATCGGCCTGTGACCGCCGAACAAACGGCGTGCTTTTTTTGCCGTACTTGAATGGCGAACGGTGCCCGGTTCAAAATCCGAATGCCTCCGGATGCTTTATCGGCCTTAGAGCAACGACGACCAAGGAAGAAATGTGCTGCTCCGTACTTGAAGGGGTTGCCATGGCGATGAAGCAAGTGATGGAAATGATTGCGCCGAATTACAGGGACAACCGGCTAACGCTAATTGGCGGGGGAAGCAAAAGCGGAATATGGAACCAGATTATCGCCGATGTTCTGAGCATTGAGGTGATCGTTCCAGAGGAATCCCAGTATCTCCCCTCGATCGGGGCGGCTGCAGCCGGTTTCCTGAACATGGGCTGGGAACAAACCTATTCCGATTTTTGCCGTCGGTGGTTCAGCCAGCAGCGGGTTAAACGGTACTTTCCGGACGATGTCTTCTCTGCGCACTATGAGAAAAAGTACGAGAAGTATGTACAGCTTTATCCGGCCATGGAGTCTTTATTTTCATAACGTCATCGATTGTGCACCGCTCCTTGCCGATTGAAACGGGATATATTATAACATAATTGTATCATGATGCCGCTAAAACACTGCGAATTTCGCAGTGTTTTTTTGTGTTCGGCACAAAGTAAAAGGTGCGGCCGAAAATATATGTTATATATCTTGACACATCATTGACGTATGATATAGCATAGAAATAGATGAAATAATGTTCTACAAAGAACAAATGTGCGAATTTGTCCGGAAGAACCGATTAGCAAATATGGTGTCGTTATGATGATATTCATATAGTGGGGTGGATCGATGGAAGCGATAATGATTGCGAAACAAGAGCATCCGAATGAAGATTCATGGCAGCATTATTTGCGGTATGGGGAACGATTGTACAAGAAGCGAAACTCGGTTATCTATTGCCAAGGAGAAGAAGGGGCCGGTATTTACTTCTTATCCAAAGGAATGATCAAAATTGTCACGTATTCGCATCAGGGGGATGAAAGGATCCTGGATCTGTTCGGATCGGGACAATTATTCGGCGAGCAGGCGGTTGACAAACAATATTATTGCACGACAGCTCTCGCATTGGAAGATTGCATCATCTACTATTTTCCCAACCGGATTTTAAAGGAGCTTTTGATTTCGTCACCGGAATTAATTGATTTGTTGATGGAATCTTTAACTCAAAAAATACGAAATCTGTCGACCAGCATTATGCAAAACGCTTATTCTGCTGAACAGCGGGTCGCCATTACGTTAATCAAATTATCGCGCGTATACAAGAATGGCGAAATCTATATTACGCAGCAGGATTTGGCGGATTATACCGGTTTAACGAGGATTTCGGTTTATAAAATTTTAAGGAAGTGGAAATGCGAACACATTATCGACAATCGAAATAAAGTCATTTACATAAAAAAACCGGAATTATTAAGGCTAATGTGTCCGGGACAATTGAATTGATTATCGATACGGTAAAGTCCATGCCGGGATTTGGAGTTCAAGCTCCGATCCCCGGCATGGACTTTTTTAGGAACGTTAACTGCTTAATAGTTGACCGTTCGGCAACCGGATAAGATAAAGCTACCCGATGC
This sequence comes from Paenibacillus beijingensis, assembly GCF_000961095.1. Taxonomy (NCBI): domain Bacteria; kingdom Bacillati; phylum Bacillota; class Bacilli; order Caryophanales; family Paenibacillaceae; genus Paenibacillus; species Paenibacillus beijingensis. The sequence continues at coordinate 1,217,182 of NZ_CP011058.1, read as the reverse complement.
AATCCAAATCTTATTCGGGGAGAGGTGAACATATGGAACATTCTTAAGGTTTGCTGCCGGCCGGTCTGTTGAACCGATTGAAATATGCCCATAGAAAAGGAGAATGACCGATGAAGATGGAGACGAAGCAGCTTCAGACATCCTTATCCGAACCGCTGATCATCATGGATGAGGACAAGAATGTGTTCAAAGTAAATCGTAAGGTCTTTACGGATATGGACATTTTTGAAATGGAGAAAAAGAAGATTTTCGACAAGTGCTGGTTTTACCTGGGACACGAATCCGAGCTGCCGAAACCGGGCGATTTTATTAACCGGAGAGTAGCAGGCAGACCGCTTATATTTACAAAGGACAGCGATGGGAATATCAACGTATTTTCAAATGCATGCCCTCATCGCGGTTCGATTGTTTGCAGAGAGCATAAAGGGAATTCAAAAACGTTCCAATGCTTCTACCACGCCTGGACGTTTAACAATAAAGGAAAACTGGTCGGTATGCCGGGCAAAGACGCTTACCCTTCCGATTTTAATTGCGACGAATCGATGAATCTTCAGAAGGTTCCACGAATGGAAAACTATAAAGGCTTTTATTTCGTCAACTTTGACTATCATGCGATGTCCTTGGAAGATTATCTCGGCAATGCCAAAGAGTATTTTGATCTGGTCGTCGACCAGGCCGAAACCGGTCTGGAAGTTTTCGGAGAAGGTTCGCAAGAGTACAGTATGCGCTGCAACTGGAAGCTACTGTCGGAGAATGCCGTTGATAACTATCATACGCATCCGACGCATAAAACGTATTTTGATTTTTTGAATAACACGAACATTAAAGTATCGGAAGAGCCGATGCATGGCGTCGGCAGGGATTTGGGCAACGGCCATGGGGTTATGGAGTATGCTTCTCCTTGGGGCCGGCCAGTGGCGAAGTGGATTCCCGCATGGGGCGAAGAGGGCAAGAAGGAATTGGACGAAAAGATGGAACTGCTTATTGCCCGAGTCGGCGAGGAACGAGCCCAGCGCATAGCGAAACGGAACCGCAACGTCATTGTATTCCCGAATATGATTATCAGCGATATTATGTCTCTCACTGTCCGCACTTTCTTTCCGGTGAGTCCCGATTATATGGAAATCAGCATTTGGGCGATGGCGCCGAAGGAAGAAGGGGCCGACATGAAAGGCAAGCGGTTGAACAATTTGGTTGAGTTTGTCGGTCCCGGCGGATTTGGTACGCCTGACGATATCGAAGCGCTTGAGCTGTGTCAGGAGGGCTATAAAAACAACAAGGAAGTCCAGTGGAACGATATTTCAAAAGGGATGATCAAAGAGACCCCATCATTCGACGATGAGCTGCAGATGCGGGCATTTTGGAAACAGTATAACGAAATCATGACGAAAGAATAAAGGGGGATACCAAGTGAATGCGGAGAAGGTGGTAACGGTGAACAACATCCAGGACGTCAAGCGGGAACAAGTGGAAGACTTTTTATTTTTTGAAGCGGAGCTGCTGGACGAATGGCTGCTTATGGAATGGTCGGACCTGTTTTCCGAACGGGGAGCCTATGCTGTTCCAACCATGAACAACGCATCGGAAGATTATAATTCGACGTTATATATTATCGCCGATCCGTATTTTCGGATCAAAGAAAGAGCGAAACGACTGTTAAAGAAGGAAACGCATATCGAGTACCCGCATTCAAAAACGAGGCATATGGTCACCAACGTGCGGATCCAAGGCGTAGAAGACGATGCGATGAGTGTCGCCTGCAATTTCATGGTTTCGCGCACGAAGCGCGGCGTATTGGATACGTACGTGGGACATTACAAATATAAGCTTGTTTGCGAGAACGGAAATATCAAAATCCTTGAAAAGCGAGTCATTCTTGATATGGACTATTTACGTCCGCACGGGAAAGTGAGCATTATTCTTTAATCCGCAAAACGTTAACCGGTTAGCAGAATGGCAACCAGCTTCCAGGCATAATTACTTCTGTAGACCAGATGCAAAGGAAAAGTAGGGGCGGTCATGACCGGCTGGAACGATTAATCAACAGGCGAATTCACACGGAAGGATTATACTTGAGAGGGGAATTCAAATGGATTTCAGATTAACGGAAGAGCAGCAGAAGATTATTGAAACTTGCCGGCAATTGGCCGGAGATTTCCTGACACGGGCCGCAGAGCATGACCGTGACCGTACAGCCCCGGTGGAAAATTATGAAAAGCTGCGAGAAGCCGGATTGTTCGGAATTGCCGTCCCAAAACAATATGGAGGATTGGGAATTGGATTTCTGGGTTATACGCTGGCTATAACCGAACTTGCGCAGGGCTGTGCGGCTACGGCAAACTCCTTTAATATGCATGCCAACGCAACGGGATCGATCGCGCATCATCCGGATATCCCGGAGAATGTTAAGCGGATGGTCGTCGATTTGGCCATCAATCAAGGTAAATTGATGTGCACATCCGTATCGGAACCTTCCTCTTCCAGTTTATTGGCCACCTCATATACGCCATCGCTTGAAGCCCGCCGCGTGAAGGGCGGATATGAGCTTTACGGCAAAAAAGCGTTTTGTTCGATGGTCGAGTCCAGCGATTATGTATATCTTTATGCCCATCCCGAAGGAGATCCGAATCCTCAGGCCAGCATCGGTTTCCTCGTGCCCATAGACAAAGGACGGGTGAAAGGCGTTACGATTCACGATGTATGGGATACGATGGGGATGAGAGCGACACGAAGCAATACGGTTGACTATAACGGCGTTTTTGTACCGGATGAGCTTTATTTGCACCGAACGGACGAATTTTTGAATGATTTTATCATTCGCGGCGCGAATTGGTCCTTCGGCGGATTTGCCGCCGTTTATCTTGGGGTTGGACTTGGCATTTTGAGCTATGCAACGGAACTGTTGACGGCGCGCAAGGCCAAAGGGTATGCCCAGCCCCAGGGATTTCATCCCGACAACCGCCACAGAATCGGGATCATGGCCTCAGAGCTTCATGCGGCAAAGCTGGCGATGCTGTATGCCGCATGGTACAGCGATACTTACGGCCCAAGCATTGCGACCTTCCATCATTTCATGCGGGCGAAATATATGATCGCAGAATCCACCTCCAATGCGGCCCATTCCGCTTCGGTCGCTTGCGGGGCTCACGGAATGACGAAGGAGCTCCACCTCGAGCGTATGATTCGCGACGCGGCGACAGCTCCGATTATGCCCCCCAACATCGATGCCTGCGCGGATCAGGTAGGTCTGCTCAGCATGGGACTCAATCCGATGGAAGCGATGCCGCCGCTTCAATCCGTTGAGCCTCCGGTCGAGTCTGCACAAAAAGAAGGAGTGTCCTAATATGGCTGCGGGATCACGGTTGGAGGGAAAAGTTGCCGTCATAACCGGAGCCGGCAGCGGAATCGGGAAAGCGACTGCGGAATTGTTTGCTTCGGAAGGGGCGCACCTCGTCTTGAATGATATTGACCCGGCCGGAATTCAAGACGTCATCCATGCGACAGGAAACCCGGCCAAACACGCTGCCGTTGCCGGTGACATCGCGACTGAGGAGACGGCTGACGCTTTAGTTCAAGCTGCCGTAACGCAATTCGACCGGATTGATATTCTTGTGAACAATGCGGGAATTCACTACATCAAAGATATAACGGATATTAGCGCCGACGAATTCGACCTCTGTGTGGGCATTAATCTCAAAAGCATGTTTTTATGCACGAAGGCCGTCATTCCTCAAATGCAGAAGCAAAAAAGCGGTTCGATTATTAATCTGGGCTCGATCTCTTCTTTTGTTGGGCAGGAAATGATGGGCAAAAGCACCGTTCTGTACAATATGACAAAAGCCGGCGCACTGCAGCTGGCCAGATCGATTGCCACCCGCTATGGCCAGGACGGAATCAGAGCGAATGCGGTTTGTCCGGGGCCGGTTCGAACGAACCAAATCAAAGAAGAGCATACACAAAATGCGGTGAGCATGGATGAATTTTGGTCGATTGCCGGAGGAACGACTCCGATGAATCGTCACGGATTGCCGTCAGAAATAGCGAAGGCGATATTGTTCCTCGCTTCCGATGAATCTTCTTATGTAACAGGCGCTCCTCTGATCGTGGACGGAGGTTATCTGGCCGTATAAGAAGAAGCTTGTTTATCCTCATATACCCGGGATACTCTGCTGCATACGGAGTAAATGCCCGGGTTTTTTTACAGGATGACACGACGGCGTTGTTGGGTCCCCTTGGACTCAATTGGTGGAATGGATACCGTTGTTCAACAGGAAAAGGAGCGATTTTCATGGACTTGAAGCGGCTCGGCATAAGCGGGATGACGACAAAAAACTGGTCACTCGAAGAAGATATGAAAGGACTTGTCGCCAACGGAATTTCAAATATCGGACTCTGGTTGTTCAAATGTGGGCAGCATTCGCCTCAGGCCGTAAGACAGTTGATGTTGGAAAACAATCTTCATGTTTCCAATGTCTGCTTCGGCGGAGTTTTTACGGGTGAGGATGAGGAGGCGCGTCGATCTGCAATAGAGGAAACAAAGAAAGCGATCGACTTCACAAAGGAGGTGCAAGGGGACTGCCTCCTACTGATCAGCGGCCCGCTTGGAAACCACAGTTTCGACAAAGCGGTTGAATATGTGCGAAGAGGGCTGCTTGAAGTGTGCGATTATGCGGAGAAGAGACAGGTCCATCTTGCATTGGAGCCGATTCATCCGATGTATGTTACCGATTTTTCGATTATTCATACGCTTGATTTCGCCCTTCAGCTTGTGAATGAAATCGGCTCCGCTCAGCTCGGTTTGTTTTTGGATACTTTCAATATCGGGTGGGATCCTTCAATTCAACATGTGATTCCAAAATGCAAAGGGAAAATTAAGGGGGTCCATCTTGCGGATTGGCGCAACCCGACCCGTTCCTTAAGCGATCGGGCGCTTCCGGGGCAAGGGGTTTTTCCTGTCCGTGAAATAATTGGGAAGATTGAACAGGCCGGTTATACGGGACCTTACGATCTTGAAATTTTTTCGGACGAGCTGTGGGCCTCGGATTATAACCGCATGCTGATCGAAATTAAAGAATGGTTTGCTGCTGTCGAAGTGGAGGAAATGATATGACCGATGCGGATATTATCGTCGTGGGCTCCGGGCACAACGGTTTGGCCGCCGCCCTTAAGCTGGCCCGAAGCGGTTGGCGTGTGGTCGTTCTGGAACGGGCCAACCAGCCGGGGGGAGCGGCCAAAACGGCGGAAATCACACTTCCCGGCTTCAAGCACGATCTTTATGCGACGAACATCGGGTTATTTCTCGGCTCCGCCTTATATCGGGAAATGGGCAGCGAGCTTCATCGGAACGGCTTTGAAACGGTCGTATCCGACAAGCCGTTTGTAAGCGTCTTTCCGGATGACGATGCCATTTCCGTCTACCGGAATCCGGAAAAAACGCTTCGAGAGTTTGAGCGGCAATCGGCAAAGGATGCGGCCGCCTGGACGGATCTTCTTGCATATTTTCAACAAACCTCCCCGTATTTACTGCCCATCATGCAGCTTCCGATGCCGTCTCTTGCGCTGGCAAAACATTTATTCCAGCTGTACCGCCGGCTTGGCCGGACCGGATCACTTGAGCTTATGAAGCTGCTGCTGCAGACCCCGCGTCAATTCGCCGAATCGTGGTTTGAATCGGAGAAGGTTCAATCCTTATTCATTCCTTGGAGCTTTCACCTGGATTTTGGACCTGACGTTGCGGGAGGAGCGATGTTCCCGTTTCTCGAGGTGCCGCTGGATCATATGAACGGTATGGCGCTCGCTAAAGGCGGGGTTGGAACTCTGATTCAGTCCATGATCCGAACATTGGAATCAATGGGAGGAAAAGTCGTTCTTGGACGCCACGTAAGTAAAATCATTGTCCAAAATGGACGGGCAGCCGGGGTTGAGATGGAAGATGGAGAAAAGCTGTTTGCCAAATATGGTGTGATTGCGAATGTGAATCCGTCCCAATTGATTGAGAAACTAATCGCCCCCGAACATCTGCCTTCCCAGTACGTGAAACGTGTCCAAACTTATCGATATGGTCCGGGTACGATGATGATTCACTTGGCAATGAATGCTCCCTTGAACTGGAAGGCGAACGATGAGCTTTCGCAATTCAGCTACGTCCACATCGGTCCTTATACTTCCGATGTCGCCCAAACGTATACGGACGCATTGAACGGTCGATTGCCGGCAAGCCCATTGCTTGTTGTCGGACAACAATCCAGCCCGGACCCCTCGCGGGCGCCGGAGAACAAACATACATTATGGGTTCAGGTGAGAGCTCTCCCGGCGAAACCGAAGAGCGACGCATTAAACGAAATTCATTCCGCCTCATGGCGGGAAATGAAAGAGCAGTATGCTGACCGGGTGATCGACAAAATAGCCGAATATGCGCCTAATATTAAGGAAACGGTTCTGGCGCGGCATGTAATGTCCCCCCGCGATCTGCAGGCGGACAATCCCAATCTTGTAGGAGGGGACAGCGTATCGGGAAGCCACCATCTCGATCAGAATTATTTATTCCGTCCGGTTCCCGGATGGTCCAGATATAATACCCCGATCCAGGGCTTGTTCCTAACAGGCGCGTCCACCTGGCCCGGCGGAGGATTGAACGCGACTTCGGGTTACATGCTTGCCGAGCAGCTGTTGCGCAAGGGGAGGAGGATTTAGAACATGGGAAACAAAAGCTCGCAAAATGCGATGGAAGACCACGCTTTAGAATCGGTTCCGCAATCCGAACGGAAGGGCTGGCTTAGTCTTACCTGGAATACAGCCGGAATCGTCACCTCTTTGATTCAATTATTTTTCGGTGTACTTGTTACATTTACCGCCGGTATCAAAATAGGGTTGACGGCAGGTGTACTCGTAACGATTATCGGCGGATTACTTGGATGGGCGGTTGGACACATCGCTTTTAAATCGGGGCTGTCCAGTACGGTGATGTCCCGAGTCTTTGGATTTGGCAGCAAAGGGTCCATTCTTACTTCAGCTTTATTTGGTTTTATGATTCTTGGATTTTTGGCTTTGGAAAATGCGCTTCTATACAAAGGGTTTTTGTTCTATTTCGATTTAAAGGATACCTTGAGATACCTTGATCTCCAAAATATTAATATACGGAATTTTAACAGCGTTTTGGATTATTCTTACCAGCTTCGGTTTTCAGCTTGTAGCCAAGGTATCCTCGATAACGCTCGTCTTATTTATGGGAGTTCTTGTTTATATGCTGCTCGATATTATTCTTTCTTCCGGGCAATCTTGGCGTTCGGTTTTATCCTATGGCGCCCAATTCCCCCCTGAAGTTTTGGCATCCATGCATGCCGACACAAACTTAGGTAAGCTGATCTTTGCTATTAATGTTTTAATTGGTTCGGCTGGCGCTCTGGCATTAGTCGATGCAGATATCGGGAGATATGCCAGAAGATCCAGAGACATTGGTATAGCCGCTTTCCTTGGCAATGTGGCCATGGATATTGGCATGCTGCTTATCGGTGGAATTATTATGTTTGCAGGGATGCCCCGATTAATCGAATACTATATGAATACGCAAGGGATGAGTATGTCGGAAGCCGCACAAGCCGCTACGCAAAGTCCTAATAGTATTGCTGCTGCATTTATCATCTTCGGAGGCATTACAGGTACGATCCTGATGGTTTTGGCTCAAGGGAAGGCGCAAGTTCTCAATACGTACAGCGGTTCGCTTGCCTTGTCCAATCTGTTTGCTTCATTCAAATGGTATCCAGGCAGATTTGTATTTATTATTATGGCGAATGTGATCGGATTAATCATGCTTTATGGAAGTCTTTTGCAATTGGTTAATGCTTGGATTACATTCCTGGGTGTTGTGACAACCGCCGTCGCGGCGGTCATGATCGCGGATTACTTCATTGTTCGCCCGGTACTCGGTCATCGGAATATGGAAATTTTTCATGCTGAAGCGGTTAATTGGTCGGGTGTGCTTTCGGTTGTGATCGGTGTTTTTCTCGCCCACTATGCTCTGAAGAGCTTTATTCCGATCGAATTTTTCACGTCGATCGTCGTTTCACTGCTGGCCTATCCGATTTTGCGGCTCTATATATTGAAACCGAATTATAGCAGCAGCTCCATACAGAAAGATATTGTATCGTAGTCGTTTCACCAATAAGGAGCCGATGACATTGGCATTACACCCTATAGCAAATTGGAAAGACGATTGGAGAAAAAAACGCGGAGGCATTCCTGGCGTTGAAGGAATTGGAAGCAGGCTGCCAACATGAGAATCATCGTTTACACCTTAATTCCAATATTCTATATTTGGAATTTATTCGTCCATCTTCTTGTTGTCGATATTATTCTGATGATTCTCGCCATTATTTCAATTTTACTGTCTTTAAAGCACATCCAATCTCTTTATTTGGCATCTACAATTGTATTTCTTGGTCTCGGTCTCTTGATCTTCTTAACTTCGCATGTACAGGCATCAGAATGGATTCGTGCGTTCCACCCGATGATGGGAGTGTTGGGAATCTTTCTTGTTCTTCCTTTTATACAAGGCGTTGTTCGTACAGGCCGATTTGACAAAAGCATGAAACGGATCATTGAATTCCGAGCCCTTCATTTGGGTACGATTTACCGCAGAACGTCCTTGAGCACTTATTTATTGTCTATTTTTCTTACGATTGCGACATTACCGATCGGTTATCAAAGTTTCGGAAAAACAACGTCTTCCGTGCTCCAGGATCATGATCACCAACGCTTTTTTTCCAGCTCGATGCTGCGCGCATACAGTCTTGCGTTGTTTTGGAGTCCGGTAGAATTGCTTGTTGTGACGAGTATTGATTACACAGGTGGAAATTATTTGCATATTATGCCGGTCATGCTGCTTCTGGGCCTCGTTTACCTTGTGGCAGACTGGCGGCTGGTAAGGAATAAGGATAATATCCCGTTAGACCCGGTTCCGGAACGCAAACATTTCCGTTCACCAAGAAAAGATTTGATTAAGGTGTGCCAACTGCTTTTGGCGGTTATCATCCTCCTGATTTTAGTTGTTCTTGTGAATGCTCTGCTGAAACAGGGAATGATGATCGCCATCACGATCGTTTTGATCCCGTTTTCACTCTGTTGGAGCTTTTTGCTAAAGAAACTGCCGTTATTTTGGAGAACCATTCAAAAAAATTGGGCGGTAAATATTAAGAAAACAGCTCATTTTCATGCCGTGTTTCTTTCAGCCGGCTTTTTTATTACAATGGCGCAGCAGTCGGATTTATTCGGTTACTTGAGCGGCTTTTTAAAATATCAAATGAATCATATTCCGCTATTTTTCTTTTTTTTGCTTTTATCTTTATTGTTTTGGTTGATGTCATTTTGCGGTTTTCATTCTGTTGTCACCATTATACTGCTTACCCGAATTATATTGCCGTTTTCGCAAGGGATGGAGGATAGCCTTGCGCTGCTTTTCATAGGGACCTCCATTTCATTATTAATGGTCAGTCCTTTTAATATTGCAACCTCTATTATGGCACATCAGTTAAACGCCAGTCCGATAAACATTATTCGTTGGAACTCCAAATTTGCGATATCCTTTATGCTTGGAGTTGTTGTCGTTGCATATGGTTTGACCTTTTTTTGACCGCTAGCATCCTTTCATTCCAGCCTCCCGTTCCGGGAGGTTTTTGTCTTATTCGTAGCGAATAAGTATGTGCGAAGCCGTTAAAAAAGTGACAGTTTCTTTAATTTGTCCTTCGCCATTCGGCTGTTAAATTCGGTCGCTAAATTCTCGTTGACAGAAAATAATGCGGGTGATAACATACCAAGTAATATCTTAGTTAAAACATAGGAATTATTAAAATTGCTTGCCGTAGAAACAGACGATAGATGATCTCTATGGGAAGAAATGGTTTTGAGATCCTATGAAGGGTGGGGTACAACAGGAAGGCGAATAGGAGTCTTTTTTTTTAACCTTCTTGTTTACTTACAGAAAAAAATTTTAATGTTAAAATTGGAGGAGAAAACCGTATGAACCGTCCATTTCGTTCCATCGCCGTTGTATTTACTATGATTGCTGTTTTGCTTGTAACGGCATGCGGCAAGCAATCGTCCGGTTCGGGTGCCGGAGAAGACCAAGTGAAAGAGGTGTCGATCGGGCTTGTCGCGCCGATTACGGGCAACCGTGCGCAGTACGGAAAAAGCTTCAGCAACGCGGCGCAGATGGCTATCGACGACTATAATGCAAAAAATCCGAACGTTAAAGTAAAGCTCGTAAAAGCCGATTCCAAGGACGATCCGAAGGAAGGCGCCAACATCGCCCAAAAGTTTGCCGATGACGATGCGATCCGCGCGGTCGTCGGCGACTTCTCCAGTACGACTTCGATGGCCGGCTCGCCGATCTATCAGCGCTCCGGACTCGTGCAGCTGTCCCCGACGGCTTCGCATCCGGATTTTACGAAAACCGGCGATTTTATTTTCCGCAACGTGGATACGCAGGAAATCGAAGGCGGATTTGTAGCCGACTACGCGAAGGAGCTCGGATACAGCAAGGCTGCCGTCATCTACATTCAGAATGACTGGGGGCTTTCGGCCAAAGACAGCTTTGAGAAGAAGTTTAAAGAGAACGGCGGCGACATTGTCAGCTCCTTGAATTTTAACCCGGATACGAAAGACTTCAACAATATTCTGATTAAAATCAGAGAGCAAAATCCGGACGTTATTTACCTTGGCTCGCCTTACACGGAGTCCGCGCTGATCGCCAAGCAGTCGAGAACGCTCGGCTTGAACGTTCCGGTCATCGGAACCGGCATTCTGTATTCCAAAGAGTTTATTGAATTGGGCGGCACGGCCGTCGAAGGGGCTCATACGTCGAGCTACTTTTTCCCTGAAGACCCGCGTCCGGCCGTCAAAACGTTTGCCGATGCATACAAACAAAAATTCAATGACGAGCCGGACATGTTCGCGGCGCTCGCATACGATTCCGTCAATATGATTCTGGCCGTCATCGAACAAGGGGCGACGGACCGCAAAGGCATCCGCGACGGACTCGCGGGCTTGAAAGATTTCGCCGGCGTTACCGGGAAAACGGCTTTTGACGAAAACCGCAACGTCAATAAGGAATTGACCAAGCTCGAAGTGAAGGACGGTACATTCATTCTGTACAAAAAGGAGTAGTTCCGGTTGTTATTTCAACAAATTATAAACGGTCTTAGCGTCGGGATGATTTATTCCTTAACGGCCATCGGCTTTACCCTTATTTTCGGCGTGCTCGGCCTGGTCAATTTCGCCCACGGTGAAATTTTCATGCTTGGCGCGTTTGTCACCTTCAGTCTGTCGCAATATTTAGGGTGGGGACTCGTCCCCGCCTTTTGCGGCGGCGTAGCGGCCGGAGCGCTGATCGGCATGGCGATGGAAAAAGCGGCGTTCAAGCCGCTGCGCAATACGAAGCATGAGACGACGCTGTTGGCAACGCTTGGGCTTTCCATTTTGCTAAAAGAGTGCGCCACTTTGATCTGGGGTCCGCAAACCCAGTCGATGAGCACGGACATTCCGTTTTTGCAACAGAGCTACGGATTCGGAGATTTCAAATTTTCCGGCATCCAGCTTGTCATATTGCTCGTTTCGGTCGGCCTCATGCTTGGACTTCAGCAGCTGCTCTACCGGACGAGAATCGGGTTCGGCATTCGCGCCATTTCGCAAAACCGCGACGCGGCTTATTTGATGGGCGTCAACGTGGAGAAAACAATCAATTATACGTTTGCGATCGGGTCCGCGCTTGGTGCGACCGCCGGAATATTGGTCGCTTTATATTACAACGCCGTCGATGCCCATATGGGTTATATGCCCGGCATCAAAGCGTTTGTCGCGATGGCGCTCGGCGGTTTGACGAGCGTTCCCGGCGCCGTTATCGGCGGAATCATCCTCGGCATGTCGGAATCGCTGGCCGGCGCCTATATTTCTACCGGGCTGCAGAATGCGATCGCATTCCTGTTTCTAATCCTTTTGCTGGTCGTAAGGCCGAACGGTCTCGGCGGCAGGAAGGGGCGTTCCTGATATGAACATTCGCCGGCTGTCACCGCTAGCTCTGGCAACAGCGGCATTGCTGCTGGCCGCGCTGCTTGTGCCGCTTGCCGTCAGTCCGTACGTTGTAAAAGTGATGATCATGGCGGGCATCTATATCGCGCTCGCCTGCAGCTTAAATATTATTTTCGGTATCGGTGGCATGCTCAATTTGGGCATGGCCGCTTTTTACGGCATCGGCGCCTATACGGCGGCGCTGCTGTCCGTCCACTTTCACCTGCCGTACTTGCTGGCGCTGGCGGCGGGAGCGCTCGTATCGGCTGGAATCGGCTATCTGATCGCCTTCCCGACGATCCGCCTGAGGGGAATCTATTTGGCGGTTACGACGCTTGCCTTCGGCGAAATTGTCAGCCTTATTTTGCTGAACTGGATTTCGGTTACGCGCGGGCCGATGGGAATTACGGGCATCCCGTATCCTTCCTTGTTCGGATTTGAGCTGCGAAGCAACACGAGCCAATATTATTTCCTGCTGGCGCTGCTTATTCCGACGTTATATGCGATGTGGCGGCTCGGTTACTCTTCGTTTGGGATGGCGCTTCGCGCGATCCGGGAAAATGAAGAAGCGGCGCAGACGCTGGGCATCAACGTCAATGCTTATAAAGTGAAGGCTTTTGCCGTCGGCAGCGGGGTGGCCGGCCTGTTCGGCGGATTTTTCGCTTTCCATGCCGCCTATATTAATCCGGGCAATTTCACGTTTGCCGAGTCGATAACGCTGCTGTCGATGGTCGTTTTCGGCGGAATGGGAAGCGTGCCGGGTGTCGTCCTGGGAGCGTTTCTGCTCGCGGTAGCGCCCGACGCGCTGCGCTTTTTGGATCATTACCGGATGATTATTTACGGCGTGCTGCTCTTTTTGATGGTGCTTCTGCGTCCGCAGGGGCTGATCAGTGAAACGGTTTCGCTGAAATGGGCCGCTTGGTCTGGCGGCCGCGCTTCCAAACAAGCGGCGGCTGCCGCCGACATTCACAGCAAGGGAGGGAAATAGGATGCTGCTGGAAACCCGGAACTTAACGAAGCGTTTCGGCGGTCTCACTGCCGTGAACGGCGTAAGTATGCACGTCCGGGAAGGGGAGATTCTCGGATTGATCGGTCCGAACGGCGCCGGGAAGACGACGATGTTCAATCTGCTGACCGGCGTGCAGAAGGCGAGCGAAGGCAGCGTTCATTTCCTTGGCAAAGAAATCACCCGCATTCCCGTTCATTCCATCGCGCTGATGGGGATGGCCCGGACGTTTCAAAACATCAAGCTGTTCGGCTCGCTAAGCGTAATCGATAATGTAAAAATCGCGCTGTATCCGAAATCGCAGCTTCGCATGCTTAATTCGATTTTAAAGACGCCGAAGTACCGGGCGGAAACGAAGCGGATCGAAGACAAAGCCTACGAGCTGCTGTTGCTGTTCGGCCTCGAATCGAAAGCGAATTACCAGGCGGACAGTCTGCCTTACGGGGAGCAGCGCTATTTGGAAATTATCCGGGCGCTGGCTACTGAGCCGAAGCTGCTTATATTGGACGAGCCGGGGGCGGGAATGAACGGGGCGGAATCCGACCGGCTGGTGGAGCATATCCGTACGATCCGGAAGGCCGGACATACCGTTCTGCTGATCGAACATGACATGAACGTCATTATGGAAGTGTGCGACCGCATCTATGTCATCGATTTCGGCGAAAAGATCGCCGAAGGCGTTCCGAGCGAGATCCGTACCCATCCGAAAGTGATTCAAGCCTACTTGGGTGAGGAGGACGATGACGATGCTGGAAATTCGTAATTTAAGCGCCTATTACGGCAATATTTGCGCGTTGCGCGGCATTTCCTTTCAAGTTAACGCGGGCGAAACGGTTGCCCTTATCGGCAACAACGGGGCGGGAAAAACGACAACGGTGCGGACGATCTCGGGGCTGATGAAGCCGCGCGAAGGCGAGATCCGGTTTATGGGCGAGAGAATCGACCATTTAAGGCCGGATCAGATCGTCCGTCTGGGCATTTCCCACTCTCCGGAAGGCCGGAAGGTGTTTCCCGCCATGACCGTTCGCGAAAATTTGGTCATGGGCGCTTATATCCGCAAAGACGCCAAAGAGGTAAAGCGGACGCTTGATTATGTGCTGCATTTGTTTCCGCGTCTGGAGGAGCGGTTCAGCCAATCGGCGGAAACGTTAAGCGGCGGAGAGCAGCAAATGCTGGCCATCGGCCGCGCTCTTATGTCCGAACCGAAGCTGCTCATTCTGGACGAGCCTTCGCTCGGGCTCGCTCCGCTCATCATCAAGCAAATTTTCGAGCTGATTCGGGTCATCCAACAACAGGGCATTACGATTTTGATTATCGAGCAGAACGCGCGTCAGGCGCTTAAAGTGGCACATCGCGGAATCGTGCTGGAAACGGGCCGGATCGCGTTTGAAGAAAACGCGAAGGAAATGCTTCATAACGACCGGGTCCGTCAAGCGTACCTTGGAGAGAAATAAATTTCGCTCCGCACAAATCTAGTTATTTTGGCAGGAGTGTAATCCGATTATGGCATATGTAAAAGAGTGGGATAAATATATCCGGGGCGAAGACGACAGACGTATAGCCGCTCTTGTCGATCTCTTATTGCCGAAGTTTAGGGAAAGAGCCGCGAGGCACGATGCCGAAGGCAGCTTTCCGTTTGAAAATATCGAAGACCTGCGCCGGTCGGGTTTCACGAAGCTTGCCGTGCCGCGGGAATACGGCGGCGAGGAAATCTCGCTTTACCAAATGGTGCTGCTGCAGGAGCGGCTCGCGTACGGGGACGGATCGACCGCCCTTGCCGTAGGCTGGCATATGGGGCTGATGCTCCATTACCGCACGGCGAAGTTTTGGCCGCAGCGGCTGTTCGAATCGTTTTGCCGCGAAGTCGTGGATGGCGGAGCGCTTGTGAACCAGCTCTTCAGCGAGCCGAGCACGGGCAGCCCAAGCCGGGGCGGCGTTCCGGCAACGGAAGCTGAGCGGACGGATGGCGGCTGGCTTGTTACCGGACGGAAAACATACAGCACGCTCAGCCCGGCGCTCCGCCACTTCGTCGTCAAGGCGAAGATTAAGGATGAGAACCGGGTCGGGGACTTCTTGATCCGTGCCCAGCAAGGTGTCCGGGTCGAGGAGACGTGGAATACGCTCGGCATGCGGGCGACCGGAAGCCATGATTTGGTCATGGAGCGCGCGTTCGTGCCGGACGACGAAGTGCTGGAATTTACGGAAATCGGGCAAAAGCCGCAGCGGCTCGATGACGGGGGAGGCTGGCTGCTGCACATTCCGGCCTGCTATCTCGGCATTGCGTTTGCCGCGCGCGATTTTGCGCTGGACTTTGCCCGCAACTACAAGCCCAGCAGCTTGAACTGTCCGATTGCCGATCTGCCGACAATCCGCCACCAGATCGGACTGATGGAAGCCGATCTGCGCGTTGCCCGCAATCAGCTTTATTCGGCTGCGCAGCGCTGGGACAACGACGAAGAGGGACGGGCCGATATGAAATCCGAGCTGGGCCTCGCCAAATATGTCGCCACCAATAACGCGATTCAAATTGTCGACCGGGCGATGCGAATCGTCGGGGGAGCAAGCCTTTCGCGCGCGCTGCCGCTGGAGCGGCTGTACCGTGACGTAAGAGCGGGACTGCACAACCCGCCTGCGGACGATGCCGTGCTTGCCGACCTGGCCAATCAGGCGCTTCTATAAATGCAAGGACTTTTCCTTCCGGCCGCGGTGCCTAAGGAGGAGTCCTTGTTTCGTTTGTTCCTCCCAGACGGGTAAAAAATGGTATAATGCGGTGAAGCTGAAATTATTTATTTATTTTCATTTAAGCGGGGTGCTTGTTCGACATGTCTAACGACCTGATCAAAGAGTCGGCGGAGCTGCAAAAAATCGGGTACCGTCTGCGTGATCTTCGCAACCAGAGAGGGCTGAATCTTCGCGAGCTGGCGGAGCTGACCGGCCTGTCTCCCGGCTATTTGAGCTTGCTGGAAAACGGGAAGGCGATCCCTTCTCTTCAAGTCATGCTTAAACTGAGCGACACGTTCAATAAAAGCTTGCACTATTTCTTCGAATCGAGAAACAGCGAGCAGCAATACTTATTTTTCCCCTATGAAAAACAGTTTACCGTGGGGGGAAGCAACGGGAACCGGCAAATCCGGATTTTGACCCCGGGAGAGCATTTGGAAATTGAGCCGATGCACATTACCCTAGAGCCGGAAATCGGGGCGGAAGCCGGTTTGGCCACGCACGAGGGCTGGGAGTTTTTGTACGTGATCGAAGGGGAAATTACGCTTCATTTGGGCGAGGAAATTATCGTTTGCAAACAAGGCGATTCAATTTGCTATAACGCGATGACACCCCATTTTTCGGAGAATCGAAGCTCGGAGAATGCGGCGGGCATCTGGATCGGCTTCAAAAGAGCATTATCGTAGGCGTCAGCGACGGCGCGGTTAAGCGCATGGTTAATAGAGAGCGCTTCCGCCGCCGTACGCTCGGACGCTCACCGGCTCTCACAGCGCTCAACGGCGCTCACTACGGCTCCCCGTAATTAGGCTTTACTTTCCCCACTCTCCAGATTATAATTATTATTATAAAGTTTCCTGGAGGAAACTTAATTGACCACATCGGAAAGTTTAAGTTCACTAAAGTTATTAAAGCGAAGTGCAATTCTTTCCGATTGGCGATAAAAACTTCCGCTAGACGCGGTCGCTCATCTTCGAATGACTCCGATCGTCGTTTTTCTCAATAAAATCTTGTTCTCATTAAACCATGCTGCTCCTGTACAGGAGCAGCATGTGCTGTTTTAAGGGGTCCAATAATGGGTTTCATTCTCAATAAGAGGAGTGATGACGGTGATGTCAATGTTGCCAGCGGCAGAAAAAACAATGCAAAACAAGGAGATCGGCAAGTCCGATATGAAGCTCTCGAATAAGGAGGAGCATCCGCTCGTTCGTTACGCGGAAGGGCTGGCGGCGCTCGCCAGCGGCCTCTTTATTGCCGCTGCATGGGGGATCGATCACACCTCTCATACGTGGGCGGTCGTGTTATATTCCATCGCTTTTCTCGTAGGCGGATTTGTGAAAGCAAAGGAAGGCCTGCATACGTTAATTGCCGAACGCGATCTCGATGTCAACCTGCTGATGATCGTTGCCGCAATCGGAGCGGCCAGCATCGGTTACTGGACGGAAGGGGCGGTGCTGATCTTTATTTTTTCGCTCAGCGGCGCTTTGGAGAGCTATACGATGGACCGGAGCAGCCGGGACATCTCGGCGCTGATGGACTTGAAGCCGGAAACCGCCGTTCTATATCAGGACGGTGTGGAGACGACGGTTTCCATCCAGCGGCTGAAAGTCGGGGATACGGTTGTCGTTAAGCCGGGGGAGCGGATTCCGGCCGACGGTATCGTGACAGAAGGGGCTTCGGCCGTGAACCAGTCATCCATTACGGGGGAGTCGATCCCGGTCGATAAAGAAGCCGGCGACGAAGTGTTCGCCGGCACGTTAAACGGTCAGGGCGCTTTGTTTATCGAAGTGAGCCGTCCCGGCGAAGCGGCGCTTTTCGCCAAAATCATCCGCCTTGTGCAGGAGGCGCAAAGCGAGAAGCCCGCGTCGCAGCTGTTCGTTGAACGTTTTGAACGTTTGTATGCCAGAATCATCATTTTGGTATCGCTGCTGCTGATTGCACTCCCGCCTTTTCTTTTTCAATGGTCGTGGGAGACGACGCTGTATAAAGCGATGGTATTTCTGGTTGTTGCCTCTCCGTGCGCGCTCGTCGCTTCCATTATGCCGGCCGTGCTGTCGGCCATCTCGAGCAGCGCCAGAAGAGGACTGTTGTTCAAAGGCGGCGCCCATCTGGAGCATTTGGCGCATACGAAGGTGGTCGCCTTCGATAAAACCGGCACGCTTACGACCGGCAAGCCCGAGGTGACCGATCTGATTCCGCTGCAAGGATATGAGGAGACGGAGATGCTGCGCATTGCCGCTTCTCTGGAAAGCTTGTCGGAGCATCCGCTGGCGAAAGCGATCGTGCTGCACGCCCAGGAGCAGGGGCTCGCGCTCACACGTCCCGCCGAATTTTCAACCCGGACGGGCTGGGGTGTCGAGGCCCAAGTAGAAGGCGAAACGTGGAAAATCGGAAAGCCCGCTTTTATGGACTCGAGGCTGGCCGGCGATGAGCTGTCGCAGCTGATCGGCCGTCTCGAGCAGGAAGGCAAGACGGTAACCGTCATGCATAACGAGGCGGGAGCGGCCGGGGTGATCGCGCTGCGCGACACGATCCGGCCGGAGGCGGCGCAGGCGGTCGCGCGGCTGAAGCGGCAGGGCGTCCAGGTGGCAATGCTGACCGGCGATCAGCGGCGCACGGCGGAAACGATCGCGCGCGAAGCGGGCATCGACCTTGTGTTTGCCGAGCTGCTGCCGGAAGACAAGGTGAACCGGATTAAAGACTTGAAGCGGCAATACGGCTCCGTTGCGATGGTGGGCGACGGCATCAACGATGCGCCCGCTCTGGCGACGGCGACGGTCGGAATCGCAATGGGGGCGGCCGGAAGCGACGCGGCGCTCGAAACGGCAAATCTTGTG
Organism: Paenibacillus beijingensis; assembly: GCF_000961095.1. Classification (NCBI taxonomy): domain Bacteria; kingdom Bacillati; phylum Bacillota; class Bacilli; order Caryophanales; family Paenibacillaceae; genus Paenibacillus; species Paenibacillus beijingensis. The sequence continues at coordinate 1,198,561 of NZ_CP011058.1, read as the reverse complement.
CTGCTCAACGACGATATCGGAAAAATAGCCGATTCCATTGCGCTCGGCAAGCGGACGATCCGGATCGTCAAACAAAATATCGTCTTTGCGCTCAGCGTCATTCTGCTGCTGATTGCCGCTAATTTTATTGAAGGCATTGCGCTTCCGCTCGGCGTCGTCGGGCATGAAGGAAGCACGATCCTCGTCATTTTGAACGGTCTCCGGTTACTGCGGAACAAACCCGCTGTTTTATCCTCCTAAAACAAGAAGCCGGGCGCCCCCCAAACAAGGGGGGCGCCCGGCTTTTTTCAACATACCGTTTCGCCTATTTAGACATGATTCATCTGCCGCTGTCCCAGTACCGCCGCTTCGTTCGTTGCGGTTGCTTTGCCCAGCGATTTCTGTCTTATTTTCCGATCGTGCTCCATCGCAAGAAAGATGCAAAATGCGCCAACAACAACGAGGATTAAGGTCATAACCGGCAGCAGTAGACTCATCACCACGACTCCTTAAGTCAAGTTAAAATGATAATCATTATCATCATTATACCCGATTGCCGGAAATGTTCAACCTTTTTTTTGATTGTGGATTGATCCTTGATTGAATAACGGAAATTTTCCGTATTTCTGTTAGCGCTAACTACCAAAGGGTGGAAAATTGGAGTAAACTAGAAGAACTAGCGGGAACCGTTTATAGACTCGCCACAAATAACGGCTGACGATTTATTTACCAGGGAAGGGAAGGGACCTCCTCTACGATGAAAGCAAGCTTCGATGATTACGAAGACTGGCTGAAACATGTAATTCTCTCTACGAAGCTGCATATTCCCGCATGCAAAGAAGAGATGGTCTGGCGGCAGCGGTTGTCGAAAATATTAAACGAGGGGTTAAGCGCGAAGCTTACCCTGCTGTGCGCTCCGGCCGGTTACGGGAAGACAACGCTCGTCAGCGGTTGGGCGTACCGATCGGGCGCACTAACGTGCTGGGTATCGCTTGATTCCGGAGACGATCATCCGGTCCGGTTTTGGCAGTACATCGCGGCTGCCATCGATACGGTAGAGCCCGGCTTTTCACAAAAAATGGTTCCTTTTCTAACCGCTCTGCATCCAAATGGGCTGGAGAGTGCCGTTGCAGCGCTAATCAATGAAATCGAACGCATTCGGGAACCGCTTATCCTCGTGCTGGACGACTTTCACGTTATTCGCAATGAAACGATCATCCGCTCGTTCAGCTATTTTATCCATTATTTACCCGCTCATCTGCATCTTTATATGACAAGCCGCACGGAACCGGGATTCCCGTTAGCCCGGCTTGAATGTCAAGGAATGGTTGTTCGCGTGAATGCCGCAGATCTGCGTTTCGACGAGCGGGAAGGGGCACATTTTTACCGGGATTGTATGAACCTGATCCTGTCCGAGCGCGATTCGGCGCTCCTTGTGGAGCGAACCGAAGGATGGATTGCCGCGATGAAGCTGGCCGGCCTTTCGGTTAGAAAATATGAGGATGTACCGGCCTTCATTCGCGTTTTTTCCGGAAATTTGCGTACCATTGATCTTTATTTGTTTGAAGAAATATTCAGTTCGATGAGCGGACCGATGCGGGAATTTGCAATGAAGTGTTCCATTCTTAACCGTATGAACGGCTCCTTATGCAAGGCCGTTACGGATGATGCCGGCAGCGGAGCGATGCTTGAGAAGCTCGCCGCTTCCCAACTGTTTATCGTACCGCTCGATGAGCAGTGTCAGTGGTATCGGTTTCACCAGCTATTCTCCGGTTTTTTGCTGCAAAAGCTGCGACAATCGGATGCAAATGCCGTAAAGCGGTTGTATCAAAAGGCGGAGGAATGGTGCAAGCGTCAAGGCTTGGAGGAGGAAGCGAGCGACTATTGCTTGGCAGACGGCAGAATCCAAACGTCCGGTACGACCGGAAATCCCATCCGTGTATTGTTTGTCGGGGATGACAGCCGCTGGCGGGATCGACTGACCGGTTTGCTGGGCGGCCGCAATCGGATCGGGACGCTGACCTTCGTTTCAAGCATCGAGACCGCTTTTAGCGTTTTGCGCGGGGAGCCGGTGCAAGTTTTGTTGATGGATGCTTATTTGAACGATTGCCGCGATTTTGGATCGGCTGTCATTTTAGACATTACAAGCCGTTTTCCAAACTTGAAAGTGATCGTAATCAGCGCTTCCGAGCATGACGACGAGGCCATGTACGAAGCGTTTTTGAACGGGGCATTCGGCTCCTGTAACGACAACAATATCGGGCAGCTGGCCGATAAGATCGTCCAGGCCGTCCAAGCCGGCGTCTCTCCCGATGGCGATCGCTTGCGAAAGCTGATGGTCGAAAAGAAAAAGCGCTTGATCAACGCCAAAGACATCGAGCTGCTGAACATGATTTTGCAAGGAATGACGCAGCAGGAAATCGCCGAAAAAAACCGGGTCAGCCTGGATGCGGTGAAAAAGCGGATCAAGCGCATTTTGGATAAGCTGAACTGGCATCTCCCGAGCAAGGAATTGGCGCGAAGGTGCAAGCTGCTGGGCCTTTTGGACCCATAATCAAACGATTGCATGCGGTAAGGTGGACATTTCGATGTCCGCTTTTTTCTATTGGGCAGACAAATATGTTTACACTTATCTGTCTGCTGCCGGAGCGATAGAATATTTTTGGGAATAAACGGCAATGGCGAATGGAGGCGAAGGTGGACGGGGCGTAGCGCTAGGAATGTAACGATAAAGGTCATGATTGCGGCTGGATCATCATATTATTGGGAGGGCAAAGAATGAAAAGAAAAATCGTATTGACGGCTGTCGCAGGATTGTTATTTGCTGTACCGACGGTTTTTGCCGAAAAGTCCATCGCATTAAACTTTAACGGAAGCGGTGTTGCGGATCCTAAAGCTTACATAGCCGATAACGGCAGCGCTTATGTGACCGTAGATACATTCGCCGCTTATTATGGAGCGAAAGTGGAATGGAACCCAAAATCGAATGTGCTCAAGCTGAACGGTACGGTTGTTTCCGATACATACGGTGCTCCCGATGCCAAGGGTGGAACCGCTTCGATCCGGGCGCTGACCTATGCGCTGGGCGGTGTTTCTTCCCAGGTCGGGTGGGACCATGAATCCCGCACCGTAAATGCGACCATACTTCCCGAAGGCACAATCATGGTATCACCGGTTGTTCCGCAAATGGGCGAGCATTGGGCCAATCCGAAAGATCTGCCGCTCGGACCGATCTATGGCGTATATAATGGGAAACTCGTCTTTTTGGAATATATGCCTGCCAAAGATCTGGACAAAACGGTACATGACGTTCCCGGCACGCTCGTTCCGACCCCCGCGAAAATCGACCATTTCGATATCGACTGGAATCCGGAAGGCCATGAGGGCTATTTAGTTCCTCATTACGATATGCATCTGTATTACATTTCCCGCGAAGAACAGGACAAAATTATGCCGGCCGGCATGGATAGTATGAGCGGTCACGATCATTAATATCCTGTTTTACAAACGATGAGGGGGATAGCGGGTGGATATTTTATATGACATTTTGCTTATCCTGCATGTAGCAGCCGCCATTGTCGGCATCGGCCCCGCTTTTGTGTTTCCGATTGTGGGAAAATCGGCCAAAACGGGGAGTCAGCTCCGGTTCGTGTTCAGCCTCCTTCAAAAAATAAACAAGTTTCCGAAGACCGGAGGCATCACGTTAATCGTTACCGGGATTTTGCTCATGGTGATCGGCAAAACCGGACTATCGCTGCTGTGGCTGAACCTGTCGCTGTTGCTCTTCATTGTGATCGAGGTCATTATTATCGGATTCGTCGAACCTGGCATGAAAAAAGTCGGGCAGCTTGTAGCAGCCAGCGAAGGCGAGGAAATTCCGGCGGGATATACGGCTTTGACGGGCAAAATTGCGCCTTTGGAAGCGACAGTGCTTGTGCTGACGCTGATCATTGTTGTGCTGATGGTCATCAAGCCAACCATGTGATGTGATGCAACGAGTCGGATGGATTGGCTGGCCAACATAGGTTGCCCCAAGATGGGCTGTTCCATGAGCAGATTTGCCTGCCGGGGACAGCTCATTTGTTACTTTCTTTTTGCGCCGTCCGCAGCTCACTGTGCGCGGTGAAGTGTCGCATGACGGGGTTCGCGACGCATGCAGCCGCGAGTCCCTTAATGCTATCGGTTAAAGTTGCTTCTTATATAGAGAGCGGGAAGAAAACAGAACGCTGTCTTTATTTTGGTCAGCTCTTTTCCATATTTGGAGTAATTAAATAACGAACGGATTAATTCAATGACAGTTAATAAAAACGAATTATTTTATGTACGAAATCTGCGGCTTTAAAAAAGATTTAAAAAAGTTTTTAAAAAACACTTGCGCTTTTGTTGAATCGTGTGTTATATTCTAATTCCGGGCGAGAAAAAAGCCCGAAACAAACGAAACACGGACGAAACAAATTGTTCTTTGAAAACTGAACAACGAGCGAATTAAAGCCAAGTTTTAAATGAGCTAACAAGCTTCGAAATAAAGTTGACTTCGGTCAAAAACTTTTATGGAGAGTTTGATCCTGGCTCAGGACGAACGCTGGCGGCGTGCCTAATACATGCAAGTCGAGCGGACTTGAAGGGAGCTTGCTCCCGGATGGTTAGCGGCGGACGGGTGAGTAACACGTAGGCAACCTGCCTGTAAGACCGGGATAACCTTCGGAAACGAAAGCTAATACCGGATAAGCGGTTCCTTTGCATAGAGGAATCGGGAAAGACGGCGCAAGCTGTCACTTGCAGATGGGCCTGCGGCGCATTAGCTAGTTGGTGGGGTAACGGCTCACCAAGGCGACGATGCGTAGCCGACCTGAGAGGGTGATCGGCCACACTGGGACTGAGACACGGCCCAGACTCCTACGGGAGGCAGCAGTAGGGAATCTTCCGCAATGGACGAAAGTCTGACGGAGCAACGCCGCGTGAGTGAGGAAGGCCTTCGGGTCGTAAAGCTCTGTTGCCAGGGAAGAATGTCGCGGAGAGTAACTGCTCTGCGAATGACGGTACCTGAGAAGAAAGCCCCGGCTAACTACGTGCCAGCAGCCGCGGTAATACGTAGGGGGCAAGCGTTGTCCGGAATTATTGGGCGTAAAGCGCGCGCAGGCGGCTTTGTAAGTCTGGTGTTTAACCCTCGGGCTCAACCTGAGGTCGCATCGGAAACTGCAAGGCTTGAGTGCAGAAGAGGAAAGTGGAATTCCACGTGTAGCGGTGAAATGCGTAGAGATGTGGAGGAACACCAGTGGCGAAGGCGACTTTCTGGGCTGTAACTGACGCTGAGGCGCGAAAGCGTGGGGAGCAAACAGGATTAGATACCCTGGTAGTCCACGCCGTAAACGATGAATGCTAGGTGTTAGGGGTTTCGATACCCTTGGTGCCGAAGTTAACACAGTAAGCATTCCGCCTGGGGAGTACGCTCGCAAGAGTGAAACTCAAAGGAATTGACGGGGACCCGCACAAGCAGTGGAGTATGTGGTTTAATTCGAAGCAACGCGAAGAACCTTACCAGGTCTTGACATCCCCCTGAATCCGCTAGAGATAGCGGCGGCCTTCGGGACAGGGGAGACAGGTGGTGCATGGTTGTCGTCAGCTCGTGTCGTGAGATGTTGGGTTAAGTCCCGCAACGAGCGCAACCCTTAGGTTCAGTTGCCAGCACGTAGTGGTGGGCACTCTGAAACGACTGCCGGTGACAAACCGGAGGAAGGTGGGGATGACGTCAAATCATCATGCCCCTTATGACCTGGGCTACACACGTACTACAATGGCCGGTACAACGGGCCGCGAAGCCGCGAGGCGGAGCCAATCCTATAAAGCCGGTCTCAGTTCGGATTGCAGGCTGCAACTCGCCTGCATGAAGTCGGAATTGCTAGTAATCGCGGATCAGCATGCCGCGGTGAATACGTTCCCGGGTCTTGTACACACCGCCCGTCACACCACGAGAGTTTACAACACCCGAAGTCGGTGGGGTAACCGCAAGGAGCCAGCCGCCGAAGGTGGGGTAGATGATTGGGGTGAAGTCGTAACAAGGTAGCCGTATCGGAAGGTGCGGCTGGATCACCTCCTTTCTATGGAGAATCGTTTCCTGCGATGGAAACATTCAAATACGATGCGAAAGCATCAAAATGTGCGTAAGCACAAACCGGCTTGATTCGCTCGTTGTCAGTTTTGAAAGAGCAATTCCGATGCATTTCGGAACGATCTTTCAAACGCAACATCGTTTGGTGGCGATGGCGGAAGGGAACCACGCGTACCCATCCCGAACACGACCGTTAAGCCTTCCAGCGCCGATGGTACTTGGACCGCAGGGTCCTGGGAGAGTAGGACGTCGCCAAGCGGTGCTTTAAGCACCTTGAGAATCGAATCATGGCAAGCGATTTCCAACATTTTGGTGTTGAAATTGGCATAACGGCCATGATAAGATGATCTTCCTGCCGCGAGAGCGGTCAGGGTTGCACCTTGAAAACTGGATAGCGAAAGAAATGCTGAAACATCCTTTAGCTGTTTTAAATATGCTTTAGGTTGGGCGACATTCCTTCGGGAATGGAGCGAACTTCTGTCCGGTAGGACGGAGGTTGTTCGAATGACAAGCGACTTTTGCAGACGTGTTTCCACCGCGTTAGCGTGTGATCAAAGAAACAGGGCTGCAACGGAGACGTCATCGAATCAACCGGAAAGCTTATGCTTTCGAAGCGACGTTGCGTTGCAACGTTTTAGGTTAAGCTAGTAAGAGCGCACGGAGGATGCCTAGGCGCCAGGAGCCGAAGAAGGACGTGGCGAACGACGAAATGCCTCGGGGAGCCGTAAGCAGGCTTTGATCCGGGGATGTCCGAATGGGGAAACCCGGCTGCGGTAATGCGCAGTCACTCCTGACTGAATCCATAGGTCAGGTTGAGGCATACCAGGGGAACTGAAACATCTAAGTACCCTGAGGAAGAGAAAACAAAAGTGATTCCGTCAGTAGCGGCGAGCGAACGCGGATTAGCCCAAACCAGGAAGCTTGCTTCCTGGGGTTGTGGGACGTCTCACATGGAGTTACAAAGGGATGGGTTAGGTGAAGAGGTCTGGAAAGGCCCGCTAGAAGAGGTAAAAGCCCTGTAGCTAAAAGCTCATCCCCTCCGAGACGGATCCCGAGTACCGCGAGACACGTGAAACCTCGTGGGAATCCGGCAGGACCATCTGCCAAGGCTAAATACTCCCTGGCGACCGATAGTGAAGCAGTACCGTGAGGGAAAGGTGAAAAGCACCCCGGAAGGGGAGTGAAACAGATCCTGAAACCGTGCGCTTACAAGAAGTCAGAGCCCGATCTATGGGTGATGGCGTGCCTTTTGTAGAATGAACCGGCGAGTTACGTTCACGTGCAAGGTTAAGGTGGGAAGCCGTAGCCGCAGCGAAAGCGAGTCTGAATAGGGCGCTTTAGTACGTGGATGTAGACCCGAAACCGGGTGATCTACCCCTGTCCAGGGTGAAGGTGCGGTAACACGCACTGGAGGCCCGAACCCACGAATGTTGAAAAATTCGGGGATGAGGTGGGGGTAGCGGAGAAATTCCAATCGAACCCGGAGATAGCTGGTTCTCCCCGAAATAGCTTTAGGGCTAGCCTCGGTCATTATGCGTCGTGGAGGTAGAGCACTGATTGGGTGCGGGGCCCGCCAAGGGTTACCAAGTCCAGTCAAACTCCGAATGCCATAGACGTAAGACCGGGAGTCAGACGGTGAGTGCTAAGATCCATCGTCAAGAGGGAAACAGCCCAGATCATCAGCTAAGGTCCCCAAGTGTGTGTTAAGTGGGAAAGGATGTGGAGTTGCCCAGACAACCAGGATGTTGGCTTAGAAGCAGCCACCATTGAAAGAGTGCGTAATAGCTCACTGGTCGAGTGACTCTGCGCCGAAAATGTAACGGGGCTAAACACACCACCGAAGCTATGGCATGTACCTTTTAGGTACTTGGGTAGGGGAGCGTTGAATGCGGGTTGAAGTCAGACCGGAAGGACTGGTGGACTGCATTCAAGTGAGAATGCCGGTATGAGTAACGAAAAGATGGGTGAGAATCCCATCCGCCGAAAGCCTAAGGGTTCCTGAGGAAGGCTCGTCCTCTCAGGGTAAGTCGGGACCTAAGGCGAGGCCGAAAGGCGTAGTCGAAGGACAACAGGTTGATATTCCTGTACCACCGTAATCCGCTATGAGCGATGGGGTGACGCAGAAGGGTAGTGACGCGAGCTGATGGAATAGCTCGTCCAAGCAGTGAGGCTGGTTGATAGGTAAATCCGTCAACCGTTAAAGCTGGGCTGTGATGGGGAGGGAAAATTACAGTACCGAAGGTCATGTGCTCCGGCTGCCGAGAAAAGCCTCTAGCCAGGAGAAGGTGCCCGTACCGCAAACCGACACAGGTAGGCGAGCAGAGCATGCTAAGGCGCGCGGAGTAACTCTCGTTAAGGAACTCGGCAAAATGACCCCGTAACTTCGGGAGAAGGGGTGCCTCGGTAGGGTGAATAGCCCGAGGGGGCCGCAGTGAAAAGGCCCAAGCGACTGTTTAGCAAAAACACAGGTCTGTGCGAAGCCGTAAGGCGAAGTATACGGGCTGACGCCTGCCCGGTGCTGGAAGGTTAAGGGGAGCGGTTAGGAGCAATCCGAAGCTGTGAACCGAAGCCCCAGTAAACGGCGGCCGTAACTATAACGGTCCTAAGGTAGCGAAATTCCTTGTCAGGTAAATTCTGACCCGCACGAATGGCGTAACGACTTGGGCGCTGTCTCAACGAGAGATCCGGTGAAATTTTAATACCTGTGAAGATGCAGGTTACCCGCGACAAGACGGAAAGACCCCATGGAGCTTTACTGCAGCTTGATATTGGACTTGGGTACGATCTGTACAGGATAGGTGGGAGCCTAAGAAGCCGGAGCGCCAGCTTCGGTGGAGGCGCCGTTGGGATACCACCCTGATCGTACTTGAGTTCTAACCCGCTACCGTGAAACCGGTAGGGGGACCGTGTCAGGCGGGCAGTTTGACTGGGGCGGTCGCCTCCTAAAATGTAACGGAGGCGCCCCAAGGTTCCCTCAGAATGGTTGGAAATCATTCGCAGAGTGCAAAGGCATAAGGGAGCTTGACTGCGAGACCTACAAGTCGAGCAGGGACGAAAGTCGGGCTTAGTGATCCGGTGGTACCGAATGGAAGGGCCATCGCTCAACGGATAAAAGCTACCCTGGGGATAACAGGCTTATCTCCCCCAAGAGTCCACATCGACGGGGAGGTTTGGCACCTCGATGTCGGCTCATCGCATCCTGGGGCTGAAGTAGGTCCCAAGGGTTGGGCTGTTCGCCCATTAAAGCGGTACGCGAGCTGGGTTCAGAACGTCGTGAGACAGTTCGGTCCCTATCTGTCGTGGGCGTAGGAAATTTGAGAGGAGCTGTCCTTAGTACGAGAGGACCGGGATGGACGTACCGCTGGTGTACCAGTTGTTCCGCCAGGAGCACCGCTGGGTAGCCAAGTACGGACGGGATAAGCGCTGAAAGCATCTAAGCGTGAAGCCCCCCTCAAGATGAGATTTCCCAGTATGTAAGACCCCTGGAAGACGACCAGGTTGATAGGTTCGAGGTGGAAGCGCGGCAACGTGTGCAGCTGACGAATACTAATCGGTCGAGGGCTTATCCTAATGGGTTTTCCAAGTGAGGAAAACCGCAAGGCATATGAATCAGCTAAGGAAGCACAAGCAATCTTTCGCATCCGGTTTTCAGGGTGTAATTTGTTATCCAAAATACCCACAACAGTGGGTTTTGTTATGAGTACGGGCCCTTAGCTCAGCTGGTTAGAGCGCACCCCTGATAAGGGTGAGGTCGGTGGTTCGAGTCCACTAGGGCCCACCATACTTTCCTAAACGGGTTTTGAAGCTTAGGACCGGTAATTTTACGGAGATTCCGCTTCATGACAGGGAAAATAATGGGGCCATAGCTCAGCTGGGAGAGCGCCTGCCTTGCAAGCAGGAGGTCAGGAGTTCGATCCTCCTTGGCTCCACCATTCACCTATTCGTTCCCTGATAGCTCAGTTGGTAGAGCACTCGACTGTTAATCGAGTTGTCACAGGTTCGAGTCCTGTTCGGGGAGCCATTCATTTGGAGAGATACCCAAGTGGCTCAAGGGGACCCTCTGCTAAGGGGTTAGACTGCGCAAGCGGTGCGAGGGTTCGAATCCCTCTCTCTCCGTTCGATTTCATTTTTCAAGGCCCGTTGGTCAAGGGGTTAAGACACCTCCCTTTCACGGAGGTAACAGGGGTTCGAATCCCCTACGGGTCACCAATAACCTGGACGCTTAGCTCAGCTGGGAGAGCATCTGCCTTACAAGCAGAGGGTCGGCGGTTCGATCCCGTCAGCGTCCACCATCATCTTACCGCGGGGTGGAGCAGTCCGGTAGCTCGTCGGGCTCATAACCCGAAGGCCGCAGGTTCAAATCCTGCCCCCGCAACCAAACATTATTATTGGAGACTTCCGTACGCGCGTTCAAGACGTCGGAATACCCTATACGGAATACGGAGCTGTGGTGTAGAGGCCTAACATGCCTGCCTGTCACGCAGGAGACCGCGGGTTCGAATCCCGTCAGCTCCGCCACTTATGAAATTATAGGGCTCGGTAGCTCAGTTGGTAGAGCAGAGGACTGAAAATCCTCGTGTCGGCGGTTCGATTCCGTCCCGAGCCACCATTTTTATAAAGGTCCATGCCGTTGTAGCTCAATTGGTAGAGCAACTGACTTGTAATCAGTAGGTTGGGGGTTCAAGTCCTCTCGACGGCACCACCCTTGGAGGATTAGCGAAGTGGCCAAACGCAGCAGACTGTAAATCTGTTCTCTGACGAGTTCGGTGGTTCGAATCCATCATCCTCCACCAGTTATTTTTCATGGCGATCGTGGCGAAGTGGTTAACGCACCGGTTTGTGGATCCGGCATTCGGGGGTTCAATTCCCCTCGATCGCCCCATGTTAAATCCTGTTGGGGATTAGCCAAGCGGTAAGGCAACGGACTTTGACTCCGTCATGCCTAGGTTCGAATCCTAGATCCCCAGCCATTTGTTATGAGCCATTAGCTCAGTTGGTAGAGCACCTGACTTTTAATCAGGGTGTCGAAGGTTCGAGTCCTTCATGGCTCACTTTATAAATATTTGCGGTTGTGGTGGAATGGCAGACACGCTATCTTGAGGGGGTAGTGGGCGTACGCTCGTGGAGGTTCGAGTCCTCTCAACCGCACCATATCATGATTTGCGGTCATGGCGGAATTGGCAGACGCGCTAGATTCAGGTTCTAGTGTCAGCAATGACGTGGAGGTTCAAGTCCTCTTGACCGCACCACCTAAGCGGAAGTGGCTCAGCGGTAGAGCATCGCCTTGCCAAGGCGAGGGTCGCGGGTTCGATTCCCGTCTTCCGCTCCATAAGTGCCCGTAGCTCAGCTGGATAGAGCGTTTGACTACGAATCAAAAGGCCGGGAGTTCGAATCTCTCCGGGCACGCCATTTATAAAGCTTTAACTTCGGGACGTAGCTCAGCTTGGTAGAGCACCTGGTTTGGGACCAGGGGGTCGCATGTTCAAATCGTGTCGTCCCGACCATCTTTTATTGCGGGTGTAGTTCAATGGTAGAACTCCAGCCTTCCAAGCTGGTAGCGTGGGTTCGATTCCCATCACCCGCTCCATTCGTTTATAAGGTTCAGCTCCTTGCATTTACGCAAGGAGCTTTTTTTGTTGTCCGCACCATTATTCGCGGGAGCGTATCCTGCTTAAACGAAGTCGAACGAAAAGCGCCCCTGAGCAATGTCAGGGGCGCTTTTCGTTCGACTTAATAAATATGTTTTCTCAGGACCGGCTCAATGTTGGACCAATCTTTCGTTTTGATCGCATTAAGCAATTGGACATGTTCGCTGATAAAAAGGGAGAAGTCATTTTGCTGATGGATTTGGGAGTTGTTCATGAAATGGAAAACAATTCTTGAAGATACGCCCGACCAAAGTGAAATGAGATATGGCTCTTCGGTCAGTGAGACAAGATATTCATGAAACTGCAAGTCTTTTTTGACAACCTTCCCCAAATCCTGATTTTTGCAGGCGTCAATCAAATCATTCAAAATATTGTCGAGGTCAGAAAAATGTTCGTCACTCAGCAGCGAAATAATTTTCTGGATGCAGAACGACTCCAACAACAGGCGAAGCGGATTAAGCAAGCCATCAACTTCTTCTTTCTCCACTTGAGCGACGGTTGTTTCACGATGGGTCTGCGTAACAAGCAGTCCTTCGCGCTCCAGCAGCAGAATGGCTTCGCGAATTGGACCCCGGCTGACGCCCATGTCATTGGATAAATCCTGTTCCCGCAATCGCTGACCGGGTTTTAATTGTCCGCCGATAACGGCGTCCTTGATATCCTGATAAATTTGATTTCGCAAAGTGTCTGTCTTTTTTATCGAAAACCGAAATTCGGAGTTCATATGAGGTTTACCTCCAGTCTGTATTTAGGGTACTACCCTTTACAATAACGGACAAATATTCTTTCGTCAACATTTACAGTAAATCATCAACAATTATGTTATTGTTGACAATTTAATAATTCTTTAATATTCTATTGATGAAAAAATAATAACGGCTAAGGAGTGTCACAATGAGGATTATAGACGTCATTACAACACCTGTGCTAATTCCTTTCAAAAAACCGGCAAAATGGTCGGGAGGTACCCGCAGAAATGCTCCTGCACTTATTATTCAACTGAAAACGGATGAAGGATTGATTGGATTGGGTGAATGTGTAGGTCCAACCATTCCGACCATTCAAACCATTGTTGAAAAAGAATTCAAACCGTTTCTGCTTGGCAAGGATCCGATGCAAACCGAGCTGATCTTGCATCAATTGGAGGAATATATCCTCAATTGGTCGCAAATTGGTTACTATGCTCTGGCCGGCATTGATATTGCTCTGCTGGATCTCAAAGCCAAAATATTGAATACGCCTCTGTATAACCTGCTGGGGGGATTATATCGGAATGATGTTCGTTTCGCCGGTTATTTGTTTATCGACGATCCACTCGTAAATGCAAAAGAAGCGGAAGAGCTTGTAGCCAAAGGATACGATGAAATCAAAATCAAAGTAGGCAGAGAGGTCGATTTTGACACTAAACGGATCAAGGAAATTCGCAGCGCCGTCGGTCCAGACGTGAAGCTAAGAATTGATGCGAACCAAATCTGGAGCGTCCCGACAGCAATTCGTGCGATTAACCAGATGGCTCCCTATGGGCTGCATCTCGTTGAGCAGCCGGTACCTTATTATGACATCGACGGGATGGCGACGGTAAGCCGTTCAGTTCCGGTTCCAATTACGGCAGACGAATCCTGTACCAACTTCGATTCCGCGTTGAAGCTGATCGAGAAGCGGGCTGTATCAGCGTTTACCGTATATCCGTCGGAAGCGGGCGGACTGCTGAAAGCGAAGCAGATCGTGGAGCTGGCGAACAGTTATGGCATTTGGTGCGTGACAGGCTCTTGGGCTGAAACCGGAATTGCAACGATGGCAAACGCACATCTGATCGCGTCCTCACGGAATTTCGTTTTTGCCAGCGATACGCACTATGAATGGTATGCTTCCGATGTGTTGCAAGACAAGCTGAATATTGTTGACGGGAAGCTGGCGATGAGTGGTCGTTCCGGATTAGGCATTGATCTTGCATCTGATTTCAACGGTTTGGCGAAGGACGAAATCCGGGAAATGGTATTTTATGATGATGAGTCAGCTGTAGAGTTTCAACCGCGTATTGGTATGATATTATAAAAAATTCAAGCTTTTCGTCATGTTTCAAAATAGCAAGTACAGAGCACATGAACGAGGAGGATGCCGAGTGACACAACGAATGCGGGCGCTTGTGTGGCATGGCGTACACGATTTACGGCTGGAAGAGGTTCCGGTTCCCGCGATTGGAGCCAAAGAGGTGCTCGTTCAGGTGCAATATGCCGGCATTTGCGCAACGGATCAGGAAATTTTTAACGGTCAATATCCTTATGATGCTCCTTACATTCCAGGTCATGAAATTACGGGAACGATAGCGAAGATCGGGGAAGGCGTCGAGCATTTGAAAGTGGGTGACAGAGTAGTCATTGATCCTGCTATTCCATGTGAGACATGCAGGTCGTGCCGAACGGGCCGCCCGGAGTTTTGCCTCCATTATCGCGAGCTTGGAATTAATGTTGATGGAGGGTGGGCAGAATACGTTAAAGCGCCTGCCAGGTGCGCGTACGCTATTCCGGATTCTTTGAGCAATGAAGCTGCAGCTGTGTTCGAACCGCTTGTCTGCCCGTTTGGCGCTGCAGAAGCAGCAGGCGTTCATACCGGGGATCATGTGCTTATCATCGGAGACGGGCCGGCAGCGATGTATTTTGTACAGATCGTTCGCATGATGGGAGCCGCCTCCATCTCGGTATCGTACAAGCTGGCCTCCCGAATAGAAGAGCTGCGCCGCTATGGCGCGATACAGTTCGCTGAAAGTGGAAGCATTCTGGAACTGGCGGATACAGCTCCATACCGGGAACATTCCGGCTTTGATCTGGTTATCGACGCAGTGGGCTATTCCGAAACGGTGAAGCGTGCGGTAGAGCTGGTTCGCGTCGGCGGGCGGATTATTTTATACGGATTAAAGGAAGAAGAGACGGAACGGTTTCCCCATAGGGAAATAATTTTGAAAAATCTGACGATTTATGGAAGAACGAATGCTCCTTCTGTTTGGGTGAAAGCGATTGAGAGCGTAGGCAATCATGTTTTGCATATTGATGACATAGCCGATCGGGTGATTTTGCCGCATGAGACGGCGGAAGTGCTAGCTTCGAAACAATGGTCTTGGAAAAAATGCATTATGCAATGGAATAACTAGGGAGGTGTAATAGATGACAAGAAGCAATTGGTTGAATAAGCTGTTTGTCGCGGGGTTGATGTTGGTGGTATTGGCTGCGTGCGGGAACAATAAAGGTGTTGACGAAGAATCTTCGAGCAAGGACAAGCCTTATGCGGGGAAAGAGATCAACGTTCTATCATGGGAAGGGTATCAGGAGGACGAATGGGTCACGCCTTTCGAGGAGGAGTATGGCGTCAAAGTAAATGTAACTTATGCGGGCAGCGTAGACGAAATGTTTTCGAAAGCCGCATCGGGCTCGTTGAAATACGATCTGATTTTTATGGATGGCGGATCCGTTACGAGGTACAACAAACTGAATCTGATTCAGCCCATTGATGTCTCCAAATTGAAGCACTATGGCGACCTTATTCCGAACATGAAGTCGATCAATGACAGTCATGTCGTATTCGATAGTAAGACATTCGCCATTCCGTTTGCCTGGGGCTCGCTTCCGATGGCTGTGAACAAGGATAAAATCAAAGAACCGATCACGTCCTGGTCCGCTCTATGGGACAGCAAGTACAAGGGCAAAATTGGTACGATGGATGATGCGAGCAATCAGGTTGCAACGACGGCGCTGCTGCTTGGTTTCTCGGACCCGTACAATCTCACGCCGGAGCAGCTTGATCAGGTAAAGCAGAAGCTGATTGAACAAAAGCCTCTTGTTCGTTCTTATTACACCGGATTTGAAGACGGCAAAAATTTAATGGCGAGCGGAGAGGCATGGTTGATGTTTACGCAAGGGCCGACAATGATCACTGATCTTCAGGCTCAGGGGATGAATATCGAAGAGGTTATTCCAAAAGAAGGCGCGCTTGTATGGATCGATAATGCCACGATTGGTGCAGATACGAAAAATCCCGATCTAATCTACGAATACATTAATTATTTGATTTCTTCCGAGGTACAGGCGCAATTGATCAAAAAAACCGGCTACGGCGGGGTCAACAAGCTGTCTGTCGAAAATCTGACTCCTGAAGAGGCCAAAAAGTCTCATATGGATGATGCCTCCTATTTCGATAGGCTCGTTTATGTCGCATCTCCAGAAAACTTTGAAAACCGCGTGAAGCTTTGGAATGAAGTGAAGGCGCAGTAAGCATCGATCGCGCTGCTGATCCTTTTAAGGAAGGTAGGGTAATATGGTCAAACAACAAGACATCGTGCTGGAATTTCAGAACGTTAAGAAGCAGTACGGAGGTTATACTGCCATTGAGAGGCTCGACTTGTCTATCCAAAGAGGGGAGTTCTTCTCTATCGTCGGGCCGAGCGGCTGCGGCAAAACGACCATACTAAAGATGATTGCAGGTTTCGAATTTCCGACAGCCGGCACGATTGAGATTGCTGGGAAGCCGTCCGATCGTCTGCCTCCATATAAACGGAACGTCAACACCGTCTTTCAGAACTATGCGTTATTTCCGCACATGAACATTTTTGACAATGTCGCATACCCTCTCCGGATCAAAAAAGCGGACAAAGCATCCATCAGGCAAACGGTTATGGAGCATCTGGATATGGTTGGCATGACCCAACATGCGCAGAAGGCAACCCATCAGCTTAGCGGAGGACAAAAGCAAAGGATTGCGCTTGCCAGGGCGATGATTTCAAGACCGGATATTCTCCTTCTGGATGAGCCTTTGTCGGCTCTGGACTTCCATCTTCGTCAGGAGATGCAGCGAGTGCTGAAGCAATTGCAACGGGAGAGCGGCATTACGTTCGTATATATTACGCACGATCAGGGCGAAGCGCTTAGTCTCTCGGATCGGATTGCCGTGATGAATCATGGCGTTCTCCAGCAGGTGGATACACCTTCCGCCATCTACCGGAAGCCTGCGACGAAATTTGTCGCGGGCTTTATCGGGAAGACGAATATATTGGAAGGCACACTTAATTCGGAACGTCAATTCATCCTTTCTCACGATCAGAAAGGCTTGAAAATTCAAGACGACAGTTGCTTTCAGGCCCGGGAACCGTTTTATATTTCCATTCGTCCGGATACCGTGAAGTTTTCGAAGCCTGATGACAGCTATGATAACTGTATATCTGGAGCCATAGTCGTAGATCAATCCTATTACGGCTCGGAAAGGGAAATTTTGCTGAATACCGGGGAGTGGGGGCCTATGCTCGTCAAGCTGAACGATCGTGAGTCTGCCGATCTGACGGAAGGGACAGTAACCGACATTTACTTTCGCTCGAAAGACGTCATTTCCATACCTAAAAGCGGGACAGCCTATGAATAGAAATATCGTAATCGGGTTGATTGCAGCGTGGGTGCTGCTGTTTATCCTTATTCCGATCGGCGTCATGGCGGCATACAGTTTGTGGAGTGTGGAGGATTTCAAGATTGTAAAGAAGATGAGCTTTCGTAATTATGAGGAAATATTTCTGAACGGTACTTATCTTTCGGTTCTATGGAAGACGATCAGGCTGTCCGTGTTCGTTGGTTTGCTGGCGTCGCTCATCAGTTACCCGCTCGCAGTGTACATTCGCTATTTCGGGGGAAGATACAAGCATTTTCTTTACCTTGCCGTGCTTGCTCCTTTGCTCGTCGGTTATTTGATACGGGTCTACGCATGGCGGTCGATCTTGAGCGAGAACGGTGTCATTAATTCCATTCTGACGATGACAGGCATATTGGCGGAGCCTACCGACAAGCTGTTGTTCAATAGCTTTTCCGTTGTCGTTACGATGCTGTGCATCGCCATCCCGTTTACGTTTATTCCCATCTACAATGCTATTGAAAAAATACCAGCCTATCTGCTGAATGCAGCGGCAGATCTCGGAGCAAGTACGCGGCAAACGTTCATAACCGTACTGTTTCCGCTCAGTCTGCCGGGACTTGTAACAGGCTTCATGTTCGCCTTCATCGCGGCATTGGGCGATTATATGACGCCTTCGCTCGTAGGCGGGACTTCCGGAATTATGATTGGGAATATCGTCCAGTCCCAATTCGGAAACAGTTTCAACTGGCCCCTTGGTTCTGCCCTTGCTATTATCATACTGATCATGACGCTGCTTGTCATTGTCGTTTCCCAGAAGCTGGGCGATGTCAAAGGCGTCATTGAAGAAGGGTAGGGTCTGAGATGAAAGTCTGGAAGTTCTTGTTGTTTCTGTTCGTATGCTCCGTTTTTTTCTTTATGTATTTCCCGATTCTGGTTACGGTACTTTTCTCCTTCAACTCCGGGAAAGTGCCTGCATTTCCGATTCAATCCTTCAGTATCCATTGGTATTCGGAACTGTTTAGCGATTCAAAGCTGTGGACCGCAGCACAAAACAGTCTTCTGGTCAGCCTGCCTTCGATTATCGTAAGCACAATTATCGGCACGATGGCGGCATTTCTGTTTCATCGCCATAAATTTACGGGGCAGGGCATGCTGCATATGGCGATCCTATTGCCCTATGTTCTCCCTGGCATTCTGACGGGTATTTCACTGACGCTGATGTTTAAATTTCTGGGTGTGCCTTCATCTCTGTTCACCGTTATTTTGGGACACACCGTCTTGATCACTCCGCTGATCATGCTGATGACGATGAACCGTCTCAAACGATTCGATAGATCCATTGAATTGGCGTCGATGGATCTTGGAGCAGGTCCGGTAACGACCTTTTTCCGGATCACGCTTCCGAATATTAAAGGGGCGATTATTAGCGGTATGCTGCTCGGACTGACGGTTTCTTTCGACGAGGTCATAGTCACATTTTTCCTTATTGGAACCGATAATACATTGCCAATGCAGATCTGGTCCATGATCCGGTTCGGCTTTTCGCCGCAAATCAACGCGATCTACTCTATCTTCATCATTCTTTCTCTGCTGATCGTGTTCATTACGAACCGCAGAGGCCGGAGAAAGGAAAGAAACAGCGCATGAAGGACAACCGATACTTGCTTGAGCGGAGCAACCTGTCCCGGATCGGTTCCATCCGGCAGTTGGCGGGAATTGAGCCCATCGTATTGCAGGAGGGGAAAGCGGCTGGA
The DNA here is from genome assembly GCF_000961095.1 of Paenibacillus beijingensis. NCBI lineage: Bacteria > Bacillati > Bacillota > Bacilli > Caryophanales > Paenibacillaceae > Paenibacillus > Paenibacillus beijingensis. The sequence goes on along the minus strand of NZ_CP011058.1, from coordinate 1,179,683 downwards.
GTAAAAGCGTTTGATGTGCGAAATGGCCGTCTGCGATTCCACGTATTAGCTGACAGGGGAATGGATATTGGACAGGTGGAGTGCGAAGGAGTGCCGTTTGCCTGGATTTCTCCGGTTGGCTATGCGGCAAGCGCCTATTATGAACCGGACGGGAACGGGTGGCTGCGCAATTTTGCCGGAGGGCTGCTGACGACCTGCGGTCTCACTCAAACGGGTGAAGCTTGTCAGGACGGAGACGAAAAGCTGGGGCTTCACGGCAGGATTTCCAATCTTCCGGCAACCCAGGTGTCGCATCGGGAACGGTGGGACGGCGATGTGTACCGCTTATCGGTCAGCGGAGTCGTGACACAATCTTCGCTGTATGGGGAGTATGTTGAATTGCAGCGGGCCATCACGACCGAATACGGATCGAATGAAATTTTGGTTGAGGATACGGTTACGAACTGCGGACATTCGGCTTCTCCGTTTATGTTCATGTATCACATTAATTTGGGATTTCCATTGGTTGACGAGGGTGCGGTCATCGTCGCCAACTGCGCTTCGATACGGGCATGGGAAGGGACGCCAACTGCGGATTTACCCGCTTATAATGAAGTTCCTCCGCCAAGCGATACGGTTGACGAAGAGGTTCTTCATCTGGATATTAATCCTTCTGCGGACGGAAACGGATACGTCATGCTGGCAAACCGGGAGCGCGGAATCGGATTTTATTTGAAGTACGATACCGTGCAATTCCCTGCATTTTCGCTGTGGAAAGGTATTCGTAAAGGGGTTTACTGCATCGGGTTCGAACCGGCCAACTGCGGGCTGAACGGAAGAGTGAGGGAGCGGGCAGGCCGGGGCGTTGCGTCCTTGCAGCCTCAGGAGTCGAGTCTTTTCAGCACAAGGTTTGGATTTTTGACCACGGCGAAGGAGATCGACAGCATGGCGGATCGGATTGCAGCCAACAGATAAAGGAGGAATTATGCGTTGACAGGGAGAACAGTTTGTTTTGGCGCGATGAGTGCCCAAGTTAAATGCGTGGCATTCGACAAGGATGGAACGCTGTTCGATGCCTTCGGCTTCTGGACCTATATCGATAATTTGCGCAAAGAAGCGTTTCTGTCTGTCGTGGGCGACGGGCATCGGCAGGCATGGAGCAGGCTGATGGGGATAACCGAAGATGGTGTTGACCATCATGGCGTGCTGGCGGTTGCGTCCACTCAGGAAGAGATTATTATGACCGCCGGGCTTCTATATCAGTTGGGAGGCGGTTCATGGGTGCAATGCAAGCAGATCGCGTCGGAAATTTTCAGAACCGCTGATGCACAGCTTCAGATTGACCTTGCTTTCAAGCGTGTCGAAGGAGCACCTGAAATTTTTCATGCGCTGCGTCAGGAGGGAATCTACACCGGCATTTTGACTTCGGATGCTCTGGCGCGAACGGAAGATTGCATGCGTCTGCTAAATATATTGGAACAATTGGATTTTGTCATTACACCCGAGAAAGTTCAAACCGGCAAGCCGTCTCCCGACATGGTCCATTTGGCGTGCGAAGAGCTGTGTATCCAACCTGCCGATATGGCGGTCGTCGGCGATTCAATCGTGGATATGAGAATGGCTAAGGCGGCGGGAAGTCTGGCTGTAGGCATCATCACGTATGAAGGCTCTGAAGAAGTGTTGGCTCCGGAGGCGGATGTGCTTATCCGCTCGCTTAACGAAATTCGAATCATCTAGGTCGATTAGACAATGCCAGCTGACGGCAGGTTGAGGGGGAACCCTTGGCCTGCCGATTTTTTTGCGGTACACAGTATGTTGAAACTCTTTGCGCGGGCAAAGGGTTTTTTTGCTTTTTCGTGAATTACGCAGGAAAATGGTTATAGTGTTTAAGGCATCAATGCTATGATACTATGAAAAGACCCATATAGTTCCGTATTAAACAGGAGAATCCAATATTTTGCATGAAAACGGGAGGCTTGCAATTGAGCTACAAAATCACATGCGATTGGACGTACAGCGAAACGATCAATTATGCGATGCAGCAAAATCACGTGCCTGTCGTAAAACGGGTTGTATTAACAAATAATTCGGATGATGATCTGCATAACGTAACGGTAACATTGACTGCCGAGCCGGATTTTGCTTTTGAATGGAGCAAAACATATGATGTGCTGCCGGCCGGGCATCCGGCGGATCTCGGAACTATCGATGTGCACATGTCCGCTTCGTATCTCGGCGGATTGTCGGAGCGGGTAAGCGGCACGATGACCCTCACCGTCATGCAGGGCGAAACGCCGCTGCTGCAGGAGAGGCAGCCGATCACCGTGCTCACGTTTGATGAGTGGAGCGGGCTGGCCGTACTGCCGGAGCTGGCCGCCGCATTCGTAATGCCCAATCACCCGCAGGTGGCGCAGATTGTGCGTGAAGCGGCAGACAATTTAGGCAAATGGAGCGGCAATCCTTCGTTCACGGCTTATCAGAGCAAAGACCCTAACCGGGTGCGGATGCAGGCGGCGGCCATTTATGCGGCGCTGCAAAACAGAGGCATCTCTTACAACGTAGCGCCGCCAAGCTTCGAGAAGATCGGCCAGCGCGTCCGTCTTCCGGAAGCGGTATTTGCTCAGCGTATGGGCAACTGCCTCGATTTGTCGCTTTTGTATGCCGCCTGCATGGAAGCGGTCGGGCTGCATCCGCTGCTCATTTTTACCGAGGGGCATGCGTTTGCGGGCGTTTGGCTTGTGGAGGAGACGTTCTCCGAGAGCGTCCAGGACGATATTTCACTGCTGACGAAGCGGATCGCTTCCGGCGTTAACGAAATATGCGTGATCGAATCGACCGCTTTCGTGCAGGGAACGGGGGCCACTTTCGACGATGCGGTGCTGCGGGCGGAATCCAAGCTGCAAAATCCGGATCAATTTGATTGCGTCGTGGACGTGCGCCGTGCGCGTGGAGGTTCCATTCGTCCGTTGCCGCTGCGGACGGCAACGCCGGAAGGATGGGAGATCGAAGCCCCGCTTCCCGAAGCCGATTCGTCCGCTGCTCCGCTGCCGGTCGAAGTGATTGCGAAACCGGAGGATGCGGAGTCGATCCCCATCACCCGCCAGAAGCTGTGGGAGCGCCGCCTGCTCGATTTGTCCCTCCGCAATACGCTTCTTAATTTCAGGCTGACGAAAGCCAGCGTGTCACTAATGACCGTTCAGCTTGGCGAATTGGAGGATGCGCTTGCCCGGCGCGAAGAGTTCTCTCTGCTCGCAAAGCCAGGGGACTGGCAGGACGAGGTGCGAAGCGCGAATTTATATCAAAGCATAAGCGGCAGCCACCCTCTGGCGGAGCTGCTCCATCAAGAATTTAAACGAAATCGTCTGCGCGCAGACCTGAATGAGGCGGAGCTGGAAAAACGCCTCGTACATTTGTACCGCTCCTCCCGCAGCTCGCTTGAAGAAAATGGAGCAAACACGCTGTATCTTGCGCTCGGACTGCTGAAATGGTACGAGACGAACGTCAGCGAACTGCCCCGGTATGCGCCGCTCGTCCTCATCCCGGTTGATATCGTCCGAAAATCGTCACGCCTCGGATATGTGATCCGCGGCCGGGACGAGGAACCGCAAATCAATATTACGCTGCTGGAAATGCTCCGGCAAGATTTCGGCATCCAGATCGGCGGGCTTGATCCGCTTCCGAGAGACGATAACGGCGTTGATCTGAAAGGGATCTTTACCGTCATCCGGCATGCCCTGATGCAGATGTCCCGCTGGGATGTGGAAGAATCCGCATATTTGGGACTGTTTTCTTTCGGCCAGTTTGTCATGTGGAACGACATCCGCACACGCGTCGATGCTTTGGCGGAGAACGCGATCGTCGCCAGCTTAATGGAAGGGAAGCTGCTGTGGCAGGAAGCGGCCGGAGAGGAGAGGCCGCTTGACGAGGAGCATCCCGGCCGGCTTACCGTCCCGGTAAGCGCCGATTCCTCCCAGCTGTCGGCGATACGGGCGGCGGCAGACGGCCAAAGCTTCGTGCTGCACGGCCCTCCGGGGACCGGCAAGTCCCAGACGATTACGAATATGATCGCAAGCGCGCTCGCCGGCGGCAAGCGGGTGCTGTTCGTGGCGGAGAAAATGGCTGCCCTGTCCGTTGTCCAGAAGCGGCTGGAGCAGATTGGTCTAGGCCCGTTCTGTCTGGAGCTGCATTCGAACAAAAGCACGAAGAAAGCCGTTCTCGATCAGCTTAACGCAGCAATGGAAGCGCCGCGGGCGCAGACGCCGGAAACGTGGAGCGTTCAGGCGGACCGCCTGGGAGGCTTGCGCGGCGAACTCAACGGGTACGCTACCGCGCTTCATCGTCAGCACCGCTTTGGCCTTTCTTTATTTGAGGCGATAGCCGGATTTGAACGTGCCGGCAAAGGGCTCGATCCCGTTCGCTTCGACTTGGCCGCCATCGAAACACTCACGCCGGAGAAGCTGAGCGTTTGGCGGGACCTCGCCTCCCGGATTCAAGCGGCGGGGCGTCAAAGCGGAACTCCGGCCGGACATCCTTGGCGCGAAGCGCGCTGCGCCGCTTACTCGCAGCCGTTTAAAGATGAAGTGGAGCGGTTGCTGGAACGGTATGGCGCCGAGCTGCAGCCTTGCCAGGATGCGCTGGCCCAGGCCGCCAGCCTGCTTCAAACCGGTTCAGAAGCCTTGTGCGCCCGCGATATAACGATGCTCGTCCAGTTATGCGAATTGTTGCTCCAAGTGCCGGACGTGAAGCCGGCTTTGCTGCAAGCTGCGAATCTGGAGGAAACCGCAGCCGGGTTGAAAGCCGCGGCGGAACAAGGGAAACGAAGAGATGCGATTCGTCAAACCGTCTGCGCCAGCTTCAGCCCGGATGCTGTCCGTTTCGATGCGCGGCTGACGCTTTCGGAGTGGACGAAGGCGGAGCTGCAGTGGTTTTTGCCGAAATGGACGGGACAAAACCGCGTGCTGAAGCTGCTGAAAGGGATGGCGCTCCCCGGTACAAACCTGTCCAAGGAGCGGGTGAAAGGTCACCTGAACGATATCATCCGTTGGCAGGAAGAAGAGCAAAAGCTGCAAGAAGCGGGCGGTTCCGCCGCCCCGCTGATCGGAAGCACGCTGTGGAACGAAGAGCATGGCGATTGGGACGCCGTGCTGAAGACTTGCGATTGGGTTATGCAGCTGGACAGGCTGCTTGCCGGCTGGTACAACAGTCCGGCCGCTGCGCTGCAGGCGCGCAGCCGGATCGGCGAGCTGCTCCAAAGCGGGCGCAGCGCTTTTATGGCGCAGAGCGGGGTGCTGGAGCGCGCGGCAGCTCTTTACAAGCAGACCGATGCGCTTGAGCGGGAGCTGCTTCTGCAGCTGCAGGTTGATCGGGAAGAGCTTGCGGCTGCGGCCGGACCTGCGAGCTGGTATTCGTTCATGCAGCGCAAAACGGGCGTATGGGCCATGAGCCTGGACGCATTGCGCGACTGGTGCGCATGGCAGCGGGTGCGCGAACAAGCGGAGGCGGAAGGTCTTCTCCCGCTCCTTATTCCTTACGAGCGAGGCGAGCTGCCGAATGAACAGCTGATTCCGGCTTTTGAGCGGGGGCTGTATAAAGCTTGCGCAAACGATATTATTGCCAATGACGAGCGGCTGGGCTCTTTCTCCGGCTCTTTGTTTGAAGAGAGCATGGAGCGGTTCGCGGAGACGGACCGCCGCTTTGAGGAACTGACCCGACAGGAGATCGCCGCGCGGCTCTCGGCCAAAGTTCCGCAAATGACGCAAGAAGCGGCCCAGAGCTCCGAAGCGGGCATCCTGCAGCGGGCGATCCGCAGCGGCGGCAGAGGCGTTTCGATCCGGAAACTGTTCGAGCAAATTCCGAATCTGCTCCCGAGATTGACGCCCTGCATGCTGATGAGCCCGATTTCCGTCGCGCAATATTTGGATCCGGCAGGCGCCAAATTCGATCTCGTTATTTTCGACGAGGCTTCGCAGGTTCCTACCGCTTGGGCGGTCGGCGCTTTAGCCAGGGGCAAACAGGCCGTCATCGTTGGAGATCCGAAGCAGCTGCCGCCGACAAGCTTTTTCTCCAAAACAAACGATGAAGAAGGCGAAGAAGAAACGGCGGTTCAGGACATGGAAAGCATACTCGACGACGCGCTGGCGCTGGGCATGCCGCAGATGCATTTATCCTGGCATTACCGCAGCCGCCACGAAAGTTTGATCGCGTTCAGCAATGCGCACTATTACGACAACAAACTGCTGACGTTCCCGTCGCCCGATGAGCCGGTATCCAGCGTGACGTGGCGCCCTGTGGGCGGATTTTACGACCGGGGACGCTCCAAGCAAAACCGCGCGGAAGCGGAAGCGGTCATTGCGGAAATTTCACGGCGGCTGAAAGACGATAAACTGCGTCAATCCAGCATCGGGGTTGTCACGTTCAGCTCTATCCAGCAAACGCTGATTGAGGATTTGCTCGATGAGGAGCTGAAGAAGGAGCCGGGATTGGAGCTGCTGATGGCGCAGCTGCCGGAGCCGCTGTTCGTCAAAAATTTGGAAAACGTGCAGGGCGATGAACGGGACGTCATTTTATTTTCGGTCGGTTACGGTCCGGATGAAGCGGGAAAGATCAGCCTGAACTTCGGGCCGCTGAACCGGCAGGGAGGGTGGCGCCGCCTCAATGTGGCGGTGTCGCGGGCGAGACGCGAAATGATCGTCTTTTCCACCCTGCGTTCCGATCAGCTGAGCGCCAGCCGGACGAGCGCGCAGGGCGTGCTCGGATTGAAAGCTTTTCTGGACTTTGCGGAAAAAGGAAAGCATGTGCTGCCGGTCGGCGATAGCGCCGCACAGGCCGACTCGGTTCGTTATATCCAGCGCACGATAGCGGATGAACTAAAGCATTTTGGCTACGAGGCCGGTCTTCATATCGGTACTTCGGGATACCGGATCGACGTTGCCGTCCTCGATCCGGACGACCCCGGCCGATATTTGCTCGGCATTCTGCTTGACGGTCCGATGTATCACCAAGCGAAGACGGCGCGCGACCGGGACATTTTGCGTCCTCAAGTGCTGCAGCAGCTTGGCTGGAGCCTGCACCGCGTATGGATGCCGGATTGGTGGGAAAACCGGGAAGCGGAGCTGCGCAAAATCGGGCTGGCGGTCGAGCGGATCAGAATCGTGCGGGCGCAGCAGGAAGCGGCCGCCGCGTCTGCCTTGCAGTCAGAGCCGGCCGGCATAACGGAGGAGGCCTCCATGGCGGCGGTCTCTATGGCGGATAGCGCTGAGGCAAGCGCCCGTTCAGAGGAGGATCCCACGGCGAACGCCCGCCCGGAGAAGTCCACCATAGTGGATATCCCGGAAGCCGATGAACGCACGGTGTACGCTCCGGCGGCCGATGCCTCTGCGACGGATACCCCTGACGCGAGCGCCCGTTCCGCGGATGCTTCCACGGTGGACGCCCAGGCGTCGAGCGCCACGACGGCGAGTGGCTCCACGTCGAGCGCCCCGACATCGGATGCCTTGGCGGCCCAGCCGATCCCTTCAAGCGGCGACCATCCGCTTCCAAGCGGGGCGATGCCGTATGCGCCGTGCCAGCCGGAGGCCGTTTCGCTCGGAATGGACGCTTTTTACGCTCCGGAGCATACGCCGCTGCTGCTTAAGCAGCTGAAGCAAGTTGTTAACGCGGAAGGACCGATCAGCCGCAGTCTGCTTGCAAAGCGGGTGCTGCAGGCATGGGGAATCGGACGGATGGGCGCCAAAATCGACCGGCGGATGGAAGAGCTTTTGTCCCGGCTAAACGTCAATCGGACGGAAACGGCGGGCGGGGCGTTTTTCTGGCCGGAAGGAACCGGGCCGGATGAATATACCGGCTTCCGCGCAGCGAGGGAAGATACCCATCGCCGCACCGCCGAGGATCTGCCGCCGGAAGAAGTGGCAAACGCTGTGAAATGGGTGCTTGCAGCCCAAATCAGCCTGTCGCAAGAGGACCTGGCCAAGCAAACGCTGAAAGCGCTCGGATATGCCCGCTCCGGACCGGCTTTGGACAAAGCGGTACGCAGCGGGGTCGAGTTGGCGATTGAACGCGGGATGGCATTCGTAGACGGCCAGGAGCGCATTGTTTATAAGGAATAGCTTTGTTTGAGGCTGTCATCGAAGCAGCCCAAAAACGGCGGCCCGTAAGAAGGACATTACAAAAAACGTCCTCTTGCGGGCCATTTTTGTATGGAAGGAAGTACCGGTTAAACGAACATCAGCCTCTGTCCGATTGGAACGATATGATTGCGGTCCGCCCACAAAATAAAATAGGTGTAAACCGTCCCCTGAATCGGAACGGGCTTCGGATACTTCACAATCAGCGCCGACTGGCTTCGCATCTCGGCCGGCTGGTCGGCGGAAGGAAAGATGAAGCAGGCCGGCTGATTTTGAATGTTTGCCCGGACGATCCGGGGGGCTGAACCGTAAGGACGCAAAGGATGAAATGCTTCCGCGCGGCACACCTCATCAATCCCTTTCTCGGACGAAATCGCGGATATTTGAAAAAAACCGTCCGCTCCTTCGTATCGCTCCTCCGTCACTTTGCGCCAGCTGGCCGGGTAAGGAAACGAAACCCGGTACTGCCGATTGATATACCGGTCGGTCTGCGGCAAGGCAGCAGCGGGCGGCGACCACTGCAGCGCGGCAATGCGGCCTCCTTCCACGATTTTGAACGGCGCCGGGTTGCGGATATCGACCAGCCAAATTTGGCTTGCCTGTTCGGCGATCGTACATCCGGACAAATATGCGATGCGGTTTCCGTCCGGCGACCAGCTTACCGGCGAGGCAAAGCAGTCCGATTGCGCCCATGTTTTCATTTGCCCGCCGCTGCGGCTGTCGGTTTGGATGAGCGAAATATAGCGGTTGTCTTCCATCGCGGTGGCGCTGTAGGCGATTAACGAATCGTCCGGCGACCATTCCGGAAAGTAGTTTTTGGCGAGCGGTCCGCCTTCGAGCTGAACCGTTTGACCGGTAGCCAAATCGACCGTCGAGATGATGGATATGCTGACGCCGGGTGAAGTGTACAGCGCGAAACGGCCGTCATGAGACAGCCGGACGTTATGAAGCGGGCCTTCCGTATTTTGCGTCAGCTGCTGCTTATCCGTACCGTCGCTGTTAATGCGGTAGAGCTGGCTGATTCCGGCCGAATCCGGTGCGGCAAACAAAAGCTCGCGTCCCGAAGGAAACCACTGGGCATCGGCGGCCCCCTCCTGAAGGATGGAACGGCTCGTATGAGTGAGCACATTGTAAATGACGATTTGTCCGTCTTTCACATAAGTAAGGAATCGGCTGTCCGGCGACCAGTCCAGCAGCGTGTACGGTTCGATCTGATCGATCTGTGCGGCGGATCCCGCTGCCGTGTCAAGCGCGTATAGGATGCTGCCTGCTCCGATAAAGGCGATTCTTCTTCGGTTCGGCGACCAATAAGGGACAGAAAATTCCGTTCCCAGCCCCCGGGTAATGGGATAAGTAAGCCCGGCAGCAGGGACATAAATCCAAATTTCGAACGTTCCTCCGCGGTTGGACGTATAGGCGAGCAGCCCGGCGCCGCCCTGACGCGGCGTCTCAAAGCGATGCATAAGCACATCCCCCTAACTTCAATAAACGGCTCTTTTCAGCATATTCGGCAGCAGGACGCTATAGGCGCAAGCCGGGAATATTTTGTGGTAAAATTTGTGAAGGGGGTGGAGGAATTGAAGAAGGTGCTTGTTTTGGGCGGAACGAGGTTTTTTGGGAAAAAGCTGGTGGAGCGGCTGGTAGGCGAAGGGGCAGGCGTCACGATCGTCACAAGGGGCAACGTTCCCGATCCGTTCGGCGGCGCTGTAACGCGGCTGCAGGCCGACCGCACCGATAAGGCGGCGCTGAGCCGCCTGCTTGGCTCCTCTTCGTTCGATGTCGTATATGACAACATTTGTTATACGCCGCAGGAAGCGGAAGACGCTATCGCTTTATTTGCGGACCGGACCGGCAAATATATCGTCACGTCGTCGCTCAGCGTCTACCCGTTTGGGGAAGAGCGGCTAAGCGAGCGCGATTTTGACCCGTACCGCTATCCTTTGCCGCACCCCTTGCCGCCGAAAGGCGACTATGCGGAAGGGAAACGGCTGGTGGAGGCGGTCGTGTTCCAGAAAGCGCCGTTTCCGGCCGCGGCCGTCCGTTTCCCGATCGTGCTCGGGCATGACGACTATACCCGCAGGCTTCATTTTCATATTGAGCATGTCCAGGACGGGCAGCCGCTCGGCATCCCGAACCCGGGCGCAAAAATGTCGTTCATCCGTTCCGACGAAGCGGCCGCGTTCCTCGCCTGGCTGGGCCGATCCGAGCTGGCTGGGCCGGTAAACGCTTGTTCCAAAGGGGAAATATCCCCCGGGGAAATCGTGTCGTTTATTTCGGAAGCGGTCGGCAAACCGGCCGATATCGTCAGCGAGACGGAGCAGATCCACATGTCGCCGTTTGGCGTGCCCGAGCCTTGGTACATGGATACGGAAAAAGCGGAAGCCGCCGGTTTTGCGTTCGAGCAACTGAACGATTGGCTGCCGGATTTAATCCGGGAGATCGCTGCCGGCCGATCAAAATGACGGGTTTTCAGTGAAACGACAAGGGGCTTCCCAAAAGGGTATCAGGGTGTGAGTCAGTGAGTTAGTCCCAATCAATGCGCAAAGACGCTTCCGGAACCACTGTATAAGCCGGGGAAGGAAGCGTCTTTTTGTAGGCAAAACCATGTCGGAGTGACAACCCGCGTTGAGGTCCGAAAGAGCCAACCACTGACCGGCCTTATGGCGGTGGCCCCTAGGTCATGGTGGTTTGGGGCAGCTTCTTTATTTTCCCCCGTCGTTTCCGTACACGAACCGCTCGATTTGCGCAAACTTCTCTTCCGTCAAAGGTCCCGAGTTATCGAAATAGAGGATGGAAGAGGGAGGAAGCTCCCATTTGATGTCCCGCCGGATCAGCGACGGGCTGAAGCGGCTCCAGTTGCTCAGCTTCCACTCGTCCAGATGCGAACCTCTGTCCTGAATGCGGCGGCGGTAGTGCTCGTCGTCCGGGAGAAAAACAAACAGCGCCTTGACGTCAACGTCATTTGGTGAAGCGCCGATCCGGGCAAGCTCCTGCTTATGCCATAAAGGGTCTTCAATCTCTTTGGTGAAGGGGCCAACAACGAACGCGTCCGTCCCAAGCTCCACATTTTCCAGCGCGGCGTCCATCGTGATGCGGTACCCCAAATCGCGGCAGTGCCGTTTGTAAACGGGCGAGTCGCGGTCGTCCGGATCCTGTCCTAACAGTGTCATGATCGCCTCGGCCGCCGGCCGGGTCAGCGTATCCATATCAAAAAAAGCGGCGCGGCGCTGTTTCGCCAGCGTTTTCGCCAGAGTCGTCTTTCCCGCTCCGGCCGGTCCCAGAAAAAACACAAGCTTTCTCATGCTAGCCTCCGTTAACGTTTATTGCCATATTATTCGATGCCGAACCCGATGCGCGGGCGCTGGCGTTCTTTTGTATTAACGGTTATGCTGCGGATCGACGTAACGGGAATATACAGATCCTCGTATTCCGTGCGGTATTTCACAAACGTATCGTCCGCCTGCTCCAGTGTTCCCCCGTTTACACTCGTCCCGTCAATGAAATAAATTGCGACTTCTTTTCCATACAGGCTTGTCAGCATATTGACGCCTCCTTATGAAGCAGGATTAACTTGAATTTTGTCGAATTGCTGTAGATCAAAAAGATCGAGTTCCGGACATTGTCGGAAGCGCTCTGCCATCCGCGGCAACATCGGGATGGCTGAGGGAAGGAGTAATCATGACACTAATAAAAGATATGAATGCGCAAGATCAGTTCGTCGGCTTTTACCTGCTGCGGGAGCTCGAAGTGAGGCAGACCAATTCGACGCCGCCCAAAGATTATTTCGATATCGTGCTGGGCGATTCGAGCGGGCAAATATCCGCCAAATTTTGGGACGTGTCGCCGACGGATAAAGAGACGTTTTTCCCGATGGCGCTTGTGAAGGTGAAGGGCATCGTGCAGCTGTACCGCGAGAAGCTTCAGGTCAAAATTATGCAGATCCGCAAGGCGAACGACGAAGACGGAGTGTCGCTGACCGATTTTATCCGCTCCGCGCCGATCCGGCCGATCGATCTCGTGCATGCGATCAAGCAGGCGCTCGGCAGCATAACGGACCGCGAAATCCACGATCTGACCGCCTTCTGCGTTGACAGAGCGGAAGAGAAGCTGATGCATTATCCCGCGGCCAAAACCCATCATCACGCCTATTATGCGGGACTTGCGTATCATATGGCGCGCATGCTGGAGCTGGGCGAATTTTTATGCCGGCAGCGGCCCTTTTTAAACCCGGATATGCTGAAAGCGGGCATCATTTTGCATGATATTGCCAAAACCGAAGAAATGGACGCCCGGCTCGGCATCGTCTCCGAATACAGTCTGACGGGCAAGCTGATCGGCCATATTTCGATTGCAGCGAGCTGGATTACGGAAGCCGCCGTCCGCCTTAATATCGATCCCCGGTCCGAGAAGGTGGTGGCGCTGCAGCATATGGTGCTGTCGCATCACAACCTTCCGGAATGGGGCAGCCCCGTGCTGCCGCAGACCGCCGAGGCCGTCGCCCTGCATCATATCGACGCGCTCGACGCCAAAATGCAGATGGTCGAGGATGCGCTCGATTCGACGCCGGACACCGAGCCGTGGACGCCGCCGATCCGGGGACTCGAAAACAAGGCGATTTACCGGACGAACGGGACGAACGTGTAGCGGATTACAGCCGTTTCAGAAACTCCACAATCGTCAGCAATCCTTTATCGAAGTTTTCCAGGTTAAAATGCTCGTTCGGCGCATGCAGGTTCTCGTCCGGCAGCCCGAAGCCCATCATGACGACCGGAACGCTCAGCAGCCGCGAGAACAATTCGACGATAGGAATCGATCCGCCGTCCTTGGTGAACAGCGCCCGCGTGCCGTATACGGTTTCGTAGGCGTCGGCGGCCAGCTGCAGCATCCGGTGCTCGGGGTCGATGTTGAACGCGAACGCCTTTTCGCGCGGCGTGACGGTTAATTTGGCGCCCGGCTGAATGTGGGCCTTAAGATGGCGCTGGATTTTGTCCAAAATGTCCTGCGGATTTTGGCTGCCGACGAGACGGCAGGTGATTTTGGCGTGCGCTTCCTTCGGGATGACCGTCTTCGTTCCTTCGCCCTGGAACCCGCCGTACACGCCGTTCAGCTCGAGTGTCGGACGCGCGCCCGTCCTCTCCGGGAAGCTGAAGCCTTCTTCGCCGTACAGCGCTTCAAGCCCGAGTCCCGCGCGCAGCTTATCCTCGTCCAGCTTCAGCTTGGCGAATTCCTCCCGCATCAGCGGCGAAAGCTCCGGCACCCCTTCGTAAAAGCCTTCGACGCTTACGCGGCCTTGATCGTCATGGAGGGTGGCCAGCAGCGCGACGAGCGCGTGCAGCGCATTCGGCACCCCGCCGCCGTACGTGCCGGAGTGCAGGTCGGTATTGGCGGTGTTCACCGCGACTTCAAGCGAGCACAGCCCCCGCAGCCCGGTGCTGATGGCCGGTTTGCCCGGCGCAAGCAGGTGGGTGTCGGAGATGAGGATGACGTCCGCAGCCAGCTTGTCAAGGTTCGCCTGCAGAAACGGCGGCAGGCTTTCGCTCGATATTTCCTCTTCGCCCTCGATGATCAGCTTGACGTTGACCGGCAGCTTTTGTTCCTGTTTCAAAATCGCCTCGATCGCTTTAATATGCAGAAAAAGCTGGCCTTTATCGTCCGCAGCGCCCCTTGCGTACAGCTTGCCTTCCCGGATGTCGGGCTCGAAGGGAGGCGTCGTCCACAGATGAAGCGGGTCGACGGGCTGCACGTCGTAGTGGCCGTAAATCAGCACGGTCGGCTTGCCCGGCGCATGCAAATGCTCGGCGTACACGATCGGGTGCCCGCTCGTCTGATGGATCTCCACCTGCTCAAGGCCGGCGCGCTTCAGCGCATCCGCAACCCACTCGGCGGACTTCTGCATATCGCCTTTATGCTCCGACAAGGCGGAAATGCTCGGAATGGACAGCCACTGTTTCAGCTCGTCCAGATGCTGCTCCCGGTTCGATTCAAAATAAGCTTCATAACTCATCGGTTCGTTTCCTCCCTTACCTGTGCGATCATGACTCTATCCGTTATTGTACTATGTTTTCCTAAATTGCGAAAACTTGCCGGTGCCGCCAGCAGCTCTAGTCCCCGGCGCGCGGGGCGGCACTGCATCCTGAAGTCCACTATAGCGCCAACCCCGCTTGCACTAGCGCTGTGAATCCGGGAGTGGCATGTTGCCCTAAGCAAAGCTACAATAAAGGTAACGAGCCATTGGGGCGGAAGGGGGAAGGGAAGCGGGTGAATTTTTCGGAGCTGAAAAAAATCGTGGCGGATAGCGGCAATATCGTCTTTTTCGGGGGAGCGGGAACGTCGACCGAAAGCGATATTCCCGATTTCCGGTCGGCCGGGGGGCTTTACGGCAGCGGGGGGGCGTTTGCCTATCCGCCGGAGGTAATGCTAAGCCGCACCTTTTTCATGCAGCATACGGAGCAGTTTTATGAATTTTACCGGGCCAAAATGGTTCACCCCCACGCGAAGCCAGGCGCGGCGCATCTGGCGCTTACGGAACTGGAGCGGCAGGGGAAGCTGCGAGCGGTCATTACCCAAAATATCGACGGGCTGCACCAGAAGGCGGGAAGCCGGAACGTGCTGGAGCTGCACGGCTCGGTGGAACGCAATACCTGCATGGAGTGCGGCGCTCGGTTTGAGCTTGACTATATTTTGCAGGCGGAGGATGCCGTTCCGAAGTGCGGCGCCTGCGGCGGCACCGTGAAGCCGGACGTCGTGCTGTACGAGGAAATGCTCGATACCGATACGCTGCTCAAGGCGCAGGAGGCGGTCCGGGAAGCGGACATTCTCATCGTCGGCGGCACGTCGCTCAGCGTCTATCCCGCGGCCGGACTGGTAGCCGAATACGAGGGAGACAAGCTGATTCTGATCAACAAATCGGCGACGCCTTACGACGCCCGCGCCAACTATTTAATTCAGGACAGCATCGGAAAAGTGCTGACGGCGCTCATTTCCGGTTAAGCGGTCCTGAACTGACCGTATACGCTAGCAAAACCGAATCAAGATGCGCAGATTTCGTTAAATCGTGTTTTTTTCGTATTTTATCGGAGGTGGGCGAAGGCCATGAATCGCATGGACCGGGAGCAGGCGGCGCCTGTCAGGCTGTTCCCGCTTGGAGATGCCGCGGCGGTCGTGCAGTTCGGCAGCCGCATCGGGGAGACGGCGCGCCGGAAGGTACAGGCACTGATCGCAATATTGGAGCAGCATCCTTTTCCCGGACTGATCGAGGCCGTTCCGGCGTTCGTGACGGTCACCGTTTATTACGATCCGATGAAGGTAGCCGATCCGCATACCGGAGAAACGTGGAGCTCGCATTCCGGCCACGGTATCCGCTCCCCGTTTGGCATCGTCAGCAGCCTGCTCAGCCGGCTGACGGCCAGCCTCGGTTCGGACGACGAGAAAGACGTCTCCAGAATCGTCGAAATTCCGGTTTGCTACGGCGGAGAGCTCGGCCCCGATCTGCAGGAGGTGGCCGAGCTGAACGGACTTGCACCCGAGGAAGTGATTGGCATCCATTCACAAGCGGATTACAGGGTGCATATGATCGGCTTTGCGCCCGGATTTCCTTATCTGGGAGGCATGTCCGAGCGGATCGCCGCGCCGCGGCGGAGCGTGCCGCGCGTGAACATCGAAGCGGGCAGCGTCGGAATCGGCGGCAGTCAGACCGGCATCTATCCGATCGCGACGCCGGGCGGATGGCGGCTGATCGGACGAACGCCGCTCAAGCTGTTTCAGCCGGACCGCGCCGAGCCGAGCTTGCTGCGGGCCGGCGATCTGGTCAGGTTCCGTCCGATTCGGTACGAGCAGTACATAGAGTGGGGAGAGGACGGGACATGAGCTTTCGTATCGGGAATCCCGGCCTGCTTACAACGGTACAGGATTTGGGGCGATTCGGCTATCAGCGGCAGGGGGTTATCGTCAGCGGCGCGATGGACCGCTTTGCGCTAAGGATGGCCAATCTGCTGGTCGGCAACGCGGAAGGAGAAGCCGCGCTGGAAGCGACGCTTATCGGACCCGAGATAACGTTCGGACAAGATGCGCTGATCAGCGTTTGCGGGGGCGATCTGTCGGCGGAGGTCGGAGGGAGGCCGCTGCCGATGTGGAGGCCGGTCTGGATCCGGGCGGGGCAGACACTCCGGTTCGGCGGCTGCCGGAGCGGGGCGCGCGCTTATGTCGCCGTCGCCGGGGGCATCGGCGTTCCAATCGTGATGGAGAGCCGCAGCACCTACTTGCGGGCGGGGCTTGGCGGCTGCGAAGGAAGAGCGCTGAAGGAAGGAGATGAGCTTTCGGTCGGCATTCCGTCCGCGCTGTCCGCGCAGTACATGGAGCGGCTGAAGCGGGTCGCGGGGACGAGCCCTTTTGCCGCCCCGTCATGGTTTGCCGGCGGCAGCACGCTTCCGGGCTATTCGGAACATCCGGCGATCCGCTTCGTTCCGGGCCGCGATTATTCCAGCTTCGCCGAGGAGAGCAGACAATGGTTTGAAGGCCGATCGTATCGCGTAACGCCACAGTCGGACCGGATGGGATACCGGCTTGAAGGACCGCCGCTTTCGTTAAAAGAGCGGCTCGAACCGATATCGTCGGCGGTCGCGACCGGTACGGTTCAAGTGCCGGAAGGCGGGCAGCCGATCATGTTGATGGCCGACCGGCAAACGATCGGCGGATATCCGGTCGTTGCCCAGGTCGTTACGGCGGACCTTCCTCTGCTTGCGCAGCTAAGGCCCGGTCAGCGTGTCCGGTTCGCGCCGGTAACGATCGAGCAGGCAGAAGAGCTGTATATTCTCGGTGAGCTGGAGCTGAGACAGGCGGCCGCCGCAATCGCACATTATATGAAAGAGAGCAGGTAGACGCGGATGCATACGGTCGATTTAAACTGTGATTTGGGAGAGAGCTTCGGCGCCTACCGGATGGGCCGCGATGAGGAAATCGTGCCGCTTGTCACCTCGGTCAACATCGCCTGCGGCTTCCATGCGGGCGATCCCGGCACGATGCGCCGGACCGTCAAGCTGGCGATCGCTCATCATACGGCGATCGGCGCCCATCCGGGACTGCCCGACCTGAGCGGGTTCGGCCGGCGGAATATGGATATTTCGCCGCAGGAGGCTTATGACATCGTCGTGTATCAAATCGGCGCGCTGGATGGCTTCGTCCGCTCGGAAGGCGGCGTCATGCGCCATGTGAAGCCGCACGGCGCGCTGTATAATATGGCGGCTCGAGATACGGCGCTCGCCGAGGCGATCGCCGAAGCCGTCTACCGGGTGAACCCCGGTCTCATTTTGTTCGGCTTATCCGGCAGCGAGCTGATCCGGGCGGGGAAGAAGGCTTCTCTTGCGACGGCAAGCGAAGTGTTCGCCGACCGCACTTATCAGGCGGACGGCAGCTTGACGCGGCGCGGCGAGCTGGGTGCGCTCATCGAAGACCGGGAGACGGCAGCTCTGCAGGTGCTGCAAATGATCAAATACGGTACAGTCCGCTCCCGGCAGGGGACCGACGTGCCGATTGCCGCCCAGACGGTGTGCATCCACGGGGACGGCGGCGAGGCGCTCCTTTTTGCGAAACGCATCCGGGCGCGGCTGCAGGCGGAAGGCGTGACGCTCTCGTCTCCGGCCGGCCATTAAACTTCCGGTTTTCAGAGGAACAAAGAAAAGATATACTAATAGAAAGCAACAGAAAGCAACCGAACGCAAAGGAGGTGCCCCTATGCTGCTTGTCTTTCACGATCTGGAAACGAAAGTGGTGCGGAACCGCAAGGAAGCTGAGCTGATTCAGATCGGCGCTTTGAAAGTCAGACTTGAAAATCATACTTTTACCCAGCTGGACACCTACATGTCGTTTGTTCGGCCGAGCACGCCGATCAACATGGAGACGACCCGTTTCACGGGCATTACGCGCGAGCAGCTTCAGGAGGCCAAGAGCTTTACCGATGTGCAGCCCCAGTTTTTAAGATGGATCGGAGAAGAAACGTATTACCTCTGCTCGTGGTCGCTGAGCGACCGCAACATCTTTATCGATGAGTGCCGCAGGCACGGGCTCGGCACGGACTGGCTGCGCAATTATAACGATATCCAGATGATGTTCGGCCGCAAATTCAATCACAACCGGCGGATCGGTCTCGCCCAGGCGCTCAAGGATCTCGGCATCGCCCAATCGGAGCTGCTGCATGACGCTCTGGCGGATACGCATTATACGTTTGAAATTTTAAAAGCGATGTACGAGCGGGACAACGATATTTTCTCATTTTCCGAAAATCAGCATTACGATAAGTACGAAACCGAAGTCGTATACGCCGAGGAAGGATTCGAAAACAACCCGTTCGCCAAACTGAAAGGGCTGCTCTAGCGCGCAGCGCGGCGGGAAGGTCTTCGTAAAATAATGATAAAATCGATCTTTTTGTTTATGCTGGCGGGGCTGGCCGAAATAGGCGGCGGCTATCTCGTATGGCTGTGGCTGCGGGAGTCGCGGCCGTTGTGGGTCGGACTGCTCGGCGTCATATTGCTGGCCGCGTACGGCGTTATTCCGACACTGCAGCATTTTCCGGCGTTCGGCCGAATCTATGCCGCCTACGGCGGTGTTTTTATTGTGCTGGCGGTACTTTGGGGATGGCTTGTCGACAAGAAGAGCCCCGATATGTACGACTGGATCGGAGCGGCCGTCTGCATCATTGGAGCATCGATCATCCTGTGGGCCCCGAGAGGCTAGCCGGTCGGTAGCGGGATTCGTGGTCCGCTTCGGTTTTTTTGTTTGACACCGTTTACAAAACAATAATTCCCATGTATAATTCAAATCAGGTTGTACACAAGTATCCAACCATGCTTTCTCGAATAGAAGGAGTCTCATGTTTAAAATCCATTCATTATCGCATTAGCGACACTTTGAAAGCGCTATCTGTAGAAAGGCCGGTCTATTGTTTGCAAACGATCTGCTGCGATTCTTACTCACTGCCTCGTTTGGCGTCTTTTATTGCCTAACTTGTCGACAAGAATACAACAAACGGCGCTGTGAAGCGTGGATGGACGCAGATGCTGGCAAGAGACGCAGATAAAGACGCAATCAAAGCGAAACGCAGTAATTTATGAATTGACAGCGTATACAATGGGATTTCATCGAGTCAACGGGTTCGGCTTGAGCCTGATGGAGCATAACTGACAGCGCTTACGGACGAAACCGAAAGAACCTTTTCGGAAGTCGGGGTGCGAGGCATTAGCGGGGCATTAGTGGATACGAGGCCATTGGAAGGAGAGTAGCACAATGGAAGGAAATCTGTTTGATCTAAGCGGGCAAACAGCCGCCATTTCAGGCGCTACCCGCGGAATTGGGCGTTCGATGGCGCTCGCGCTGGCGGAAGCCGGTGCGGATGTGGCGCTGCTGCAGCGCTCGCCGGCGCAGACCGCGCTGAAAGCCGAAATCGAAGCGCTTGGCAGGAAATGCGTCATTATTCCATGCGATATGGACGATCTGGAACAGGTGAAGGATGCGGTGCCTCAAGTCGTGCAGCAGCTGGGCAAACTCGACATTCTGGTCAATAACGCCGGCATCCAGCGAAGATCGCCGAGCCTCGATTTTTCGGAAGCCGACTGGGACGACGTGCTGCGCGTCAATCTGAAGACGGTCTGGATTTTATGCCAGCAGGCGGGGCGCCATATGGTGCCGCGCGGCAGCGGCAAAATCATCAATACGGCTTCGCTGCTCTCGTTTCAGGGCGGCTTCACCGTTCCCGCTTATGCAGCCGCCAAAGGCGGAGTCGCCCAATTGACTAAAGCGCTGTCAAACGAATGGGCCAAGCACGGGGTAAACGTTAACGCGATCGTTCCCGGTTATATCGCGACCGAGATGAATGAGGCACTGATGAACGATCCCGTCCGCAGCGTCCAGATTATCGACCGGATACCGGCTGGGCGGTGGGGGAATCCGGACGATATGAAGGGGGCCGTCGTATTTCTGGCTTCCGCGGCGTCAAATTACATTCACGGCCATCTGCTCGCCGTCGACGGCGGCTGGCTCAGCCGATAGCTTTGTCATGTTACCGGCAGGTTAAAAATAAGAGTCACGTACATCAGGGAGGAAAATTGGGTTATGAATACGCTATTCAGTTTAAGCCATAACGCAACGATGTTAATATGGACACTGCTGGCCGTCGTCTTTCTCGTTGTCTTTATCGCAAAGTTCAAGTGGAATCCTTTTGTCGTGCTGCTGCTGAGCTCCGTCCTGCTCGGTCTTCTCATCGGCATGAAGCCGAATGATGTCGTCGGATCCGTTACGACCGGACTCGGCAAGACGCTCGGCACGATCGCGATCGTCATCGGTCTCGGAACGATGCTCGGCAAAATGATGGCCGAGTCGGGCGGAGCCGAACGCATCGCGAATACGCTGATCGCCCGTTTCGGCGAGAAAAGAGTTCACTGGGCGATGGTTACAGTCGCTTTTATCGTCGGCATCCCGATCTTTTTCGAAGTCGGCATTATATTGCTCATTCCGATTTTGTTCACCGTTGCCCGCAAGACGAATATGCCGCTGCTGAAAATCGGAATTCCGCTCTTGGCCGGCCTTTCGACCGTTCACGGGCTGCTGCCTCCCCATCCGGCGCCGATGATCGCAATCGAGGCGTTTGGCGCCAATATCGGCAAAACGATTTTATACGCGCTCATCATCGGCATTCCGTCTGCCATCATCGCCGGACCGGTGTTCGGCTCCTTTATCAGTAAGCGTATTCAAGTACAGCCGCCCGCCGAATTGGCCGCTCAATTCACGACCAAAAACGATACCAATTTGCCGGGTTTCGGCATTACGCTGCTGACGATTCTGATGCCCGTTATTTTGATGCTGATCGGTTCCGTAGCCGAGATCGCCGATCCGGACGGAACAGGGGCGCTTACGGTCTTCTGCAAATTTATTGGCAATGAAATCATCGCGCTCTTGATCGCCGTTGTATTCTCTTTCTTCTCTCTGGGCTTCTCTCGCGGCTTCAGCAAAGAACAGCTGTCAAAATTCATGCACGATTGCTTAGCGCCAACCGCTTCCATTATTCTTATTATCGGGGGCGGCGGCGCGTTCAAGGCGGTGCTGATCGACAGCGGCGTCGGCAAGGCGATTGCCGAATTGGCCGTGAATGCGAACATCAACGTTATTTTCTTCGCTTATTTGGTCGCTGCACTGATAAGGGTTGCTACCGGCTCGGCCACCGTCGCCATGACGACGGCAACCGGTATCGTCGCTCCGGTCCTCGCGGTAGCTCCGGGGGCGAACATTGAACTGGTCGTTCTGGCTACCGGCGCCGGCTCGCTTATTCTGTCTCACGTCAATGACGCCGGGTTCTGGATGGTAAAAGAATTTTTTAATATGTCCGTCACCCAGACGTTGAAATCTTGGACGGCAATGGAAACGATTTTGTCGGTCTTCTCGTTTATTCTGATTCTGCTGTTAAGCCTGTTCGTGTAACGGCCGGGTACAGCAAGCTAACGAAAGAAGGGTAAATTCAATGAGCCATGCGAGTTATATGATCGGTGTGGATATCGGTACGACGAGTACGAAAGCGGTTCTATTTACGGAGAACGGTGCTGTGGTCGCCCAAGGGAACATCGGGTATCCGCTGTACACGCCGACCCCGATTGTAGCGGAGCAGGACCCGGATCAAATTTTGGAAGCGGTCGTCGGTTCGGTTAGCAAGGTGATCGAGGAGAGCGGCATCGGGCCCGAACAGGTACTGTTCGTCTCCTTCAGCTCGGCGATGCACAGTGTGCTTGCAATCGACAAGGAGGGCGTGCCGCTCACCCGCTGTATTACGTGGGCGGATAACCGCGGCTCCAAATGGTCGGAAAAGCTGAAAAAGGAAATGAACGGCCATGAAATCTACCTGCGCACGGGAACGCCCATTCATCCCATGTCGCCGCTCACCAAACTGATGTGGCTGTCGAGGGATGAGCAGGATGTGTTCAGCCGGACGCATAAATTCATCTCGATCAAAGAATATGTTTTTGCCAAATTGTTTAACGAATATGTGGTGGACCACTCGATCGCTTCCGCTACCGGGCTGTTTAACCTGGAGAAGCTGGATTGGGACGAGGAAGCGCTGACGATTGCCGGCATTAAGAGAGAGCATTTATCGCAGCTCGTCGAGACGACCCATATGATGAACGGCCTCAATCCGTCCTATGCGAAGGAAATGGGCATCAGCGCCGAAACGCCTTTTGTAGTGGGCGCCAGCGACGGCGTGCTTTCGAATCTCGGCGTCGGGGCGATCGATCCCGGCGTGGTGGCGGTAACGATCGGCACGAGCGGCGCCATCCGTACGGTCGTCGACAAGCCGGTCACCGATGCCAAGGGAAGATTTTTCTGCTATTCCCTGATGAAGGATCACTGGGTGATCGGCGGACCGGTCAATAACGGCGGTATCATTTTCCGCTGGATTCGCGACGAGTTTGCCGCTTCCGAGGTGGAGACGGCGAAGCGGCTTGGCATCGAAGCTTACGAAGTGCTGATGAAAATTATTGAAAAAGTGCAGCCCGGAGCGGAAGGACTGCTGTTCCACCCGTTTTTGACCGGCGAGCGGGCGCCGCTGTGGAATCCGAACGCGCGCGGCTCGTTTTTCGGACTGACGCTGCATCATAAGAAAGAGCACATGATCCGGGCTGCGCTGGAAGGGGTGCTGTTCAACCTTTACACCGTCATGCTGGCGATGCAGGAGCGCATCGGCGTTCCGGCCAAAATCCACGCCACGGGGGGATTTGCCCGTTCTTCCTTATGGCGCCAGATGCTGGCGGACATATTCGATCAGCAGGTTGTCGTTCCCGAAAGCTTCGAGAGCTCCTGTCTCGGGGCCGTCGTTCTCGGCTTGTACGCCACCGGCCGCATCGACAGCATTCATGCGGTGTCGGGCATGATCGGCACCACGCACGCTCACGAGCCAAACCGCGAGTACGTGCAAATTTACCGCGAGCTGCTGCCGATGTACATCCGCATCGCGCGCAAGATGGAAGAGGAATACGAGGCGATCGCGCTTTTTCAGCAAAAAATGATGAAGCCCGTTCAATAATTCATGTCATACTTCATAAAGAAGTGAGCGCTCCCGGCCGCCATTCGGCATGAGGAGCGCTTTTCTTATCCCGCGAGATGATATATCATCTGCGGCTTTAATCTTCCAAGCTCGAGATCTTGAAGAAACGTTTTCCGCGTTCCGGATGATGTAAGCTCTCATAAATTGCGGTTTTGAAGTCTTCTAGAGCGTGCACTCCACCTACAGGACTATAAAATTCCGATGAGACCTCTGCGATCTCTTGAAGCAACGTGATGTCTTCCTCTTCGGGCGGAGTGAAGAGGTAACGGTAGGCATAGGTCTTGATCTCGGCGACCTTGAAAAGAAGGTCGAAGTTATGGAGCTCAAATTTTTCAGAGCTGAGACCACCGTAAAGGATTACCTGCCCGCCAAGGGAAAGGGATCTGATTAATTCACTCGTAACGGGGCCGCCGACGCAGTCGATGACACCTGCCACGCCTTTGTTTTGCGTGATCTCCATGATCCGCTCACTGACGGGCTTTGAGAGTTTCGAGAGCTCGATGACTTCAGACGCTCCCAGATCTTTCAGATTCAGATGATCCTGTGCTTGCCTCACGATGGAGATGACATTCACACCTTTTCGTTTGGCTAATTGCGATACAAGTGTCGCGACGGTTGAGTTGCCGGCTGTTTGCGCCAGCCATTGACCAGGCTCAACCTTAGCATTGTGGAACAAATCCCATGCAGATATGAGGTTGAAGAATTGAGTGGCCTTTTCAATCGGATAGTCGGTTGGTAACGGAAACAACCATTCTACGGGCACAGCGACATATTCGGCCCAACAATTGTGGTAGTTAAATCCGACGAACGTTCCTGGTTTCAGTGATACTCCCTCTCCAACTTTCGTTATAACACCGGCGCCATGTGACCCGGCAATCTGCGGAAAAACAGGAACATGGGGTTCCGGATATAACCCTTGCATAAATATAAAATCCGTGGGGCTGATTGAAGCGGAAACGACTTTGATAAGGACTTCGTTTTCCCGGATCTCAGGCATTGGAATATCGCGCATCTGGAGAACGTCAAAATCGTCTGAGGGGGAACCGATTTTATCGAAAAAGATCGCCTTCATATTCATAAACACCTCGTAAATTTAAGTTTTATTGACTCATGCTTCCCAGCGGGTTCTACGCGGTCAGGACAAAATTTTTAGCCGGCTCGTCGATCACTAGATCACGAACTTTTTGTCGACATATTCTTCATCCTCCTATATGCATGTCATTTTACAAACGAGCTTGCCACTACTGAGGATCAGAGGATCACAATAGCATCACCATAGGATCGAAACCGCTGTTGTATCCACTCGCGGCTTGTAACGAAACAGAACAGTTCTGTCTCATTTAGCTATATTACAGTACAGATCTGTCTCGCGTCAAGAGAAGCAACGTAATCCAATCGTGAACACGGCTGCTGCATGGTTCCGTTACCGCATACTTAGTGGAATTAACTTTTGACCTTAATCGCAAAAAAATGCACCCCGAAAGAATTTCATCGGAATAACGAATTTTAATTCCAAATGATTATTCTTGAGGGTGCTGTTCAATTGACACCTTATCTCTTTTTACTGCCCTATGAATGATTTCGCTGACCATTTTCAAGATGGTGGTCGATCAGATGTGTCGCTATCATTTTGAGTTGAGCCGCTGGACCGGCTGAGCCGAATACGGGGACTGAAGCCAGCGCTCCATTGATTACCAGTATAAGCTGATCGGCCAGTTCTTCATTATGTGCACCGGCTTGCTGGCTCAGCTGAGTCAACTTTAATCGTAACGCATGTTTGTATTCTACCGCTATTCGATGGGCAGGATGATCGGCTTCAGAGAATTCAGCCAGAGCATTCAATAAGGCGCAGCCACGATAACCCGGCTCCATCATGATTTGAACGGTGGCTTCGATCAATGCCAGCAGCTGCGCTCTAGGCGATCCTTCATGCTTTGCGATGACCTCATCAAACCATTTCCAATGGAGATGATCCGTTTCCTTGAGATAGGCAGCAATTAAATCATCTTTCGTTGGGAAATGACGATAGAGCGTCGCCTTTCCCACTCCGGATTTCTCAACAATCGTGTCTACACCAATCGAACGAATGCCTTCCCGATAAAACAAATTACTCGCAACATCCAAAATGCGCTGACGTGCCGATGAGCGTATTGCAGTCATTTTTTTCCCCTGCCAATCCACAAATGTGATCTTTTTTGGTCTTGTTGCATCAAGCAGTCGGGGTAAATCCTTCCTCGCGCAAATATTCCTCCGCTTCTTCGAACGTCTCGAAAGCGGCTTCCAGGTTCAGGCCGATGTAAATGTACCAGAGCTCGTCCTCATATTTCAGCAGCAGCGTTTGTCCGTCGTTATTGTGCCAGCGCTGCTCCTTTGCGGGCTTGCGTTTCTTGGGCGCGGCCGCTTCCTCAGGAGCCCGCTGCGACAAAGAGCGGATGGATGCTTCGACTAGCTTGCGCAGCTCGTCTTCCGAAAAATCGCGAATATTCACAAGCCCTTTGGCGTCCGTCTTGTATTCGTCCATTAAACCCGCATACACAAAGCCATTGCCGTTCGGATGCAAATGATAGGCGACGGTTTTTTTGTCGTACAAGCTGTTCTCATAATGAAAATTGACACGTCCAAGCGACACGTTGCGGCGCTCGAGTTCGGGAAAAGATTCAAAAACGGCAAGCTTTTGTTCAAAAGTAAGCATATAACGCCTCCGCCCGGTTGGTTGATTTTCGGTTGAATTATAACATACTCTGGGCCAAAAAAATATTTTCAATGATCCGCATTTACCCCCTTGACAAAACGATTTGGCAAACTGTAACATGTAACGTATGATGTAAGGTTATAAATATTGCGAAAACGTAACCATATTGGCATATTTTCATTTACGTATAACCCCATAATTATGGATGGGGGTTTCTACAGGAAGCCGAAACTTCCCAGCTACGTAACGGAATCGGTATTTTCGCCGGTTCTGTATTCGCAGCGGGGAAGTTTTTTTGTGCTGCCGGAATGGTTGCAAGGGGCGACAATGATGAGCCGGCAAGCGGCTCTGTGCCCGGATAGGAGGAAATCATGAGGAACCAAATTCTTGTTTTACTTGGTGCTTGCAGTTACGGCATTTTATCCACCATTGTGGTGTTGGCCTACGGACATGGATACACGCTCGGAGAGGTGGCCGGCAGTCAGCTGCTGATGGGAACGGCATTGACATGGCTGCTCGTTGCCGCAAACGGGTGGAAAAAGAAACGGACGCTGCGAAAAAGCGTTGAAGCGGGTCGAGCGGTCATTCCCCCGCAGCGTCTCGTCTGGAAGCAAAGGCTGCTGCTGATGGCAGCCGGTATTCCGACAGGGGCAACGGGCCTGCTGTATTACGGCGCGTTGCAATATATCCCGGCGTCGCTGGCGATCATCCTGTTGTTCCAATTCACGTGGATCGGCGTTATGATCCAGACGGTGAGCAGTCGCAAACGCCCCGATAACCGCATGTTGATCACATTGGCTGTGCTGCTGACCGGAACGCTGTTTGCAGCCGGAATATTGGAACGGGACGCAGGACAGTTCCAAATGTGGGGTGTCATTCTCGGGCTGCTTTCGGCGCTCAGCTATTCGCTCTTCGTGTTGTTCAACGGCAGAGTGGTGACCCAGGCGCCTCCCGCATCCCGCAGTGCCTGGATGATGACGGGCGGACTCATTACGAGCTGGTCCATTTTGCCCCCGGGCTTTATATTGAACGGAGAATTATGGGGCGAACTGCTGCTGTACGCCTTCCTGCTTGGTTTGTTCGGCGCCTTCATACCGCCGGTGCTGTTCGCGGCAGGCGTACCGCATATCGGTGAAGGAACGGCCGCCGTACTCGGTGCGGCGGAGCTGCCCGTTGCGACGTTGATGTCCTCGTTCGTGCTGGGCGAATATGTCAGTGCGCTCCAGTGGACCGGAGTCGTTCTGGTGCTGCTTGGGGTCGGCCTGCCGGAGCTGCTGCGCGAAAGAAGCCGGATGAGGATGCGGATGATTCAATAAGCAGCAGGAATGCCGCTCACTTACCCGAATGGTTCGGGATGCGGATTGATTTCATAACAAAAAGGGAGGGTGCTGCGGGCACCTTCCCTTTTTGTTTAATTTATCTTCGGCCATCAGCCGTCAGCCGCAGGAGCAGTTCAGCACCGGCTTGCGCGCCGCCTGCGTCTCGTCAAGCCGGCGGACGACGGTGTCGTACGGGGCGTTCAGCACAACCTCCGGCGTTTCCTCCGCTTCTTTGGCGATGGAGATCATCGTGTCGACGAACGCGTCGAGCGTTTCTTTGCTCTCGGTTTCGGTCGGCTCGATCATGATGCACTCCTCCACATTGAGCGGAAAATAGATGGTCGGCGGGTGATAGCCGAAATCGAGCAGCCGTTTGGCGACGTCGAGCGTGCGCACGCCGTACCGCTTCAAACCGCGGCCGGACATGACGAATTCGTGCTTGCAGACGCCGGGATACGGAATTTCGTATGCATTCGAGAGCCGGCGCATCATATAGTTGGCGTTCAGCACGGCGCACTCCGACACGCGCCGCAGCCCTTCCGGGCCATATGTGCGGATATACGTGTAAGCCCGTACGAGAATGCCGAAGTTGCCGTAGTAGGCTTTTACCCGTCCGATGGAGGCCGGGCGGTCGAAATCGAAATAAAACGTTCCGTCCTCTCGTTTTGCGACGACAGGTTTCGGCAGGAACGGAATGAGCCTGCTCTTGACGCCGACCGGACCGGCGCCCGGCCCGCCGCCGCCGTGCGGGGTGCTCATCGTCTTGTGGAGATTCAGATGGACGACGTCAAAGCCCATATCGCCGGGGCGCGTAATGCCCATAATGGCGTTCGAGTTGGCGCCGTCATAGTAGAGCAGTCCGCCCGCTTTATGAATAATGGCGGCGATTTCTTCAATCTGTTCTTCAAACAGACCGAGCGTGCTCGGGTTGGTCAGCATAAGCGCCGCCGTGTCAGGACCGACAGCGGCGCGCAGCGCGTCCAGGTCGACGTGTCCGCGCTCGTTCGAGGTAATCGTGATCGTTTCGAATCCGGCCACCGTAGCGCTCGCCGGATTCGTGCCGTGCGAGGAGTCGGGCACGATCACTTTTGTCCGCTTCTCGCCGCGGCTTTCGTGATAAGCGCGGATCATCATCAGGCCGGTCCATTCCCCGTGGGCGCCGGCCGCCGGCTGCAGCGTTACCTGGTCCATGCCGGTTAAGGCCGCCAGATCGTTTTGCAGCGTATACAGCAGCTCGAGCGCGCCTTGGATGCTTTCGACCGGCTGGTACGGATGAATGCCGGCGAATCCGGCAAAACGTGCCGTATTTTCGTTAATTTTCGGATTGTATTTCATCGTGCACGAGCCGAGCGGATAAAAGCCGTTGTCAATCCCGAAGTTGCGGCGGGACAGCTCCGTATAGTGGCGGATGACGTCGACCTCATACACTTCCGGCAGCTCCGCCGGCTTGCTGCGCAGCATGGACGCCGGAATGTAATCGGCCGGCGCCGATTCCGGGACGTCGCAAGCAGGGAGCGAATACGCGACACGCCCGGGCCTGCTCATTTCAAAAATCAACGCTTTTTCCGGTTTCATACAAGTTCCCCCAATCGATTGGCAAACTGGTCGATTTCCGCTTTCGTCCTTTTCTCGGTGACGGCGACGAGCATATGCCCCGCAAGCTCGGGATAGGTTTCTCCAAGGTCATAGCCGCCGATAAATCCCGAAGCAAGCAGCCCCCGGTTCAGCTCGGCGGCGGAAGCGCCGTCCGGCAGCTTGACGACGAATTCATTGAAGAAAGGGGACGGGAAAGGAAGCGTGCAGCCGCTTTGCGAACCGATTGCCGAGGCCGCATAGTGCGCCTTTTGCAGATTGAGGTTCGCCGCTTCCAGGATGCCCGCTTTGCCCATCGTCGACAAATAGACCGATGCGCACAGGGCGAGCAGCGCCTGGTTGGAGCAAATGTTGGACGTCGCTTTCTCGCGGCGGATATGCTGCTCGCGGGCTTGAAGCGTCAGCACGAAGCCGCGCTTGCCGTCCCTGTCGACCGTTTGGCCGACGATTCGGCCCGGCATCCGGCGCATCAGCGGCTCGGCGACGGCAAAGAAGCCGCACGTCGGCCCGCCGAGCGACGCCGGAATGCCGAGTGGCTGGGCGTCGCCCACGACGATATCGGCGCCGAGACGGCCTGGCGCCTCCAGCAGACCCATCGCCATCGGATTCATGCTGACGACGAGCAGTCCCTTGCGCGCGTGAACGATCGGCTCGATGGCGGTGATATCTTCCACGCAGCCGAAGAAATTCGGCGACTGGACGATAACTGCCGCCGTCTGATCCGACACGGCTGACTGAAGCTGCTCCAGATCGGTAACGCCGCCGGCATAGCCGATCTCCACGACCTCAAGCCCGAGGCCGCGGGCCGTCGTATGCATAATTTCCCGCGCTTCCGGATGGACGGTGCGGGAGATGACGACCTGCTTGCGCCGGGTGGCGGCTGAGGCAAGCGCGCCGGCTTCCGCAAGCGCCGTCGCCCCGTCGTACATGCTGGCGTTGGCGACCGCCATGCCGGTCAGCTCGCAAATGTACGATTGGAACTCAAAGATCGCCTGCAGCTCGCCTTGGCTGATTTCGGGCTGGTACGGCGTATAGGCGGTATAAAATTCGGAGCGGGAAATAATATGGTTGATGACGACCGGAATGTGATGGTCGTACAGACCGGCTCCAAGGAAGCTGATGAACCGTTCGTTGTCGGCATTGCGGCCCGCCAGCTCCTTCATATGCTTCAGCAGTTCCTGTTCGTCAAGAGCGGACGACATCGGCAGCGTTCCCCGATAGCGGATCGAAGCGGGGATATCGCGAAACAGATCCTCGATCGTTTGGGCGCCGATTGTCTGCAGCATTTCGGCTTCATCCTGTTCGGTCATCGGAATATAACGGTGCTTATAGCTCATCGTTCTCCACCTTTGCTCAAAGTTAATATGCTGCCATACAGGGCACAGACCCATGCTGCTGCCGGAAGAGATGTCCCCCTGCAATGTTGCCGGTTCAGCGTGAAGCACCTTGCCTAGCGGCAGTCCTTTTTTCACCGTATGCGCGGTTATCGGTTCATCTTAATTGGCGGTTCTTTTGTAAAAAGGCGTCTTCACGACGACCGCTTTCAGCCGCTTGCCGCGGATTTCGACCTGAACCTCCGTGCCTGCTTCGGCGTATTCGGCGCTGATGAGCGCAAGTCCGAGGCTGCGCTTAAGTGTCGGAGACTGCGTGCCCGTCGTCACCTCTCCGATCAGCCGGTCTTCCGCATAGACGGGGTAATGCGTCCGCGGGATACCGCGGTCGACCATTTCAATGCCCACCAGCTTGCGCGGAAGTCCTTCTTCTCGCTGTTTCATAAGGGCATCGCGACCGATAAAATCCCCTTTGGCCAGCTTGACGAACATGCCTACTCCGGCCTCCAGCGGCGAAATCGATGGCGACAGCTCCTGGCCGTACAGCGGCAGCCTCGCTTCGAACCGCAGCGTGTCGCGCGCGCCGAGACCGGCCGGCACAAGTCCGAACGGTTCGCCGGCGGACATGAGTCCCTTCCATACTTCCGGCGCCCGCTGCGAACGGACATAAATTTCGAATCCGTCTTCACCGGTATATCCGGTTCGGGAAACGAGCGCTTCTACGCCGCACACATCAACATTCCGGACAAAATGAAACGGGAGCAGCGAGCCGCAATCCGCGCCGGCCGCCTTCGCCATGATCTCTGCGGCGCGGGGGCCCTGGAGCGCGATCAGCGCCGTTTCGGCCGACACATCCTCCAGCGTCACCCCGTCGATCAGATGTTCCTGCAGCCACGCAAAATCTTTGTCGATGTTCGAGGCGTTTACGACAAGCATGTATGAGCCGGGGGTCAGCCGGTAGACAAGCAGGTCGTCAACGACGCCGCCGTCCGGGTGACACATAAGCGTATATTGGGCCTGCCCGTCGGAAAGCTTGGACACGTCATTAGTCGTCATCCGCTGCAAAAACGTCTCCGCCTCCGGGCCGGTCACATTGAATTCGCCCATATGGGACACGTCAAACAAGCCGGCCTGCCGTCTGACGGCTTCATGCTCTTTTTGAATACCGGAAAACTGCACGGGAAGCTCCCAGCCGCCAAAATCGATGCATCGTGCCCCTTTGCAATCGGCATAAAGCGGAAAAATAGGGGTTCTTTTAAGCGGTTGAACCATCTTTACTCACCATCTCCTCAAAATTAAAAACTCCATAACTGTATGGTGGACAACTGAACCGCTATTAACTCCCTTAAATCAAAATGCAAAAAAGGACAACGCGCGAAAGGGACTAACGCAAGCAGCCTCCCGGCTGCTGTCATTCCCGTTTCGCTCTGTCCTTTGTACCTGAGAGTTACCCCGCCCCATGCGGGTTTCCCCTTGGGTGACGCGCCGTCTGCCGCTCCAAAACCGCTGCAGCGTGAAGGCCGTTCTCTCCAGAGGTGCGTCCCGTAAAGGTCCTTTTGCCTGAGAGATTCACCTTAAGTAGGTTTACTCCTTCGGCGCCGCCGCATGTTCCGGTCAGTCTCTCCCATTACGTTCATCCGCATATTCGGTTATCTAACTCCTTTTTACATGATGGGACATGCCTATGTCAACTTTTTTTATTTTTCCTCGATTTTTGTCATCTATATTGACATGAAATCAAGACCTGCTTTACGCTAAGGGTATCAAATAAGCAGCGAATGACGAATGACGGGAGAGACTTGCGGATAAAATAACCGCATGCACCGAAGGAGCAAGTCGCACGGATAGCCGTCCGGCGATCAATCTCTCAGGTAAACGAACCGCCTTCCGACGCATCTCTGGAGAGAGCTTCACAGGCCGCCAAAGGGGTAAGGACCGCATAATCGCGGTTTAAACTTTCAGGTACCCGGGACAGAGCAACATGGCATCAGGCCGGTTCTCTGTCTTTTTTTGCGAAAAAAGCGATCTACAATTATTTAGCGGAGAGGATGTTGAAGCATGAGCGAAATTAGACAAGGGCTCGGTTATACGGAGGAACATGAATGGGCGGCTGCGGCAGGCGGCAGTATCGTGCGGATCGGGATCACCGACCATGCGCAGAGCCAGCTTGGCGATATCGTGTTCGTGGAATTCCCGGAAGTCGGAGCCGAAGTGGAGATGAATCAGCCGATGGGGACGATCGAATCGGTAAAAACGGTTTCCGATCTGTTCAGTCCGCTTACCGGCAAAGTAACGAAAGTGAACGAAGCGCTGATCGACAGCCCCGAGCTCGTCAACGAAAGTCCGTATGAAAACGGCTGGATCGTGGAAATCGAAGTGGAAGGCGGCGGCGAAGAAGCCGTCAGCAGCTTAATGGATGCCGACGCGTACCGAAAGCTGACGGAATAGAGTGTTGTATCCGGGGAGTTAGGGTGGAGCGCCCATGACCGCAAAAAAATTTTTGCAAAATCGAACGCATGAGCAGGAACCAATTCCTTGGCAACTCCGTAGAGAGTAGGGAATATGGATTCCAAAGCTTATGCTTACGAAGCGGTTATGCTAACGCAAAACCTTAAGGAGGAATGAACTTGTTCAATCGTTTTCTTGCAAGCATCGGAATCGGGGCGGCGACCATTGACACGCTGCTTGATCATGGAAGGTTCATGCCGGGGGAAGAATTGAGCGGCATCGTCCGGGTCAAGGGCGGCAATGTCCAGCAGAGCATCGACACAATTTCATTGTCGGTCATGACCGAATACATTCGCGAGAGCAACGATAATAAATACCGGCAAACGTGCGGGATTGCCCGCATCCATGTGAGCGACCCGTTTACGCTGGAAGCGGGCGAACAGATTGAAATCCCGTTTTCCTTTACGCTGCCGCTGCAAACGCCGCTGACGCTTGGCCGGACGCCGGTGTGGATCAAAACGGAGCTGGAAGTTCGAGGCGGAATGGACCCGGGAGACAACGACCGGATCGAAGTTGTGCCTACCCCGCAAATGAACACGGTGCTCCATGCATTGGAACTTCTTGGTTTCCGATTGATCAAGGTGGATTGCGAACATGTCCACGGGGCAGGGGCCATCTGCCGTTCGTTCAAGAGTTTGAGTTTGCGCCGACGTCGCATTTTCGCGGACAGCTTGACGAGTTGGAACTGATCTTCAATCCATATGGCGGCGGCTTGGAGCTGCTGCTGCAGATCGACCGGCGGGCAAGAGGGCTCGGCAGCCTGTTTGCGGAAGCGCTCGATATGGACGAATCCTATGTCCGGTGCCATTTTTCCGACGCGCAGCTTGCGGCAGGTCCCGAAGCTTTGTCCCGAGAGCTTAGCGGGGTCATCTCCCGTTATTGCTAATGCACTTGCTACCGCATCATAATTCTTTCGAATACGAAGAGCCATGGACCGCTGTTGTCCGTGGTTTTTTTGTTGTTTAATGCCGGCGCTCAACAATTTCCAACATACTTTCCGGACAATGGTGAAATAGTACTCTATATGAAGAACGATGAAATCAGTGAGAGGGGGAACGGGCCGTGAAGCGTTGCTGGCTTGTTTTGCTTATCGCAATACTGACAACGGCCGCGGCCGGACATGCAGAAGCCGGGCCTGCGGGCGCTTATCATTTCGGCTTTAAAAAAAGTGTCAACGGATCGCTTCCTTCTATTAATGAAGAAGGCTTTAAAGAGATCGTTGAAAAGCACGGCGCCATTTTTATGGGGGACTCCGGCCGCAAAGAGTTGTACCTTACCTTTGACAACGGCTATGAGAACGGATTTACGGCCGCCATTCTCGATGTGCTTAAGGATAAACAAGTGCCTGCCGCTTTTTTTGTAACCGGGCATTATGTCACGGATCAGCCACAGCTCATCAAGCGCATGTCGGACGAAGGGCACATTATCGGCAATCACTCCTGGAGTCATCCGGATATGACGCAAATATCGGATCAGCAAATCCGAACGGAATTAAGCCGCGTCCGCCAAAAAGTAACGGAGGTGACCGGTAAATCCGATATGTCCTATTTGCGTCCGCCCCGCGGCATTTTTAACGATCGGGTGCTGGCAGTTAGCAAAGAAGAAGGTTATACGAGCGTATTCTGGTCGGCGGCGTACAAAGATTGGGATATTAAGGCGCAAAAAGGGGCGGAATACGCCTACGGATCGGTCGTCAAGCAGCTTCATCCCGGCGCGGTGCTTTTGCTTCATTCGGTATCGAGCGATAACGCACATGCCTTGGGCCGCATCATTGACGAGGCCAGACGTCAAGGCTACGTGTTCAAGTCCCTGCATGATCTCACAAACCGGCAACACGTTTCCCCATCCGATCTCATACCGTCTGCACGTGCGGCAGGCGGTCTATAGATTAGCGGGAAGGATTGAGCTGGCCGCTGCTCGAGAGTCGTGTCTGGTTAAAAAAGGATTGTTACAAAAGACTTGCATCTATTCTTTTAATGTGTTATTCTATGATTCCTGCCGCTTTTACAGAGTTAAAAACAGGGCAGCTTCGAACTAAAGAAGAGTAAAAGATTTTAAA